>NZ_CP068230.1:1769166-2393333 GCF_009183365.2 Shewanella algae
TGACTTCGGCCGGCAGATGGCTGGCAAAGAAGCGGCCATCTGCGTCTGTCATCATAAAATGACCGCGGCGACTGGGTTTGAAGTAAAACGCACTGGCCTCGGCCTGGCTGATATTATCGAAACGATAACTCAGACCATCATCCACAGTGCCTCCCTGATGGAAGCGATGCAGATACTGGCCATTGGTCGGCGATTGAATAATAAAACATTGCTGCGCCAGGCTGTCGACCGCCTGGGTGGTTTGCGTTTCAGCTGCAGCTAGGGGGAGGGTTCCCAGCGCAAACAGGCTGGGGATCAGGGCAGAGAACAGACTTTTGGCACTGGGCCAATCTCCATGTCCGATTAGCTTTTTCATAGGTTAGTCCACGAAGTTGCTGGTTAATGTTGGTTTATTTCGCAACTGCTAAACTTCTGCACCCTCATGTATATGGCTAACACTGGTTTTAATCAAGCGATTGTTTAAATTTTGTTAACTTTGAGGTTGGTGATCTTGGTAACAGGCAACGTTGAGATGTAGAGACTGCTGCGCCACTGCGCCTTCTTGATTTGAGTTGATTGGTTTTTATATGTTTAAACTCAAAGTCTTGTGAAGTTTTCTGGTGATTGGTTTTATAGGCTACGGCGTCTCTTATGCTGCGGATTTAGCTGTGTCAAAGGTATACCTTCTGATATCAGTAGCCCCTTGCCGGAGCTCGCGATTGGGTGCAGGTGTTGTCTGCGTTTGGTGAAATAGGCCAAACGATTGAAGGGAAATTGGCTGAATTTACAGCCCTGCTTTGGCCAGTTCTGTCGCCATCTGTTCAAGACCGCTCAGGCCCTGGATATCGGTTTCCTTGAGGGGCAGTCGAAAGCGGGGCAGCTTGCTAAAGTTTACGTCTATCTCTTCGAGGTGCACGGCTTCCTGCTGGCGGCGTTTGGCAAGAAAACTGCCGTCGGCCTCGGGTGGCAGCAGTCGATTGACCACCAAACCTGCCAACGGTAACTGCTCGGCCTGCAGGCTGGCCACGGCGCGGCAGGTTTCCAGAATAGGCAGCTTCTCTGCGGTCAGAACAAACAGCAGCCCTGTTTGCTGCGGATCTTTAATCAGCTCACGGGTGCGCTGCAGCAGCCGTTGGCGGGCCAGCAGGGTTTCGGCTATGGCCTTGTTGCGCGGCGCCATTCCGGCGGTGGCGTGCTCGGCCGGATCGTCGAAGGGGTTATCGACATCACGGCCCCGGCCGGGTGTCAGGTGCGACAGCATGGCGCCGAGCTTCTCTGATTTCTGATTGGCGCTCAGCATACCTTGGGTCCAGGCGGCCATCGCCTCAGGCAGGCTCAGCAGCCTAAGGGTATGGCCGGTGGGCGCGGTATCGAAAATAATCAGATCGTATTCACCGAGGCCGCTTTCCAGGGTCTTGGCAATCCGCTCCAGCAAGGCGGCTTCCTGGGCACCGGGAGACTGACGGGTGAGGCGCATCTGCCGCTCGATTTCAACGAACATCTCCGGGCGGGTAAAACTCTTCAACTGTTGGCTGACACGGTCGAGATGTTGGCGCACTTCCTCATCCGGGTCGATTTCCAGTGCATCCAGATTGGGTGCCAGCCGGGTGCAGTGATCGCCTATCTGCTTGGCAAAGGCATCGCTCAGGCTGTGGGCCGGATCTGTGGACACCAGCAGGACTTTCTTGCCGCGCCCGGCCGCCAACAGGGCCAGTGAGGAGGAGACAGTAGTCTTGCCGACACCGCCTTTGCCACCCACCCACAGAATACGTTTGTCTGTAAGCTGCGCCATAGCCCGTCCTTAATTAACATCTTGTTTCAACAGCATCTGAACTGATCCAGCGGTGAGTGGGGCATACCCATACGCAGGTGCCAGTCATGGAACTTTTCCAGCATCAAGGGCTGCAGCTCCAGAGTGTAGTAACTGGCCGGGTTGGGTACCCCCATCATTTCGGAGAAGATCAGCAGCATAAAAAGATCGTCCTGCTCCCTGCGGGCGCGGGCGACTGCCGAGCGGAAGGGGGCGTTATACGCCTCTTCCGCCAGGTGGCTCAGGTCTTTGACCAATGCCTTGATCTTCGCCAGTTTCATCAGTCGTTCTCCGCCGCAGTTTTACGCGCCTTGAGCGAACGGCTCAGCGTGGCACTGCACTCCAGTGAAATCACTATGGCGGCGATCAGTACCACCAAGTCCAGAGTAAACAGGAACCAATCCTGCTTGTCGTAGAAGCCTTTGAGTTGAATAAGCAGGCCCATGGTGGTCATCACCAGCAGGAAGATAAGCGGAGCCAGGGTATACCACATGGGGCGACCCAGTTTCACCAGCATCACTGTGATTACCAACAATGTCAGGCCAGCCAGTAACTGGTTGGTGGTGCCAAACAGCGGCCAGATCAGCATGCCACCCGAGCCGTCACCGCCGGCGCCGAAGGCCAGCAGCAAGCAGGTGCCCACGGCCAGCAGAGTGGCGACGGCGCCATTTTGCATCCAGTTGAGGTTATAGATGCTGCCCCATTCCTGGAAGATGTAACGCTGCAGCCGCAAGCCTGTGTCCATCGTGGTACCGGCAAACAGCACTACCATTACTGTCAGCAGGGTTTGCGCCATGGTTTCATCCATGCCTATCCCGGATTCGAGGATATTGGCGCCGCCCTTGATAAAGGCGCTGACGCCCCCCTGCCCAAAGGCGTGATAGACAGCCTGCCAGTCGGCCAGGGTCGCAAAACCCGCGGTGGCGGCTATGATGGCCGCCAGTGCCAGGGAGCCTTCGCCTATGGCGCCAAAGTAACCGACAAAACGCACATCCGGTTCTTTATCCAGTTGTTTTGAGGTGGTTCCGCTGGAAACCAGGCCGTGGAAGCCGGAAATCGCACCGCAGGCAATGGTGACAAACAGCAGTGGCACTATGGATGGAGTGCCTTCGGGCACATCGGTATTAAAGGCCGGTGCCACTATATCAGGCGCACCCAGAAGCACGGCGCCGTAAAGCAAGCCTAAGCCGATAAACAGCTGAATACCATTGATATAGTCCCGTGGTTGCAGCAGCATCCATACCGGCAGCAGCGAGGCGATGGCGGCATAAACAAACAGCAGGATGATCCAGCTTTGGTTATCCGACAGCGGCCCCAGGGTTTCCGGCAATGCCAGCGGCAAAGACGGGCCGATATAGATGAGCGCGTACAATGCTGCCACGCCGACAATGGACACCACCAAGAGGTTGATAAGACGGCGGTAGATAAGCTGGCCTATGATGAGTGCCACCACTATGGCGCCCCAAACCGGCAGGGTGGCGCTGGGGAAGTTGATCAACTGCTTGGCAATGACGACGGCAAACACGGCGTTAACCATGAGCAACACCAAGAATATCACCACCATAAAGATGCTGCGGGCCCGCTCGCCGATAACATCACCCGTGACCGCACCTATGGATTTGGCCTTGTTGCGGTTACTGGCCCAGATGGCGCCGGCATCGTGCACCCCGGCAAAGAAGATGGTGCCGAACACCACCCAGAGGAAGGCCGGCACCCAGCCCCAGATAACCGCAATAGCCGGGCCGATAATCGGTGCAGCTCCGGCCACAGAGGTAAAGTGGTGGCCCCAAAGCACATATTTATTGGTGGGCACATAGTCGATACCATCCTGCATCTCGTGTGCAGGAGTCACGAAGTTGGGATCGACTTTGAAGATTTTTTCGCAGATGAATTTTGAATAGACAAAATAGCCGGCCGCCATCGCGCCCAGGCCCATTAACATCAACAGCACAGCATTCATGGGACACCTCTTGTTGTTGTTTTGATGTATCGATGTTAATGGAAGGTGGTTGTGGCTGATATCAGACTAAAGTCCTATTCGCTCGCGGCTATCAAGAACAGCATCTTTGCTGTAGGCATTTGTCAGAAAAGCAATAATTGCCTGCAATACCGCGGTGGTTCATGCCGCTTGATTGCGCGTTTCGCCGCTTTTATGGGCTATAAAACTTATCCGGATGAGAGCCGAATATTGCAGTGATAGCCCTTAGGTGAACAGATACTGACCCCTGTGTCTCATTTCCTCGATAGGGCGCGGTATTATGGGGCGCACAGCGTGAGATTTAGCGCTAGAATGGGCCAGTGCCGCCGGCTTGCAGCGGCACAGATAATATCAATAACATCACAAAGGAAGCTGGATTGTGACGAAGAAAATTATCCTGGATACAGATCCCGGTATTGATGATGCAATGGCAATTCTGTTTGCCGAAGGGCATGCCGGTGTGGATCTTATCGGTATCACCACAGTATTTGGCAACGCCACCATTGAAAACAGCACTCGCAATGCCCTTTACTTGAAACAGAAATACGGCATGAAGGCAGACGTATCCATGGGGGCGGATAAGCCGCTGTCGCGCCCTCCTGTCGGCCCTACCACCATAGTTCATGGTGATACCGGTTTTGGCGATCTGCAAGTCACCGCCGCCGATGTCAGCCTAAGCGCCGATCCCCGTCCGGCATGGCAGTATATCGTCGAGCAGCTCAAGGCGCAGCCGGGGGAGATCACTCTTGTGGCTGTTGGGCCTCTGACCAATCTGGCTCTGGCGCTGCAGCATGAACCCGGGATCACCAAACTGGTTAAAGAAGTGGTGATCATGGGCGGGGCCTTCGGGGTTAACGGCCATCAGGGCAATGTCAGCCCGTTTGCCGAAGCCAATATCCATGACGATCCCGAGGCGGCCGATATCGTATTTACTGCCGACTGGCCCGTGGTGATTATCGGTCTGGATGTGACCCATGAGAGTTTCTTTACGCCCGAGTATCTGGATAAGCTGCGCGATGAAGCCGGTGAGCCGGGACGCTTTATTCACCAGATAAGCCGTTTCTATCTCGACTTTTACCAGCGTAGCCTGGGAATTTCCGGCTGCCACGTGCACGACCCCTCGGCGATTGCCTATGTGATAGATCCCAGCCTGTTTACCCTGAGAAAGGGGCCTGTGCGGGTGGTTTGCTCCGGCCCGGCCATTGGCCACACAATGCAGAAAACCTACGAGCGGCGCCATCCCCATGATGACTGGAGCGATATGCCGGCGCAAAGTGTTGGGGTGGGGGTGCGCAACGAGGCGCTGCTCGAACTGTATCGCAACACCCTGATAGATTTCGGTCGTCGGTCATAGGTCTTGCTGCGGTAGTTATTTTTCTGCCAGCCGACCTCATCTGATGCCAGAGCCCGGTATTTGGCCGGGCTCTTTTACTAAGGAAGGTGCGAATAAGTCCTCGTGGCACTCTGGCTTGCACAGCAATTGGCTTTCAAGGCATCTGACTGAAGGCATGCCGGGGCCTGTCGAAGTCGGATAACGCAGAGAGCCGGTTGCTGTGAAAGCCCCAAAGGGCGTGGCTTACAAACCTGTCTGCTATGTTGTGCTTCTTGTAAAGGACTAGCCATTTGCTGCGAACCACGCCTTGCATACAGGCCTGTAAGCCAACGCAGAGCACGCATGGGACTTGTTCGCACCTTCCCTAACCCTTTGCAGGGACTCTTGTCTTGCGCTTTATCCGCCTTTTCACTTTATTCATCTGTTACCCGTCCCAACATGGTTCAGCGTTAGTCGGCTTCCAGGTTCAGTATTCCTCTTGTTAATTATGACTCCTCTTTTTTGGTCATAACTCCTCATTCTAATCACTCTTTCTCATTGTCACCTTATTCTCAGCTTCCCCCTACTCATCGCCTTATCCTCAGCCCCAGTCTCAATCTCAGTGTCCGGCTTCCAAGCAGCAGGTTAGGTCCGGAGCGACAGGCGTATTTATCTGCGCTATCGGGTTACAGAGTGAGTCATAAGGCTTTAGCTCAAATGATATCTGTTGTAACTATTTTGGCGGTGAACACTTGCGTCGTTCTGCGGTAATTTTTCGGTTAACACCTCAGAAATAGCGAAGTTTTGTCGGTAAATAGAAACTTTTTCAGATAAATTTCAAGCAACGTAAGCATTTGTTGCTGTGAGGTAAATCACTGTTTTGTGACTTGTGTGATCTGAAAACTCGGCTCCGGTCAGGTTGATAATTACAGTTCAAATCATTAGGCTTGTTTTTAATTGAACGGTCAATTAATAAAAAATATGCCCAAGATTGGAATGAAACCCGTGCGCCGCCAGCAACTGATCGATGCCACTATGGCCTCGGTGGCCGCCAATGGTTTGCACAATACCACCATCAACAGCATCAGCCGCCTAGCCGGGTTGTCGTCGGGGATCATCAGCCATTATTTCGGTGGCAAGCAGGAGCTGATTGAAGCGACATTGCGGCATTTGCTGGAGCAACTGAAGCTGGCTTTGCTGGCGCAAACGGCAGAGCGGCAGCTTTCCTCCAAGGCACGGCTGCACGCCATAGTGGCGGCCAACTTCACCGAGTTTCAACGCTCGGGGGCGGCTACCCGTACCTGGCTTAATTTCTGGGCTCAGTCCATGCATGAGCCCGGGCTTGCCAGGTTGCAGCAGGTCAACAGTGCCAGACTGCAGAGTAACTTGGCCTTCTCTTTCAAACAGTTATTGCCCAGGGAGCAGGCGCTCAAGAGTGCCGAGCAGGTGGCCGCCATGATTGACGGTTTTTGGCTGCGCAGTGCTCTCAGTCCTGAACCTGAGCAGGCGTTTGCTGCCGCAGAATCCTGGTGTATCGATTTCATTGACCAAAGTCTGGCTTATCACGGAGTACATTGATGACACAGCCTGTTTATCAGAATTTTATTGACGGTCGTTATATGGCCAACGCCTCGGGTGAATCCTTTGAGGTGATTAACCCTGGCACGGGCCAGGTGCAATACCGCGTTGAAGTGGCCGATGAGGCCATCAAACAGGCGGCCATTGCCAGTGCCAAACGCGGATTTGCCGCTTGGTCAACCATGAGCGCCATGGCGCGCAGCCGGGTGCTGTTGAAGGCGGTGGCCCTGTTGCGGCAGCGCAACGATGAGCTGGCCAAAATCGAAGTGCTGGATACGGGTAAACCCTGGCAGGAGGCGTCTGTGGTGGACGTGGTCACAGGGGCAGATGCCATAGAATACTTCGCTGGCATAGTGGTGGGCCTGGAAGGCTGTCAGCAAAGTGTTGGCGATGATTTCTTCTATACCCGCCGTGAACCGCTGGGGATCTGTGCCGGTATCGGCGCCTGGAATTATCCTTTGCAGATAGCCTGTTGGAAGTCGGCGCCGGCGTTGGCCGCCGGTAACGCGATGGTTTTCAAGCCGTCTGAGGAGACCCCGCTCGGCGCTCTGAAGCTGGCGGAAATCTTTATCGAAGCCGGTGTGCCCGCCGGGGTGTTCAATGTGGTGCAGGGCGCGGCCGAAGTAGGTCAATGGCTGACTCACAGTGAGGATATCGCCAAGGTGTCCTTTACCGGCGAGGTGGGCACAGGCAAGAAGGTGATGGCGGCAGCGGCCTCCAGTCTCAAGGATGTCACCATGGAACTGGGGGGCAAGTCCCCGCTGATCATCTTTGAAGACGCCGAGCTGGAGGATGCCGTCAGCGCCGCCATGCTGGGCAACTTTTATACCCAAGGAGAGGTTTGTACCAATGGTACCCGGGTCTATGTCGCCCGCAACCTTTACCCGGCCTTTATCGAACGTTTGCAGCAAAGGATGGCCAATATCAAGGCCGGCGACCCCATGGCGCCGGACACCAATTTCGGCGCCCTGATATCCAGCGCGCACAGAGACAAGGTGCTCGAGTATATCGCCCTTGGGCAGGCCGAGGGGGCAAGGCTCCTTTGCGGTGGCAAGCCTTTGACGCCGGACTCGGCCCCAGAGGGTTTCTTTGTTGAGCCGACCGTATTTGTCGACTGTGATGACAAGATGCGTATTTGCCGTGAAGAGATCTTCGGCCCTGTGATGTCTGTATTGATTTTCGACGATGAAGCGGAAGTGATCCGCCGCGCCAACGATACGGCCCTTGGTCTGGCTGCTGCGGTATTTAGCCGCGATATTCGCCGCGCCCACAGGGTGATTCATCGGCTTCAGGCTGGGATTTGCTGGATCAATGCCTATGGCGCCTCACCCTCGGAGATGCCCGTCGGTGGCTACAAGCTTTCGGGAGTCGGCCGGGAGAACGGCAGTGAAACCCTCAAGGCCTATACCCAGACCAAATCGGTTTATGTCGGCATGCAGCCCCTGGAAAGTCCATTTTAAGGAGCCGTTATGAATCAGAATTTCGATTACATCATTGTCGGTGCCGGTAGCGCAGGGTGCGTGCTGGCCAACCGCCTGAGCGAAGATAAAAACAAACGGGTCTTGTTGCTGGAAACCGGCGGCAGCGATCGCAGCATCTTTATTCAGATGCCAACGGCGTTGTCCATTCCCATGAATACCCAAAAGTATGCCTGGCAGTTTGAAACCGAGCCTGAACCGGGGCTGGACAACCGGCGCATGCATTGTCCCAGGGGCAAGGTGCTCGGCGGTTCTTCATCCATCAACGGCATGGTCTACGTCCGCGGTCACGCCCATGACTTTGATGAGTGGCAGGCCAGTGGCGCCGAGGGCTGGAGCTACGCCGATTGCTTGCCCTATTTCAAAAAGGCCGAGACTTGGGCCTTTGGCGGTGACAAGTATCGAGGCGATAGAGGGCCCTTGGGGGTCAACAACGGCAACCGCATGGCTAACCCTCTGTATAAGGCCTTTGTTGATGCCGGTGTGCAAGCCGGTTACCTGGCCACGGATGATTACAACGGTGCCCAGCAGGAAGGCTTTGGCGCCATGCATATGACGGTGAAAAATGGTGTGCGCTGGTCTACGGCCAATGCCTATCTGCGTCCGGCCATGACACGGGATAATTTAAAAGTGGTGACCGGCGCCTTGGTGCACAAGGTATTGCTGCAGGACAAGGTGGCAACCGGGGTGCGCTATGAATGCGGCGGCAAGTTGCAGCAGGCCGTGGTTGGCATGGGCGGCGAAGTGATCCTTTCAGCAGGTCCCGTGGGTTCGCCCCATCTGTTGCAGCTTTCCGGTATAGGTGCGCCCGAAGTCCTTAAAGAAGCCGGTATTGAGCTGGAGCATGCCTTGCCCGGGGTGGGGGAGAATCTTCAGGATCATCTGGAGTTCTATTTTCAGTTCCGTTGCACCCAGCCAGTTTCCCTCAACCGCAAACTGGATTGGTGGAACAAGTTCCTGATCGGCAGCCGCTGGTTCTTTACCAAGACGGGACTCGGGGCGACCAACCATTTTGAATCCTGCGGTTTTATCCGCTCCAAGGCGGGCCTGGCCGCACCGGATCTCCAGTATCACTTCTTGCCCGCTGCCATGCGTTATGACGGCCGGGAAGCCTTTGATGGTGATGGTTTTCAGGTGCATATCGGCCACAATAAACCCAAGAGCCGGGGATGGGTCAGAGTACAGAGCAGCGATCCGCACCGGCATCCGCAGATACGTTTCAACTATTTGCAACACCAGGATGATATCGAAGGCTTTCGCGCCTGTGTGCGCCTGACCCGGGAGATTATTCATCAGCCGGCATTCGATGGTTATCGCGGAGAAGAGATCCAGCCTGGTGCCGAGGTGGAAACCGATGAGCAGATAGATGCCTTTGTTCGTCGCTCGGTAGAGAGTGCTTATCATCCATCCTGTTCCTGCAAGATGGGCACAGATCCCATGGCCGTGGTGGACCCGCAAAACCGGGTGCATGGCATTGAAGGACTGAGAGTCGTGGACTCTTCCGTATTCCCCACCATTCCCAATGGCAACCTCAATGCACCGACCATAATGTTGGCAGAGAAGGCCGCCGATATTATCCGCGGCCGTGAAGCCTTACCGGCCTCTGATGCCACAGTTGTTCTGGCTGACAAGTGGCGAGCGCAGCAGCGCTGCCACGCACCCGAGCGGCCTAGCTGATCTTAAAACTCAAGGGGCCAGTCTGCAGTCGGCCCCTTAACCCCTGTCAATGCTGAAATCGGCGCAGCCAAGCCGAGGGCTTTTTGCTGGCCAAAATTCGCCATTAGTCTGGGGCTGAAATTAGAAAAATATAATTTAAATCAACAATAAAGGGAAAAATTATGGAGCTTTGGCTTTCTGCAGGGATCTTATTTACCTTTGCCATGATAGGGGTGATCCTGTATCGGTGGGGCAACATCCCCTGCGTAGGTGTCACCCCGGTGCGGATCAACACCTTTATCGCTATTTTGTTCACCTCAGGCCTGGATGTAGGCTTGATCATGTTCCCGCTCACCGAATTCGGCACTTACACAGATACCAACAGCAGCCCCGAATACGCCTTTTCCAATCCCTTGGCGATAGAGTTTGGATTTTGGGCCTTTCTCATCTGGGGTTTTTACTTTGTCACCTGTTTCTATTTTTGCGTCATTGAGCCCAGAGTGAAGTTCTTTGAACTCAAGGCGGTAAAGTTCATCAACAACATGGTGATTATCGGCACCTGTGCCTTCACTGCTTATCTGCTGCTCAGCAACTTGCCCTGGTATCTGCCGGAGATGGGCGATGGAGAGTCCGTCATAGGCGCCTTCTATCTGATAGTGTTTGCCGTCATCGCCATCGCGGTTTATTCCAGTACCAGCATTAAATACGTCAAGGTGCTCAGCCTGGCCAGTACCTGGCTGTTTGTGGCGCTGATAGCCCTGATGTGGAGCGGCGCATTTTTAGGGGAGAGCGGCACTGTCGGCGATTTCATTACCACCTTTTCGTTATTGGGTGAGTACTTTGTCGATATCAAGCATTTTGTGTTGCCGCTCAATGATTATCACGCCTTTTACCTGTTCTGGTGGTTTGCCTGGAGCATTATGATAGGCCAGTTTACCTCACGGTTTGTCGGCGGGATCAAGACCTGGCAACTCTTGCTTGCCATGATGGTGTTTCCCTCCATTCCCATCGCGATTTGGTTCAGTGTCCTCTATTTCTACGATACCCAGGCCATCTCCACATCCGGCTTTTATAACCTGGCCATGGTCATGGTGGGCATAACCTTTGTGATCAATTCGCTGGACTCATTGATCCGTCTCTACACGGATAACCTGGGGCTGACGGTTGCCAGGCTCGGCAAACGCAACTATCTGCTTGGCAATATCGCCGTGATGGTACTGCTGACCTTGCTGTTCCAGCTTGATTTTCTGGAGATTCAATGGGTTGGGGCCCTGGCCATTGGGCTTATCTTCGCCTGTGCCGGTTACATGCTGCTGACCAAATTGAAAACCTTGGGCCGGATCCAAGGCTCTCCCAAAGAAAACACTATAGATTTTAATAAAATAGAGTTGGCTGACTGATGTCGGCTTCAATCCATAAAACCAAAAGAGGAACACAGATGCGCTTGAACGCCATGGCAAATTATCTCAAGAGCGGCGGTGTGGCGGCACTGCTGACACTGACTTTCACGGCCGAGGCCGAGTGGTCATCGACCGTGACCCTGGCATCGGATTACAGTTTCAACGGGGTCAGTCAGACAGATGAAGGCCCGGCGTTACAGGCCAGCTTGGATTACAGTAGTGAAAGTGGCTGGTATCTTGGCAGCTTCGCTTCCAATGTCGACTTCGGTGGTGGCGATGATACCTGGTTGGAACTTGACGGTTATGCAGGTTATTTTTACCAGTTCAATGAACACCTGAGCCTGGATGCCGGGCTTGCCTATTACAGCTATCACGGCGAATCCTTTTCCGATGACTACAACTATCCGGAAGCTTATGCCAAGTGGGGTTATCAGTCGCCATTCGGTCAGTCGGAGCTGAATCTCTGGTACAGCTGGGATTACTTTGGTACCGGTGCCGGCCATAGCATAGTGATGCTGGCCCACAGTTTTGAATTGGCGCCCGGTCACCGGCTGAGGTTGAGTTTTGACCGTTCCACATCGGATGATACAGACAAGTGGCAGTGGCAGGGAAGCAGAGGCTATCAACACTACCGCATCGCCTACCAGACCCAATATCACGGCATAGATATTGAACTGGCAGGTGAAGATACCAGCCTGGACTCGGACAATGCCGATGCCAGGTTGGTGCTAAGCCTGTCGCACAGATTCACCTTCTGAAGAGCTGCCCTATTGGCCCAGGCTGGAGTGGGCGGCGTCAGCCTGGGCCTTGCGGCTTACTTAAGAATATTCTTTTATCTTTCAAGCGCTCTTGTGATTTGTTGACTAGTCTTATCTCAGGATGATTTCTATCACAGCAGGGAGCAACCCAGATGACCTCTATCAGCAAATTTTGTCGCAGCAAATCTTGCGCTGCATTGTTCAGTGTGACGCTGCTCGGCGCGACTTCTATGTTTGTTGCCGCCGCAGCCAATGCCAACGACTATGAAGCCGCCATCAGCGAACTTGCCAATACCCAGGTCAAGAGTTGGCTTGGCGACCCTTTGATCGTCGATAGCATCAAGCAACAAAACAGTGCCAATGCCGAACTTTCCAAGGAGCAAATTCTCAACTTGGACAAGCAATGGCGTGCTCAGGTTGCTGCCGCCGACAAGCCATTGGTGGATAAGCTTCTCAACAATCCGCTTTCCGATTTTTTGCGGCAGAAACTGCAGCAAAGCAATGGCCTTTATACCGAAATATTCATCATGGATGACAAGGGATTGAATGTGGGACAGAGTGCCATGACTTCAGATTATTGGCAGGGGGATGAAGCCAAATGGCAGCAAACCTTCGCCAAGGGGCCAGACAGTATCCATATCAGCGAGGTGGAAGAGGATGAGTCTACCCAGAGTTATCAGAGTCAGCTGAGTCTGCCTGTTGTCGACCCCTCGTCCGGTGCAGTGATAGGCGCCATTACACTGGGGATCAACGTAGAGCTACTTTAAGCGTCTTTTGCTTGTTATTTCCCCTCAGTCAGGGAGGCCTGTATGGGAATCTTCAACAGGATCAGCAGCAAGATGGCCTTGATCGCCTCTGTGGTGGTTTTGGCCGGTTTTACGCTGACCAATTTTATAAGCCAGCATAGGCTCACCAGCACTCTGGTTGATATGGAGCGGGTCAGCAGTCAGGTGATCACCGGATTCGTGTCGCAACAACTGCTCAATGCGGTGAAATTCGGCAAGGCGGACAAGGTCGAGGAGGAGTTTATCAATCTGGCCAAACAGACCCGGGGGAACCTCGGGTATGCCGTGGTGTTTGATGCTTCGCAGGCCGTTTTTGCTCAGTTTGGCGAGCCAGGCAATACCGGCGCCCAGATGCAGGCTTCGCTGGGGCAGCATCTGCCGCAACTGAAAGCCGGCGAGCCCCAGACCTTGGTTACCGACAAGGATATTCAAATACTTCATCCCATTATCAACAGTCGTGATCAGGCGCTGATTGGGGTACTGGGCATGAGCTGGGGTCTTCAGGAGATCCAGCGGCAGACAAATGCTATGTTGCTGGGAGGCATAGCCGTTGCTATTCCTGTCGCCGTGGCGATCATCATCTGCCTGCTGCTGGTGATGAAGCGCCTGGTGATGCGCCCGGTGGACAGGATCACCCAACTGGCACAGGAGTTGGCTCGCGGAGAAGGGGATCTGCGTCGGCGTATCGAGTATTCGAGCGACGATGAGTTGCGCGGCCTGTGTGACAACATCAATCACTTCATTATCAAGGTGCAGGAAGCCCTGGCCGATGTTACCGCTCAGTCGAGCTCCTTGACCGAGATAGCCACCCAAAGCCGCCATACATCCCAGAGTGCCAATGCCGCCACTCAAGAGCAGCGCGGCAGCCTGGAACAGATGTCCCACTCGATACGTGATATGTCCAGCGTGATCCACGAAGTGGCACAAAACGCGGCCGAGGCAGAGGATTCCACCAAGGATGCCAGGGCGGTATCCCAGGAAGTGCAGGCCATCATAGAGCGCAATCGTGAGTCGATAGACTCACTTGCCGCCGAGGTGGAGCGGGCCTCGGGGGTGATTCAGCGGCTTTATGATGACAGTCAGCAGATAGGGCGGATCCTCGAAGTGATCCAGGCGATTGCCGAGCAGACCAATCTGCTGGCACTGAATGCGGCCATAGAGGCGGCCCGTGCCGGTGAGCAGGGGCGGGGCTTTGCCGTTGTGGCCGACGAAGTACGCTCTCTGGCCAGCAAGACCCAGCAGTCGACCGAAGAGATCAAGGCGATGATAGAACGTTTGCAAGCCGGCAGTAAAGATGCCGCAGATGTGATGAATGCCAGTTGTAACAAGGCTCGGGAGGGGGTTGAGCAGGCACAGCAGAGCCGTGAAGCACTGCAGCTGATTGCCGCCAAGGTAGACGCCATTTCCAGCGTCAACAGCCTGATAGCCTCGGCGACCCAATCTCAGGCACGCTCGGCCGAGAGTCTGTCCCATGATCTGGAACAGTTGCATCATCTGAGTGAAATCTCCGCCAGCAGCGCCGAGGAAGCGGCGCACCATGGCAGTGAGCTCTTCGACCTAATCAATAAGACCCAGGTAACCCTCGGGCGTTTCAAAGTCTAGGGTTTCAAGGCCTGGGGTAAGGCCCGGGAAGGGGCAGATAAGCCTGAATCACATCAAGGCTTATCTGCTTTTTTATGGTTTTCGGCTCAGGCAGTTTTGCAGCAGTTTGGCGAAGAATTCGCTGCCCTTGCGGCGGGCAAAGGCGATGTTGCGCTCGGGAATCGACTCAGGATCATCATATTCGGCCAGGGCCTGTTCCATACTGGCTTCACGTATGATGTGCAAGGTCGGATAGGGCGCTCTGTTGGTATAGTTGGCGGCATCATCCTGGGCCTCCCCTTCGAAACAATAGTCGGGGTGAAAGCTGGCCAACTGGTAAACCCCTTCATAACCCTCTTCGAATAACAGCTGCTCGGCAAAGGCCAACAGATCCAGATAGAGGTGAAAGCCTTCAAAGCCCCTCGGCAGAATGAACAGGCTGGTTTCCGCTTGTGGGTGCTCATCCAGATATTGGCACTCGTCCAGCAACGCCTGCAAGGCAGTATCCATACGGCTTTCTTCGCAAACTGTGTAACGAATCGAGTCGCGCTCGACTTCCCGTCTGGCGAAGGGGCAGATGTTGTACTTCATGATCACCTCCTTGACCCAAGCCTGGGTCTGGGCGGCGATAGTCTGGGATCCCATCATGGAGTCTGTGGCCATATTCTGCTCTGTATCTGTGTAAGGGCGTTATTGGCGGCCATCATAGGCAGCCTCTGGGGTACTGGCAAGCACCAAAGGTACTGAAGGATGAAATACGGCGCCCATCCAAGTGGCGCCGCTGGTTTGCTCAAATTAAAAAATCAGTAGCTGACTTCCACTTCATAAGAGGTGAACTTGCGGATATTGATTACTCCGGTATCGAAAAGCAGGTACTGACCCTTGATGCCCATCAGAGTGCCGCTGACAACGGCTTCTTTGTCAAAGTTATGGGACTTGATCTTCTTTGGAAACTCACTGATCGGGTAGTGAATTTGCGTCTCTGCCTCGGTCAATCTCTCTATCTTGTAATCACCGCGGCTCATTGCCAGCTCGTGCAAGCGGGTTTCGATACTCGGCAATAGCGTTTCGGCCTTGGCCTTGAGATCTATCTCGTTGTTGTTGCCCTTGAGCATCGCCTGCCAGTTGGTCTTGTCGGCAATCAGTTTGGCCAGTTCGACTTCGATAAGGCCGGAAAGCTGCCTGCTGCTGACCTTGAATATCGGCAGCCCCTGGGTGGCTCCCTGATCCAGCCAGCGGGTGGGCAACTGGGTGTGGCGGGTAATGCCGACCTTTATTCCCGAGGTATTGGACAGGTAAACATAGTGGGGCACCATGCAATGGGTGTCACCCCATTCGGGTTCGCGGCAGGTTCCCTGATCATAGTGGCAGGTTTCAGGTTTCATCACGCAGAGATCGCAGCTGGCGAGTTTCTGCATACAGACATAACAGTGGCCCTGGGAGTAACTCTTCTTGGTCTTCTTACCGCAGTTGCAGCAGAAGATGTTACCCGTGTGACTCAGGGTTAAACTCTTGCCTATCAAAGGGTTCAACGCCAGGCGCTGTTCAGCCACTCTGAGGGTGTATTGTGCCAGATGGTTCTCGTCCAGGGCGACGGCCATCTTATCCAGTGTTCCAAGCATAACGACAAAACTCTGTTCTTGTGATTTTCGCCAGTGTATCAGTTTTCCTAACAGGAATTATCGATTGCACATCGGTTGCTGCTTTTGCAGGCACTCAAGAGTCAGAGGTCGGGCAGCTGCAGTATCGGGCTCAGGTCAGATTCAGCTTATCCAATACCAGATCATCACCTATGCTGTAGAGAGATTCGGTCAGGCGCTCCTCCTGCATAGGGTCGGTCAATCCCAGGCTGATGGTGGCCCGAAACAGGGCGATGCCGGTATGGCCCGCGGTTTCAAACTTGCTGCTGAATTGCTCGATATTGATGCCCAGGGCATTGATCCTGTTGGAAATGTCCAGCACCAGCCCGGGCCTGTCGTAGGCCACCAGGTTGAAACTCAGGCGTTTGATATATTTCTGCTGCTGGCCGGCCCTGGCGCTGGTGAGCGCCATACCATCGATGCACTCCAGGGCATCGAGCAGGTCATCCCAGTGTTCGCTGGGAACCTCAAGCAGCAAAATAGCGGCAAAAATCCCGTCTATATGACGTAATTCCGAGTCGAGCCAGTTGCCACCGTGGCGGCTGACCGCATGGGCAATCTGCTCAACCAATCCTTTTCTGTCAGGGACTTGCAGTGTGATAAGGTAACGAAGCATGGTAGACAGACTCCTGAATAATGTTAAAAAAAGCTATGTAACACTATTGTCATTTTTGCGTCATATAATCCCAGCCACTCGATAAGGGATGGTCTTACCTGGGTTGGCCGAAACGCAATAACGTACGGTTAATTCGGTAAAAAAGCCTAACAGCTATTAATAATAGAGGTTCTTAATGGAAAGTCAGGTCATTCAGCCTGCTTCTGCGTCGAAAGATCTGTTGGTGAGCAAAGGCTCCGGCCGCAGAGCCTTCAAGGATAAGGCCGCGCAGATAGGGGTAACAGTGGGCGGAACCATGGTGTTCGTCGCCCTTTTGTTGATCTTTTTCTATCTGCTTTACGTGATTAAGCCGGTGTTTGACGGCGCCAGTGTTGAACCCGTCACCGAAGTGAGCCTGCCGGCCAGTTCAGACAAGACGCTGATGGTGGGCAGTGACGAGCAAAATGAACTGCTCTATCGGGTCGGTGACCAAGGCGTGGTGGATTTCTTCAGGGTCAAAGGCGAACAGCAGCACCAACAGGTGAAACTGCCTGTGCCGGATTCGAGCAAAGTGGTCAGCAGCGCCGTCAGCGCCCCAAGCCAGCAGTTGTTTGCCCTCGGACTGGATAACGGTCAACTCTTGTTGGCCGGGGTCGAGTTTGGTGTCAGCTATCCCAATAACCAGCGTCTGATCACGCCCAAGGTCAAGTATCCACTGGGGGAGTCGGCACTGACGGTTGCCGAGGATGGCTCGCCACTCAAGAATCTCGCCTTCGGCTATGGCTCGGAGAGCATGAGCTTTGCCTACCAGGACAGCCAGAATCGCTGGCAACTGACCAAGATGGTCGGCGAAGAGAACATGATGACAGAGGAAGTGGAGTGGAACACACAAACCATGCCACTGCCGGATGCGCCTTCCCGTACTGAACATCAACTCATGACCCCGGATCAGCGCCAACTGCTGCTGCAGTCCGGCAACAAAATTTTTGTCTACAACATTCAATATGTGGATGAAATCTCGCTGCAACAGGTGATAGATGTCGAGAAAGCCAAGGCCAAGGTCACCAGTTTGAGCCTGCTGGCAGGCGCCAGTTCACTGCTGGTAGGCTACGACAGCGGTGTGGTAGCCCAGTATTTTCAGGTGGCCAGCGACCGCGGCCGTGTCTATCAGGAGATCCGCGAGTTTAGCGGTTTGGGTAAGGTGGACACCATAGCCTCTGAGTTCTACCGCAAGAGCTTTGCCACTGTGAGCCCCGAGGGTGAACTGTCTTTGCTTTACACCACGAGTGAGCGCGAGCTGTTCGACAAGAAGTTCGATCTCAAAGCGCCGGGTGTTATGGGCTTCAGCCCCCGCTCCAATGCCTTGATCATTGAAGATGGCAGCAAGCTGCACCTGTACGCGGTTGATAACGACCATCCGGAAGTTTCCTGGAGCGCCCTGTGGAACAAGGTTTGGTATGAAGGTTACCCTGAGCCGCAGTTTGTCTGGCAGTCCACTTCCGGCTCGGATGATTTTGAAGCCAAGCTCAGCCTGATGCCGCTGGCATTCGGTACGCTCAAGGCGGCGTTCTATGCCATGCTGTTTGCCGTCCCTCTGGCGATTGCCGGCGCCATCTATACCGCCTATTTCATGTCGCCCAAGGTGCGCAGCATAGTCAAACCCACCATTGAAATCATGGAAGCCCTGCCGACAGTGATCCTCGGTTTCCTGGCCGGTCTCTGGCTGGCACCGCTGATTGAAGAGCATCTGCCCGGCATTCTGGCCTTGCTGTTGCTGTTGCCGATAAGCATAGTGACCAGTGCATATGCCTGGTCCAAGCTGCCGGGGCGCATCAAGGCGATACTGCCGGAAACCTATCAGGAACTGATGCTGATCCCGGTTATCTGTTTTGTCGGTTGGTTTTCTTTTGCCATCAGCCCGGCAATCGAAGTGGCCTTCTTCCACGGCGACACCCGCCAGTTCATCACCAATGAGCTGGGGATCACCTTCGATCAGCGTAACGCGCTGGTGGTGGGAATTGCCATGGGCTTTGCCGTCATTCCAACCATCTTCTCCATTGCCGAAGACGCCATCTTCTCTGTGCCGCGTCACCTGTCGAACGGCAGCCTGGCCTTGGGAGCGACCCCTTGGCAGACCCTGACCCGGGTAGTGCTGCTGACCGCAAGCCCGGGGATATTCTCGGCAGTCATGATGGGTCTTGGCCGCGCCGTGGGTGAAACCATGATTGTACTCATGGCCACGGGGAACACCGCCATCATGGAGTGGAGCGTGTTTGAAGGGATGCGGACCCTGGCGGCCAATATCGCGGTGGAAATGCCGGAGTCGGCCATCGGCAGCTCCCATTACCGGGTATTGTTCCTCGCAGCCTTTGTGCTCTTTATCTTTACCTTCCTGTTCAACACTGTGGCCGAAGTGGTGCGTCAGCGTCTGCGTGACCGCTACAGCTCACTGTAACGGGAGATAAATTATGAATAGAACACTAGATGTTTCGCCAATCACCTTAAGGGGTTTGTGCAATGGGTAAGTGGTTTAAATCAGGCTCTCCCTGGATCTGGATGACAGGGGGCGCCGTTAGCCTGAGTTTGATTGCGGTGTTGGGGCTATTGTTACTCATCGCCTGGCGTGGCCTGAGCTATTTCTGGCCCGCGGATATCTATCAGTGGGAGATGCAGGATGACAAAGGCCAGCGCTACACCCTGATAGGAGAGTTGTATGACAGAGAAGAAGTGCCGACCGAGCGGTTGAAATCCGCCGGTTATCACTTCAACTCAGAGCCGGGTGAGTTTGTAACCCGTTATCTGGTCAAGACGGGTAACCGTGAGTTTGTCGGCCTGGATTTCCGCTGGATTTTGGAGACAGATATTGTGTCGCGCTCCACCCCGGAAGGCTTGGCCATGATAGAGCGTACCAAGAACGGTAACTTCTACGGCTACCCTGTGGCCGTGATTGAGAAGGGCCAGCGGCTGGAACTCGGTGGCGATGTGCAGAACTCACTCGAGGAGCATATCGAGCGCGCAGTGGACCTGGCCGATCAGGCGATGGCACTGCAGAAGCAGGACATAGGCGCGGTTAACTATGAGCTGGAACGTCTGCGCCTCAAAGAACGTGGCTATGAGCTTGACGATGCCCTGACGCCCGAGCGTAAGGCCGAGCTTGAGTCCAAGCGTCAACAACTGGATCAGCATTATCAAGGGTTGGAAAAGCAGCTGTTCTCTCTGCGTGAGCAAGCCGGGCGCGACTCTGTGATAGTACGCGACATGCGTGGTGAAGAAGTGACCCTCAGCCTGGATTCGGTGCTCGATGTCAGCTATGTCAACCGCATGGGCTTTATCGACAAGGTTGGCCACTGGTTTGTTGGTCTGGGACGCTTTATCAGTGACGATCCCCGCGAAGCCAACACAGAGGGCGGGGTGTTCCCGGCGATTTTCGGCACAGTATTCATGGTGTTGCTTATGGCCGTGATAGTGACGCCATTCGGTGTGGTGGCCGCCATCTATCTGCACGAATACGCCAAGAAAGGGCCGATCACCAAGATGATACGTATCGCGGTGATCAACCTCGCCGGTGTGCCTTCGATTGTGTACGGGGTGTTTGGTCTGGGCTTCTTTGTCTACATGTTGGGGGGCTCGCTGGATCAGCTGTTCTATCCTGAGGCGTTGCCGTCGCCCACCTTTGGCTCTCCCGGGGTTATCTGGTCGGCACTGACTTTGGCGATTCTGACCCTGCCTGTGGTGATAGTTTCCACCGAGGAAGGCTTGTCACGTATTCCAAGCTCAGTGCGTCAGGGCAGCCTGGCACTGGGGGCCACCAAGGCCGAAACCCTGTGGCGGATTATTATCCCCATGGCCAGCCCGGCGATTATGACAGGGCTTATTCTGGCGGTTGCCCGCGCCGCCGGCGAAGTGGCACCCTTGATGCTGGTGGGGGTGGTCAAGTTGGCGCCTACCTTGCCTGTGGATATGAATTTCCCCTTCGTGCATCTTGAGCGTAAGTTCATGCACCTCGGGTTCCATATTTATGATGTCGGTTTCCAGAGCCCCAACGTAGAAGCTGCCAGGCCTTTGGTCTATGCCACCTCGTTCCTGCTGGTATCTGTGATCGTGGCACTCAACCTGACGGCTATCAGCGTGCGCAACCATCTGCGTGAAAAGTACCGCTCGCTTGAACACTAATTGACGATTATCCTGAAGTGATAGGACAGAATATGATTTCGATAGACTCATCGGTAATGAATACTGAGACGCTGGATCTGGCGAACCTGCCTGCCGAAGAGACGGCGCTGGAGATCCGTAACCTGGATTTGCGCTATGGTGACAAGCAGGCGCTGTTTGATGTTTCCATGAAGATCCCCAAGAAGAAGGTCACCGCCTTCATCGGCCCCAGTGGTTGCGGTAAGTCAACCTTGCTGCGCTGTATCAACCGGATGAACGATCTGGTGGATAACTGCCATATCGACGGGGAGATTTTGCTCCATGGCCAAAACATCTACGACAAGAAAGTCGATGTCGCGGCGCTGAGACGCAATGTGGGCATGGTGTTCCAGCGCCCCAATCCTTTCCCCAAGTCCATTTATGAGAATGTCGTCTATGGCCTGCGCCTGCAGGGCGTGAGTAACCGCCGTGAGCTGGATGAAGCCTGTGAGCGTTCACTGCGCGGCGCCGCCATCTGGGACGAGGTGAAAGACAGGCTGCATGACAACGCCTTCGGGTTGTCCGGTGGTCAGCAGCAGCGTCTGGTGATTGCCCGGGCGATAGCCATTGAGCCTGAAGTCTTGCTGCTCGATGAGCCGACTTCGGCACTGGATCCTATCTCGACCCTGACTATCGAAGAGCTGATCACAGAGCTCAAGTCCAAGTACACAGTGGTGATAGTGACGCACAACATGCAGCAGGCGGCCAGGGTGTCGGATCAGACTGCCTTTATGTATATGGGCGAGCTGATCGAGTACTCGGATACCAACACTATCTTTACCACGCCAAAACAGAGTAAGACCGAAGATTATATTACCGGCCGCTACGGTTGATAAACGCTGCGTCCGAGCAAGGGGAAGCAAATGGAAAACAAGAACCTGAATAAACATATCTCAGGCCAGTTCAATGCCGAGCTGGAAGATATCCGCAACCGGGTGCTGGCCATGGGTGGCATGGTGGAGCGGCAGTTGGAACAGGCGCTGGATGCCCTGGGCAGCCTGGATGCCGAGTTGGCGCAGAAGGTGATCGAGGGCGATCACAAGGTCAACGGCATGGAGGTGATGATAGATGAAGAGTGTACCCGTATCATTGCCAAGCGTCAGCCGGCGGCCAGTGACTTGCGTCTGGTGATAGCCATCTCCAAGACGATTGCCGATCTTGAGCGCATCGGCGATGCCTGTGTGCGTATCGCCAAGGCGGCACAGGAGAAGCGCAGCAATAATCAGCAGCCGCTGCTGGTCAGTATCGAGTCCATGGGGCGCCATGCCACCCGTATGTTGCACTCGACCCTGGATGCATTGGCGCGGATGGACGCCGACTCGGCGCTGGAGCTGCACAAGGAAGATGCCAAGCTGGACAAGGAATATGAAGGCATCATTCGCCAGTTGATGACTTACATGATGGAAGATCCCCGCTCTATCCCAGGTGTGCTGGATGTGCTCTGGGCTGCCCGCGCGGTTGAGCGGGTAGGGGACCGCTGCAAAAACATCTGTGAGTACGTGATTTACTACGTCAAGGGCAAAGATGTACGCCATGTCTCCTACGAGGAGATGGAAAAAGAGCTTTAAGCTCTTATCCGCGAGCCTTAGAGAAAGCCGCTTGCATTCAAGCGGCTTTTTTGTGCCTGTGCAGGCTGGTACAGCTCGGTTAGCTGCACCGCCCAGTCAACGGAGCACTTGGTCAACGGAGCTTTTGGTCTACGGGGGACTTGGTCAACAGAGCACTTAGTCAACAGAGGACTTAGTCAAAGCCCAGCCTAGTCCACGCGGTATTCTGCCAGCTCGATCAGGTTGCCGTCAGGATCGCGAATATAGACTGAGTCTATCGGGCCGGTGGCGCCGGTACGGGCGACGGGGCCCTCTTCGATGTCGATACCCACGGCACTGAGATGCGCCATAACATCCTCGAGTGAACCACAGGTGATAAAGCACAAGTCCGCCGAACCACTTTGGGCTTTGGCGGCATTGGGGTAATATTCGCGGCCAAGCTGGTGCAGGTTGATTTTCTGATCGCCAAATTGCAGCGCCGTTCTGTTATCGGCAAAGGTTTGGCGTTTCATGCCCAGTTTTTGGTAGAAGGCAACACTCTGCTCTATGTCGCGGACGGTCAACACCAGGTGATCCAGTCGGGTTACGCGCATGCTGTTATTCTCCTTGTCGCACCCGGGAGACCCTGCGGCCTCCCGGGGTAATGCACAACATTTTGCTATCGATTTGCGTCTCTGTCAGGATACAGAGTTGAGCGCCTGTTGGGGAAGGGGCGGCCGAGAAACCTTCCTTTGAGCCTCTGTCCTGCGCCCTATACAGTCTTAAATATCAAGAGGAATTCAATGAAACAAACCCTGATCCGCGGCTTGCTTAATCTGCTGCCCATGGCGCTTAGTCTCTGGCTGTTCTGGTCCCTGTTTGAATCTCTCGACAGCCTGGGCAAGTTACTCTTCTCTCTGGTGGGCATGGACACTGTATTTACCGGAGCCGGTTTTATATTGGTCACAGCCTTGGTATTTGTTGCCGGTTTACTGTTTTCCGTCAGCCCCATCGTTTGGCTCTGGAGCTGGATTGAACGGCAGTTGATGCGCTTTCCCCTGTTCAAGTCTGTCTATGGCAGTATTCGCGATATTGCTTCTTTGATGAACCGAGATGGCAGTAAGCCCAAGTCGCAGCAAACAGTATTGGTGCGCCAGGCAAACGGCGGTTTTGTGGTCGGCTTTATTATGACGGACAAGCCGCCTCAACCGCTGCTCGATGCCTTGCCCGAAGGGGACTGGGTGCCTGTGCTGTTTCAACTCTCCTATCAGATGGCCGGGGTCACCAGCCTGGTCAAACGAGAGGACTTGATCATGGTGGATTGGTCATTCGAGGAGGCGATGCGCTTTAATCTGACCGCGGGTATTTCACAAACCCCCAAGAGCGGCGAGTAGGAAAAGGCTGATTCTGTGAGCGGGAGTCGCCAGAGACTCCCCATTTTGTCCGTTTTTGTGTATAATCAGCGCCGATTGTTGCCAAAAGTAGCAGTTTGTGTCCGAGTCGATTGCCATTCAATATGCCACGGTAATCTTGTCTGTCCCGCCAACACTTTGATCCCGGTGGGCCTTATCTCTTCCATTTTTATCAAGCCGAGAGCTTGTCCGCGGAAGGGTGTCACATACTGCACATAAACACCCTATAAGCTTTTGGTGTGGCTTTGGATAAGCGTTGTCCCCGGCCGAGTTCAGCGGTAACTTAGGAACTTGATCGCAGGCAGCGCAGTTTTATCCGTAAAAAGGAGCGCAAAATTTGATTAAGTCGAGTATTAATCCTCCGGTGTTTTTTTCGTCAGTGATCTGTATCGCCTTCATGGTGTTGGTGTGTGCCGTCTGGCCGAATGAGGCGCAGGAGCTATTTAAGTCAGCTCAATCCTGGCTGGAGTTGAAGGCCGGCTGGCTCTACATCATGGGCGTGGCCATTTTTCTGGTATTCATCATCTTTGTGATGGTGAGTCGCTTCGGTGATATCAAGCTTGGGCCGGATCATGCCGAGCCGGATTACAGCTACAAGAGCTGGATTGCCATGCTGTTCTCTGCCGGTATGGGCATAGGCTTGATGTTCTTTGGGGTTGGTGAGCCTGTGATGCACTATCTGGCACCGCCGGACGCGGATCCCCAGACAGTTGAAGCCGCCAAAGAGGCGATGAAGATCACCTTCTTCCACTGGGGTATTCACGCTTGGGCCATCTATGCGGTAGTGGCCTTGAGTCTGGCCTATTTCAGCTATCGGCATAAGCTGCCACTGCTGCCAAGAAGTGCCCTCTATCCTCTGATTGGTGAACGTATTTATGGCCCCATAGGCCACTGCGTCGACACCTTTGCCGTGCTTGGCACCATGTTTGGTGTGGCTACCTCATTGGGCTTCGGGGTATTGCAGGTTAACTCGGGACTCAACTATCTGTTGGGTGATTCTTTCCCTATCAGCAGCACTGTACAGGTGGCACTGATCATAGGTATCACTCTTATCGCCACCGGCTCTGTGTTTTCCGGCCTGGATAAAGGGGTGAAGCGTTTAAGTGAGCTTAACCTCGGGCTGGCTTTTGTGCTGATGATGATAGTACTGCTGTTTGGTCCAACGGTTGCTCTGCTGCAGTCTTTCGTGCAAAACACCGGCAGCTATTTGAGTGAGCTGGTGAGCAAGACCTTTAACCTCTATGCCTACGAGCAGAAGAATGACTGGCTCGGTGGCTGGACTCTACTCTACTGGGGCTGGTGGATCTCCTGGTCACCTTTTGTCGGTACCTTTATCGCCCGGGTCTCCCGCGGCCGCACCATTCGTGAGTTCTTGGTGGGGATTTTGTTTGTTCCCAGTGGTTTCACCTTCCTGTGGATGACGGTTTTCGGTAACTCGGCGATAGATGCCATCATGAACCATGGCGCCGAATATCTGGCTACCGCGGTTTCTACCGATGTGTCAGTCGCTCTGTTTACCTTCTTCGAGCACTTGCCGTTTTCCAGTTTGCTGTCAGTCATCGCTGTGTGTCTGGTGGTGACCTTCTTTGTGACCTCGTCGGACTCAGGCTCTTTGGTGATCGATAACCTGACCTCAGGCGGCGATGCCGATGCGCCTGTATGGCAGCGGATCTTCTGGGCCCTGATGCAAGGTGTGGTTGCCTCTGTGCTGCTGCTCGCAGGTGGCTTGCAGGCGCTGCAAACGGCAGCGATTGCCAGTGCCATGCCGTTCTTGTTGGTGATGCTGCTTATCTGCTTTGGCCTGTTCAAGGCGTTGCAGGATGACTGGCTCAAGATCAACAGCGTGCAGCTGCATACCACCAGTGTGCAGTACGCCAGAACCAGCGTGTCCTGGGAAGACAGGATAGATGTGTTGGTGTCGCATCCCTCCTACGAGCAGGCGCGGCGCTTTGTCGACAACGTGGCGACACCGGCGCTGTCCAAGGTCTCTCAGGGCTTCTTGTCCCGCGGTATCAATGCCGATCTCCAGTACGATGAAGACAGGGTGAGGTTGGTCATCGAAAATGAAGAGGTGCAGACCTTTGTCTATGGCTTGCGGATCCGCGCCTTTACGCTGCCTGTGACCCATCAGACTCAGGCAGAAGCTGAGGATGAGTCACAAAATAACTACTTCCGGGTTGAAGTCTTCCTCGAACACGGCGGACAGTATTATGATGTGATGGGTTATACGGAAGAGCAGATCCAGGCAGATGTGGTGACTCAGTATGAGAAGCACCTGCATTATCTGCATCTGTCCAGCGCAGAATATGTAGAGGGCCCTTAAGGGCTCGTTCACCGGAAAAGAAAGATGGCAGAACAGAGTAAATTGGATCGGGTGCTGGCGCAGGCCCGTGAGTATCAGGCAAGTCGTGAAAAAGGCTATCGGGAGCAGGCGCTCAAGCTTTATCCCTGGGTTTGTGGCCGCTGTGCCAGGGAGTTTACCCACAAGAACTTGCGTGAGTTGACTGTGCATCACAGAGATCACAATCACGACAACAACCCTTCAGACGGTTCCAACTGGGAGCTGTTGTGTCTCTACTGCCATGACAACGAGCACTCCAGGTTTGAAGAACTGGTGCAGTACGGCGACACCAGTGAAGCCAAACAGGCGCCGGCCACCTTTAATCCTTTTGCCGATCTCAAGGCGAGAATGGCGGCCAAAGATTGACCGCTTCTTTTGGGAAGGCCTGATAAGGCTTAAGCCATTCAATGCAAAAACCGTCCATTCAAGGACGGTTTTTTTATGTCATAGGCGCTGATAAATGCTGTTTTCAAGTCGCCTTGGTGGTGATTTTGGAACTGATAAAAATTCTCATTAATTAGTGGAAACCCCTGTGGCAGCTGGGTTTGCTCCGTTTTACCCACTGAAGGTAAGTGTTTTGTTGAAAAATTCGCCAATGGAATTTGAGCTGAGTAGGAGAATTGCGACAAAGTGTGTTTTGCCCCAGAGTTTGCGTTGGATTGTGCGGCCAGCAGTCTTATACTCGTCTGACAATTATTTCAAATCAAGATGGAAGCAAGCAAAATGACATTAGGGTCTCCTAAGGTAAGCAAGACGCATTCTTTTATGACTGTGTCACTTATCGAGCTATGGGAACGTTTCGGTTATTACGGTATGCAGGCGCTTATCGTGTACTTCATGGTACAGCGTCTAGGGTTTGAGGACAGTCGCGCCAACCTGGTATGGAGTGCCTGTGCCGCATTGATTTATGTGTCGCCGGCGATTGGTGGCTGGGTCGGGGATAAAATTCTCGGTACCAAGCGCACCATGTTGCTAGGTGCCGGCATTCTGTCATTGGGTTATGCCTTGATGACAGTGCCGACCGAAAACACCTGGTTCCTGTTTTCGGCCCTCGGGGTAATCGTTGTCGGTAACGGTTTGTTCAAACCCAATGCCGGTAACCTGGTGCGCAAAATCTATGAAGGGGACGACTCCAAGATAGACAGCGCCTTTACCATTTACTACATGGCGGTGAACGTAGGTTCCACCTTCTCCATGTTGTTGACTCCCTGGATTAAAGATTACGTCAACGCCAACTATGGCAACGAGTTTGGCTGGCATGCGGCTTTCGCCGTCTGCTGCGTGGGTCTACTGGTAGGCTTGGGTAACTACGCCATGATGCGTAAGACTCTGGCCAACTACGGCTCAGAGCCGGATACCCGTCCGGTGGAAATGAATAAGCTTTTTGCGGTACTCGGCCTGGCGGCCCTGTCTGTAGTGGCTTCAGCCTTTATCCTCGAATATGAAGATGTGGCCCGCGCCTTTGTTTACACAGCTGGTGCCGCCGTACTCGGTATCTTTATCTACTTGATTAAAAACAGTGAAACCAGTGAACGGGCCGGTTTGATAGCCGCCTTGGTTCTGACGGTACAAACCGTATTCTTCTTTGTGTTTTACCAACAGATGTCTACCTCGCTGGCGCTGTTTGCCCTGCGTAACGTCGACTGGAACTTCCAGGCCTTTGGTATCGATCTGTGGACCTGGTCACCGGCGCAGTTCCAGGCCTTGAACCCTATCTGGATCATGTTGCTCAGTCCTGTGCTGGCCTGGGTTTATGCCACTGCCGGACGTAACAACAAGGATATTTCCATCGCCGCCAAGTTCGCACTGGGCTTTGCCGTAGTGGCGCTGGGTTTCTTCATCTACAGCTTTGCCGGTATGTTCGCCGTCGATGGCAAGACCTCTTCCTGGGTGATGATCTGGGGTTATGGCGCATACTCACTCGGTGAGCTGCTGGTCAGCGGTTTGGGCTTGGCTATGATTGCCCGTTACGTACCTGAGCGCATGGGTGGCTTTATGATGGGGGCTTACTTTGTCGCCTCGGGCATCTCTCAGTATCTGGGTGGTGTGGTGGCCAACTTCGCCAGTGTGCCGAAGAACATCACAGATCCGCTTGAGACTCTGCCCATCTACACCAGCTTGTTCAACAAGTTGGGGATAGCGGCGCTGGTTTGTACCTTTATCGCGCTGGCAGTATTGCCGCTGATGCGTCGCCTCACAGAAACTCACCATTCCCACAACGGTAATGGCGGTGCCGCCAGTTCCCTTGGGAATGTCAGCTCAGAGCAGTAATGACTGAGTGACCTATAAATCCCAAAAAGACCGCGATTGCGGTCTTTTTCTTTATGAAGGCTTGGTTGCCTTGAACGCTTAAAGCTGTATCACTCTTTTTTACTTGCTTTGCTCTTGTCGCTGCGCCCAAGCCTGGCCTCTGCCTCGAGGTATTTGGCTCTGCTGATAATGCCGCTGTTTTCCATGCCCGAAAAGGCGCGTTTTCGCTCCGGGAGTTTGGCAATAATGGCGCGTTTCTCTTCATCCGGGCAACGGCTCCAATTGACGATTTCATCTATATGGCGCAGGCAGCCCATACAAAAGTCGTCTTCATTGAGGCCGCAGCGCGCCACGCAGGGAGATTGGATCATTCAACATCCTTCTTATCAATATTCTGTTCAGCGGCGGAGTGTAGCGCGTGAATTGGCGCGATTGATTTCACTCGACCAATTTCACTCAACCATTTCGTTAGATTGAGTTCGTTAGATTGAGTTCGTTCGATTGTTTTGTCAGCTTGAATGCACCAGTCTATTGCGGCAGGTGCAAAGGTAACAGCTTTGAGCGGATTTATACCTGAAAATAGCGGCGGCAGCTTTCGTTGCCAAGCCGCCAGGAAAGATGATGACTCGGGCTTTAGGCATAGTTTATTGAAACAATAATCCACTCCTAATCAATTTGTTATGTGAATTAGTCCCTACTGCTGGCTTTTCCCCTTAGCTGTAAAGCTATCAGCAAGCGGGAGACTCAACCCCAGCTTTTTCGCAGGCTTTGCCCCCTGTTTCCTGCTTGGGTGGCGCTATTTTCCTCAAAGGCAACCAGGGGCTATAATGCGACCCCTTTAAGTTAATCGGGCCAGTAAAATGTGTGACTGCCAACAGAATTCCCCCCGGCAAGCCGAGCCAGTGGCCGGCAGGGTTGAAACCCGGCTGACGGCAGTTGATTGCAGCTTGCCCGAGGTGAAAGCAGAGCTTCGACAGCTCAGTCAGTTGTTGCTCTCAAGCCGCGCGCTTTGGAGTGTCAGGAGTTTCGAGCACCACAAGCTTCCCTGGCAGCAGCGCTTTGCCAAGCTGGCCGCAGCGCTCTGGGCTATTGATGACGATGCGCTCGAGACTGTGGATGCCAGTCAGTCATTGTTGTTGGCAACCCTCTGGCCGGCCTTGGCTGCAGATTTGAGCGAGCAGGAATTGGCCCTGTGGGACAAGAGACACTTTGCCTGGCACCTCTTTGATTATCCCGCACCTGAGCAGGATAATGGCCAACCTAAGCTTTGTGCGTCAACTGAGGCCCGGCTCAGTGCCAGTATAAAGGGCCGAAAATGGCAGCAGATAAGCCGCTTTGCCAATACCATCGCCACCCATAACAACCCCTTTCCTTTATTGGAGTGGTGCGCCGGAAAAGGGCATCTCGGGCGCCTGCTCAGTGCCTTGAGCGGCAAGGCGGTATTGAGCCTGGAGTGGCAAGCATCTTTGTGCGAAGCCGGCGAGCTAGCGGCAAAAAAACGTAACTTGCCGCAGCAATTTGTCTGTGCCGATGCCTTTGCCGCCGAGCCTTGTTATCTCAAGCCCAAGCAGCATGCCATTGCGCTGCATGCCTGCGGCGAGCTGCACCTGACGCTGCTGCGCCGCGCGGTTGCAAGTGGCACCGCTGTGGTCTCGGTTTCCCCTTGTTGTTATCACCTCTTGCCCTCCGGCGATATCACTCCCTTGAGTCAAAGTGCCCAAGAGCAGGCGCTGCGATTGGATAAGGCGGCGCTGCAACTGCCGCTTAATCACAGTGTTATTGCCAATCAAAAGGCGCGCGCCGACAGGATCAAAGAGGTCAGTTGGCGGCTCGGATTCGATAGTCTGCAGCGTGAAGTGCGTGCTCAGGACACTTATCTGCCACTGCCTGCGGTACGGCAGAGTCAGCTGTCCGGCAGCTTCAAGGACTTCTGTCTTTGGGCCGCGGCGCAAAAGGGAGTGCTATTGCCTGAGGCGGTGGATTTTGCCGCCTATCAGCGCTTGGGGGAGCAAAGGCGCAGATTAACCGCCCGTATTGACTTGGCGGCACATCTGTTTCGGCCGGTTATTGAACGGTATCTGCTGCTCGATAGGGTCTGTTTCCTGTTGGAGGCCGGTTACCGGGTGCAGCTAGGCGCCTTTTGTGAGCAGGCCACCACGCCGCGCAATGCCTTAATCCATGCCTGGTTGCCTGGTAGCCGATAAATGAAACAACAAGGCCCGCTTGGACAGAGATGTCTCTCAAGCGGGGAATTAGTCGGCGCCAAGTACCGGCTTAATGCGTTTTTTATTGAATACCCCGGCGTTTCTTGGTCAAATGACGCCAGCCTGGGGCATAAGACTTAATTATCACGACCCCAAAAGATAACAAGGGCACAGAGCGCCCGAGAGAGCGATTGGCTTTTCATGAATTATTCCCGTGTGTATATCAATAGTCTGGCTTATGAGTTGGCGCCGGAAATGGTGTCCAGCCGCGAGTTGGAATCCCGGCTTGCGCCGCTTTATCAAAAGTTTCGTATCCCCATTGGGCAACTCGCTGCCCTGACGGGCATTGAGGAGCGTCGTTGGTGGCCCAAGGGCTTCAAGGTTTCCCAAGGTGCAGTGTGCGCCGCCCAAAAGGCGCTGGCCGAGACAGGGCTGGATCCCAAACAACTGGGCGCCTTGGTTTACACCGGCGTGTGCCGTGATCAGCATGAGCCGGCCACGGCCTGTGCTGTGGCTTCTGCCATAGGTATCGGGCGCGACTGCGCCGTTTTTGATATCAGCAACGCCTGCCTGGGAGTCCTGTCCGGTATTCTGGATGTGGCCAACCGTATAGAACTGGGGCAGATCCGCGCCGGTATGGTGGTGTCCTGTGAATCATCCCGGGAGATAGTCGAGGCGTCCATAGAGCAGATGCTGGCCGATCCCAGCATGGCAAACTTTGCGGCTTCTCTGGCCACCTTGACCGGCGGCTCAGGTGCCGTGGCCGTTATCCTCACGGATGGCAGCTTGCCGCTTACCACCTCCCGCAAGCATCAGTTGCTCGGTGCCAGTCAGTTGGCGGCGCCGGAGCATCATCAGATGTGTCAGTGGGGTTTTGTCGAGGTCGGTAACCGCCTCTACCGCGAAGTGATGCGCACAGATGCCGTTGCCCTTTTGAAGGAGGGGGTGGAGCTGGCGCGCCAGACCTGGGAGCAGTTTTTGCAGCAGCGCCAGTGGCTTGCCGGACAGGTGGATAAGGTTATCTGTCATCAGGTGGGGGCTGCCAACCGAAAACAAGTACTGGGCGCCCTGGGCATTGCCGAGCACAAAGAGTATCCCACCTTTGCCCGCCTTGGCAATATGGGCACTGTCTCTTTGCCTGTGTCGGCGGCGCTGGCCCACGGTGAAGGCTTTTTGCAGGCAGGCGACCGGGTGAGCTTTCTTGGCATAGGCTCGGGACTCAACTGCATGATGCTGGGGCTGCGCTGGTAAGCCCTTGATACAGGTTTTAGACAATGCCCATTCGACAGGGCCCATTAGAATAGTGCCTAAATAACCAAAATTAACAACAGGATAGCCAATGGCCACCCTAGATACACTCTTCCCGTTCAAGCGTCATTTCATCACGCTCGGCGGCCACAAACTGCATTATGTGCATGAAAAACCTGCCGGGATTAACGGCCAACGCCCCGATGCCGTGGTGATGGTGCACGGTAACCCCAGCTGGTCTTTTTACTACCGTAACCTAGTGCAGGCGTTAAGCGACCAATATGAATGTGTGGTGCCGGATCATATCGGCTGCGGCTTGTCCGACAAACCGGGCGATGATGCCTATGACTATACGCTGGCGCAGCGTATCGACGATCTGGAAGCACTGCTGGACAGTCTGGATATTCGCAGCAATATCACACTGGTGCTGCATGACTGGGGCGGCATGATAGGCATGGGCTATGCCGCCCGCTATCCTGAGAGGATTAAACGCCTGGTGCTGCTCAATACCGCCGCCTTCGGTTTGCCAAAGAGCAAGCCCTTGCCGCTGGCGCTGAAAATCTGCCGCGATACCGCGCTTGGCACCCTGCTGGTGCGGGGCTTCAATGCCTTCTCGTCCGCCGCTTCCTATGTGGGAGTCAAACGTGCGCCCATGGCTGCGGATGTGCGCCGCGCTTATGTGGCACCATTCAACTCCTGGCAAAATCGAATCTCGACTTTGAGGTTTGTACAGGATATTCCGCTCAAGCCCGGCGACAGAAACTGGGAGTTGGTGCAGTCGATTGATGCCAGTTTGCAGCAGTTTACCCGGGTGCCGACCATTATTCTTTGGGGTCTCAAGGACTTTGTCTTTGACCGGCACTTCCTTGAAGGTTGGCAGCAGCGCCTGCCCAAAGCCGAGCTGCACGCCTTTGCCGACTGCGGCCATTATATTCTTGAAGACGCCAGTGATGAGGTGATAGCCCATATTCGCCGCTTTATTGATGAAACGGCAGTGGCTAAAAGCGCCGACGAACAAACATCTAACCCTAAAGAAAAGGCATCGGCGGAAACAACCTCAGCCGGGAGCGCTGACTGAGATGTTCCCACCCGCCGAAGACTCGCAAGTGGCCGCAAATGAACCGGCCCCAGAGGCAAACTCCGCCAAGGGGCACAACTTGTGTCGCCACCTGAAGCAGGCGGCCATTAACCAGAGCGAGGACCTGGCGGTTGCCGTGCAGCGTCGCTGCGGTGGTAAGTTCAGTTATCAGGAGCTTGATTTCAAGACCCTGGACAGCGACAGCGACCGGCTTGCTAGCGCCTTGCTCGACTATGGCTTCAAGCCCGGGATGAAAGCCGTGCTTATGGTGACTCCGGGGATAGAGTTTTTTGTGCTTACCTTTGCCCTGTTCAAGGCGGGGATCATCCCTGTGATGGTAGATCCCGGCATGGGGATCGCCAAGCTCAAGCAGTGTCTGGCCGAAGCCGAGCCCGATGCCTTTATTGGGATCCCCAAGGCTCATGTGGCCAGATTGCTGTTCGGTTGGGGCAAACCCAGTATCCGCTTGTTGCTGACGGCAGGTGAAGGCTTTCTTGGCCGTAACCCTCCTTGGGGAGGCAGCAGTGTCAGCCGTTTGTTGGCCAGGGCACCAGAGTCAGTCACATTTCCCATGGCGCAGCTCGGCGCGCAGCAGATGGCGGCCATCTTGTTTACCAGTGGCAGCACCGGCACCCCAAAAGGCGTGGTCTACAGCCACGGCATGTTTGAGGCGCAGATAACTGCGCTGCGAAATGACTATGGCATTCGTCCCGGCGAGCGGGATCTGTCGACCTTCCCGCTATTTGCTCTCTTTGGACCGGCGCTGGGGATGGCATCGATAGTGCCTGAAATGGATGCCAGCAAACCGATAACCGCCAGACCGGAAAACCTGTTTGCCGCCATAGAGCACTATGCCTGCAGCAATATGTTTGTGAATCCCGCCTTGCTCGACCGTTTGGGACGCGGCGGAAACGGGCGCCGGCTGCACAGCCTGAAGCGGGTGATATCCGCCGGCGCACCGGCCGACCCCAAGGCGATAGCGCGTTTCTCCGCCATGTTGGCCGAGGATGTCGAAGTGCTCAACTCCTATGGCGCCACCGAATCCCTGCCTGTTTCCATGATTGGCAGCAAGGCGCTTGGCGCTACCGCCGCCATGACCGACAAGGGCGGCGGCATCTGTGTCGGTAAGCCGGTATCCGGAATAAGGGTCAGTATCATAGGGATCAGTGAAGAGACCATCGACAGCTGGTCGCCGACTCTCGAGTTGGCGACGGGGGAGATAGGCGAAATCGTCGTTGACGGCGCTGTGGTCAACCAGAGCTACTATCGCCGCGAAGGCGCCAACAAGCAGGCCAAGATTGCCTATGAAGGCAGGCAACTGCACCGGATGGGCGATCTCGGTTATCTTGATGCCGATGGCAACTTGTGGATGTGTGGCCGCAAGGCCCACAGAGTGGATGTCATTCAGGACGGTGAGCTGCAAAAGCGCTATCTGTCTATTCCCTGTGAGCGGATTTTCAATACCCATCCTCAGGTTAAACGTTCGGCACTGGTTGGCGTTGAACTGATGCAGAATAAGCCTGGCGGCGGGGGGACAGTCCAAGAGAGCGCTTTTCTTGAGAGCACTTCCCCTGATAGCACTGTGCCCGAAAAAGTACCGCTTATCTGCATCGAGCTTGAGCAATCCCTGTCGCCAGCCGAACAGCAACAGCTGTTTACCGAGTTGCAGGCACTTGCCGACAAGCAGTCAGTGACCCGAGGCATCAGGCATTTTATGTTGCATCCTGGTTTTCCCATGGATGTGCGCCACAATGCCAAGATATTCCGCGAGCAACTTGCCGTTTGGGCGCAAAAACAGTTGGATGGAAACCGCTGAAAACCAAAATAGATAACAGAGACAGAAAACCACTATGGCCACATCAGCACCGCAATCTCAATCATCTGAGTCAATAGCCTCATCGCAGGATTTGCCCGCGGCTTTATTACAAGAGACAGCGGCTTTGTCACAAGAAACCGGGCATGATGAACTTCATCCCGAGCTGTTGGCGCTGGCCCGGGAACTTGCGACCCGAGTCAAGCGGGTATTGGTGACAGGCGCCGGAGGCTTTTTGGGAGAGGCCATATGTCGGCCGCTGCTGGCTGCCGGTATTCAGGTAGTGGGGGTGGCCAGGGGCCATTATCCGGCGCTCGAGGCCATGGGCGCTACCATGGTGCGCGCCGATATTTGCGACAAGCAGGCACTGAAACAAGCCCTCGATGGCTGTGAGCTTATCTTTCACGTTGCCTCCAAGGCCGGAGTCTGGGGCAGCAGAGCGAGCTATTTTCGCCCCAATGTGTTGGGGACCGAAAACATCATCGCCTGCGCCCGAGAATTGGGGATTGGTTATCTGGTCTATACCAGTACGCCGAGCGTCACTTTCGATGGCAAGGATGAGGCCGGTATCGATGAATCCGTTCCCTACGCCAGGCGTTATCTCAACCATTACGGCGCCTCCAAGTCGGAAGCGGAAGAGTTGGTGCTGGCCAGTGCCAAAGAGGGCTTGAAGACAGTGGCCATTCGGCCGCACCTGATTTGGGGGCCTGGCGATCCTCATCTGGTGCCCCGCGTGCTGGAGCGAGGCCGCAAGGGCCGGCTCAAGTTGGTGGGGCATGACGATAAGTTGGTGGACACCATTTATATCGACAATGCCGCCTTTGCCCACCTGAGCGCGGCCAGGAGCCTGCTGGCCGAACCTTGTCGCTGCAATGGCAAGGCCTATTTTGTCAGTAACGATCAGCCCCTTACTATGGCGGCCATGCTCGACAGCATTCTTGCCTGTGACAACTTACCCGCGGTGGAAAAGCGGGTACCGGCCACTCTGGCCTACGCCATTGGTGCCATGCTCGAAGGAATATACCGACTGCTGGCTATCAAGCAGGAGCCGCTGATGACCCGCTTTGTCGCCAAACAGCTTTCCTGCTGTCACTACTACGACATCTCAGCCGCCAAGCGCGACTTGGATTACAGGGTCATCGTCAGTATGGAGCAGGGGATGAATAAGCTAAGGCGCTCTCTTGGCCACTAGCTCAAGAAAATCATAAGGAAATAACATGTTGTCGCTGTTTTCCGGCACAAAGCCGGCGCTTATTTATATCGAGTTCAACGCCAAACGTATCAGGCTCACCCTTGCCGACAGTCGCCATAGTCTGGGGCAAGTCAGTCTTGAGACCATTCCTGAGGTGGCAGTGCAGCAGGATAACAAGGGCAGTTTCAAGCTGTTGGCAGTGGGCGATGAAGCGCGGCGACTGGCCGCGACCAAGGGAGTGAAATGCCTCAATCCCTTCGAACATGTCCGTACCCCGTTGGCGGACTTTTACCTGGCCGAAATCCTGCTCAAACAGCTGGTTAAGCGGGTACTACCGCGAAAACTTTTTGCCAAGGCGCCTTTGCTTATCATCCAGCCAAGCGACGAATATGCCGGTGGCCTGACCATGATAGAAGAGCGCGCCTTGCAGGAACTTGCCTTTGCTGCCGGAGCAAAAGATAGCCTGGTTTACCAGGGGCCGAGACTCACAGGGCAGCAGGATTTCAATGGGTTGAAACTGCAGCAAGTGAAGGCCTTTTAGGCGAGCCAAAGTACCGCACATATTGCAATCCATCACTGGTGGCATCTCTGCGCCGCTGAGAAACTGTACAGCAAAAGGTTATCGGCGTTAGCGAACAAAGTATGTTAAATGTTTGAATCTTTGTTACAAATTTTGCAAGTTGTAATGTTTAAATCATGCTAGCTTGGTATTCATTTATCTCTCCGGCATGAGGAAACTATGCTCAGTATCGAAGCCCTAAGCAAGACCTATGACAACGGTGTTAAGGCACTGGATAATGTAAATCTACAGGTAGACAAAGGGATGTTTGGTCTGCTCGGCCCCAACGGTGCAGGCAAATCCTCTTTGATGCGCACCATAGCCGCATTGCAAAGTGCCGATAGCGGCAGCATTAGTTTCGACGGCATAGACATTCTCAAACAGCCGCAAAAATTGCGTCAGACCCTGGGGTATCTGCCGCAGGATTTTAACGTTTACCCCAGGATCAGCGCCTGGGACTTGCTCGATCACCTGGCTATTCTCAAAGGGATCAACAACAAGGGTGAGCGGCGTGAGATGGTGGATGGCTTACTGGCACACACCAACCTTTATCAACACAAGAACAAGGCGGTCAGCGGTTTTTCCGGCGGTATGCGTCAACGTTTCGGGATTGCGCAGGCGCTGCTTGGCGACCCTAAGCTGTTGATTGTCGACGAACCCACCGCCGGCTTGGATCCTGAGGAGCGCAACCGTTTCCACAACTTGTTGGTGAGCCTGGGGGAAGAGAAGGTGATTATCCTCTCGACCCATATAGTGGAAGATGTCTCGGAGCTTTGCGCCAATATGGCGGTGCTCGCCGGTGGTCAGATCCTGCTGCAGGGCAATCCCATGGAGTTGGTGGCCTCTTTGGAGCAAAAAATTTGGACTCGCACCGTCAGCCAGGCCGAAGCCACTGAGCTTGAACAACAGCTCAATGTGATTGCCAAACGCCTGTTTGCCGGGCGCACTGTGCTGCATGTCTGGGCCGATTCGGCGCCGGAAGGTTTTACTCAGGCAACGCCGGGGTTGGAAGATCTTTATTTCAGCACCCTGCATCGCCACCGCAACAGCAAGCCGGTTCAGGCTGCCTGAGGAACTGCCCATGTTTGTTTCCATGTTACGCTTTGAATGGCGCTACTATCTGCGGCAGCCATCTTTTTATGTTGTTTCTTTGCTGTTGTTTTTAATCAGCTTTCTATCCATTGTATCCAACAATGTGCAGATAGGTGGTGGCGGTGAGGTGCTGAAGAACAGCCCTTTCAGCATTGCCCAGACCCTGCTGATCATGAGCTTTATCTCCATGTTTGCCGTGGTCAACTTTGTCGGTAGTACAGCGGTGCGCAACCAGCAGCACGGGATGGAGGAACTGATCTATTCCAAACCGCTGACTCCGCTGGCCTATCAGTTGGGGCGTTTTTTCGGCAGTTATCTGGTGGTCATGGCGGTGTTTTCCATGGTGCCGCTGGCGATGTGGCTCGGCTCATTTATGCCTTGGGTCGATGCCAGCCGTTTCGGTGAAAATCGGCTCAGCTATTATCTGCTGCCCTTGCTGCTGTTGGCCGCGCCGAGCCTGCTGCTGATATCGGCGCTGTTTTATGCCATGGCCAGCCGTTTTCGCTCCATGATGGGTTTGTATCTGACAGCCGTAGCACTGCTTATCATCTACAACCTCACCGGCGAACTGGCCAGTCAGCCGCAGTTTCGCACGCTGGCGGCCATGTTGGATCCCTTTGCACTGCGCACCTTTGCCGACGTTACCCGTTACTGGACCATAGCCGAGAAAAACACCCAGTTGGTGGAGCTGACCGGTGTTATGCTCAGCAACCGCGCCATGTGGCTTTCTCTGGCGGTCATCTTGCTGCTTGTAGCCAAGGTCTGGCGCCAACCAACACTTACTCGCAAGAAGGACAAACGCGCCGGCAAGCAGTCTGCAACCCCGGCATTGCAGCCCTTGCAGCAACTGAGCCGCGCAAGCTCGCCATCGACTTCGGCACAGTTCAAGGCCCGAGTCGGCTTTGAAATCCGCCAGGTGCTCTACACAGCACCATTTGTGATTTTGGGACTGCTCACCGTCTTTAACCTGGTCGGGCCCATGTTCGGTGATTTTGGTTGGTATGGTACCTCCAACTGGCCGCTGACCCAGGACATGGTCGATAATATTGCCGGGGCCACCGGCTTGCTGATGGTGATAGTACTCATCTACTACAGCGCCGAGATTGTCTGGCGTGAGCGCAACTCCGGAATGGGGGACATAGTCGACAGTCTGCCGGTGCCGAATCTGGTGTTCTGGACCTCCAAACTGGTGGCTGTGGTGTTGGTGATGGCGCTGCTGTACCTGTTGGCGACCCTGACCACAATTACTTTCCAACTGATCAAGGGGCAGTACAATCTCGAACTGGCTCAATACGCCATCAGGTTGGGCTTCTACTATCTGTTGCCACTGCTGATGTCGGCGGTTCTGGCGTTCTTCTTTCAGGTGCTCAGCCCGAACAAGTATGCCGGTATGGGGCTGTTTGTTGCCTACTACCTGACAACCTTTGTGATGGCAAGTTGGGGATTCGGCCATTCGCTGTACAACTTCGGCGCTTCTCCTTATCTGGCCTATTCGGATATGAACGGTTACGGCTGGGGACTCTTGAGCCACAGCCTGTATATGCTCTATTGGGGCGGTTTCTCACTGCTGCTGTTTGTGCTGGGTTATGGCCTCTATCACAGGGGGCCGAAACAGTCTCTGAAACACAGGTTTGCCCTGCTTGGCGGTCAGCTGGGGGCCAAGGGACGCTTGCTGGCGGCCTTTGGGGTACTGCTGTTTGTTGCCAGCGGCAGCTATCTCTTCTACCAGACCAAGGTGGTCAATCATTACTATACCAATGATGAGGAAACCGACCTGCGCGCCGACTATGAGAAGAAATTCAAGCAGTACGCGTCTTTGCCCGTGCTGACCACCACTGCGGTCAAGGCCGACATTGATATCTATCCCGAGTCACGGCGAATCGAGGCAGATATCAAGCTTGATTGGGTCAACAAACAGGACAAGCCGATAAGCAAATTGCTGGTCAGTCTACCGTCCCACACCCGCGCGGAAGATCTCAGCATCACCTTGCCGGGGGCGACTCTGGGCGAGTTTGACGATAAATTCAATGTCAGTTGGCTGGTGTTTGACAAGCCGTTGCCGCCGGGGGAGAAAATCAGCGGCCGCATTCATTTGATTCGGGAAACCCAAGGGGTTGAAGAGTCCAACTTCGATCTGTCTGTGGTCGAAAACGGCACCTTTATCAATAATATCGAGCTGCTGCCTCAGTTTGGGTATCAGGAAGGCTATGAACTCAGCGATCGCCACGAGCGTGAGAAACGTGGTCTTGAAGACAAACCAAGAGCCAATAAGCTGGAAGACACGCGCTTTTATCGGCAGAACTTCTTTGGCGTAGACGGCGACTTTATCGACTTTGAAGCCACGGTTTCCACCTCAGGCCAGCAGATGGCACTGGTGCCCGGATACCTGCAGCGGCAATGGCGTGAAAACGGTCGCAACTTCTTCCATTACAAGATGGATAGCCCCATGGTTAACTTCTATTCGATCCTCTCCGGACGTTTCGAAGTGGACCGGCAGCAGTACAAGGGCATAGTGATCGAGGTGTACTACCATTCGGCCCACTATTGGAACGTGGAGCGAATGATAGAGTCGGTGAAAGACTCTATCGACTATTACACCCAGGCTTTTGGTCCCTATCAACACAAGCAACTGCGTATAGTAGAGTTTCCCGGTTATCGCTCCTTTGCCCAGAGTTTTGCCAACACTGTGCCTTACTCTGAGCGTATCGGCTTTATCACCGACCTGCGCAACTCGGACAATATTGACCCCGTCTATTATGTGACGGCCCACGAAGTGGCACACCAGTGGTGGGGGCATCAGGTTGGCGCTGCCGATGTACAGGGCAGTGCGGTTATCTCCGAGAGCCTGTCGCAATACTCGGCGCTGATGGTGATGGAGCACAAGTATGGCCCACAGATGCTGCGCCGATTCCTCAAGTATGAGCTTGACCGCTACCTGCGAGGTCGCTCATCGGAAAGCAAGGGCGAGCAACCGCTACTGCGCAGTGAAGGGCAGGGCTATATCCATTATCAGAAGGGCTCGGTGATCATGATGGGGATCCGTGACCGCCTGGGTGAAGAACGGCTCAATGCCAATTTGAAGGCATTCCTTGAGCGCTACAAGTTCCGCGGCGATCCTTTCCCGACCACTCTGGACCTGCTCAGCTATCTAAAGCGGGATACGGACGGCGCCGAGGCGCGTTTCATTGAGGACTCCTTCTCTGAAATTAGCCTCTATGACCTGCGTCTGACCGAGGCCAAGGTAACCGAAACGCCGGAAGGCCAGTTTAGAGTCAGTCTGGATATCTATGCCCAACGCCGGGTCGCTTCAGAGAAGGGCGCTGAGCAGGAAGTACCGCTGGACGAGTGGATTGATATAGGCGCCTTCAAGGTCAACCCGGACAAGCTCAAACAGGATGATCAGGTGTTGTCGCTGCACAAATATCGGCTCAAGAGCGGAGAGAATCATCTCGAACTGGTACTGAGCGAAAAACCTGCCTATGTCGGGGTTGATCCCTTCATCAAGTTGGTGGACCGGGACTCGGAAGATAATATTTTCAAGCTCTGATCCTTTAACGGCCTACTTGGCTATTTGACAAAACGCCCCGCAAACCTGATTGCGGGGCGTTTTTACATTTATGAACTCAGCGACTGTCTCAGGCGGGTTGCCATTCATCACCCCGGCACTCCGGGCTCGACTATAGTTTATGGATATGGCCAGTCGATTACCGCCTAACCTGACTCGCCATAGAATCACTATGCTATCGCCAATCCGGTTGGTACTCGAACGGCTGACAGCGCTTTGAGTGACTCAAACTTCTATAAGGAATGGGATTATGTCTATGGTCAGTGCCAAAGAGTTTGCCGACTGGCTTTATAAGCGTTTCGAGCAGGTAGAGCATGGGGTCAGCATGAGCCGTGAGGATATCAACCAGCTTACCGGCAGGCAGAATTTCTCCATGGTGTTTGTCCATGATATCCACTATGAATTGATGCAGCACGGCATGGCATTTGTGACAGATACCTCCCGGGAACAGTTCTTCCTGGTGCGTGTCTGTCCCATGCCCTGGCGGCAACAACTGGAGCAGCAATTTGACAAGGAGATCTTCAATAACGTTATCTCCATCAATATGTCCCGCTGAAATAGTTGCACCTATCTGTTTGTAAGTCACAGGTGTTATAAAAGCCGGGAGCCCGCTCTACAAGAGTTCTCATTGCCGCTGCATACTAGCCATACTGATGGCAAAGGGCTGACTTAAGTAGGAGGGCCTACTTTAAAGTCCGAACAAAATCATAAAATTAATGCAAATTCACTTGTCGCGGACCTGAGTTTTTCTTACTTTGGAATGAAACTGATTGTCAAAGAGGCCACCTATGAATACTCATCTGGAGCTGCAACTGAAACATTGGCTGGACATAGATCCCGACCCTAAAACCCGGGATGAGCTGTTGAGTCTTAAAGCCGAAGGTAATGAAACTGAATTGGCCGCCCGCTTTGCCGGCCGTTTGGCCTTCGGCACCGCCGGTCTCAGGGGCGTGGTCGGCGCCGGTCCAATGCGGATGAACCGTTTGGTTATCCGCCAAACCACAGCGGGCCTGGGGCAGTATCTGCTCGCCCAGGTTAAAGATGCCGCCAGCCGCGGTGTGGTGATAGGTTTCGATGGCCGCCATGATTCACGTACCTTCGCCCATGATGCCGCCAGCGTGTTGACCGCCATGGGGATTAAGGTGCGACTCACCGCCAAAGTGGCCGCCACGCCGCTGGTAGCCTTTGGGGTGAAACACTTTGAAGCTGCCGCCGGCATCGTAGTGACCGCCAGCCATAACCCGCCGCAATACAATGGCTACAAGGTCTATTGGGGTAACGGCGCGCAGATCATTCCGCCACATGACTCAGGTATTGCTGCCTGCATAGATAAGGCTGCCAACGAAGAGCTGCCTTGGCTGGAGCAGAGTGAAGCCACCAAGCAGGGCAAACTTATCTGGCTGCAGGATGATTTCTATCAGGACTATCGCCGCGGTGTGTTCCATGCCGATGTCTTGCAGCACAAAACGGCGCCCGAAAGGGTGAGCCTGGCCTATACCGCCATGCATGGTGTTGGCGCAGAAATGGCCAAGACAGTGCTCAAGGATGCCGGTTTTACTCAGGTTTATTCTGTCGCTGCCCAGGAAAAACCGGACGGTGACTTCCCAACGGTTAAGTTCCCCAACCCGGAAGAGAAGGGCGCCATGGATCTGGTGATCGCCGAGGCCAAGCAGCATCAGGCGCTGCTGGCCTGTGCCAACGATCCGGATGCCGACAGGCTGGCGGTAGCAGTGCGCCGTGATGATGGTGAGTACCAAATGCTCACCGGCGATCAGGTGGGGGCCTTGCTGGGCCACTATCTATTGTCCAAGGCGCCGGCCAATCAGCGTCTACTGGGAACCACCATAGTCTCTTCAACCTTGCTCTCCAAAATCGCCAAGGCCAAGGGCGGTGAGTTTTATACCACGCTCACAGGTTTCAAGTGGCTCACCAATGTTGGTATGCAGCGCCAGAGCGACAGCAATAAATTCCTGTTCGCCTATGAAGAGGCGCTGGGCTATACAGTGGGCAGCATGGTGTGGGATAAGGACGGCCTGTCGGCGCTGGTGGCTTTTGCCCAGCTGACGGCCGAGCTGGCTGCACAGGACAAAACCATCTGGGACAGACTGGAAGAACTCTATCGCGACTATGGTTTACACCTCAATACTCAGGTGAGCATAGCGCTCAAGCCGGGGACGCCGGATATCGGGGCCCATCTGCGGGCCAATCCTCCCGAGTCCATTGCGGGCATGGCGGTATTGGTGACCGAGGATCTCAAATCGGCCGAGCGGCGTTACGCCGATGGGCGGCGGGAGATCATCGAATTACCGGCCAGTGATGTGCTGACCTTCCACCTTGAAGGCGGTGCCCGGGTGATAGTGCGGCCTTCGGGAACCGAGCCCAAGATCAAGTGTTATTACGAGGTGGTTGAGCCTATGCAGGCAAGCGACAGCCTGGCAGATGCCGAAAGCCGGGCCAGAGCCGCGCTGGATGCCTTCGTCAGCGGCCATCAGGCGTCACTGCCCAAGTAACCTACTGCCCGGAAAACCGCTGAGAAGATAGAAAAAGGCCCGCACTGCGGGCCTTTTGTCGTTTTGATCTGCTTATTCCCATGCGAATTTTATTGGTGTTTTCGCTCAGACTACTGACAACAGGTTGTCAGCAGCACCCGTGCATACTTGTTTTCGTCCTGAGAGCCAAGCTTGTCAGGACGGCGGAGGATGGTCCTCCTGCCACAACTGAATCAACATGGAGATGTGAAAATGTCAGCAGAAATCCCTTTGGTCTGGAGTGAGATCCCGGTTGCCGATATGGCTCGCGCCAAGCGTTTTTATCAAGAGGTGCTGGGGCTGCACTGCAGCGAAGACCCTATGCCTGAGTGTGAGTATGTCAGCGTCAGCCGCACCAGTGGTGATACCGCTTGCTTTGGGCTGATTAAACACCCGCAGATGGCCCCTTCAATGACGGCATCCGTGGTTTACCTCCACCTGGGTGACAAGCTGGGTACCACCATAGGTCAGCTGGAAGCACAGGGTGTGCAAATCCTCTTGCCACCCATGCCCATCAAGGAAGGTGAATGCGGCTATTGTGCCCAAATAGCCGATTCCGAAGGCAACCGACTTGGCTTGTGGGCCATGCAGTTGTAAGCTCAGCGCTGTTATCTTTATCGGGACCGACGCAATGTCGGTCTTTGCTTGAATGAATACCATAGCGCATAGGCGTTTACTCAGCCGGCAAGAATGAAAGGGTGGCCGGCTAGTAGGGCAATGCATGGTGTATAGGGATAAATCGTCATTGGTCTGTGCTGTAAGCCAGGCGTTTCAAGCCAAACTTTGGAATTCAAATCAAACATCTATAAGGAATGGTATTAAGTCATGCGCCGCGCCGACCGTTTGTTTCAGATAGTGCAGATCCTGCGCCACCGCCGTTTGACCACTGCGGCCGTATTGGCCGAGCGCCTGGAAGTCTCTGTCAGAACCATCTACCGGGATATTCAGGATCTCTGTCTCAGTGGTATCCCCATCGAAGGGGAGGCCGGGCTTGGCTATCTGCTGCGTCAGGAGGTGAGTGTCCCACCGCTGATGTTCAATGAGGCCGAACTGGAAGCGATTCAACTGGGGATCCGCATGGTGCAGACCTGGGGCGGCAATGAGCTGGGCAAGGCGGCCAAACAGGCGCTTATCAAGGTCGAAGCCGTGGTGCCTGAGCGTTTGCGGGCGCTGCAGAGTTTGATGTTCTCACCGGACTTTTATCTGGATCAGCAAGAGTTTGTTTATCTTGACCCACTGCGTATCGCCGCCAGGCTGCGCCACTTTGTGTTGCTCGACTATCAGGATGTAAAAGGCAGCGCCAGTCAGCGCAAAATAAGGCCGCTGGCTATCTACTTTTGGCGCGGCACCTGGACCTTGTTGGCCTGGTGTGAACTGAGAGACGACTTTCGCTCCTTTCGGGTCGACCGTATCGTTAATCTGTCACAGTTGCCGGAGCGTTTCCCCATTACCCCGGGCCAGGAGATGGAGGACTTTGTCCGCCGTATGGAGGATGACTATCAAAGACAGGAGCAAAGCCAGGGCGAAAGCTGATCTTACTGACGCTTGACCGACAGGGCGCCGGCGTGAAAAGCCAACTTTGAACATTCAAAATGTCAGTTCCCCTAAGACATTATTCCTTGCTCCCGCAACAGGTAAGCTATCAAATCTTTCAGGTAATCAAAGCTTTCAAAGGTTTCCCGTAAGTCGAAAAAATTCACTACCCGGTATTCGGCACTGGGGAGGTGAAACACTATGCTGTCCAGGTTGCCTTCATGGCCCAGCTGTAAAAAGTCATCCTGCTCCAGGCTGCAGTGCAATAGTTCGTCGATTGAGTTAAGGGTGACATTGTTAATTTGGATGCCATTGGCATACCTGAGCAAATCCAAATAGTCGCTGGGCAGTAAATCTGGTGGAATCGACTCCCAGACATTAAGCAACTGATCGATTTGCGCCTCTGTTGCCGGTGGATTGCAGTATAAATCGTCTTGGTACTTCTTCAGCATCCTCAGCGTATCAAGCAAACTATCCAAACTATCCAAACTATCGAGTCCTTTTATTGTTTCACTCATTTGCGCCATAGCTTCACCGGCACCAAACAGCCGATACCATTCTGCGCTGCCTGATGCAGAGCCATGGTCAGTCGCTGACCAGTCGCCCATAGAGCGCCGAATCTGAAATAACACCATTGATTTGCCAGCGCTGGCGCAGCAAACCTTCCCGGATGAAGCCGAGTTTATCCAGAGCCTTGGCCGATGCACTGTTGCCGGGATCTATCTCGGCCTCGATGCGTCTGAGTTTAAGCGTGTTGAAGCCATAGTCGATAAGGGCTTCGCCGGCCTCTTGAATATAGCCTTTGCCCCAAGCGGCTTTGCCCAGGCCAAAACCTATCTCAGCCCGTTTGGAGCCGCTGTCATAGCTGAACAACATGCATTTCCCCAGCAGCTCACAGGTATCCCGCTGGAATATGCCAAGGGTGATGCCCTCTTGCCTGGTCATGCCTTGTTTGGCGGCAGAGATAAAATCCAGCGCGTCGCTGCTATGGGTCCAGGGAGCGGTATTCCAGTATTTCATCACTTCGGGATCGGAAAATATCGCCAGCAGGGCATCGGCATCCTGCACTTGCAGCGGCCGCAGCCTGAGTCTCGAAGTCTCGAGTGTCGGGGCAAACAAGCTTGAAGGCATCTTCGTTCTCCTTAACCGAGCACTGGCCGAAAGAAGCTGCGCTCATAACTTTCAATGCAGTCGGTTTGTTCGGCAAATACCAGCGCCGCCTGACACTCAGGGTCGTCTTTGGCTCGATTGCGATAGCTTTCGTATTCTGCCAGGCTCGGGAAGGTGAACAGAGCCAGGGCGATATTACTGGCACCCTCGCTCGGCAGAAAATAACCATTATGGGTGCCGCCGAACTTTTCCACCAAGGGGATCCACATTTTGGCGTAGCGTTCAAATTCGGCCAGTTGCTTGGGTTTGATGACGTATTTGATATAGCAGGTGATCACAGTTTTCGAGTCCTTTGATTTTGGGGGAAGTGCTTGGGATTAACCGCCCGGCCAATTCCTTGAAGCCGGCCTTCTATGCCGGATGCTGAGTCGGCTGAATCGCGTCTACTTTTGTCAGCCGGGTGTTAAAAGGAGTGCTAGAGACTAACCCAGGTTTTGCTTGTTAAGCAAGTGGGTGACTTGGGAGCAACAGAGTAGCTTTTAATTAAGAATCATCGGCTTGAAGGATTAACTTGAAAGATGTCAGCCCAGGCTATATGGCGGTTTCCCGGGCCGACATGGAGTTTGGGCGGAAGGCGTTATCCTTTCACCCAAACTCTGTTTTTAGAAGCTGCCGCGAATACCCACGGCTATCTGGGTACCGAAGCGTTCCAGATAATTCACCTGATCTTCGCGCTTGATGTAACCGGAGTAGCGGTTGTTGGTCAGGTTGGAGGCTTCACTGAACAGGGTCAAGTTGTCTGTGATGTCGTAGCTGATGCTGGCATCCAACTGGCCGTAGTCGTCTATCCAGGCCGGGCCGCCCCAGGCATCCGGATCCACCAGGAACTTGCTGCGCCAGTTATAGGCAAGGCGCGCCTGCAAACCATACTGCTCATAGTAGAGCACGGCATTGTAGGAGTTCTCGGACATCCCCTTGAAGGGCAGATCCTTGGCTTTCAGCTCAGGATCGTCATAACTGCTGTCCACATAGGTGTAGTTAAGCTGCCAGCCAAAGCCGTTGAACGGCTCAGGCAACCACTGTTCGAGGGATTGTTGCCAGGCAATTTCAAAGCCCTGCACTTTGGCACCGTACTGTCCGGAAACCGGCTGGCTTACCAGGTAACGGTTGCCATCGACCTCCATGGGGGTCTTTTCATCAGAGATAAAGGAGTCGATATCCTTGATGAACAGGGCGCCGCTCAGTGAACTGCTGTCGCCGTAATACCACTCCAGCGCCAGATCCGCCTGTTTGGCTTGCTCGGGTTCAACCCCGGGATTACCGCGCACCAGAGTTGGTAAGCCCTGCTCCTGACTGGTGAAGTTGGGCGCGGCCCAGACTCTGAGCGAGTAGAGTGACGGGCGGCTCAATACTTCGGCGGCCGAGATGCGCAGCAGCAGATCGTCCTGCAGGTTCAGCTTGAAGTTGAGGCTTGGCAATATGTTGGTATAGCTGTCGCTGTAGTTTACCGGGCTGACAGTGCGCCAGTCATCGTTGAGCGGCTGACCGGCATCATCCAGCACTACCTTGCTCAAGTCATAGCCAAAGCCTTCGGAATCGACTTGGGTGCGACTGGCCCTGACCCCCAGATTGAGCATATAGGGCAGATCGAACAGCAGCTCTTCAATCGTTATCTGCACATAGGCCGAGGTCACAGCCTCGCTTACCTCATAAGTACCGGCCTGATTGGCACTGGCTACTATGGCCTCATTGGCGGCATCGCTGTTGATGGAGCGGTAGTATTCCAGTAACTTGTCATAGTCAAAGCTGGGCCAGGGATCCGGTGAGATGCTGTTTTCGCCGTCGAGGAAGTTATCGAAGTTGGCGGGCACAAACACATTGCCCGGAATTTGGAACAGCTCAAACTCGCCTTGAGTGAAGACTCCCGAGCCGTCAAAAGCATAACCGTCGCGGGTTAGATAGTAGCCGCCGCGACTGAATTGGCTGGGGTTTTTCGATCTGAACTCATTCTGGCTCTTGACCTGTTTGACATAGTTTATCCCGGCATCCAGCTTGCTGATAAAGCCGCTTTCCGGCAAATACTGGGTCATCAGCTTAAGATCCGTTACCTTGTCATCCACGCCTGTGCCACTGTTTAGGCTGTAGTGGGCACCATAGGTCTGCTCGCTGGTGAGTCCCGGGCCTATCACCACATCCGGCAGCATCTGACCATTGGTGTAGTCGATATCTATGCTGTCGACAAAGCCGCGGGCGACGATGAAGCGATTGTCGCCCTTGTTCTTGTTTTTGGCGGCCGAGTAGGCAAGATCGGCGGTGACCGACCAATTGGGGGTGATAAACAGCGCCGTATTCAGTGCCAGTTGGTAGGTGTCTGTCTTGCGCGGTGTGCTCAGGTTAAGCAGCTCCACCATAGTGTTGTCGCCCTGCTGGCGCATGGAAACCACTCGCCCCAGCTCATCGAACTGCGCACCGCTGAACAGCGGGGTACCCGGTGTCCACTCCTCGTCATAGTTGACAAACCCTATCTGGTATTTGTGTCCATCGGTATTGTAGCGAGAGTAGAGGGCATCGAAATTGACATCCAGATTATCCAGAGGCCGCCATTGCAGCGCCAGGGTGCCACCGATGCGTTCGCGTACGTCCTGGGCGTTGGCATAGTACATGTAGCTTGGTATTTTGGAGGCGTAGATTTCGCCTTCATCAATCACACCATTGCCGTTGGTGTCTACCGGCACCCCGGCGCTGTCGACACCCCAGCCTTCCTCTTCATCGAAAAAACCATCGGCGGAATAGGTGTCGGCCCTGAGGGTTTTCTTGGAGTAAACGGCGGAAAACAGAGCGCCGAAACTGTCGTCATCGGACTTGTCGCCTATGATGAGAGATGCGTGCGGATGCAGGTCTTCGGTGCGCGACTCATAGATACCCTTGGCCGAGGCCTGCAGGGTAAAACCGTCCAAATCCAAAGGCTTGCGGGTCTGAATATCCACAATTGCCCCTATGCCTCCCTCGGTGAGCCGTGCTTCGGGAGACTTGTAAACCGCCAGCACATTGACCAGCTCCGAGGCTATGGTGTCAAAGTTGAAGTCCCGCCCGGCGTTGTCCGACGCCAGCTTGCGGCCATTGAGGGTGGTGATGTTGTAGCCGTCCCCCAGGCCGCGGATCAGTATGTTCTGTCCCTCGCCGCCGTTGCGGGTAATGGTCACCCCGGGAATACGTTGCAGTGCTTCGGCCAGGTTTTCATCCGGAAACTTGCCTATGTCATCGGCCACCACAAGATCCACCACTGCGGTGGCATTCTGTTTCAGAAACAGCGACTCCTTAATGGCTGAGCGGATACCCGTTACCTGGATCCTTTCCAGCTCAGCATCCTGCTGTTGAGCTGAGTTTTGTTGTGTTTGAGCCTTGTTTTCCTTGTCGGACTCGTCATTGGCCGTAACCGGCTGTGTTGCCAGCGCACTGGCAACTGCCAGGGCAATTAGGGCAGGTTGGGTGGCTAAGAGCTTCATGGGTTCCCCGCTGTTTGTTTTTATCAGGCTTAATGCCTTTCGCTTTTGTTGTTTTTCGAAAGCATTAGAAACAGCGAAATACTTTCGATTGCTTATTTATAGCGTTAAAAACTCTGGGTGATCAATAAAAAAATGTAAAATGTCTTTTAATTGTTTTCGGTTTGGTGCATAGTTTAGCTAGTTGAAAGTGAAAGTTTGTTGTTGGTTTTGGCTTAAGTCGTTGTGGTATAAGAATTGTTGTTATGATTTGACGACGTTGCTAGTAGATTGAAAGCTTTCGAAAGCCAGTGCAGGTTCACCTGCTCCAGAGCGCAACAAACAAAACAGGAAGAGTGCAGTGAATAATCTCAACACTATTGAGAGGCAGCAGGAGATAGTCCGGCTGACCCAGCAACAGGGAAAGGTGTCGGTCACCGAGCTGGCAAATCGCTTCGGGGTCTCGGAAGTCACCATACGCTCGGATCTGGCGGTATTGGATCAAAAGCAATTGTTGGTGCGCTCCCGCGGCGGCGCCATGGTCAACTCCGACCTTATTCGTGAACTGTCACTGAAAGAGAAGGGCCACTGCTATTCGGCACTGAAGCAGGAGCTGGGCAAGGTGGCGGCCTCTTTGGTTAATGATGGCGACCGCCTGTTGCTGGACTCGGGCACCACTACCCAGCAAGTCGCGGCCAACCTCCTTGAACATCAAGATCTTATTGTGATGACCAACGGCCTTAACATAGCCACTGAGCTGGCGCGTTCCGACGACGTTGAGGTGATGCTCACCGGCGGCTTGCTGCGTAAGAAGTCGATGTCTTTCTATGGTTCTATCGCCGAGAAGAGCCTCAGGGATTACAACTTCAACAAGCTGATCCTCGGGGTGGATGGTTTTGATCTCAAGGCAGGTCTCACCACCCATTTTGAGAAGGAAGCCAGTCTCAACCGCATGATGTGTGAGATTGCCAGCGAGATAATAGTGGTTACCGATTCATCTAAATTCGACCAACAGGCGTTTCATGTAATTTGTGCCAGTCGGCAGATCCAGCAACTGGTGACCGACAGCGGCATTCCCGAGCGCTATGTGGAAGAACTCACCAAGCAAGGGGTGCAGCTGCACCTGATAGATAAAAACAAATAACAAGGGGAGAAGTTATGTCTGGTTTTGATCGTCGTTCCTTTTTGAAAGCTTCGGTGGCCACAGCTGCTGCCTCGGCGCTGGCTGGCTGCGCCGCCAATGCCGGTTCATCTGCACTGGCACCCAAGTCCAGTGGCCGCTCTGTCATGGGGCTGGTGGTTCCGAAAATGGCCGAAGTGCGGGTGGGGCTAATCGGCGTCGGTGAGCGAGGTGTTGGGTTTATTCACCATTTCAACAACATAGAAGGTGCCAGGGTAACAGCTATCTGCGATACCGATCCCCTGGTCATAGAACGTGCCAAGAAGGTAATGAGTGACGCAGGCTTGGCCCAGCCCGGTTATTATTCCCAGGGCAAACACGCCTATCGTGAATTGTTGGCACGCCAGGATGTGGACATAGTGGTCATTGCCACACCTTGGGAATGGCACCACCCCATGGCCAAAGAGGCTATGCTGGCCGGCAAACACGCCTTTGTTGAAGTGCCTATGGGGATCACCATGGAGCAGCTCTGGGATCTGGTGGACACAGCCGAGCAAACCCAGCGCAACTGCATGATGATGGAAAACGTCTGCTACGGTCGCGACGAGCTGATGGTGCTCAACATGGTACGCCAGGGGCTGTTCGGTGAACTGCTGCACGGTGAGGCCGCTTATATTCACGAGCTGCGCTGGCAGATGAAGGAGATAGATCGCAAGACGGGCTCCTGGCGCACCAAGTATCACGCCTTGATTGACGGTAACCTGTATCCTACCCATGGTTTGGGGCCTGTGTCCCAGTACATGAATATCAACCGCGGGGACAGGTTCGACTATCTCACTTCCATGAGCTCTCCGTCGCTTGGGCGCGCAGCCTATGCCAAGCGTGAATTCCCCGCCGACCATGCCCGCAACAAGCTCAACTATATCTGCGGCGATATCAATACCAGTCTTATTAAGACGGTTAAAGGCCGAACCATCATGGTGCAACACGACACCACAACGCCGCGTCCTTACAGCCGCCATAACCTGATTCAGGGCACCAATGGGATGTTTGCCGGTTTCCCCAACCGCATAGCACTGGAGCAGGGCGGCAGTGGCAGCTTCCACCATTGGGACCAGGATATGACCCAGTGGTATGCCAAGTATGACCATCCGCTGTGGTTGCAGATGGGCGAGGCGGCCGAAAAGAACGGCGGTCATGGCGGCATGGACTTTTTAATGTGCTGGCGGATGATCTACTGCCTGCGTAACGGCGAGCCGCTGGATCAGGATGTGTATGACGGTGCGGCCTGGTCGGCGGTGCAGCCTCTGTCGGCGGCTTCAGTGGCCGATCGCGGTAACTCCAAGGATTTCCCCGACTTTACCCGTGGCGTGTGGCAGAGCGCCAAACCGCTTGGCATTGTAGGTTGAGGTAAGCATGTCTGCACTCAAATCCATTATTGAGGCCAACAAGGCCGGGCAGCAGGCGGGGATTTATTCCGTCTGTTCGGCCCAGCCGCTGGTACTGCGCGCCGCTCTGCGTCATGCGGCGCGGCAACGGGCGCCCTTGCTGATTGAGGCTACGGCCAACCAGGTCAATCAGCACGGCGGCTACACCGGCATGACCCCCGCCGATTTTATCGCCTTTGTGAAGAGCCTGGCCCAAAGTGAAGGTGTTGCCGAAGCGCAGTTGCTGTTCGGCGGCGATCACCTGGGGCCGGTGGCCTGGAAACACCTGACTGCCGAGCAGGCGATGGCCGAGGCCGAAGCCATGGTGCGGGCCTATGTCGAGGCGGGATTTTGTAAAATTCATCTGGATGCCAGCATGGCTTGTCATCAGGAACAAACGCCCCTTGCCGATGAGGTGATTGCCGCGCGCGCCGCCAGACTGTGCCGCGCCGCAGAAGCGGCCAAGGCGCCGGGGCAACAGCTTTGTTATGTGATAGGCACTGAAGTACCCGCTCCCGGTGGTGTCAGTTCGCTGGAGGAGGGGCTGCAGGTCACCCCGGTCGCGGCGATGAAACACACCATTAGCGCCCACAAACAGGCCTTTGCCGCCAAAGGGCTTGGGGAGGAGGTTTGGCAGCGGGTGATTGCGCTGGTGGTGCAGCCGGGGGTGGAGTTCGGCAATGCCGGGGTACATCAGTATGATGATACGCTCACCAAGGAGCAGAGCCGCTTTATTCGCGAGCAGCCCAACCTGGTGTTTGAAGCCCACTCCACAGATTATCAACTGCCGGAGCATTACGCCCAGTTGGTGGCCGGCCATTTTGCCATTCTCAAGGTGGGGCCGCAGTTGACTTTTGCCCTGCGCGAGGGGCTGTTTGCCCTGGATCATATAGAGGCCTTGCTGGTGCCGGCGGCGAAACGCTCAGGGCTTAGAGCACTGTGTGAGCAGAAGATGCTGTCTGAGCCCAAATACTGGCAGTCGTTCTATACAGATCCTGCGCTGCGGGATTGGCAACTGGGATTTAGTTACAGTGACAGGATCCGCTACTATTGGCCCGAATTGTCACTGACCATAGACAAGCTTCTGGCCAATCTGGCAAACCCCATTCCCGAGCCTCTTATCAGCCAATATCTGCCGCTGGCCTATCCGGCCGTGGTCAGAGGCGAGCTGCCTGCCACGGCGATTGAGCTGGTACTCCATCATATCGGCCTGGTGCTTAACCGTTATGCCAGCGCCTGTCAGCCTGCTGCCATCGAAGGATAAATCAATGCAAGTCAGTGACCTATCAAAGACCCACTTGTATCCAAAATCTGCCGCCAACCCGCTTTGGCAAGCGCCGGAGAGTGGCAAATGGACGGCGACCGAGATAGCCCAGCAGCCGACTCTCTGGCGCGAATTACAGGCCGATTTCAAACACAGGGAAGCGCAGCTCAGCGCTTTTCTCAATCCCTTGCTGGCCAAGGACAATCTGCGGATTATTCTCACCGGCGCGGGTACTTCGGCTTATATCGGCGAGGCGTTGGCAGCCTCTTTACAGCGGCAACTCAGATTGCCGGGCCAGAGGGTGGAAGCCTTGTCCAGCACGGATATTGTTTCTCACCCCAGGCTGCATCTCAACCCATTGCAGCCGACTCTGATAGTCTCCTATGGCCGCTCTGGAAACAGCCCTGAATCCCTGGCTGTGATGGCGTTGGCCGATGAGTTGCTGACAGATGTCAGTCATCTGCTGCTGACCTGTAACCCTGAGGGAGCCTTGGCCAGCTATGCGGCCGAACACAGTCACAAGGCTTGTTTGTGGTTGATGCCCCAAGACAGCCACGACCGCAGCTTTGCCATGACCAGCAGCTTCAGTTGTATGTATCTGGCGACCCTGCTGTTGTTTGCCGAGGAAGACAAATCGCTATCCAGGGTGCTGACACTGACGGAGCAACTGCTCGAAACCCGGCTCGACGGGGTGCAGCAAACAGCGGGCCATTGCTGCAAGCGGATAGTGTTTCTCGGCGCTGGGCCACTCAAGGCGGCGGCTCAGGAGGCGGCGCTCAAGTACCTTGAACTGACGGCCGGTATAGTGATCAGCAGTTTTGAGAGTCCGCTGGGGTTTCGTCACGGCCCCAAGTCACTGGTGAATGAAGATACCCAGATAGTGCTGCTCGGCAGCTCTGAGCCCTATGCCAGAGCCTATGATCTGGATCTTCTGGCAGAGCTGCGCGCCGATAAGCGGGCGCTGGATATCTGTTATCTGAGTGAAGAGGCTCTGGCCCAAGATGGTCAGGCCAGTCTGGAAGAGGCTTGGTTGACACTGCCCTTTATTGTTTACTGTCAGCTACTTGCATTTTACAAGGCGTTGGAGCTTGGGGTGTCACCGGATAATCCCTGTCCCAGTGGCCAGGTCAATAGAGTGGTGCAGGGGGTGAAGCTGCATTCGCTTGCGGTTTATACTCGGCCCGGCAGCCTGGATAACACAGAGGATTGAGCCATGTACTACGGTGTGGATATCGGTGGTACCAAGATAGAACTGGCGGTGTTCAGTCCACAATTGCGTTTGTTGGATAAATGGCGCATTGCGACTCAGGGTGACGATTATCAGAGCTTTCTGACCTCACTCGCCTTGCAGATAAGCGAGGCCGACAGGCGCTGGCCGGCCGAGTCCGGCATCCCGGGCACTGTGGGGATAGCCCTGCCCGGGGTGATCCGCGCCGATGGCACTGTGGTCTCCAGCAATGTGCCTTGCCTCAATCAGCGTAAAGTGGCCGAAGATCTGGGCGCCTTGTTGTCGCGTCCAGTGGCCCTTGGCAATGATTGCCGTTGTTTCGCCCTATCCGAAGCCTTACTGGGAGCCGGGAAAGATCATGCCAGAGTACTTGGGCTCATACTCGGTACCGGGCTTGGCGGCGGGATCTGTATCGAAGGGCGGCTTATCACCGGCGCCCACTGTCTGGCCGGCGAGTTCGGCCATCAGGGCATGGCGGCCAGCGTGCTGCTGCGCCATGGCTTGCCGCTTTATGATTGCGGCTGTGGCCTTAAAGGCTGCGCCGAAACCTATGTCTCGGGCACAGGCCTTGGTCGTATCTACCGGGAGTTTGGCGGCGAGGGTGATACATACGCTTGGCTGGCGGCGCTGCGCGCCGGTGATGCCATAGCCAAACGCAGTTTCGATGCTTATCTGGATGCCCTGGGCAGTGTGTTGGCCGGACAGATCCTCAGTCTGGATCCGGACATCTTTGTCTTCGGCGGCGGCTTGAGCGAAGTGCCGGAAATTTTGGCGGCGCTGCCGCAGGCTACCGCCAGGCATATGTTCAATGGGGTGCAGTTGCCCGAGTTTTGCGCCGCTCAATTCGGCGCCGCCAGTGGCGTTCGCGGCGCCGCCATGCTGGGAAAGGCGCTGGCGACTAGAGTGGAACAGAGCAATAGCGTGAGCGCCAACGAGCAGGTAGCGGATATGGATACCCTGTTGACCGGAGGCTGGCATGAACAGCAACACTGACAAGGCCCCGTTCTGGATTGGTGCCTATGGTGCCCTGCTCGGGCCGCAAATGAGCCGCAGTAGTGAGGTTTGGCTGCGGATAGTCGATGGCCGTATTCATACCATTGCCAAGGCGCCCAAGGAAGGTGAGGCGGCAACTCACTATGCAGGCCTTCTGGTTCCCGGTTTTGTCGACACTCAGGTCAACGGTGGTGGTGGCCGCATGTTCAACCGGCAGCCCAGCGTTGAGACGCTTAAGCTGATGTTGGACGCCCATGGCCGTTTCGGCACCACCAGCATGTTGCCGACGCTTATCAGCGACGATATCAGGGTAATGCAAGCGGCACTTGCGGCGGCCATCAGCGCCAGGGAAGCCGGTCTTGACGGCATAGCCGGGATCCATTTTGAGGGGCCGCATCTGTCACTGGAGCGTAAGGGGTGCCACAGTGAAGCACGCTTAAGAGAGCTTGGCGATATTGAGTTGGCGCTCTACGCCGAGGCTGTGTCCCAACTGGGTGTTTGTGTGGTGACTCTGGCTCCCGAGAGGGTAGGGCCTGAAGATGTTCGCCGCCTGGTGGCGCTCGGTGTCAGAGTGTCGTTGGGGCATTCCAATGCCAATGCCGAAACCGTGATGACGGCGCTGGATGCCGGAGCCAGCGGCTTTACCCATCTTTATAACGGCATGTCACAGCTGGAGTCGCGTGCTCCCGGCATGGTGGGAACGGCGCTCAGTGACCCAAGGGCATTTTGCGGCATTATTCTCGACGGTCATCATCTGCACCCGGTCAGCGCCACTCTCGCCTGGCGTGCCAAGGGGAGTCGACGTTTGATGCTGGTAACAGATGCCATGTCGTCTGTGGGCTCTGAAGAGCAGGAGTTTGAATTTTTCGGCGGTAAAGTTGTGCGCCGCGGTACTGAGCTCAGGGATCTCAACGGCTCTTTGGCCGGCTCAGTATTGGAGATGACAACGGCGGTTCGCTATGCCGTCAAGGTGCTGGGGATCCCGCTGGAGCAGGCCGTTGCCATGGCCAGCAGTACTCCAGCCGCTTTTGCCGGGCTGAATGACAGAGGCATGTTGGCCGAAGGCATGCGGGCTGACTTGCTGCTGCTTGACGATGCCCTGTATCAGTCAAAGCGCTGGCAAGGCGGCAGGCTTGCAGCGGGCGCCGAAGTTCGCAGCAAAAGCGTTTGAAAAATAAGCAGCTTCAAGGGACATCTGTCCTTGGCAGCAGCTGGATAATCATTGACAGAGAATAACAATAACAAGAGGAGATGCCGACAATGGACAATAACACCCTGAATAGAGGAGGCGGTACTTTACTGCCCATGGTGCTGATTGGAATACTCTTTTTTGTATTCGGCTTCGTAACCTGGCTCAATGGTGCACTGATCCCTTTTCTGAAAATCGCCTGTGAACTCAATGAGCTGCAAGCTTATCTTGTGGCCTTTGTATTCTATATCGCTTACTTCGTGATGGCCTTGCCTATGTCCGGGCTGTTGACCCGTTTCGGTTACCGTGCCGGGCTACAGATTGGCCTTGGGGTAATGGCGAGTGGCGCACTGCTGTTTATCCCTGCGGCGCTGAGCCACACCTTTGGCCTGTTTTTACTGGCGTTGTTTGTTCTGGGAACCGGCCTTACCATACTGCAAACCGCGGCCAATCCATACATTGTTTGCATTGGTCCGCGAGAAAGCGCCGCCATGCGGATCAGCTGTATGGGCGTGGTCAACAAGGGCGCCGGTTTTATTGTTCCTTTGGTGTTCAGTGCCTGGGTGCTGACAGGTATGGATGCTTTTACGCCGGAAGCGTTGGCACAGCTCAGTGAGCTTGAGCGCACTGCGGCATTGGAGCAACTGTCTGCCCGCTTGGTGCAGCCTTACCTGGCGATGGCGGTTGTCTTGGCTCTGTTGCTGCTGTATGTGCGATTTTCGCCTCTGCCCGAACTGCAACTTGAACAGGGCTGCCAGGTCAAAAGCTGTGACAGCTTGGTACCGAGAACAGATTGGCGCGCCATTCTGGCCTATCCTCAGGCTATTCTCGGAGCACTGACTCTCTTTATGTATATAGGTGCCGAAGTGATTGCCGGTGACAGCATAGGCCTCTATGGCCAGCATCTTAAAGTGGCCGAATTTGGCATTCTGACCTCCTACACCATGGGATTTATGGTGCTGGGCTATTTGCTCGGCATACTCTTGATCCCAAGAGTAATGAGTCAGCGCAGCGCTTTGGTGGGCTCGGCGCTGGCTGGGTTGGTGTTTACTTTGGGGATCATGCTTGGAGATGAAACCAGCATGCAGCTGTCGAGCCTCTTGCTCGAACCTTTGGGGATAATGCCGCTGCCGGATCCCTTGCTTTACCTTGCGCTACTTGGCTTTGCCAACGCCTTGGTCTGGCCCGCTGTCTGGCCGCTGGCGCTGGAAGGGCTCGGCCGCCTGACTGCTGTGGCCTCGGCACTGCTCATCATGGGCATAGCCGGTGGCGCCTTGCTGCCCTTGCTCTATGGCGCCTTGGTGCATCAGGGTGTGCCTCATCAAAGCGCCTACGGGATCCTCCTTCCCTGCTATGGGATGATCCTTTATTACGCCGTTGCCGGCCACAAGCTGCGGGCCTGGTCGGGAGCGGCCGCCACCAAAGCCGTGATTGACTGAGACCTCAGTAGATCCAGAAAAATACCGCCATGCTGACGATAGTGGTCAGCAGGGTGTTGCGGGTCAGCAGTGCCAGTAAGGCCGCCAGCAGTGCACAGCTGAGGTAGGGATTGCTCAGGCTCAGTTGCAACTCGCCGTCTCGCAGAAACACTATGGGGGCGAAGATGGCGCTTAATACCGCCGGCGCTGAAAAGCCAAGGAAAGCCTGGGTTTTCTTGCCAAGCCGTATCGGCAGCCCGGGCTCAAGCAGTAAATAACGGCTGAGTATCACCAACAGCGCCATTGTCAGTATGGTTAACCAAATCATGCCTGCTCCTCGCCTTTATCTTGTGTTGTCTCAACCGGTTTAACAGGACTGCTGCCCAAGAGGCTTTGATAGATATACCCCACAGCCATGGCGGTTACGGCGGCGATCAGCAGGCCACCCGGGATAGCCAGTGCTTCACACAGGACGCTCAGCAACATGGCCGTGAGCACACATAAGGCGGTGGCAACATTGACTATCCTCGGCACCACCAAAGCGATAAAGGTGGCTGCGATGGCAAAATCCAGTCCCAGAGAGCCGAGATTATCCATAGAGCTGCCGGCAAGAATTCCGGCCAGGGTTGCCAGATTCCAGCCAAGATAAAAACTCAAACCAGCTCCCAGGGCGTACCAGGGCCTAAGGGGACTTTCCTTGCTTTGATTGGCAACCGCAAAGAGTTCATCCGTGAGCAGAAAACCCAGTGTCAGGCGCCAGCGCAGAGGTAAAGGGCTGATGGCTGGACGCATCGCCATGGCATACAGCAGATGACGCGAGGTAATCAATGCCGTGGTAACCAAAATGGCCAGTAGGCCTGAACCTGCCTTTATCATTCCGAGGGCGACCAACTGCGCCGAGCCTGCGAAAACAAACAGGCTCATGGCTTGACTCTCTAAGGCGCTGAGTCCGGTTTCCAGTGCCAGCGAGCCGGCCAATATTCCCCAGGGGATAACAGCTAAAGTCAGCGGCATTACCGCCAGGGTACCCCGTAAAAATTCGCGGCCCCGGTTAAGTTCCTGAACGCATGATGATTGCTGATTGTGAATGGTCAATCTTGACTCCATCTTGATGATTTTTCTGTTTGAACAAATTGGCCCGGAGTGGTGCCGAATGCCCGTTTGAATTGACGGTTCGAATACATCCGTCATTGCCAAGTCTAAAGACTCTGATCTTATGGTTAGGTTTTTGCTTTTATAATCATAACACTTTGAATTATAGTGGATGAATAAGTCAATGTTCCCAACCTTTGGCACCTTGGGGTGGTACAAAAAGGTGGTACAAAAGAGATGGCATTTATGATTCAACCTAAGCCCGATCCTAAGACCGGTGTATACAAGGTCAGGAAGGTCATTCCTGTCGAACTCAGACCCTTCCTTGAAGGTAAATCAGAGTTAAAACGCAGTCTCGATACCAAGGATGCCAAAGAAGCAAAGCAAAGGGCATCTGCAGCAGTTGCGGAATTGGAAGCGTTGGTTGCAACGGCGAGGATCAGGCTTGCTAACCAAGAGCAAGAATGCACCATCAGTAATAGCGACTTAGATGCTATCGTATCTCGTTGGGTGACCTATGAAGCCTCCAGGCTTGACCAGCCCGAGATATTGGCCCGTTACATCAGGGAGACTGATGAAGGAGTTGAGTACAATCATGACTTGTTTGAGGAGCTTGAAGAAGCAGCTCTCAGCAATTACTACGTACATGGCAGGGAAGCCGTAGAGAAGAAATTTGTTAAACATATGGCATCATTCATCGATGAAGCCCTGATGCTATCTGGGCTCAGTCTATCTGCTTTCAAACCGAGGCTCTACCTTGCCAAGGCTCTTGCAAAGCAATGTAAAACGTTTTGTAGTTCGGCTTTTGATAGGGAAGGGGTGGCACGTCGTGATGCAATACGAGGCTTGCCCTATCGGGGACCTTTCACTCAAACATACCCTGTTTCTAACCAGTCGACTCTGCTAAAAGGTATTCATCAAGAATTGGCCGACATGGGATTTACGGTCCTTTCTGATGCAAACGAGTCATACCGAGCTCAAGTAGATAGTCCAGAGGGGGCTATCTCTAACCAGTCAACCCTCCGTCAACTGTTTGAATGGGTTAACACCCAAAAGGGAATGACTTTTGATGGTTTCAAGTTACACAGATGGTTGCAAGATAGGACGCAACCTTGTAATCGAGCAGTTGAGTTCTTCGGTGATAAACCTATAGGTAGCATTGGCAAGCTTGAGCTCCGGAGCTTCTTTACCTTTATCATTACATGCCCAGTAAAGCCTAAAGCGGATATCAGAAGGTTGCCTTTTGCAGAGCAAGCCAAAGCAGCCAAAGCTCAAGGGCTAGCTACGATCACAGTTGCTACGGCTAAGAAAGAGTTAAATCTGATTTCAGGATACTTCCAAGAGGCGGTGAGGTTAGACGTTATCCCTTCCAATCCGTGCCATGGTGTATCCCCTAAGCCCCAAACCAAGTCATCATTGAGAGAGCGAGGCTATTCAGAATCCGAGGTGGCCAGGATCTTCTCCTTATCCATGTTTCGTGAGCTTGAACCTAAAACACTGGCTCGATATGGTGCAGCACCTTATTGGTTACCCGTTCTATTAGCCTACACGGGTGCTAGAGCTGAAGAAATCGCACAGCTATACGTTCGTGATATCGAGCAACTAGAGGCTAATAACTCGTTTTGGTACATCCACATTCGTGACGCTAGAGAAGGGCAGTCAGTGAAAAATAATGAAGCGAGAAAGGTGCCGATATGTGATGCATTGATTGAACTCGGTTTCATTCGGTACGTTAAATCACTTCCGCCACATGGTCGCCTGTTCCCGCTCTTGAAAGCAAATGCGGCTGGTAAGCTTCACAATGGGGTTGCGGTGTACTTAAAGCGGAAGTTTCAGGAAGCCAACATCGAATTGTTTGAAGAGCTTAAGCCTTTGCATGCGTTTCGCCACCGATTTATTACCCAGGCCCGTCAAGTTATGCGGGAGGATATTCAGAATGCAATCACAGGTCACTCCAATGCCGGTAATGTTGGTAGAAGATATGGAAGCTACGCAGATCTACACACCGCCATCAATAAGATGCCCCGTATAGCAATCCCTCAAATGTATTAGGAATACTAAGTGCTGTCAGGGGGCCTTCCCCCTGACGTACACTTTATTACCAATCTTTAGGCATGGTATTTAGGCTCAAGTGCAGTAACAACAGAGCTGTAGAAGTCATGGTTACCTTCCATCCTGGGTTTTAACATCAATCCCTGAATACAGGCCTTGTTCTGCTTCCTAACCTTGGTAAACCCTTTATCCTTTAGCCGCTTAGTCATGATGTTGCGAGTCATCTTCCAGTCACTATCTCTCTCTGCCCAACGACGGAAGGCGTCGTATAGCTCATCTGTTGCGATATAGCTCTCCGGTTCGCTTATGGTCATTTCTTCCAAGAAGTTAGCAAGCAGATCTGACTCATGACGATACTCATCAATTCCTGCTTGAATACTTGCTGGTAATGAGCCCTTAATGCTTCGCTCAAGCCACATTTGTACTCCCTTAATGGCCCAGTTGAGGATGCCCGGCAGCTCTGCGTAGAGCTTTTCCATAAGCTTTGGGTCTAACTGGTTACCAGTAAAGCTGGCGTTAAAGGGGAGCAAAATCATCCGTCGCCACATTCCAGGACTGGTATCACGAATAACCGGTTTGTGGTTACCGATTATCATCAGGGTGAACATGGGTCTGTACTCCAGCTCATGCTTGGCGTAGAGCTGCCTGGCAACAATGATGTCATCCCCAGTCATGGACTTAACCAAGTTCTCATCCATACGAGAGCCTTCAGGGAGCTCGTTGGCCACCACCAGCCGACTACCCACCAGCTTGGCAAGAGATGGATTGGGACCTTTACCACTGCCATTGGTTTGCAATAGCACATCACTGCTTATCTGGTGGTAGTAACTCCCCATCAGTCGTTGCAGGATGTTCATAAAGGTACTCTTGCCGTTACAGCCATGGCCATGCAAGAAGAACATCACTTGCTCATCAGTACGGCCGGTTAAAGTGTAACCAACAATCCGTTGCAGTAGCTGGCCATACTCCTTATCCCCACAGGTAATCTCATCGATAAACTGCTCCCAACGAGGGCAGATAGCCGATTCGTCATAGCTTACCTCACTACAGCGGCTGATATACATCTCTGGGCTTGGTGCCAAGAGTTTTGCTGTATTGAGGTCTATGACACCATTCCGGACACCAAACTTCATTGGATCACAGTTCAAAGTACTCGCTTTGATCTGGTGGCTCGATTTGTATACCTCCAGCATATCCACCAGCTTCTTACGCTCTAGGCTTTTGCGTCCAAACTGAATGTATTTATCGGCGAGTTTGAAAGCCTCCTCCTCATTGGCTGCTGCCGCTGCACACTTTTCCATCATACCGTGCTTGATGATATTGTTTCCTACCTCGCTGGCTGCCTGTAATTCAGAATCCATTGTAGGTTCCCAGATGTTGTACTTGAAGCGATACATCTGACCAAATTCAGGAACAAAAGCAACGACGCGACCCCATAAAGTACTGAGCCGTTTGGCATTGCCAACGTCATTGAAGGTGTTTGGGTCTATGGAGTCCCAAATACTTGCAGTGGCTGCTGGTGTATCTTCAGCCTCTGCCGACGCTTCCTCTGGGCTGGCTTCCGCTGGTGGATAATGCGTACCGCACGTGCTGACTAACTCTTCAAGACTCAACGGGCTCTCGCCGCGAAGGTATTCATCGATATCCTTGCCATCACCTTCTGGCAAGGTCACTTGGATTAAGGATGGCAACCCTAGAGCGGCGACTCGTTCTCGATACTTGTTACCGGCATCATCATTATCGAAGAAGGTGATCAGTTGCCGATCTTTTAGTCGTTCAGCGAGCCAATTCAGTTGTGACTGACCCAACTGGCCATTGGTTGCCAGCACAGGACCTTGCCAGCCATGCTCTACCAAAGCCAGTAGGTCATGTTCACCTTCAACCAAGGCAACACAGCCCGAGCGGTCCATTGTATCTTGCCCATAAAACTGGATGTCGTTCAGCCAGTACTTCTTGGGCAATTGAAACTGCTTGGCTTTAGTGGGATCCTTAAAGGTAAAGCGGCAAATGTGTTTCTGCTCATCATAGTGAGGGAAGATGTAGACATCCTTGGGGAAGTAATCCCTGGGGCTAAATTGGCCTTTTTGCACCAGTCCAGAATCATAGAGCTCATCAAGATCGTATCCTTTAGCTGTTAGATGGCGCCAGAGTTCACCGCGGCTGTATCCAATTCCTAGGTCAATCAAAGTGTCTGAACTCAGCTTTCGCTTAGCCATCAGCCACGATAACGGCTTGCTGTCTTCCTCAATCATGGGTTCCCAATAGTACTCCCATGCATCCTCCAGCAACGCCTGACGTTGCTCCAACTGCTCCGGGGTCAACTGAGGAACGTCTTGAGCTGCTCTGGTGGTTTGTGGGCGGGGCTGGGTGTTGATGGTAACCCCTTTAATCTCACCACTTAGCAGTTTGTTGGCGGCATCAGAGGCATTTTTAGCGAGCTTACAGGTTACTAAAAAGCTAAAGATGTCCCCATGCTCATTACATGAATAGCAGTGATAGTGCTGCTCTTCAGAGTCGGTATGGTAAATCTTAAAGCAGCCTTTATGACCACAGAAGGGGCATACATCGTCGTCAAGTTGGCAGCAGTCGGATTGCGTTGGCTTGATGTTGTTGCCGGTTAGCTGGCAAATCAGTTCTGGCAGATCGAACATGGCCTTAATGCCAGCAAATCCAAGCTGTTTCAGAGTTGGTTGGGTATTACAGGTAAGAGTTGAACATAATGATGTCATAAGGACATCTCCTTGAAACTAAGGCCAGCAGATTAAAATAACTATTGAGAAAACCTGCTATTTTGGCCTTCGAGCCTTGTTTGGGCTCTTCCCCGGCAGGATTACCTTCCTAGGTTGCCTGCTGGGGCATTTACACCTCATCAATCGAATCTACGTTGATAAAGGTTAACCGACTGCATTCCGGCAGCGGTGATACTAGTCTGTCTGGTGATTAAGCCAGCCAGTTCCAAACGCCTGATATGACGCCTGGCAGTTCTTAGTGAATATCCACAACGCCTGGCCAACAGTTTGGCGAGGCTGATATTGCCGGTTTGCAGTAATCCACTTTGGACTGGCAATCGGCTAACCTCGAAGAGGGTCTTTCCCAACTGGTTCTTCAACAGCTCAAAGGGCACTTTGAAGTTATCAGTTGTATTACCTTGTACCGACACCTCCTTGCTAACATCTTGATTAAACATAGTGATCTCCCAGAGGGCATTTTGTGTCACCCCCTTGTTACTTATAGTTTTAATCGATTTTGACAAGCCATGAAAGCCCCTAAATGACGTTTACAGGAGGATTCGGCAAAACCGCAAGCTAGACTTGGAGATTTGCTTACATGAAATTTATTCATGAATATGAAGCATGATTTTCGAAATGGTTATAACGCAGGTATCACAATGGGTTAGCGGAGTTGTAGGTCAGTTGATGTCATACCTTACTCAGCCATCCTGACCCTCTGCTGAAAAATCGGCAATCTGACTAAAGTATTCTTATCTTTATTCCCTTAGGGACTTTTAAGAAATCATTAGAAAATTGGCAGAGCAATGCCCTAAATCCTTCAAAATGCTGACTACTCTTGGGTTTTGGGGAAACAGGCTCCAAAGCAAAATCGGCATAGGCCAACTTGGGGAGATTGCGGGGGAGAAGTGAGATGTGTCCATAGGGAAAATCTGTGAAATAACAACTGGTCAGTAAAAGGGGCTATTGGTAGACTTCCCATTTAACATCGTCTTAAAATGCTAATTCACATATCTTATACCATAAGAATTCTGGCTGAAAAATAAACAATATGAGACCGAGCGTACTTAGCGAGACAATCCATAACGATAAACCATTAGCAAATAAACGACGATTACTCGTTGGATTGTCTATGATATTAATTTGCATGTATTTTACTGGTGCCAAGGTGTCTGAGGCGAGCACACCGTTCCTTAAAGTGACCTTCGCGAATGTCAGTAATATTACAAATCTACTATTACTCTCTACTTGCTTCGTACTGATCAGGTATTACTCGTATGCGTGCATTTATCAAAGATCAGTATTTAAAGAGTGGACTAGCAAAATTTTAGATGATCCCTTCTTTTATCAATCTTGTGAGTACAGCGAACATGAGGAGGGTTATATGGTTAGTATTGCTCCAAGTTTCGCAGGGTATAATGATGAAGAATTTAGAATGGATGAAAGTTCGACACTTAAAGAGCGGTTCTTATTAAACTGGCTACTAAATGCTCAGATTCAATATGACTTAAGCTATGACTATGGCAGTCACAAATCTGAGCGTGTTTATCTTGTCAATATTAAACACCCCAAGAATTCGATTCTAGCATTATGTGTGGTTCTGAAACATTGGTGGGATGCCCAAGTGAGGTACCGAGAGTCACTGGATGTTTATGCTCCATATTTGATAGCTTTTACATCAATTGGATTGACCATATATCCTACTTTAAAGGAACTTGCTTAGTGTGAGATTTCCTCTCTATAAGGGAGTTAGTGAGTCTATCATTGGTGTATTTAAAGAGTAACATTCTCTGTTTCAGATGTTATCTCACCTGTATCTATGATTAAGGGGAACAAGGATTGAGCGATATCAAGCTGTTTAAGTGTAACTCAGATGAGGTGACTGAACTTGAAGGAAAGACTGCTGTGGTCGAAAGAGATTTACAGCAGTTGATTGAAAGAAATATGGAGGCTTGCCTCGGAGTTCGGTTTCTTGCCACTGAATACAACACTGGTAAGACCCATAGAGGCCGTATTGATTCGCTGGGATTAGATGAAAATGGTTGCCCGGTGATTATAGAGTACAAACGTCACACCAATGAAAACGTCATTAATCAAGGGCTGTTTTATCTCGATTGGTTGTTGGATCATCAGGCTGAATTCCAACTGTTGGTGATGAAGGTATTAGGTACCAAGGCTGCTGAAGGTATTGAATGGGAAGGCACTCGTCTTCTATGTATCGCTGGAGACTTTACCAAGTACGATGAACATGCTGTACAGCAGATAAATCGCAACATTGAACTGCTGCGTTATAAGTTGTTTGCCGATGATTTACTAATGCTGGAGTTAGTTAACGTTGTGGCTGCGTCAGGCCAGTTGTCAGGCCCAAAGAGCGAACTATCAACAAAGTCCAAGCAAAGGGCTTCTTATAACATGAAGACTCACTTGGAGCAGTTAGAACTGGCTCCAGCCTCCTTAAAACTCTTGTACGATAATGTAATAGACTTTGCTGCTAGCCTTGGAGATGACGTCCATTATAAGCAGCTCAAGCTGTACGGTGCGTTTAGGAGGATGAAGAACTTCATCTCTATCATAGTGTTGCCCAAGCAAGATCCAAAGTTGCAACTGTTATTGAAACTGGAACCTGAATCAATAGCGATGGAGGATGGCTTTAGCCGGGATGTCACTCATATTGGGCATTGGGGGACTGGTAATGTAGAGCTGACCATTAGGTCTCTTGAGGATTTAGAGAAATCAAAACCCCTTATTCAGAGGGCTTTTGAAGAAAACTAAATTAGATATGCAAAATTTATGCGATAGCTTTTCTTACCTTAAGTGTTTCATTTTTATGAAGTGGTGATGAATCGTTTTCAAAATCACTATTTATAAAGAAAACTCAAAGACTTAAGATAGCACTTTCGACGTTGTAGGGAATTATAAGTAAGACAGCTGAGACTGTGTCTTTCATAGCCCAAATGTTTGGTATGCTCATCTTCATTAGAAACAACTATTGGTAACTGATAGCTTAACACTTACTATCAGTTACACAGAAAAGCTATATATCGTCAAAGTAGTTAATCGTCAGACCATGTACCAGTTGATTGATAATGGATTATCTGCAACGTTATTATTCTTAGTTCCTCGAAACTTATATTAGTATGTGATGCATAAATCTTATCGTCCCGAGTTACAAGGATTGTATCGTGAATAAATCCCTTCGAAAGAAGAAACTGTGCAATTTCTTCCCGGTTGCGAAGTTCTCCTGTTTTCATCTCCCCTTGAAGATTCATTAGCTTACGATTGGGATCTTCTTCAAAAGGAACTATTTCTACAGAAAAGAATAGAAGTCTTGCTTCGTCGGCTCCTTTGATTTGAGCATCCCGGGATGTTTGGGTGAACTCGCCATCAACTAGTAGATGATCGTAGTTTATAGAAATCATTATAGTTCCTCAAAGTTTGATTTATTGTGTCTATAGGACACTATAGTGCTCCTATAGACATAATATGTCAATGGCTTTCTTCATAATGCTGGATCAGGACAGTATCTTCCTTATACCGTTAATCAATCGCATCCCTTTGAGGCATAAGAAACCTGAACTAAATCAATAGGAAGGGTTTGCTATGCAACTGACAATGAAACCGGCAGCCTCTAATGAAGGCAATGGTGAATACCAAGAGAGGGTCATTCGGGAGGCGATAAGCATCCTGGAGTCCCGATATCAGGACCACAATGTCAAAACAGCGGTGTTTACTTCTCCGCCTCTGGTAAAGGATTACCTTATGCTCCGGATGGCGGGGTACGAGAGAGAGGTGTTTGCCGTTCTGCTACTGGACAGCCAACACCGATTGATTGCTTGTGAAGAGCTGTTCTTTGGCACCATAGACGCCGCTGCTGTATATCCCAGAGAGGTGGTTAAGTTGACTCTTTCACGGAACGCCGCAGCGGTTATATTTGCCCATAATCATCCTTCAGGTATACCTGAGCCTTCCTCAGCCGACAGACGTATTACAGAGCGTCTGGTGAACGCTCTGGCCACTGTGGATGTGTCTGTGCTGGATCATCTGGTTATCGGGCAAGTGGATGTGGTGTCGTTTGCAGAGAGGGGCTGGTTATGATTGATAGTAAGCATATCGATTTGACCGAAGCCCGCCGGTGGCTACCCGTAAATGTCACTCTGAGTGGCATCTTACGGAGAACGTTGGAGGAACACCCTAATGTTCAATGTTCTGACGGCGTAACCCTCAATTTCCGAGATCCCAATTACTCAGTGGAGCATGGGGGCTATCACCCGGTTGAAATTCGACTGGAACGCTCTGACTCGGCTTCTGGATGGCGTTTGGTGTATATCACTGACTTTGCCTTCTTTGGCCAGATTTATCCTGAGTTGGAGAAAGAGTTGGACTTCAATCTATCAAATGGAACAGGGTATCAGGCTTACATGGGGGAGTATCCGCTAAACCACTTCCGAGGCCTTTACCGGATTTGGGAATCCAACTTCCGCTACTACCTAGGGTTAGGTGTCTATCAACTAACCGTCACTTGGGACTAAGCCTAAGACGTCCCTAACAACCAAATTGCAGTCAATTCGTCACTACATGGACCCATGTGGTGAGCCTTTGGCTGCCTGTTATCAACCATCAAAAGGAGAACATCATTAACGAACTACTCAGACGGGTCGCTAAAGCCGCACTACTGACCATAGTGCCGATACTTATCCAGGCCTTCACCGAACGCTATTTGTCCGACGAGGAAGCTTGGGAAGAGCCTCTTGATAAAGGAGATCAAGAGAACCGTAACTAACTGTATGCAAAGTCATTAAACCAAGCCTGTGTGACACGGTGGTAGAAGGACCCTTTCCCCGTGTCACATGGGTCCCTTTGCACCTTCTGAAGGGCTTGGTCAGTGTACCTTGCCCTATTGAACAGGAGTTATCTATGGCCGAAATAGGGTACGCCCGTGTATCTACTACGGGACAAAGCCTAGACGCACAACTGAAGGCATTAGCTGACTGCGACAAGGTATTTCAGGAGAAGGTTAGTGGAGCAGAGGGCGACCGACCTCAGTTAAAGCTGATGTTGGAGTTTGTCCGAGAAGGTGACGTCGTGATAGTCACCAAGTTGGATCGACTTGCACGGAACACTAAACATCTACTGGAGATAGCAGAGCTCTTGGAGAAGAAGAGGGTCTCCCTTCAAATCCAGAATCTGGGAATTGATACAGGGACCCCAACAGGAAAGCTAATGCTGACGATGGTTGGTGCTATCGCTACCTTTGAACGCGAACTGATGTTGGAGAGACAAGCAGAGGGGATTGCCTTGGCCAAACAACGAGGCAAGTACAAGGGACGAAAGCCAACAGCCATGCTTAAACGAAACCAAGTCATACCGTTGTTAGAGGAGGGACTGCCGAAGCCTGAAATAGCCAAGCGTGTCGGTATATCTCTGTCGAGTGTGCAACGGATAGCAAGAGAGCAGCAATAGAGGTTGTTATGACGAGAAAGAAGAAAGTGATTATTGGGTTGATAGCGTTTGTGGCTTTCAACGCATATGTCTATAAGGGGGCTCATTACGTTCCAGTTGGCAAAATGTTGGAGCTTAGTGAGGAATGTCGGCTGCTGGTGGGACCTTCTTCAAGACAGTATCCATCGTCTAAATACTACATCGCTAGTGAAGATGAGTTTGAGAAGGAGCTAGACAAGTTGAACATCATTGCACAGACATCTTATCAATGTCGTCAGTTTACTCCAGGCAGTCATGATGATACCGAATGTATTTTTGCCACTTACTGGGAGTCTTCAACAGCATCTGCATCAGAGAAGACAACAACAATTGATGCAATGAAAATCTTCGGGGCAAGACACGGAATGGGAATGAAAGAGCATTCTGAACGTTGTTTCAAGCAAATCCGTGATATCAGTTCTAGCAATGATCGGAGATTGAAGTCTGAAGCTTATGCAAGGAAAGAGGGGTATGGATGGCGGAACGTGTTTCCTGCTCTCCACTGGTACTATGAGACATTCCTAAAATGGTAAGAGCAATTAGACTATTCCTCTTTCCTGTTCTCGTTATTGTTCAATCATGTCCGAGTTACGCGAACGATTGGATGGAACAGCTCAAGCGTGTTTATGCCTGGAGAGAAGTCTCCGGACTTTGCTACGCCAAAGCACCGACATACCAGGATGATTGGAACAAGATGAAGCTCATTCAAGATAAGCAGATCATCATTTGGCAACGTATGATTAGGGATGAGCTCAGAGCGGCCTTGGCCCCAGAGCAAAGAGCAACGTTTTGGTTTGAACAACTGGAAAACCTTGCCCAGGTCTGGGCACCAACACAAGTGAGAGGGATGGATTGCGGCCCAAGCGATATAGAGTTTGTGGGAAAGCGAATGATGGCAGATCCGACATTCGCAAGGGCATTAGATATGGTTGTTCAGGAAGGGAAAAACAAGTAAGAAACTGGGCCTAGAACGGCCCAGAACTTGTTACTTAACGTTGGGCTTCATGTTTACCATTGCCATTACCAATATAGCGTTGTGAAAACAAAGTAGTCTGCCATCCACTGCTGGTATAGATCTGTTCCCAGGTATATACCCACCCTCCACGAGTTTGCACGATTGTTCTTTTATCTCCTTCAATAGGAGTGTTTGGAACTGGAACTGATAGGGTACTCACTTCTTTTGGTGATGATGTGCAAACCTTCCCTGAATAAGTAACCTGGACCTCAATACTTGGGTCAAAGTTTGGGTCGTCTATGCCATCCTGCACGGAGTAACCACTGGCTACAAACTCTGTATCGTTGGTAAGGCAAAGTCTATTGTCGCTCGCTAACGTGGTTTGAGAGAACACAACAGCTGAAACCAATGCCATTGCCACACTTATATTTTTCATATCAACTCCTTATGATTAACCAAAGTGCAACATCATGCTATCCGCTGTATGCTTTTTGTCCATATCACTAAAGTATTATCTCAGTAACACTTTGTATCATCCTACTGATGTTTAAGCCCTTTAGCGGATAGCTTTAGTGGCCAAATTAAGGTGATATTCTGATTGGAATAGGTACAAGAAAGGAGTACAATCTTAGAAAATTAAGGTGTATAACACTATGATTCAAAAGAGTTTATTTTTGGATTGATGAATTGACGGTTCAAATGGCTTTGGTCGCAAAATCCTGAGTCCTGTGCCACCTGGATCGGTGAAGCGCCCAGCCGCAACAACTTTCGCGCCAGAATTAATCTTGCCTGAGTCTGGTATTGGTGCGGGGTTAAGCCAAATTGTGCCCTGAACTGCCTGAGTAACACAAAAGGCGGCAGCTGTACCAGATTGGCCAGTTCCTGGAGCGAGATGTTACTGCTGCAACTGTCTTCCAGAAACTGCCTGGCCCTATTCAGCAGGGGGCCTGCCTGGACAGCTGCAGCGGGCTTCAGCCGACCGTGACGCAGCATCAACAGGCTGAGGGTTTCGTACAAGAGGCTTTCCCGTTGCAGGCGATTACTCGAATAGTTGAGCGCTTCATGGGTGATGGCTATCAGGTGCGCCAATAGAGGGTCCTGTACCACAGGCTCGGCAAACCAGGGCACCTGTTGCTTGCTGCACAGTGCCAGTTCGACAAACTGCTCAGGGGTAGGGTAAAGTGCTCGATACGACCAGCCATTTTCTGTTGCCGAACGGCCATTATGCACCTCATCTGCATTCACCAGAATGATGCTGTGTTTGGGGGCAACATGATCTCCGCCACTTCGGAAAAACCGCTGGGCACCACTGTCTATGATTCCCAAGGTGAAGCCTTCATGACTGTGGCGGCCAAAGTTCTGCTGATGATAGCTGGCACTGAGAGTTTCCAGGCCGCCAAGTTCTTCGGCCAGACGATAAGTCGCCCGTTCCCGCCCTTGCCTGCGGGACTTGTGGCGCAGCGATTTGCTTTGCTGTGCATTGGCTGTTTCGGCCATCTTTATACCCCTGTCAGTCTCTCTATCCTGCATATTAACCAGTTTACCTGGCATTGTTTTGGATATTTTTGCACGCAGGCGAGTGGTTGATTAGCTAAGACTCCCCGGGGATTGTTACGGCCAATCCTGGCCGCCATGAAGCAACAAGAATAAGTGTTAAGGTATGATTGAGTGAAAAGGGGGCCACACAGTTAGACCAAGTCTTAAACTGTAACTAAATCAATTGATTAAATTTTGCGTAAAGCTTGCTTTGGATTGAAAGGTTAATCCAAACCCCAGTAAATTTTAAAAAGAAATTTATCAAACCAACTCTATCTTGTACTTATATCGATGCTCAAACTCAAGGCGACCTTATTGCAGATGTCTTTACCCGGTAATAAGCGCATCAACCCATTCATTACATTATCAATTCTTTAACTGCTTCTTCTATTGTGAGTTTCTTTTCTGATTTAATCTCTATCGAATCGGTCAATGGTGGAAAGTCTGTTCTACAGAAAGAAGGTGATACTTTATATGAGTAATCTCTTTCTCCTTCTTTGTAGGTTATTTCGTCGCCATGTAGTGATATAGGACAATCAACATCGAATTGTAGGACAAAAATGGATTTTATAATTACATTGCCATCCTCTTCTATTATTTCATTATTGATAGAGTCGAATAGATCCGAAAAGAACCCTCCTAACATATCATCAGCATCAAACTCGTTTATATTAGGGTTGGTACATGTGAGTCTTATGCTTGGAGATAGCTCTAAACCGCCAATTTCTATGATTGGGTAATGTTTATCCTCCACTATTTTTGTTATATCCGATGCGCGTAACTTCTGTGTGGCAAAAAACGTAAAACATTTTACTTCTATCATTTTTCTTTAAAAACAATTGGATGGACTGTTGGTATGAAATTATATTTCTCGCTAAATGTCAATGCGAATCGGCAGTTTAGCACGGCAGTAGCAGGGGCTATGATGATGAATTAGACAGTCAAAGTTCGCTGATTATCAAATCTTGCTTCATGAAAATGTCCAATCTCCTACTTCCATCTAACTTATCAACTGGCCGAGACAGAGAAGTAACACAACAAATATGATTGACTTGATACACATACTATTGAGTTGCCATGAGGCAGGTGAGGCTCCAGTGTTCAAGGCTCACCAAGGTCAGGCCTATGTCTATGGCGTTCATCATGATTCCTCTGCCGGGCTCTCTATTTCGCATATTATCCGGCATATTAACCTGGGACCTTGCGCTGGATATTCTGTACACATACCAGTGCCGGTAAGTGAGGGATTGCGACGGTCAATCTTAGCCACCATAGAGCAGCAAAAAATAAGTTTTTAAGGTATGACTGACTGATTGGGCAATTTCTTGCCCGCCGGGCAATTTTTTGCTCAAGATCGGGCAATTTTTTGCCCAGCCAATTAGACTATTTTTTAAACAGTAACGAAATCAATTGATTAAATTTTGGCACGAAGGTTGCCTTAGCTAGGAAGGTTAATCCAAACCTCAGTGAATTTTAAAAAGGAATTTATCATGCCAACACCATGTTATATCTCTATCGAAGGCCAAACTCAGGGCAACCTCACTGCCGGCGCCTTTACTGCGGAATCCGTCGGTGACATCTTTGTGGAAGGCCATGAAGACGAGATGCTGGTTCAGGAGTTCAACCACATTGTGACTGTGCCAACCGACCCTCAGTCCGGCATGCCTTCCGGTCAGCGTGTGCACAAGCCGTTCAAGTTCACCGTCGCGCTGAACAAAGCCGTTCCCTTGATGTACAACTCACTATCTTCCGGTGAGAAACTGACCAAGGTTGAGCTCAAGTGGTACCGCACTTCTATCGAAGGTAAGCAAGAGCACTTCTTCACGACCAAGCTGGAAGGCGCCACTATCATAGATATCAACTGCAATATGCCTCACTGCCAGGATCCCAATAAGGCTGACTTTACTCAGTTGGTTGAAGTGTCCATGGCTTATCGCAAGATAGACTGGGATCACGTCAGCGCCGGAACCTCTGGTGCCGACGATTGGCGCAAGCCCATCGAAGCATAATTCATTCAGCAACTGTTTTTCTAAGAGGTGTTCCGGCTGATAGCCGGGCGCCTCTTGTTATCTGATGTAAAGGTTTTGCAAATAGGTTTTCGATGACATTAAAAGAGTGATTCTATCGGATTAGAGTCAGGACGAACTCGAACAAGGATACCGGCTATGTTTTATCTTGGCAGTGGTTTGCGGTTTCATTTCAAGGCAGAAGCGGAGGCGGACGATAGTTTCAACCTGCTGTCGTTTGATTTTGATGAGCAGTTGTCCTCGCCCTTCAAGGGAGAGTTGATATTACTGAGCCGCAGGGATGATATTACTGCCGAGCAGATAGTCGATAAGAATGGCGTCTTGAGTATTTGGCAGGACGGTGCTCGAGTCAGGAGTTTTCACGGCATAGTCAGTCGCTTTGCCAAGGAAGACTCAGGCCATAAACAGACCCAATACAAGCTGACCATGGAACCTGCCATGGCGCGGCTGCGGCTGAGACAAAACAGCCGTATCTTTCAGGAAAAGTCCCTCAAACAGATTTTCAGCACCCTGCTTGATGAAATGGGTATCAGTGATTATGCCTTCAGTTGGGATGCACGCTACGAGTCGGAAAAGCGCGAATACTGTGTTCAGTATCGGGAGTCGGACTTTGACTTTATCACCCGTCTTGCGGCTGAGGCTGGGGTGTTCTGGTATTTCGAATTCAGTGACGACAAACATACGCTGATTTTCTGTGATGCCACCAGCAAGCTGCCAGCGGCCAAACAACTATTCCCCTATAACGCCTTGAGCGGCGGCGACAGCGAAGTGCCTTTTGTCTGCAGCTTCAGTTACGCCAAGCAACTGGCGAGTGCCAAGACCGAACTCAAGGATTACAGCTTCAAAAAGCCCGCTTATAGCTTTTTACAGGATGATATTGCCAATCAGCTCGACTTCCAGCAAGCGGGATCTGAAATGCTTTATGAGCACTATGATTATCCGGGGCGTTACAAGGATGACGCCCAGGGAGAGCTTTTCACCCGCGCCAGATTGCAGGCGTTACGGAATGAAACCCAAATGGCATCGGCAATGTCCGATATTGCTGATGCCGGTGCCGGTATCAAGTTCAACTTGGGCGAACATCCAGATGCGGCGTTTAACCGTGATTGGTTGCTTGTGGGGGTAAAACACAGTGGGATCCAGGGCGCAGCGGCAGAGGAGGGGAACAGTAGCACCCCGACTCAGTATCAAAACCAGTTATTGGCAATTGAAGGGCACCTTCCCTGGTTACCGCTTCCGGCCACCAAACCCTTGGTGACAGGGCCACACATGGCTATTGTCGTGGGGCCGGATAATGAAGAGATCTTTTGTGATGAATTTGGTCGGGTCAAGGTGCAGTTTCCCTGGGACAGATATGGCCGGGCCGATGAGCACAGCAGCTGTTGGGTTCGTGTCAGCCAGGGGTGGGCCGGTGGTCAGTACGGTTTTATGGCGGTTCCACGCATTGGTCATGAGGTCATAGTCTCTTTTCTTGAAGGCGATCCGGACCAACCTATCATTACCGGTCGCACATACCATGCTGCCAATCCTGTGCCCTATGTATTGCCGACCAACAAAACCAAAACCGTGCTCAAGACCCAAACCCACAAGGGGCCGGGATTCAATGAGTTGAGTTTTGAGGATGCCGCCGAAAATCAACTCATCTATTTGCATGCCCAGAAAGACCATAAGCTGGAAATCAACCACGACCAGCACTATCAGGTGGGTAACGATAGAGAGAAGCACATAGGACGGGATCAGCGCCTGAACGTGGGGCAGGATGAGTTTCTGGAAATAGGTCGAGATCAGCAGGCATTGATTGGTCAGGATCAAAAGCTGGAAGTGACCAGAGACAGGCAAACCCTGATCAAGCGTCATTATCGCCTCGAAGTCATGGATCGTCGTCACGAGTACTCCAGAGCCAATCACGATTTGGAAGTGGGCGGCCATTACACCCAGAAGGTTGAGGGAAAGGTGTTATTGGAAGCCGGTGAAAGTGTACTGGTGCACACCAAGTCGCTCACCCTCAATGGCTCGGAGAAAGTCACTATTCAGGGGCCAGGAGGCAAGATACTCATAGATTCCGGCGGGATCACTCTCGAAGCTCCCAATATCAAGCTCAAGGGGCCAGTGGCTGTAACAACCGGGGCCAAGCCCCAATTGGCGACACTGAAGAGTGCTGCAGAAGAGGGCAACCCGATAGTCGATCTTTGTCCCGATTGCGGAGAGTAACAGTATGACTATGCTGAAAGAAAATAGCCTCAAGGCGTTTGGGCCCAACTACTTGGTCTTGGATGCAGCGCTATGCCCCGAGCCCCTGTGGTTTGCCAAAGGGGCCGGAGCCGAGTGTCATAGCCTGTTTGATTACAGGGATCAGGCATTGGTGGATAACGGCCCCTGGCTACTCCATCTTGCGGGACAGGACGAGCTGATAAAACTGATGCTGGAGAAAGACACCCATGGTCACAGCGCGCTGTGGTGCAAGAGTGAGCTAGCCCTGCAGTCACTGAAAGAAGCACTGGGGCAAAGGTTGTATGCCGTCAAGCCTGATGGTGAAACTACTCGTTTTCGTTTCTACGACCCCAGGGTCTTACATCACTATTTAACCGAAGAAAAGCAGGCCAGAAGGGATGCATTTCTTGAGCCTTTGGGGTCAGTGCTCTATGCATCGCTTAACCCCTTTCGTTTCAATAGCCATTGGCTGAATTGGCAAAGGGAGCCGGACGGATACCGCTGTCAGGCGATATCGATTAAGGAGGATTAATATGGGTACTCCGGTTGCATTGAAAGGACATCAACATATTTGCCCTATGTTCAGCGGCAATACCCCTCATGTTGGTGGACCGATAAATCAGGGAGAAAGTGCTCTGACGGTCAACGGTATTCCTGTGGCCTTAACCGGGCACAAGTGTGACTGCCAGGTTGGCGGGCCAGATACCCTGGTTCAGGGACATCCGAGTTTGACGGTCAATGGCATCGCCGTGGTATTGCAGGGTGCGTCCACGGCCCATGGTGGCAAAGTCATTCAGGGAGATGCTGCCTTGACAGTGTCTTAAGGAGAAGCGAATGAGCTGGGAATTGAGTCAGGAAATCATGGATGCGATGCCAAACTGGCAAAGGCGAAACCAGATCCATGCCCTCGCACGTCACCTATTATCACTGGAAAGTCCACCAACAGATGAGCAGGCATGCTATGACTGGCTCGAGCAGCAAGTCAGTCAGGCTTATCAATATGGATTCACCGAGCTGGGCCATCTGCGCTTGGTGGCCGAGGCCTTGTTTTTGGCACAAGTGTCACTCGATGACCCGGAAGTGAGTGCCATAGTCACCAAGACCGGCTTGCCTTCAGGACGAGCGGCTATCTTGTTGCAGTGGGCCAAGGAACAGCAATCTTCTACCATGGAGTCTGGTTATGAGCTGTAACGCTGATTGTAAATGCCGCAAGGGTATTGTGGCGCTGGTGTTCGTCCCCGGCATTATGGGCACCCGCTTGATGAACAAAAAGAGTGGCGACTCAGTCTGGGATCCCGCTGCCGGAGCAATGTTTGATGGTCCCAGCAGTACAGCCATGGAGCTGAAGGCCGAACGTGAAGCCGAGCTTGCTGCGGCACAGGCGGACGATGATGATGGTTTCTTCGAGGGGATAGGTAAATGGTTTACTCGCCGCTGGATATCGGTCAAGGAGGTTGGCCGGGGAATAGCTGAAACCGGTCGTAAGGTTAGAACCAAAGCTGCGGCCGTGCCTCGAATCAAAGATCTTTTTTTTGCCGGCCCAATACAGCGTAAAGCCCTATTGGTGGATGACAACACTAAATATCAAGGAGAGCCGATCGTCAATCGGAAGGATGACTTATTGGAGGTGGACCCAGGTACCGAAGACTATTTCAGGGTCTATACCTCAGTACCCAAGTCGCAGATGAAGCAGAAAACGGCTCGAGGTTGGGGCGAAGTGCTGTGGGACAGCTATGGCCCGCTGCTTCGACACCTCGAATCGAAGGAGCCGTTATTCAAACGCCTGTATCCCGGGCTGCAATTCCCGGTATTTGCCGTGGGTTATAACTGGATGCGCAGCAATGAAACGGCCGGAGAGCGACTCAAGGATAAACTTGAGGAATTCAGGACACAGTTACTCAAGGAAGATAAAGAAGGCGATAACCTGGGGCTGACCAAGGACGATATTAAGTTTGTGGTCATCAGTCACTCCATGGGCGGATACGCCTCTCGCGCCGGCTTTATCTTAAGCGGCCTGGAATCTCAAGTCGAAGCCGTTATCCATGGCGCTATGCCAACTCACGGCAGCCCATCCACTTACTACCAATTCCGCTCCGGCGCAGTTGGTGGTGGTTTGGCCGGTCAGGTAGCCAAACAAGTATTGGGTAAGAATGCCGCCGATACCACGGCAATACTGGGTTTTTGTCAGGGCGGGCTGGAGTTGATGCCCAATAAGCTCTACGTGGATGCGGCCAATAAGGGGGAGTGGCTGTTTATCAATAAAGACCCAGCGAAACAAGCCGTCAAACGGGAACTGTTGCAGATAGGTTTTGGCAGTGGCATTTATGACTTCTACCGCCGTTTCGATACCTGGTACAGCCTGGTACAGCCTCCATTGTTGGCGCCTGAATTAGGCATTGCGACAGATAAGCAGTTAATCAAGCATAAAGATGCGTTTAAAGTTCGCATTGATGCATGTGAAACTTTTCACGATAAATTGGCGGCTAACTTTCACGCAACGACCACACTGCTCTACAGCAATAACCCGGACACCAAGGCGTTTGACACCTGTGAGTGGCAATTGCAGAACAGCTTGACCCCGGGGCTGGAGACGGCGGCTGTGGAGCGCTGGCAAGTCATAGGCGATGAAAACCATGACTGGCTCTTCGTGAAGGGGGAAGTCAAGCTGCTGAGCCGCAGTGAGCTGGCAGAGCATGAACGCAAGTTAAAGGCTTGGGTTGAACAGAACCGCCATGGCCATCAATATGCCCATACGCCGCCTATGGCTCAAAGTTCCAGCTTCAGGCTTGCCAAAGAGACGGCCAAGGGCGATGGTACTGTGCATGAAGGCGCGGGCAAGTATCCCAAAGGGGTGCAGACTATCGGCTTGGTGGCGACCCAGGATCATCAAGGGTTCTTTAACTGTCCCGATGTCAGGGAGCTGATGGTCGGTGTGCTTCAGTCTTGGCTACCGGATATTCACCAGAAATTCAAGGGATAGAGATGGCTGATGGTTATCGCAAGAGGATTAAACGTGGGCTGCTCGGCAGTCTGGTAATGGTTTGTTTTTGGCAGGGAGAGGCTGTGATGGCGCAATCTGAAAAAATGCAGGAAGGACCGGCGAGCATGGTGTTTACCAAACACTGCGCGGGACGTTTTGAACTGGAATTGCCGGAGTCGATGCAACTACTCACCTCGGGTTATGGTCAGCCGCAGTTTTTTATCAATATCTATCATCAGGATGATAAGGCGGAAAAGAAAGGGGTGATAATCGGTGAACACAGGCTTGAGCAATGGCAGGCTTATGTGGAGGAGTTGCGTAGTAAAGAAACGACAAAATACTATCCAACCAAATACGTTATAAAAGAGCTGGACCCCGAGCTGAAGACGGTTGTTTACTACAAGGATAGAAGAAGGCAGATGCAAGAACCGGACGCAGAACATTACTTTGCAGCTTTTTTCTTTAAGGATTTTCCGGAGCAACAGATAGGCATCAGCATTGATGGGCGGGCAGATGAGTTTATAGCCCGTAATGCGCCCAATGTGGATGAGATATTGCAGCAGCGGCTGCAATGGATGCGTCAGGCGATAGAGAAGATTGAATATCAGCCCTGGCCGCATAAGCAGGCGGGTGTCTGTTTGCCGAGAAATATCTTGATCGCCAATTCCCAGCCGTTGAAAAATGCCGAGGGTTCTTACCATGAGAACTATGGGATGGAGTTTTATAACGGTAAAGACTCACTGTTTGAGATCCTGGTGAACGTGTATGGCAAAGATCAGGGCAAGGCGCTGAAAGAAGAACTGAGCCGCCACAGCGGTATGATGGCCTTTTTCGCCAGCAGCAAGACCAAGGTGGCCGGGCGGGAAGGGCGGCTGTTTATCAGTGATGGTAAATACTCGGATACCCAGCGGGAGTTTCGTTGGATCAGTACGGACAGCAAGGTCAACAGTGTCCGTTATGCCCATATGGAGATCAGCGGCAAGATAGAGATCAAGGACTTTCCTGAAATGGCGCCCTTGAATGCCACCGATATGATAGTGGGGCTGCTCAAAGGCGTGCGGGTTAGGGAAAACGGCATGGTCGGAGTGAAGGACTAGCTATAAGAATGAAAGGCTGGAACTCTTGATAGGAGCGAAAGGGAGAAACCTTTGATAAGAGCATGCCAGAAGTCCTTAAGTTCACTGCGGCGAAAGCTGTGGTTCTGCTGCCTGGTTTGTGCAGGTTTTCCGCTTTTGATGTACGCCAAGGAGATACCGCCAAGACCGGCCGGCATGGTGTTTACCAAACACTGTGTGGGCCGTTTTGAGTTTGAGTTACCCGAAGAGATGCAACTGCTCACCTCGGGTTATGGTCAGCCGCAGTTTTTTATCAATATCTATCATCAGGATGATAAGGCAGAAAAGAAAGGGGTGATAAACGGTGAACACAGGCTTGAGCAATGGCTGGCTTATGTGGAGGAGTTGCGTAGTAAAGATGGAAAGCATTCACCCACCGAATATGTAATTAAAGACCTGGAGCCGAACTTGAAAACGGTGGTGTACTATAAAGACCGCAGAAAGTTAAACAAAGATCCAGACGCCAAGCATTTTTTTGCCAGCTTCTTTTTCAAGGATTTTCCGGAGCAACAGATAGGCATCAGCATTGATGGCCGCGCTAATGAGTTTATAGCCCGTAACGCCCCCAATGTGGATGAGATATTGCAGCAGCGGCTGCAATGGATGCGTCAGGCGATAGAGAAGATTGAATATCAGCCCTGGCCGCATAAACAGGCGGGCGTCTGTTTGCCGAGAAATATCTTGATCGCCAATTCCCAGCCGTTGAAAAATGCCGAGGGTTCTTACCATGAGAACTATGGGATGGAGTTTTATAACGGTAAAGACTCACTGTTTGAGATCCTGGTGAACGTGTATGGCAAAGATCAGGGCAAGGCGCTGAAAGAAGAACTGAGCCGCCACAGCGGTATGATGGCCTTTTTCGCCAGCAGCAAGACCAAGGTGGCCGGGCGGGAAGGGCGGCTGTTTATCAGTGATGGTAAATACTCGGATACCCAGCGGGAGTTTCGTTGGATCAGTACCGACAGCAAGGTCAACAGTGTCCGTTACGCTCATATGGAGATCAGCGGCAAGATAGAGCTCAAGGACTTTCCGCAGATGGCGGCCTTGAATGCCACCGATATGATAGTAGGGCTGCTCAAAGGCGTGCGGGTTAGGGAAAACGGCATGCAGGGCGTGACTCAGCATCGCCCTCAATAAATGTTTAGTTGCAGGCTTGCTTTAGCATCTGCAGTAGCCCGGTTTCAGAAGCTGCCAGCTCAGTTTGTTCGTTTAATACATCTGCCAGTATGGTGTCCGTGGTCAGCGGGTTGGCCAGTACCACCCGGAATACAGTCACGGTTTCTCTGTGATAACGGGCGGGTTGGATCCGGGTGCGGGACACAAAAGACTTGCCTTGTTCACGTTGTTTTTTCTGAATGGCGCGAGTGAGGTCATCAAGAATGCCATTGATCTCTTTGACCTTGTCAAGATTACCCTGTGCCAATTGCCGGTTCAGAGCGGTTTGTGCCCAAGAGGGGCACCAACGGTAGGTGAGCAGGCACAACTCGGGCGCACTCACCAGTTCAAATTCGCTGTGTTGCTCAATCAAGCCGGCAAAGAAGCGTGCCTTTTCAAGCGAATTATTGATCAGTATTTCATAGCCTTCCTTGCCGATTATCTGCATGCAGGCATGCACCAGCATGGCCATTCCTGGACGGGAACCTTCCAGAGTCTGGCTGCCCAAATCCTTGGAACCTTTACGCAAAATATATTCGGCATGATGCACTATCGCCCGGGCCAGTTCAGGCTGTTTGAACAGCACCATACCGGCCCCCATAGGGACATACATCTGTTTATGGGCATCTATGGTCACTGAGTCTGCCAGTTCTATCCCTTTGAGCAGATGGCGATATTTGCTGGATAACAAGCTGGCTCCCCCCCAGGCTGCATCAACATGAAAGTGGCAATTGAGCTCGGTTGCCAACTCGGCCAGCTCAGGTAGAGGATCTATGTTACCGGTTTCTGTGGTGCCGGCGACGCCGATAATCGCCATGACTCGGATGCCCTGTTGGGCCAGCTTGGTGGCCGCCTCGCGCATGGCGTCGACATCGACCTTATTGTTGGCATCGGTCGCGATTGAAACTATGTTATCCCGGCCAATGCCCAACAGATCGGCGGCTTTGCCCAGGGAGTAATGACCGCGCTCGGACACCAGTATCGCCAGGCCTTTCCAACCGTAGTGGCAGAGCGCCGCGCCTAAGCCTTCGCGGTTGATACCGCGAAATTGGCCGCCAGCCTTGAGCAGTTGGTTGCGGGCAATCCATAGGGCTGTGATATTGGCTACAGTGCCACCGGAGCAGAAGGCTCCCAGAGCATGATTGGCGCTGTGCATCCACTGGTGATAGAAGTCGGTGGTTTCGCCATAAATGAGGTGATGCATCATCCCCAGCACCTGCCGCTCCAAGGGAGTGAAGGCCTTGGAGGTTTCGATTTTGACCAGATTCTGATTCAGGCCCACCATCATTTTCGACAAGGGCAACACGAAGTAGGGCAGCGCCGATGTCATATGGCCGATAAAGCTGGGGGCGGCGGTGTGTACTGAATGCGCCACCAAATTCTGCATCATCTCTTCTGTGTAGTCAGAAACAAATCTGGGTTGACGCGGGATTTCAAAGGCCTGGAAATCCTTTTCGATTTCACTCAGGGGCTTTTCCAGCGCGGCAATATTCTGGGTCATGAAACCGGCGAGATCTTGAGACAATGCCTGCTCTATGCGGCTCAGGGTCGATTCCGGTGCTTCGGGCACGGTAAAGATACGCATCAGAGAGTTTTCTGAGGCGGTGGCCTGGCGTTGCTTGCTGGCGGTCATTGGGCTTTGGTCTCACACTGTATCTGCCTGTGTCTGCACAGGTCTTGAAATGGCAGCTCACTTTACTGCAAGGATTGCGGTCAGACAAGTTGAAACTGAAGCGAAAAAGCGGCGGGCCAAAGAGGTTGGCCCGCGAAAAATCAATTGGCGTTATTCAGTTGCAGAGCCAGCAGAGCGGCGATATTGCTCGAGGTGCGCTGCAGATTGGCTCTGGCTTCGGCCAGCGCCTTGGGCAAGTCGCAGGCCGAGGGTATGATATCAAAAATGGCGCTCATTCCCTGCTCCAACACCAGCTCTGAGCCTGCTCCCAGACAGCCGGCAATACCAATCACGGGAATGTTGCGCGCCTTTGCCAGGCGCAAAACTCCCATGGGCGTCTTGCCATAGATGGTTTGTCCATCTATGCGTCCCTCGCCGGTGATAACCAGTGCAGCGCCTTCGAGTTTGGCATCCAGCCCCACAGCCTGCATGACTATGTCGATACCGGGGCGCAGCTCGGCGCCCAGAAATGCCATCACCCCAAGTCCCATGCCACCGGCGGCGCCGGCACCACTTTGCAGGCGCTTATCTTCAAAGCCGCTCTGAGCCAGGATATCGGCAAAGTGACCGAGGGCGGCGTCAAGCTCGGCGACCATTTCCTCTGTGGCTCCCTTTTGCGGCCCGAATACCGCCGAAGCGCCGCGCTCGCCACATAAAGGGTTGTCCACATCACAGGCCACTTCAAAATGGCAGTCAGTGAGCGCCGGATGCAGTTGGCTGCAGTCCAGTGTTGCCAAGGCCGCGAGCGCCGCCCCGCCCGGGCTTATTTCCAGCCCTGCACTATCCAATAGTTTGGCGCCCAGCGCCTTGGCCATACCGGCGCCGCCATCATTGGTGGCACTGCCGCCAAGGCCGATGATGAAGTGGCGAATGCCACGTTCCATGGCATCGACAATCAGCTCGCCGGTGCCGTAACTGGTGGTGAGCCTTGGATTGCGAAACGCCGGGCTGACATGATGCAGCCCGGAGGCGGCCGCCATTTCGATAACTGCGGTTCGGATGCCACTGGTGCCACCCTCTGTACCCAGAATACCGTAATGGGCCTTCACAGCTTGTCCGAGTGGGCCACAGACTTCAAGCTCGACCAGGTGACCATTGGTCGCATCGACCATAGATTGCACTGTGCCTTCGCCGCCGTCGGCCACCGGCACTTTGAGGTACTCGGCATCCGGCAGCCTGTGTTTAAAGCCCGCTTCAATTTCATTGGCCACTTCGAGGGCGCTCAGGCTTTCCTTGAAGGAATCCGGTGCTATCACTATTTTCATCTGATTTCCTGTACAACGGGCTGCCGGTGAAACCGGCAGCAGCAAGGGAAGAGTTTAGAGCAGAACCAGGCTAAGCAGCCAGACGAAGATGATGGCGGTGATCCCCTGAATTAGGGTCGCCATAGTCTGAGCCCGATAGGCCTGGGCTACGCTCATACGGCTAAACTGAGTGACTACCCAGAAGAAACTGTCGTTGGCGTGGGACACTGTCATGGCTCCGGCGCCTATGGCCATGACGGTCAGCACCCGGCCCATTTCGCTGCCAAGGCCGATATCACCCAACATGGGGGCCACCAGCGCCGAAGTGGCTACCAGCGCCACTGTGGAGGAGCCTTGAGCCGACTTCAGTGCCGCCGCTACCAGGAAGGGCATAAAGATACCTATACCCAGAGCTGACAGTGAAGTACCGATAAAGTCACCGATAGGCGTGGCTTTGATCACAGCGCCAAAAGCGCCGCCGGCCCCGGTAATCAGCAGTATGGGGGCGGCAACAGCCAGGCCCTGTGAGATACGATCGGAAAACTCTTTGACCTTGTTGTCGCCCTTGAGCAGCAAGAGTGACAGCCCCAGGCCTATCATCAAGGCATTGAGCGGTTGGCCGAGGAAATGGAACAGGCTGAACAGCATGCCTTCACCCATGGGTTTGGAGGGGAAGGCGGCGATAGAGCCAAGGCAGATCAGCAAAATAGGAACAAAAATAGGTGAGAACGCCGCCAAGGGGCTTGGCAGCTCGCCATAAGCAGCCTTGAGTGTTTCAAATTCTTCTGCAGAAGCCTTGAGCTCTTCGGCGCCTTCGCCATCCGGCTCAGTGTTCATAAAGCGGTTGGCCCAGAGTAAACCGGCGAAGGCGGCAACGGCAGAAACCAGGATACCGACGGCAATCACCAGCCCCAGACTGGCTTCCAGTTGCAGGTTACCGGCGGCGGCAATCGGGCCGGGAGTCGGCGGCACAAAGGTGTGGGTAGCATAGAGGCCGGTGGCCAGGGCGACGCTCATGGCAACGCTGGAAACTTGCATTCTGTTGGCCAGAGACTGTTTCAGGCTGTTGAGGATCACAAAGCCCGAGTCACAAAACACCGGGATGGAAACGATATAACCTATGATGGACATGGTCAGGGTCGGGAAACGCTGTCCGAGCACCTTGATGACCACATCGGCCATGGTGATGGCCGCGCCGCTCTTTTCCAGCACCGTGCCTATGATAGTTCCCAGGACTATCACCAGCCCTATGTAACCAAGAATACCTCCAAAACCACCACTGATAGTTTTGGCGATTTCCCCGGCGGGCAGGCCGAATCCGAAGGCGGCGATAAATGACGCCAGCAGCAGCGTCAAGAAAGGGTGTAGTTTAAATGTTGAGGTGGCGATGACAATAAAGATGATCACCGCCAATAGTACTAGTACCAGGCTCATAAGTGTCCCTTATTGGGTCGTTATTTGTGTAGGGTTGGGGCGCCGGCGCGAAGGCGGGCTGGCGATTATTATCCCAGTTGCCGCGCCGTGATGGCTTTAGGGGAAAATACGGAATTCCCCCCTGAAAGAGGCTAGTTTTTTGTGCGTGTGCACAATTATTTGTGTTCCAGGCGGCTGAGGACTTCTCCCAGGTAGAGTTGCAGCAATCCATCCAGGCTTTGCAGCTCTATGCCGGTGATTTCACTGATACGCTCCAGGCGGTATCTCAGGGTATTACGATGAATAAACAGGGCCTTGGCACACTGTTGTTGGTCGCCGAAGTGTTGCAGATAGGCGCTGAGAGTGCGGGTCAGCAGGCCCTTTTTGTCATGCTGCTGCAGTTTGCGAAAAGGCGCTGCCAGCTCCTGACCGCGCCAGCTATCGACCAGTCCGGCCAGCAATACCGCCAGCGCGTGATCCTGATAGAGGTATTTGGTCTTTTCCGGCGCCCGTTTCTTTCCCAATCTCAGGGTTTCCAGCGCGGTATGAAATGAGCGCCTAATACCGCCTTCACCAGGGAAGAAATGCCCCAGCGCGATTTTGAGCCGGCCCTGGGTGTCGGCCGGCAAACGGGCAAGCAGTTTCTCGATTCGCAGATCCTCAAGCGCCGGATCCCAACTGCGACCATCGAGAAAGGCGGGTTTGAGGATCACCAACTGATCCATGGCGGTCATGGCCACCAGGTTGTCCCTTTGGGGATACTCGAGCAAGCGTTGGATCTCCTTGAGATCTGTGGCCTTGCTTTTGCCTTTGGCGAGCTCTATCACGGCAGCAACTCTGGGTTTTTGCAGATCTATCTGCAGCTGGGCGGCCCAGGCACAAAAATCGCTTTCGCTATAATTGTCCCGTTTCAGCAGTTGCAGAATAAATTCTTCCCGCTGGCGTTTATGCCAGAGATCCAACTCGAGAGAGTTGGCTTGCTCGACCATCATTTCGGCGGTCATTTTCAATAGCTCGCCATAGCGCAGCAGCTCCGCCGGATTACCGGTAATGCCGACAACGCCGATTATCTTGCCGTGATAATGCAGCGGCAGGTTGACCCCGGGTTTGACACCGTGCAGGCTGTGGCGACTGCCTTCATCTATCACTACAGTGCGGTTTTGGGCTATGGCCAAAAGGGCGCCCTCATGGACACTGTTGAGCCGCTGCTTGTCGCCGGAGCCGAGGATCACCCCTTGACTGTTCATCACATTGATATTGTGGTCGATGATATTCATGGTGCGATCCACTATCTGCTGCGCGGTCGCGGCGTCGAGAAAATACATGCGAGCCTCTAGGGTCTGTTAACCTTTCATGGTTGAATTTTGCTCGTACTAGACGCGTTTTAATCGCGACGTAAGGTATGCAGCCTAGGGGCCTAGGTAAATACGTTGCAACAAAGAGTAAAGCGCTTCTAGCCGAGCCCTTTGGGTAGCATTTGTTGTTTGGTATAAAAAACGACAAAAGCTGCAAAACCATCTTCAAGGGTCAACAGACCCTAATGTGCCAATAACTCGGCGACTCTCTGCCTGAGTCTGGGTAACAGGTTTTGCTCAAATTCGGGATGCTGTTTAAACCAGAGGCGATTACGCGGACTCGGGTGAGGCAGCACCAGTTTTGTCGGCCACAGCGAATCAGCTTCTGCCACGGCGGTACCGACGGACGCCTTGGCCAGCGGACTGCCCTTGAGGTGCCAGGCCATGGCGTATTTGCCAAGGATCAGCGTCAGCTCAATATTGGGCAAGGCGGCAAAAAGCCTTGGGTGCCAGGTGGCTGAGCATTCTGGCCTCGGCGGCATATCACCCTGTTTGCGACCCTGTTTTTCAACCGTTCCCGGATAGCAAAATCCCATGGGAATGACGGCAAACCGCCTGGGGTCATAAAACTGTTCGCGGCTCACCTCCAGCCACTGCCTTAGCCGGTCGCCGCTGGCATCGTCAAAGGGCAGGCCACGCTCATGGGTTATCCTGCCGGGCGCTTGCCCCGCGATTAAAATCCTGGCGTCAGGGTGGGCCTGCAGTATCGGCTTGGGCGGTAGCGGCAGTTTATCCCGGCACAGGGTGCAGGCTCGCACCTCATCGAGTAGCGGGAAATCACTGGGCAGAGCGGCAGTTTTCATCATATTTCCTGGTTTTTGATGGATATCAGACCCTACTTAGGCTTCGAAAACTAGGCTCCGAAAATCAGGCGCCGAAAAAATGTTGCCAGGCCTGAAAGCCTTCATACAAAGTCAGCCCCAGCGCCGCCAGCAGCAACACTATCCGGCTGAGCTTAAAGCCGTTTTCTTTACACTGCTGCCAATCAGGAGCACTCCAGGCGATAAGCATTGCCGGTATAGTCAGCGGCCAGATGATATTGGCCAGCAGCAACAATAAGGCAGAGGTTGCCAGCAAGCGCCAACCGGCCTGAGGCCCGGCGACCTTGGCCGAGTTTTTCAGTTGCAGTGGCAACAACGCCAGCGCCACGGCTATCAACACCAGGCCGAAGTTCATACTGAGATCGGCAATAGAAGCATGATCCCAGAATACAAGTAACAGGGTAATGAGCGGAATGGGCAAGGCCCAATAGATATGACTGCGGACAAACCCTGGGCGGCTATATTGGCCGTTGAAGTAAAAAACCAACTGCAGTAGCAGGTTAACCAAAGTAAAACCACCCAGCACCAGTATGGTAAACACCCCGGCCATTAAACCGTCGGGTTGTGCGGCCATGGCCGATAGCGGGAAAAGAGCGATCAGGGCACAAGGATATTTCAACTTCATCAATAGATTCTCATCATAAAGGCTGCGCCTTACATTGGCTTAAAGGCGGAAGGCTTGCAAGTGCTTGATGGCCGTTATGGGATGGCTCTGAGACTATGAGGAAAAAAGGGGCAGTTCCGTCCGCCCAAGCTCACAAGGTAACAGGGAGGTGGGCCGGGGGAGCCGGCCCACGAAAGGTAAATTAATCTGCTGAAGCTTCCTTAGTTTTGAAAGGGGGTGTTTTCAGCAAAGTATTCGTGGCTGTCGGCATTTTGAATCGCCTGGGCAGGATTACTCAGGGCCAGCGATTTGGCGCCACTTTGGCCGTAGACAATGTCATCGGTTCCCGCCACCACATTGAAGTGACTCATTTCATGGACTATGGTGCCGCCCTTGGAGTCGGTGCCCGATACCGGTGCGCTCCAGAAGGCGTTACACATGTAGATCTTGTAGGGTTGAGTTGGGTAAACGTAGGCGTAATAGCTCTTCTTGCAACTGCAATCGAAGGTGAGTGGCTGATTGTTCAAGGCCGAGTCTATGGCACTGAAGTTACTGCTGACGCTATTCCAGCGGCTGCTGTTGTAGCTGCCAAACCAGGTGGCATAACGCACCGAGCTTGAGGGGTTGTTGTTGCTCGCGAGGTATTGCTTGCTGTCTGCCGCCATGGCGCGGGCGGCGTCCAGTCCCGCCAGAATATCGCTCTGTTGGGAATTGCTGCAACGGCCGGTAAAGCTGATACCGTCGGGTGCCGTACCGCCATCGCCACTGCCGGGTTTACCCTTGTTGGCGCCGGACTTGAATTCACGGCCTTCCACATAGAAGCTGACCGGATCTGAATGTATCCCTTCTATCCCTAAGCGGGCCAGCTTCTTTTGTTGGCCCGGGCTGGGGGAGAAGAGTTGCAACGAACTGACATCATAGCTTATCTCGTAGTTGCCGCTGCTGCTCATGTCGTAAAGTGAGGACAACTCTACCTGATAGGACACACTCTCACCGGATTTGAGCTTGATATAGTCCTGTTTGCCGGGAGCCGGGCGTTTGAAATGGGCACCCAGATAGTGACGGTCAAGGCCATCGGCATTGACTTTGAACAGGGATTCTTCCACTCCATCAGCGGCTGTGTACCACTTGAGCAGTTTTACCGGCTGGTTGGCGTCATTGGTCAGGGTCACAGTGACCAACACGTTATCACTGGCCTTATAGCTCTGCTGGCTCATCTCCAGGCTGGCACGAATGCCATCGGCCAGCACGCTGGTACTGGAAAGGGCCGCGAGCAAGGCTATTCCTTGTAGTGTATGAGTGATTCTCATGCCTTTGTCCTCAGGTCATATAGTCTTAATTGTTATGTTTGTTACAAAAATGTAACGTTTTGCAGTGTAAGCTGCAAAAAGGGCCGCTGGCAAGAGGAATTTTACCGAATGCTTGTTGGTTTGAGGTGAAGGCGGGAAGAGATAAAAAAAGCCCGCGAAAAGCGGGCTTTTGGGAGCTAAGAGCGAGAATTACAGACGGTAGTTGACGCTCAACATGATCAGGTGAGCCGTGTAGTCATGGCTGTTGTCACCAAAGCTGACCAGGTTCCAGATACCATCCGGGGCGATATCGTTACCTGCGTCGTTGTCCTCGTATTTCTCCATCTTGTAGTCAAGACGCAGCGCCATTTTCTCAGTAGCCTGATACTGGGCATAGAGGTTGACGTTGTGCACTTTGGCGTAGTAATCGCCATAGTCGCCTGTGATGCCTTGGCGTACCTGAGTGCTGGAATCCGAGTCAGAGTAGGTGTAATCCAGCCCCAGACGCAGTTTCTTCTCCAGCAGGTTGTCGTAGGCCAAACCGGCACCTATGACGTCCACCTTGTCTTCCACGGTTCCTGTCCAGGTGACAGTGCTGAAGTTGCTGCTGCCGGCCTGATCTGAGTCTATGGTCTGATGGTTGTAGAAGGCGCTCAGGCTGAGATCGTCTGTCAGCAAATAGCTGATGCTGGCGTCATAGCTGAGGTCTTTGGATTCAGTCAAACCGATAACCGTGTTGTTGTAGTCATCCAGCGCATAGCGGGCACCGAAATCCAGGGTCAGGGTGTCGATAGGGCTGTGAGTCACCCTGGCTTCAACCTTAGTGCGCTTGCGGTCGGCCAGATTGTACTTGCGCAGCAACTTGTTGGACTCGGAAGAGGTCCATTCAGATGCTTCGTACTCTGAGCCATCGCGCTTGCCATAGCTGCCCTTGATCCACATATTCCAGTGTTCAAAGCTGTTGAGACTGAAACGGGCCCAAACGCTGTTCTCGTCGGTGATTTCCCTGTCCTGATAACTGCGTTCATCACGACGGTAGTCATAACCTGCGTCCAACTTCATGCCGTTGGCAATCCGATAATCCATGGCCAACTTGGCCTTGTGACTGGTGTTGTCATAAGGGGTGTTGTAGGCCACACGACCACTGACGTTATTGATACTGATCTGGGTCCATTCCTGGATCTGGGTTTGGTTGTCCCTGTCGTAGTAATCATAACTGCCGCTGATCCGCAGATTGCGGGTGGCGCGTTTGACAGCCTTGAGGTTCATCCCCAGGATATCGACTTTGCCGTCCAGGGATTCCTGCGGCAATTGATAGCCGTAACCCGAGGTGATAAAGGCCTCATCCTGGGTCATCTGTCCGGCGAACAAACGGCCGCTGACCACGGCGCCTTTCTGGGCAAATTGGCCGCTCAAGGTCACAGTGTGAGACTCGTTATCCGGATCCAGGCTCATATAGCCCACTCTTTGGGCACCAAAGGTTGGGTTGAAGGCGTTGTCGAATCTCAAGGTCTGGATATCATTCTTGAAGAATGAACCATTGTAGTTGAGTGCGGTAAACCAGTTGTCACCCTTGAGTTTGATCCCGGCCTCGACGGTATCTGTGGTGTAGTCCACAGGCTCGGCCAGCATCATTGACTGGTTGAAGAAGCTGCCGGACGCAGTTTTCAGGCCGGTTTTTTCTTCGCGCATATAGGTGACGTAGGTGCTCCACAGCTCTTCACCCTGATATTCAAGACCCAGGCCTGTGCGCTTGCGCTTGAGCGACAGCTCCAGGGGGCTCAGGCTGTCATACAGCATGGGCATCTCGTTGCTGCCACCGGCTGTCTGCCAGTTGGCCGGCAGTGTCAGGTTGCCGCTGCCAATTCCCAGATAAGGACTCATGGCAGAGTCAGTCTTATAGGTGTGGATCTGACGGTAGTTCAGGTTGATATTGTACTGTCCGAGTTTACCGGCATTGATATCGACCCGGCCGTTTTCCATACCCAGGTTATCGGCTTCGATACTGGCTCGATAGCCGTTTTCACCGCGATAGTTCAGGTCGGCGTCCACCTTGCCGGCAAAGTCATCTTCGGCGGCAAAGGCGTTGGCAGAGCGGATATCGTCAGAGTCGTTATAGCCAACTCCGGCACCAATAGTACCGGATACACCGGTTTCACTGACGCAACCCTTACAGCTCCAGGCCGAAAACTTGACCTTTTCGGTATTGGCATTGGCCAGGTCATAACCGTCGGCGGCCATCGTCAGACTGGCAGGAGCCAGCAGAGCCAGGGTGATCAAATTAAGTTTGAATTTCATCTTCCCGCCTCCTTAGCGTTGGAACAACTTGCCGGATGGATGGTTTGAACCATGGATCTGGCTGTGACAGTTCAGACAGCTGCGACCACCGGTAAAGGCGTTGTCGTTGACCTGAGAACCCATGCCTGTGTTACCCAGATAAGCACGGCTGGCGTGGCCGTCGCTGGCGTGACACTGTTGGCACAGTTGCGGAGCGCGGGTCTTAAGCATGCCATCGTTGACACTGCCGTGAGGGTTGTGACAAGTGACACAATTCTCAGTGACGGGTGCATGCTCCCAGAGTTTTGGGCCGCGCTTCTCCGCATGGCAGCTGTAACAAGTGTCATTGACTGACGCCTTGTTCAGATCGGCATCGGTCGTGCTGCCGTGAGGGTTGTGACAGTCGCTGCACACCATCTGTGCCCACTTCAGCGGGTGGCTGGAACGCTTGTTCATGTCAGCCTTTTGCTTGGTGTGGCAGCTGGTGCAGACTTCCATCTCAGTGTTCTTGGAGAGCACAGGGTCCTTGGCGGTATGCACGCTGTGGCAAGAAGCACAGGCAACATCGGCGTTGTCGTGGTGACCGCCGTTCCAGGACATACGCTTGTCATCCTTGTGACAGGAGAGACAGACGCTGTTCTGCTTATCGGCCGCCAGGGTAGAACCCTTACCAAAGGTAATCATGGGTTCGTTACCGCCACGGTTGTGTTTGCCCATGGGGCCGTGACAGGCTTCGCACTGAAGTCCGGCCATAGGACTCTTGCTGGAGTCGATGGCGCCGTGAACCCCTTTGAACAGGTCCATGACTTTTTCTGACTTCTTGTGGCACATCAGACAGGAGTCGGCACCCTTGGGAGAGTAGCTGCCTTCGGCAAACTTCTGATCCAAGGTAGCTTCCACTTCTTCCGGGCTCATTTTGGCGTCCCACTTGGCGGCGTGCGCCGCATGGGTGACACCAAAAGATAACACTGCCGTCGCCAGAAGGGCGCTTAGCAGTGTTGGTATATTTTTGCTGATTCTCATATTAGGCATCCTTAATTTGTCCAAACCCTTGAAAGACGGGGGAGGGGTCTCCCCCGGCCTGGGCAAATTACATCTTCACCTGAGTGTGATCTGCGGCGGTTGGCTTGTGGCAGTAGAAACAGGTTTCCAGCTGCGCAGCCTGGTTGGCAGCGGTGTAATCACCATCTACCACAGCGCCGTAGGCTTCCAGTTGCTCCTTGGTGTGTACCATGTAGTCGCCACCGACAGTGTGACAAGAAGTACAGGTAGCAGTGACAGGCGTGGTGTACATGCCTGCTGAGGTTGCCAGAGCCCCCTTGTTCTTGAAGGCATCAAGATTCAGGTCGTTGTGACAGGCTGAACAGTTGCCACCGATCAGGCCGTGAGCCTTTTCAATGTGGGTCTTGTGCAGTTTCATCTCCAATGCGCCTTTGTTGGCACCGCTGGCGTAAGTACCATCTGGGGTATGACAGGCCACACAGCCATCAACACCGACGGTGAGCTTGCCGTTTACTTCGCGGCCCAGCTGCTCTGTCATCACAAAGCCGGCATGGTGGCCTTTGTGCAGTTCGAAGGTGTCGCTGTGACAGCCCTGACAGGTAGCGAAGTTCACTGAGTCGATATGACGGTGACTAGGTGCATCACCTGACTTGGTACCGAAGGCCAGTTGAGCTTTCATGCTGGTAGTGGCAACGCCATCGGCACAGGCGATGAGCTCGCTGCCTTGGTTGCACATTTCCAGACCGATAAAGCTGAAGGCGGTATCGGCATCACCGGCACCGAAAGGCAGGTCCTGAACGGTGAATTGCAGCTTGCCGTCAACCAGAGTCACGGCGTCCTGCAGCTGGCCGTCTTTAACCAGATCTTTGGCAACCTTGGCTTTACCGCTTCCTGGGCTGACGTTGTAGCCCATGACAGGGAAGTTAGGGCCCACGTTGGTGATGGTTTCCAGACGCTTGATCTTGGCCAGTTCGTTGTTGGCATCCAGCGCATTGCCGGCCTTGTCCAACAGGGTCACAGTCAGAGTCGCACTGTTGTCGGCGCTGCCGGTCAGTTCTGCTGCCAGACCGCGCTGAGCGATAACGGCACGTTTGTCACCGGTTACACCTGTGTGCAGCTCTTCTGTCCACTTGCTGTTGTGACAGGCGATACAGTTGGAGTTGTCGGTTTGTTGGCTGTGGCCCTGACCGGCAGCAAAATCTATGTTGCTGTGGCAGCTACCACAACTTGCAGCTGTAGGTACTTTGGACCAGTTGCCCCAATCGGGCGTCAACTCGACATTGGTGTCGTTGTGACAGGATTGGCAGCTGTTAAGCGCATCCAGGCCCAGATCCTTGTGCTTGGTATGGATCATGGCGTTGAATTCATTGCCTGGTTTTACCTTGCCTGAGGTGTGGCAAGTGGCGCAATAGTTAACATCTGAGTAGGCGCCGCCGTGTTTGACGTTGGCCAAATCACCGTGACAGGTATTACAGCTATCTGTACTCACCAGCTTACGGCTGTAAGCCGCGGAGGCACCTGAGTCGGCACTGAAGTCGACGAAAGCGTTGCTGTTGGGGATCAGAGTGCCGTCAGGCAGCGGCGTATTGTAAGCGCGCAGCAGTACCCGCTGGGCCAACTCAGGGTTGAAGCTGATAGTGTCTTTACTCAGCTCATTCAAGGTCTTGCTGAAGGTGTAGCTGTAGCTACCGTTTTTGTGGTCAACGAAAGTACCTGCGCAGCTGCTGCTTACAGTGCAGTCTTCGTTGCCGAAATACTGCCACTGAGAGGCATTACCTGCACCGGTTGCGCCTTCCGGCAGCAACTGAGCGGCGGCAAAGCGGAACTTCTGCAGGCCAACTACCGGCATATCGTCTTCGTTGGTCACGGTAAATTCAACCGTTGGGATACCGCCTTTGACAACAGCTTGCTCAAAGCTGAAATGCAGCTCTTTGATTTCACCTGCAGGCTCGCCGCCTGGGTTACCTGGATTACCATCGTTGCCATCATCGCCACCACAGCCACCTAAGGCCAGAGTAGCTGCACTGGCTGCCAGCAGCAGTGCGATTCTGGTTTTTTGTGCGTTCATCATCTTGTTCCCTGCAATAGTGGAAGTATCTGGTTTAGGGAGTGGCTGAGTCATCTCAACCAAATTGATTATGTAATTGGCCCTTAACCCGATACCGGAAATAGGATTTCCCTCGAAAAGGCTAACTCAAGCAGGGCCGAAAAGCTGCATGACTGGTGTTAATGTGTGACTTGGATCTTTCTATTTATAAAGAGGTATTTGAGCTGGTAGGGAAAACTTAATCTCGATCAAAAAAACGCTGTTTTTTAATTCGATTTTGGCAATTTGGCAGATAAAAAAAGAGAGGCCGAAGCCTCTCTTTAGGGTTAAATTTTAGTGGCTGAAGCCCCAGTTGGAGTGAGCTTCCAACAGCTGGGAATCAGTATGACAGGTAGAACAGGCTTCTTGGCCTTTCTGGGCGTCATAATCACTTGCAGCTACACCGTGGCCTGTACCTATCACACCACCATTGGTCACTATGTGGTTGATAGTGGTTTCACTCAGGCCGTATGGCGGCTGGTGACAGCTGGCGCAGGCGGCAGTCTGTGGTGATACCAGAGTCTGTTCTGTGCCATCTTCAGTCTTGCCGAAGGCAACCGGAGCGGCATCGGCGGCAATTTTCTTCAGTGAGAAGCCGTCTTTACCGTGACAGGTCTGACAGTCTGTCTTCTTGAAGAAGCCGTTGCCTGAGCTGTCATACAGGTAGTGCTTGGAGTGCACTATGTACGCCAGGTTGGATGAGCCGTCACCCTTCTTGTCGCGGGTACCGTTGTGGCAGGAGGCACAACCGTCGATGTCGTTGGAGAAACGGTGCTTGATGGCAGTGGTGTGACACTGCTGACAAGCTGTCATTTCGGCATGTTGAACCCTTGGCGTCTTGTCGACTTTGCTGCCATCCACATTGAAGTAGGCTGTGTCAGATGGCACGTAAGGGCCGGAGTTAGGGATAACACCGTCTTCGACTGGCTTACAGTCGGCTACAGCGCCTTTGCCATCGAAGCAGACATGCAGCTGGCTGCTCAAGGCCACTTTAACCTCTGGCGTACCCATGACTTCGGCTACTTTGAAGTCGCCGTCGCTGAAGGTGACATCTATGCTGCCGTCGGCGCCCTCACTGAAGTGGTCGTAACCGACTTTCTGGTAGTTAACCAGGAAGTCGTCTTTGACCACACCGTTGAAGACGATGGCGCTGGTGAAACCGCCGTGTGAGTACGGGCTGGAGTCAATTTGCGCCAGTGTCACATTGGTGTCGCCGTGCTTGACAGTCATGTTGGCCTTAATGGTCTTGCTGGCCTCATCATAAGTCATGCTGTTGAAAGTAACGCTGGTCTTGGCAGACTGGGCACTGTCGTTGTTGCTGTAGTGGGCGCGTTCGGCACCTCGGCCATGGCCATCAGGATCGCTGTGACAGGAGACACAGTTCAGTTTGTCTTCTTTAATCTGGTTGTTTTCTGCATCCCAGTGCCAGGAAGGTACGGCATACTGGCTGTTGTGGCAGCTCAGACAGGTTGCAGCATCCAGATCGGCTTTCCAGGCATCGGCCATCGCCAGGTTTTCATCTGGTTGGTGACAGGTCTGACAGTTGCTGGCTGATTGCGGGAAAATGCCGTTGTAGAAGGCATGGCTGTGCACTTCGTGCGCCATGGCCTTGATGGAACCATCAAATTTATGGCTACCGATCACTTGGCCATTTTCGTCCTTGTCATCCTTCATGTAGCTGTTGTAGTCGGTGTGACAGAAAGTACAGCTTTCCAGAGTGACGTGTTTGCCGCCGTGCATGGCCAGTTCACCGGCATGACCGGGTCTGTGACAGCTTTGGCAGGTTTCATCGGCGATAACCGGCTTGGGTTTGGCCTGAGTGGTATCGGAAGAGGGCTGCCAGTAGAAGAAGCTGTTGTTAACCAGGTTAACGTTGGCCGCATTGGCTGTTTTGATGCCCAGGTAAATACCATTGACCATGTCGGCCTTGTAGTCGTATTTACCCAGAGTATCTATGGCTTTGTTCAGTTTCAGTGTATAGGTGCCGTCCTGATTGTCGGTCAGACAGTCTTCGCAGTTTTTACCCTGGAAGTAGGAAGAACCTGTGTAGAAGCCGTCACCTTTGTCTTTGTTGAAGTAGCTCAGCCAGATCTCTCTCGCTTGGCCTTCTACATTGGTCAGGCCTTCAATCTCATCTTCGCTGCCGACACGGCCGAAGGAGACTGCACCTATGTCAGTGTTTTTCAAACCAAAGACGGCGGCGCCGTTGGCATCGGACAAGCTGAAGTTGATTGTCAGGAAGCCGTTGGTGTCTACAGATGCTGAATTAATCTTGGATTTCAGCGTGTTGACTTTGCTTATGGGTGTGCCGACAGGACCTGGCTTACCAGTCTCACCATCCTTACCGTCGCTGCCACAACCGGCCAGCATCAGAGACAGCAAACCGGCACCCAACATCGCTTTAGTCGCGGCATTGAAATTAAACCGTTTCATCATGATATTTCCCTGCAAGTGATTTTAATCATCACTAACCAGAGGTTAAATAAGAATAAATCTCATTAACCATGGAAAGTGTGTGGAATTATTTTTCCAAGGCTAAGGCTACCCAAGTGGTGGGGATTAAGCAGTCACTTTAGATGGGTTATGTGATTAAGATCCGACTATTTCTTTAGGGGTATACGGCTAGATCAAAAAACGTTAATCCTGATCAAAAAAACGTGTTTTTTGAAAGAGTTTTTAACGAATTTTGCTGCATAAAAAAGGGAGGCACATGCCTCCCTTTGGTAGCAAAACGCAAGTTAATTGCCGTGTGCAGTCATCAGCTGAGCCGGGGTATGACAGGTGGCACAGGCCTCTTTGGCACGATTACGGACATCGGTCTCATCCATGCCATCCAGAATACCGCCGTTGGCTTGAATATGCGATTTGGCCGCATCGCTGAGGTACTGTTGGTGGCAGCTCAAGCAGGAGCCTGCATCTGAGGATACCCAGATATCCGCGCCGCTATTGCTGATGTCACCATAGCGCCAGACACGATCCGGTGAACGACCCAGAGTGATACCTGTGACGCTGCCGGAAGACTCGGCATGACAGGTGGCACAATCGGTTTTCAGCACAGTGCCGGACTGGAGCCCTGCATACTTGAGGAAGTGGCCTTCACGCTCGTGTGCCTTCCAGGCAAAGCTTGAGGGGATCTTGCCACCGGGATAATCGGCGTCATTTCGCAGTGTCTTATCCGGTGTATGGCAGGTCTGGCAGTTGACGCCATTGTCATAGTGATGGATCTCCTTGCCATGACAACTTTGGCACTTGGTCGGATCTATGATGGCTCGGCGGGCCACGGCATCCATACCGCTGTCGACACCATTGTTACCCCAGACAAAGCGGTAGGGCTCCTGCTGGATAGCCACAGAGCGAACACCATCGGTTGCGCAGTCTGTCAATTGAATATCGGCAACACCATAACCGCCGTTATTGAAACAGGCTTCCAGTGCCGACCAGATTTCAAAGCTCTTGCCATCCGGACTTGCCGGCATATCAAACGCCGGAGTCAGCGTATAGCTCTTGCTGGTGGTGTCAAAACTGCCTTCACTGAGACGAATACGGCGCTGGCTGTAGGAGGCTTCGTTATAGGCAGGGTAGTCCTTGTCTACATCCCAGCCGACTATCATACGGCTGCCCTGATCGATAAAGCTTTGATCCACGGCGTTACCGTCTTTATCCAGCACCTGCACTTTAAAGGTCATCTTGCCAGCGTTGCTGCTGACCTCCAACACCTTGACGCTCAGTTCGGCTGCCAGAGTGTAGGCTTGCATTACATCACCGTGGCGCTTGGCTGCGCTGCCGGTACCGTGATAGGTATTGTCCGTGTTGTGGCAAGCCATACAGTCGGTGCTGGAGTGGTGGGATGAAGGCTTTTCCGTGTGACAGGCGACACAGGCGGTATTGCTCTTCTCTGCCTTGAACAGATCGGCATTGGCGGGAGCGCCACTGCCTTCCTGGTGACAGACGCTACAGTCTGAAGCTGGCTTACGAGGGAAGCCGACCACACCATAGTCGTGGACGCTGCCGCCATAACCGACAATCTTGTACGGTGCCGGCACTTCATTGCCGTCGGCATCATAGGTATGCCGTTCTGCGCCGCGGTGAATGGCGTGGATCAGATAGGTGAACTCCACACTGTTACCGGACTCAGGATCTCCTGAGGTCGCAGTATGGCAGGAAGCGCAGTTTTCCAGCGCTATTCGACGTCCGCCGTGCAGCTCCAGGCTGTCAGGTTGGTGACAGGTGTAACAGGCATCAATGGTGACCACATTGCGGGTCTGGATACCTTCTGTATTGCCGCTGGAGGGTTGCCAATCATAATGGGCATTGGCGGTAACTTGGGGGAGTTTCAACTCCAGTGTGGCCCTTTGAGTGGCATCGGCATCATAAGCTATGGCCAGCGGCTCTGTGACTTCGGCAATATTGACCTGATAACTATAGCTATAGCTGCCATCGCCATTGTCCACCAGACAGGTTTCGCAGGCGCTGGCGGCTTCGACTCCGGCCTGATATTGAGGCGATGGACTGAGGTTATCCACCCCGTCGGGAACCGTTGTCGGTTGTTTGAGGCTATTGATATAGGCTTGCCATTGGAATCCCCAATCGGCTTCTCTGGCTTCCTCACCTTCACCTATGGTTTCGGTCACATGGGTCAGCTGAGCGATACCAAATCTGAGGTCATAATCTTTGTTCAGACCCAGCACAGCCACACCATTGGCATTGGTCAACATAAAGTCGACCGTGACCTTGCCTGCTTCTACTTTGGCGTCGGTAAACTTGACCTTGAGTGTGGGAGTGGCATCGATATTCACTCCGATCACGCCGTCCTTGCCGTCTTCGCCATCCTTGCCGTCACTGCCACATGCCATGAGCGTCAGCGACATCAGAGTGGCCAATGCCAGGCGGGTATGCCCTTTAACCAGTCTTGAGCTTTTCATCATTATTTCCCTGCATTGCTTTGATTGCACGACTGAGCCAGCCTTTGAAGACCAGCCCGTTCCTGTAATTGACGCCCTCAAAGGGCGGCTTATTGTTGTTACTGGGCGATAGGATGCACCTTGGTGACATCGGCCATGCCGCCCTGACCATGACAGGTGGCGCAGCTTTCTGTTCCTGCCTTGGCATCCGCTTCGGTGCCTTGGAACACGGCTCCCTGTTGCGTCATATGGTTGCGGGCACTATCGCTCTGGTGGCAGTTACTGCAGACTGCCGCCGTGGGGCTGGTGAAGCTGCCATCATCCAGACTCAAGGGTTGCACCGCCGGACTGAGTGGCAGTGCCATACTCAGCACGCCATTTTCATCTTTGCTGTGGCAGTGAGCACAGTTGCCTATGTTCCCCGGGAATTGCAGCGTCTCGAACCCTTCAAAATTGGCCGAGTGCAGCGCATGGATCAACTGCTTGAAGTCGGCGCTGCTCGCTGATGGATTGGCAGCAGTGGCGTCGGCCTGCATATTGGGGTTGTGGCACAGTTGGCACTGGCCGGCCAAATCGTTGCGAGAGCCGTGGAAGTTCAACTGTTGATCGCCATGGCAACTGCCGCAGGTTTCGTTGCTGACCACCTGGCGCCGTCCGGCCGTGGTGAGGCTGCCTGCGTTGAATGACTGATGGCTCGACTTGATAACCAGCACACTGGCGGTGCTGTCACTGCAGTCGACCAGCATGTCTTGGCTGGCACAGACTCGGCCCTGAATCGCCAGGGTACCGGCATCGGCTTCACTGCCGGCAGGAATAGTCAGTCCATCCAACTGATACTGATAGATACCATCACTGCCGGACAGCGGTACCACTTCATGCACCCTAATTGAGCGGGCAGAGCGGGTGGCGTAATCAAAGCTGGTGCCCCAGTTGGCGTAGACCCTGAGATCGTTGACAAACACCTGCTTGTCGGCGCTGTCGTTGTAGGCTGCACCTGTCTGCGGGTTACTCAGCTTGAGCGAGAAGCTCAAACTGGTGCCGCTGACACTGGCGTTGGTGACCTCGGCCTTGAATTGCTCTAGGGCCGCCATGTTCTCCTGATTGGCATGTACTTCGCGGGTCCAATCTGGATTGTGGCAAGCGACACAATTGCTGTTATCCGCTTGCGCCGGATGACCTTCGCCTTTGACGAAGTCGATATTGTTATGACAACTGCCACAGGACTCCATGGTTGGCACCCGGAACCAGTTGTGCTGTTCGCTGAGGGTTTCATCCTCTTTATGACAGGTCTGACAGTCGGACAAGGGTTTGGGGAATCCGGCCAGATGTTTGGCATGGATCATTTGCGGGAAGATGTTTTCCGGATTGCTGACCCGAGTGGCATTGTGGCAGGTAACACAGGTTTCCACCTGGTTATAGTTACCGCCGTGAAACGCCAGGTCATTGTGACAGCTGTTACAGGTGTCGATGGAGACAATGTTGCGGCTGTAGGCCGGAGCACCACCTGGGGGCTGCCAGTCGTAATGGTCATTGGTTACCGGCAATGCGGTGCCATCGGCCAAGGTATCACCACCGAGTTTGATCACTACTCTGTGAGTGGCACCGGCGATTTCAGCTATTTCATTCATCCCGTCGAAAGGGGCACTGAAACTGTAGGAGTAGTTGCCATTTTTATGGTCAACATAGGTGCCAGGGCAGCTGCTGGAGCAGGTCTCGGCGGTGAAATACTGCCATTCACTGCTGTTCCCGGCCCCACTGCTGCCTTCCGGTAACAACTGCGCGGCAATGAAGCGCCCTGAGGGGATACCGACTACCGGCTCGTCATCCTGATTGGTGACCCGGTAATCTACCCGGGTAATGCCTTCTTCGAGAGCCGTTTCCTTGACCTCAATATTGAGCTTACTGATATTCATCGCCGGCTCGCCGCCCGGTTCGCCAGGGGTTCCCGGGTTGCCATCATCACCACCGCAACCTGAGAGAGCCAACATGGCGGTCAGCAGGGGCGCGCCTAGGTAAAACAGGGGAGTTTTTGGGGTGTATTCCTTTAACATCGCTCTTCGCCTCTTGCTCTTATAGGGAGTAACTCAGTGTCAGCCCCAGATAGTGGGCGTTATAGTCCTGGCCAAGATCTCCAAAGCTGAGTACGTTGGGGATGCTATCCGGGGTTAATCCCTGATTGAGCCAGTCACTGTCCTGATAGTGTTCAAACAACCAATCCAGCCTCAATGCCATCTTGTCGCTGAAGTGATACTTGGCAAAGGCGTTGAAGGTATGACGGCGTGAATAATAGTCGCCGTAATCCAGAGTGAGCCCCTGGCTGACATCTGTGTCGCTTTCGCCTTTTGAGTATTGCCAGTCGAAGCCCAGATCCAGTTGTTTATCCAGCAACTCGTTATAGTAGATGCCGAACCCGGCGACAGTGCTGCTGTCGCTGGCACGGCTGTACCAACCGCTGGGGCCGAAAGAAGCTGAGCCGGTTTGATCTGTATCCTGCCAGTCCTGATTGAGCCAGGCATTGAGGCCAAACTGGGCTGAGAATTGATAGTTGCCACTGAGGCCATAGCCCCAACTGCTGACTTCATCCAGGCCGATAAGCGTCTCATCATAGTCTTGCTGCTTGTGATTCAGCGCCAGGCTGAACGACAGGGCATCGCTGAAGCGGTAATCGTTTTGCAGTCGCAACAGGGTTTGCTTGCGATCTGCCAACCAATACTGACGCATCCAGGGATTATTGGGGCTTTGGCTCAGCTCGGATGCCTGATAACTGCCGCCACTGCGCTCACTGAGTTCACCTTTGAACCACAACTGCCAGTCGCGGCTGGCACGCAGGTTCAGCTTGGCAAACACGCTGGATTGGAACAGGGATTCGCGCGCCAGATCGCTATAGCTGTGGTGTTCATACTCGTAACCTGCGTCAAGAGACAGGGCGCGGGTAAAACGGTAGTTGAAGGCGATATCGGCTCTTTGGCGGGTGTGGTCATAGGCCGCGGGCGTGGCGCTGCCCTGGTGCCAGCTGTCACTGCTCACCTGTGGCCAGTCTTTAAATTGTGTCTTGTTTTCCCGGTCGCGATAGTCATAGCCGGCGCGAACCGACAAGCCTCTGCTGAGGCGGGTGGCATACTTGAGTTTGAGTTCCAGCACGTCAACCTGCATGTCGCCATCGATTGCGGGCAACTGGGGTGAAGGACCATTGATGGTGGCCGGTAACAGCGCCTGATCCTGAGACATGCGGGTGAATGCCGTGTGCATCAATATTTGATGTCCGGCCTCGGATAACTGCAGATCGGCACCGACCCTCAGCGCCTTGTTGTCCGGATTGTCGGCGAGTTGGCCATTATAGGCGGCGCCGAATGTGGGAAAGAAGGCGTTTTCCCAATAGAGTGCCTGATAGTCGTTGCTGTATTGGCTCAGGGTCGAATTGAAGCCGGCCAGCCAGCCCTTTCCTTTGAAATAGAGTTTGGCTTCCAGCTCGTCAGTACTGTCATCCACCCGGGTGGCCAATGCCATGGAGTTGGTAAGAAAGTTGCCGTTGGTTTGGCGGGTACCATCGCGTTGCTCGTGACGGTAATTGAGCCCCGCCTTATAAAAGCTTCCCAGGTAATGGGCATCCAGCGTAAAGCGATCCCGCTTCATTTCCAGTCGCTGGCTTGTCAGGCTGTCATAAAGCCCCGGCATTTGTGAGGTGAGGGCTGCCGCTTGCCAGTTGTCCGGCAACATCAGTCTGTTGTCCTGATTGATATAGGGGCTCATGCCATTGTCCGGGCCGAAGTTGGCCAAGGCGCGATAACCCAGACGGATATCAAATTGGCCGGGTCTTCCGGTACTCAGGCTGGCGCTGCCGGTGTCATAGCCCAGTTTGTCGGCTTCAATGTGAGTACGGTAACCCTGTTCACCATAAAAGACGACATCGCCGCCAATGTGCCCCGTGGCGCCATCGGCATCTGTGCCACTACTGTTGGCAAACACCGCATTGTCGCCATCATTGTAGGCCACACCGGCTTCGAGCGTGCCGCGGCTTTCCTGTGGCAACTTGCACTGGCCGCAACTCCACTTGTCTTGCTTGAGCTCGGCGCGATTGGCCTGTTGCAGCGAATAGCCACCAGCCCAGGCCGGCTGCAGTGCACAGGCTATGGTGAGCGTCAGCAGTGATAGTTTCATCTGTGTCTGTTTCTCGATAACCATACTCAGCTCCTTATCGCTGCAAGAGTTTGCCGGATGGATGGTTGGAACCATGCACCTGGGTGTGGCAGTTCAGACAGGAGTTGCCGGCGTTATAGGCGTTGGGCATCAAGCCGGTTTGCTCATTGGCCGGGAAGTAGGCTCTGGCTGCATGGCCGTCGGAAGCATGGCATTGCTGACACAACTGAGGCGGTTTGGCCAACAGCATAGCTTCGTTGACGCTGCCATGAGGGTTGTGACAGCTGGCGCAGTTGTCTGTAACCGGGGCGTGTTCCCACAGCTTGGGCCCGCGCTTTTCGGCGTGGCAGCTGTAACAGTTTTCGTTGACCGTCATCTGCTTCAGGCTGGCGTCCCCCAGACTGCCGTGAGGATTGTGGCAGTCGCTGCAGACCATCTGCTCTGTGCGTATCGGGTGCGCGGAACGTTTGTGAATGTCGGCACGTTGCTCTGAGTGACAGCTGCTGCAAACGGCGACTTCGGTTTCATGACTCTGGATGGGATCCTGGCCTGTATGCACCTGGTGACAACTGGCACAGGCAACTCCGGCCGTGTCGTGGTGGCTGGCACTCCAGCCCAGACGCTGTTCATCCTGGTGGCAACTGAGGCAGACGCTGTTTTGCTTGTCAGCTGGTACCGGCGAGTCGGCACCGAAGGTGATCATCGGCTCCTTGCCGCCGCGGTTGTGTTTCCCCATGGGGCCGTGGCAGGCTTCGCATTGCAGATCGGCCATCGGAGATTGAGAGACGTTGGGATTGCCGTGTACACCATCAAAAAGCGCCATTACCTTCTGGTTCTTTTTGTGACACATCAGGCAGCTGTCAGCACCCTTGGGGGAGTATTTGCCTTCGGCAAATTTCTTGTCCAGTGTGGCTTCAACTTCGGCCGGGTCCTGGTTGTCCCACGGGGTAGCTTTGGCCGGGAAGGCCAACAATAACAATAAGGGGAGAGCGCAACCCAACCCCCAAAGGCTTGGTTTACTCGAGTTATCCATTTTCATCATTCCATCCTGAGCGCGTTCATTGCCGATTTATAGTTATTAGGCATGCATCAGTAATTTACCGAATTGCTAATGTTAAAGAATAGAGCAAAAAAGTGACAAAGCGATAACTTTTTGATGATGCTTATGGGTAAAGAAGGCTGATTTAAAAAAGAAAACAACAAAGTGTGATCCATGCCTCGTTTTGGGTATGGTGTGTCTTTGTTCGAATTTGGGATCCGCCGCAGAAAAAGCCGCGGTTCAGTTACTTTTATTTGCAGTTAAACGGTTTATTCCAGCTAGCTTTTGTCCCATAATAGCCAACACAATTGAAAACTATTATCGTTACCAGTTGAAAAGCTTGATCCAGATAAAGTTCTTATTTGACTGTTTCAGGTAGAATCGAATCATTACCCGCATGCTTGCATGCTGTTTTCAGTGGTAGAGGCAATGAAGTTAAGTGAATTGAAACCCGGTGATCGCGCCATGATTTCCGAAGTTGGCCATCTGGATCTGCCTGCTGTGGTCAAACGCAAGCTCCTGTCCATGGGGATCACCCCCAATACCTGTTTTTCTTTGATCCGCCGTGCTCCCATGGGATCCGGGTTGGAATTGGACATTCGCGGCAGCAAGTTGTGCATGCGTCAGGATCTGGCACAGATTATAGAGGTGGAAAAGGCCAATGACTAAGCAGTTCCATTGTGTCACTGTCGGTAATCCCAATGCCGGTAAGTCGACATTGTTCAACGCCCTGACAGGTGCCAATCAACAGGTAGGTAACTGGTCCGGGGTGACAGTCGAGAAGAAGACCGGCCACTTTTCGCTTAATGGCGATGATGTCTTTCTAACCGATTTACCCGGCATTTACGATCTTCTTCCCGCCGGTAGCAACTGTGATTGCTCGTTGGATGAGCAGATTGCCCAGCAGTATCTGGCCAACCAGAAAGTAGATGGCATTATCAACTTGGTGGATGCCACCAATATCGAACGTCACCTGTATCTGACAGTGCAACTGCGTGAGCTGGGTATTCCCATGGTTGTGGTGCTCAACAAAATGGATGCGGCGGTCAAGCGCGGCATTCGGGTCGATACCCAAGCCATGAGTCGAGAGCTGGGTTGCCCCGTAATAGGCGTGACTTCAAGAGAAGCCAAAGACGTCGAGCGGGTCAAGGAACAGGTGATAGAGCTGCTGGAAGGGCGGGTTTCAGAGTCGCCTTTGATGCTGCAATATGACGCCACCATTGAAACCGGTGTCACAGCCATTATGGGCAGCGACAGTCAATTAAGCCGGGGCCGGGCGCTGGCCATGTTGGCCAATGGCTTGGGCTGTGGTTCTTGCCAGAACAATTTGCTCGATGAACAGGTCTCCAGAGTGACGGATAAACTGGCACTGGAAGGCAAAGACATAGAGATCATGGTGGCCACCACACGTTTTGACTTTGTTGAGCGTGTATACAAGGGGTCGGTCAATGCCGACGGCCAGCTGACCTTGAGTGACAGGCTCGATAAGTTGGTATTGCATCCTGTGTTGGGTATTCCGGTATTTTTGCTGGTGATGTACCTGATGTTCATGTTTGCCATCAACGTGGGCAGTGCCTTTATCGACTTCTTCGATATCAGTGCCGGCGCGCTGTTTGTCGATCATTTCGGGGCTTTGCTGACCAATGTAGGAGCTCCTGCCTGGTTGGTGACTCTGCTGGCCGGTGGTATAGGTCAGGGTATTCAGACGGTATCGACCTTTATTCCGGTTATCGCGGCGCTGTTTTTGGCTTTATCTGTGCTGGAAGGCTCTGGCTATATGGCCCGTGCCGCCTTTGTGGTTGACGGCCTGATGCGCCGTATCGGCCTGCCCGGCAAGGCCTTTGTGCCCATGATTGTCGGTTTTGGCTGCTCTGTGCCTGCCATCATGGCGACCCGCACACTGGGCAGTGAGCGTGAACGTATCGTCACAGGTATGATGGCGCCCTTTATGTCCTGCGGTGCCAGATTGCCGGTATACGCCTTGTTTGCGGCGGCCTTTTTCCCTGATTCAGGTCAGAACCTGGTGTTCGGTCTCTACCTTATCGGTATTTTGGCTGCGATAGGCACAGGCCTGCTGCTGCGCAAGACCTTGCTGCCCGGTAACAGCAGTGCCGTAGTGATGGAGCTGCCAAGCTATGAACTGCCCAAGCTCAAAGCGGTGGCTTCCCGCACAGGTAAACGTACCAAGAGCTTTATTCTCGGTGCCGGCAAGACAATTGTGGTTGTAGTGACTCTGCTTAACTTTATCAATGCCATAGGCGTTGACGGCAGCTTCGGCCATGAAGACAGTCAGGAGTCTCTGCTCAGTGTCGCCAGTCAGAAGATTACTCCGGTGTTTTCACCCATGGGGATAGAGGAAGACAACTGGCCGGCCACTGTTGGGATAGTAACGGGTATCTTCGCCAAAGAAGCGGTGGTGGGTACGCTCAATAGCCTGTATAGCACGGCTGATGGCGGTGATGGCGAGCTTACTCCATTGATGGACAGCTTCTCCGAGGCGCTGGCGACTATTCCGGCCAACCTGTTCGGCATAGTGATGGAAGATCCGCTCAAGCTGTCTGTGGGCCATGTTGAGGATAAGACGCTGGCTGCCGAAGAGCAGGGGGTTGATCAGTCCACATTCGGTGCACTGCAGGCAGGATTCAGTGGACAATTGGCTGCCTTCTCCTATCTGCTGTTTATTCTGCTCTACACGCCTTGTGTGGCCGCCATGGGTGCACTGGTGAATGAGTTTGGCAGTCGCTGGGCTACTTTCGCGGCTACCTGGACCTTTGCACTGGCTTACGGCAGTGCCACTGTGGTCTACCAAGGCGCGACTTTTGCCGAGCATCCATTGCAGTCCAGCGCCTGGATAAGCTTCTTTGTCCTCGCCCTGATTGGTTTCTATATGTGGCTGAAGCGTAAAGGCCGCAAGACCCAGGAGATTATTCCGGGTATCAAGATAGTGACTGAGTAAGGTCGCAGATAAAAAGCAGCCATCTTGGCTGCTTTTTTGATCACGGCGCCGGGTTTGACGAAGTGCGCCGCAGTTTTTATTCTAGAAGGATTGTAACCGGGCATGATCTGTAGGATCATGCCTCTTTTCGTTAGACAGCCATTGTTCGCAAAGAGGAATTTCATGAGTCATGTGGACACCGAAGTACGTCCAAGTAACTTCATTCGCAATATCATAGATGAAGATTTGGCGAGCGGTAAGCACACCAATGTGCACACCCGTTTCCCACCAGAGCCTAATGGCTTCCTGCACATAGGTCACGCCAAGTCTATCTGCTTGAATTTCGGTATTGCCAGGGACTATCAGGGCCAGTGCAACCTGCGCTTTGATGACACCAACCCGGAAAAAGAAAACATTGACTATGTAAATTCCATTAAAGCGGACGTGCAATGGCTGGGCTTCCAGTGGGCCGGTGATATTCATTACTCGTCAGACTACTTTGATAGCCTCTACGGTTATGCCGTTGAGCTGATCAAAAAAGGTCTGGCTTATGTGTGTTTTCTCAATGGCGAGCAGATGCGCGAGTACCGCGGTACTCTGAAAGAGCCGGGCAAGAACAGCCCTTATCGTGATACCGGCGTTGAAGAAAACCTGGCGCTGTTTGAAAAGATGCGCGCCGGTGAATTTAAAGAAGGCGAGTGTTCACTGCGGGCCAAGATAGATATGGCATCACCTTTCATGTGTATGCGCGACCCGGTGATCTACCGGATCAAATTCGCTCATCACCATCAGACGGGTGATAAGTGGTGCATCTATCCCATGTACGACTTTACCCACTGTATCTCTGATGCGCTGGAAAATATCACTCACAGCCTTTGTACGCTGGAGTTTCAGGATAACCGTCGCCTCTATGACTGGGTGCTGGATAATCTGGATGATTTCAAGATCCCCAACCGTACCCGTCAGTATGAGTTTTCACGCCTGAATCTGGAATATACCCTGATGTCCAAGCGTAAGCTCAACGAGTTGGTGGTACGTCAGTTGGTCAATGGCTGGGATGATCCCCGCATGCCGACTATCGCCGGTTTGCGCCGCCGCGGTTACACCCCGGCCTCCATCCGCGAGTTCTGTGATCGCATCGGTGTGACCAAGCAGGATAACCTGGTGGAAGTGGGTATGCTCGAAGCCTGTATCCGTGAAGAGCTCAACGACAATGCCCCGAGAGCCATGGCGGTTATCGAGCCGGTTAAGGTGATCATTGAGAACTATCCTGAAGGGCAGTTGGAGCATGTCAGTGCGCCGGTGCATCCCAACAAGGAAGAGCTGGGTAATCGTGAGCTGGCCTTTGGCCGTGAGCTTTATATCGATGCGGCCGACTTCCGTGAAGAAGCCAACAAGCACTACAAGCGTCTGGTGATGGGTAAAGAGGTGCGTCTGCGCAATGCCTATGTGATCAAAGCCGAGCGTTGTGACAAGGACGCCGACGGTAAGGTCACCACCATTTACTGCAGTTATGACCCTGAGACTCTGGGTAAAAACCCTGCCGATGGCCGCAAAGTCAAGGGCGTGATCCACTGGGTCGAAGCCAGCAGCGCTGTGCCTGCCGAGTTCCGTCTCTATGATCGCCTGTTTGTCGATGCCAATCCGGCCGCGGCAGAAACCGTGGACGAAGTGCTGAACCCGGAATCTTTGGTGGTTAAGCATGGTCTGGTTGAAGCCGGTCTGGTGCAAGCGGAGGCCGAGAAGGCCTATCAGTTTGAGCGTGAAGGTTACTTCTGTGCCGACAGCAAGGACTCAAGCCCAGATAAGCTGGTATTTAACCGCACTGTGGCATTAAGAGATTCATTCGCTTAAGTCAGTACCATTCTGTAAAGCTGTGGCTGACTAGACTTGTTTTTCGCAAGCTTAGTCAGCCGTCGGCTTCACAAACCCGCTTATTTCCCTCTGCGCTTTAAACTGTTTCCAGGCCAGTGAGCCGATATAGAGCACCCATGGGACTCGTTCGCACCTTCCCTTGAATAACTGGTTAAGCTGCTCTCGATTGATATCAGTAAAGACAAAATCATTCTTCAACGGATGCTGAAGTGATAGGGATTATTTAAGCGTTAACAACTTGGATGTATATAAGGTATCTAAATGTTGATTCAACAAGCACATGAAGTCGAAGAAGCAATAAATAATGGTGACATAGAATCAATCAGGAACGATCTGGACTTTAGGGTATTGACCTCGATAATTGAGAGTAACAGGTTTGATCTAGTCGAAATAATTTACAATCATTTTAAAGATACCGAACCTATGGAGCAGCTAATTTTTAATGCTGTTGTCGAGAGTGCCGGTGTTGATATCACCCCTACGGCCATCCAGTGCCTCAACTTCTTAAAGTCGCTCGACAAAGGAATATCCTATGAGTTCGACGATGAAGATGCTCTCTATCATATGTGCCAAATCCCCGGCAGGGTTGAACTATTCAAATTAATGCTCGATATGGAGGTAGACATACCTTGGGGTTATGTTTTACAGGTGAGCTGTAACTTTATTTGTCGTGATACCATTGAGTTTTTGATTGCCAACATTCAAGTATCCAACGAAGAGCTTAATCTTGCCTTTGGCTACTTGGTTAATGCCAGTGTCACTTCCTGTTATCATGAAAACTCCGATCAAACCGAAATAATTTCATGGTTTATAAACAAGCTCAATGTGGATGTGAACTTAACGACGGACAGTGATTATGGATGGGCGTATTTGGATTGCTTCATTAATGCACCCAATGCGGCTAAACACTTTTACGTTGAACGATTTAACTCCGGCATTATCAATTCGGAAGATTTTTGGGCGAAGTTTATTGAAGCTTACCTTGAGGATCAAAAGTTCAAGCAAGCATTTGCTCAAGCTTTTGAAGACCTAAGGAACAGCAGCATAGATTTAACTGAGTTGGCCACATTATTTGACCGTTTGGGCCATGACGCGCTTGCAAAGGAATTACTGAACTAGGGCTTGGCCTGTAAGTCTGTACAGAGCAGATGTAAGGCTTCTTAGCAGTTCTGCATGACGGATATCTCCTGCTTACCCAACACATCCTGGGTTCCGTTGGGGGATGCTATATGGCTAGGGCTGAATTGGACGTAAGAAAGGCGCTCAAGGGGCGCCTTTTTCGTCTCTGGTGTTTTGATGACTGCTTTTATTATTGCAGTATTGGGCCGAGTCCCATGCTCCAGAGGATCACGCTGCTGGCCATCAGAGCGACCAGGAGCACCAAACCTGCAGTCACCACAGAGCTGGCATAGATAAAGCCTTTTTCTTCGGGAATGTTCATTATGATAGGGACCCCGGTATACAGCAGGTATACAGAGTAGCTAAGGCCTATCAGTCCTATCACCATAATAAACCAAAGCTCTGGATAGAGCGCCGCCAGTCCCACCATAAACAGTGGGGTGGCAGTATAGGAGGCCAGTTCCAGGCACTGGGTAAAGTCCGGATGGGCATCAAAAGTTTGTCCCATCCAGTAGGCCAGGTAGGCGAGGGCGAACACACCGAATACCAGGCCGCAATACATGCCGGCGCACATGATAAAGCCGCTTTGGGCTGTTAGAAACAAGGGGTCGCCGGCACCTGGGTTCCAGCCGATATGCACGGCGGCGATATAACTACAGACAGAAGGGATGAGCGCAATGAGTAGCAGGTGACTGAGACAGCTTTTAAGTGCCTCATGGTTTTGTTCTATGGTTTGCCATTCCTGTTTGGGATGAGTATACAACCCCATTAAGTGATTCAATACCATTATAATTATCCTTATTCCGCTTTGACTTTTGCTCGTCAAACTGCAGACGAGCGTTTTACCGCTCTGAGTCTATTTATTGAACAAAAACAGCGGGCCGTCAAGTTTGTACTCCGAGAGGCTGTGGGCATAGCATTGGCTTGCTGGTAGACTTGGCGGCCTTGAAAACTCTTGTGGAAGCTTGACCTCAATGCAGCAGTTACTCGCCCCAGTAAAAGAATTCCTGGCCTGTGAAACCCCTGACAGCTGGATAGCAGCTGCCAAAGAGGAGCATAGACTGGCCGAATTGCTGATAGATCACTGTAATTGTGAGCTTAAGGCGGCGCAGACGGCGATGTTTTTGGTCCGCAAGTATGCGGTGGACAAGCAAAGTGGCGAGCAGTTGCTAACCTGGGCCAAGCCTTACGAAGAGTTTGTTTATCACAACGACAGGGATATGGCGGCTTTTCTGGCCAGAGAGGTGAAGAAGAACGAGTTGATTGGTGAGTTGACGCCCAGGGCGGGGTTCCCCCATGGCCCTGAACTTATCGCCAAGATGATCCGCCTTATCAAAGAGGAGTTCCATCACTTTGAACAGGTGCTGGAGCTGATGTTGGCGCGCAATATCCCATACAGCAACATCCGCGCCGGCCGTTATGCCAAGGGGATGATGAAACACGTTCGCACCCATGAGCCTGCGACTCTGATAGATAAACTCATAGTGGGCGCCTTTATCGAGGCCCGCTCCTGTGAACGTTTTGCCAAGCTGGCGCCTTGGCTCGATGATGAGCTTAAACGTTTCTATATTTCACTGCTGCGCTCTGAAGCGCGCCACTATCAGGATTATCTTTCATTGGCCGAGGCGATTGCCGGCGAAGATATCAGCGCCAGAGTGGCTTATTTTGCCGAGGTGGAAGCCGAGCTTATTCTAGCGCCGGATGATGAATTCAGGTTTCACAGCGGGGCGCCGCTTTAAACTACTCGATATTGCGCCTACATAGATAAAGATGCCGACAGGGTCGGCAACTGCTGGATTGGAAGGGGTTTATAGGTTATCAGGGCTGGCTAGGTTCAATGTGAGCCGACTCAAGCCAAACAGATAAAACCCGAGCCGAATGAGTTCAGTTAAAGCCGGGTCTGCTGGCTTTATTCTATGAAAGGCAGGCTGGTCAGTGCTATGTTGTCGGCACTGATGCTCAAGACACTTCCCTGTTCATACCAGTCTCCTACCACCAAGCGCTGCTTATTACCCGCCAATTGATGGATATCCGGCCTATGGGTGTGACCGTGGATCATCAACTCGGCGCCAGTGCCGGCAAACAGTTCATCCACCGCGCTCGGCTCAACATCCATTATCTCAATGCTTTTCAGCTGATTCTGCATCTGGCTGTTTTGCCTGAGCTTGGCGGCAATATTGCTGCGGGTCTTCTTCGGCAGATGGCGGTATATCCAGCGGGGCAAAGCCATATTGCGAAAACGGCGAAAACGCTGGTAGCCCTTGTCCAGAGTGCAGAGGCTGTCGCCATGCAGCAGCACTGTCTTGTGGCCATAGAGATCCAGTCGATACACCTCGGGCAGTAAGGTTATCCCCGCTTTGGCGGCGTATTCTTTCCCCAGCATAAAGTCGCGGTTGCCGTGGATAAAGTACACCGGCAGGCTGCGGCTGACTTCATAGAGACGTTCGGCCAGCGCCAAGGCAAAGGGCTCGGCCAAATCATCACTGACCCAAACCTCAAACAGATCCCCCAAGATATAGAGGGCGTCGACCTGTTCAAGACCGGTATCGAGAAATTGATAGAAGGCGTTGAGGATATCTTGGCGATCGGCACTGAGGTGCAGATCGCCGATAAAGAGAGTGCGCATTCAGAAGTTATCAGTCTGCTATGGTCACTTTCTCGATGATCACGGCTTCCAAGGGCACATCCTGATGCATGCCGTGGTTGCCCGTGCTCACGCCTTTGATGGCATTGACCACGTCCATACCTTCAACCACTTCACCGAATACACAGTAACCCCAGCCTTGGATGGATTCGTTTTTGAAATCCAGGAAGGTGTTGTCGTTGACGTTGATAAAGAACTGCGCCGTGGCGGAATGAGGATCGGAAGTGCGGGCCATGGCTATGGTACCTGTCTTGTTTGACAGGCCGTTGTTGGCTTCGTTACGCACTGGGGCATTGGTAGGTTTCTGTGACATCTGTTCGGTAAAGCCGCCACCCTGAACCATAAAGCCATCGATAACGCGGTGGAAGATAGTACCGTCATAGAAGCCTTCCTGGGCGTACTTGATAAAGTTGGCCGCAGTCAGAGGGGCTTTTTCACTATCCAGCGCCAGTTTGATGTCGCCGTGGTTGGTGTGCAGTGTAATCATGGTCGGATCCTCAGGATAAATTTTGTTGGCGGATTCTAACTTATCCGACTCCGGCTATAAAGGGCAGTATTCAAGAGCTTTTGGCAATGCTAAACTGCCAGATTCGTTTTACCTACTAATCCTATATTGCTGAAGAGAAAGTCGATGTTGAAGATATACAACAGTCTGAGCCGCCAAAAAGAGGAATTTAAACCGATTAACCCAGGTAAAGTGGGTATGTATGTGTGTGGTGTCACCATATACGACTTGTGTCATATCGGTCATGGCCGGACCTTTGTTTCCTTTGACATGATAGTGCGCTACCTGCGTTACGCGGGGTACCAGGTTAACTTCCTGCGCAACATCACAGACGTGGATGACAAAATCATCAAGCGCGCCAATGAAAATGGCGAGAGCTGCGATAGTCTCACCGAGCGTCTCATCGGCCAGATGCACCAAGACTTTGATGCCCTGAACATGCTGCGCCCCGATATGGAACCAAGGGCGACTCTGCATATTGGCGAGATTATCGAAATGGTTGAGGCGCTGATCGCCCGTGGTCATGCCTATGTGGCCGATGATGGCGATGTGTTGTTCAGCGTCGCCTCTTTCCCTGAATACGGCAAGCTTTCCGGGCAGAACCTGGAGCAGTTGCAGGCCGGAGCCCGGGTCGAAGTGGACGAGCACAAGCGCGATCCCATGGACTTTGTGCTGTGGAAGATGTCCAAGCCTGGCGAACCTACCTGGGATTCACCTTGGGGCCCGGGGCGTCCCGGTTGGCACATTGAGTGCTCTGCCATGAACAGCAAACACCTGGGATTGCATTTCGATATCCATGGCGGCGGCAGCGATCTGCAGTTCCCGCATCATGAAAATGAAATCGCCCAGTCTTGCTGCGCCCACGACACCCCTTATGTGAACTACTGGATGCATACCGGCATGGTGATGGTCGACAAAGAGAAGATGTCCAAGTCGCTGGGTAACTTCTTCACCATTCGCGATGTGTTGGCGCATTATGATGCCGAAACCGTGCGCTACTTCCTGTTGTCCGGCCACTACCGCAGCCAACTGAACTATTCTGAAGACAACCTCAAGCAGGCCAGAGCCGCGCTTGAGCGAATTTACACAGCGCTCAAAGACCTTGACCTGAGTGTCACTGCGGCGCCTGCCGAAGAGTATGTTGAGCGCTTCAAGGCGGCGATGGATGATGACTTCAACACCCCCGAAGCCTACTCTGTGCTGTTTGAAATGGTGCGTGAAATCAACCGCCTCAAGGGCGTGGATATGGCGGCAGCCTCGGCCCTTGGCGTGTCACTGAAACAACTGGCTGCAGTGCTTGGGATTGTCAGCTCTACACCTGAAGCCTTCTTCAAAGGCGAGGGCAGCGACGATGAAGTAGCTGAAATCGAAGCACTTATTGCCGAGCGCAACCGCGCCCGCGCCGAGAAGGATTGGCCTGCTGCAGATGTTGCCCGTGACCGGCTGAATGAGCTGGGTGTGGTGCTGGAAGATGGCCCACAGGGGACCAGCTGGCGCAAGAAGTAATCCTTCTTTGCCAATAATCGAAACAAAAACGCCGGCTGTTGAAGCCGGCGTTTTTTATCGCTTGAAATTGAAAACCAAACTGAGGTTGGTTTCAATCTACCCTTAGTCGTGATATTGCTCCGCGGCAAACAGGGTATTTTCCAGCAAGCTGGCTATGGTCATAGGGCCCACGCCACCGGGAACCGGGGTGATATGGCTGGCGCGCTCACAGGCAACATCAAAGTCAACATCGCCCACCAAACGGCCGCTGTCGAGACGGTTAATGCCCACATCTATGACTATGGCACCTGGTTTGATCCAGCTACCGGGGATAAAGTCGGGTTTGCCGACGGCAACCACCAGAAGATCGGCGCGGCTGACCTTATCCTTGAGATCTTTGGTGAATCTGTGACAAGTAGTGGTGGTGCAGCCGGCCAGCAGCAGCTCCAGAGTCATGGGACGGCCCACGATGTTGGAGGCGCCAACCACAACCGCATCCAGACCATAGGTATCGATACCGGTAGACTTGATAAGGGTCATGATCCCCATGGGAGTGCAGGAGCGCAGTACCGGGATCCGTTGAGCCAGACGGCCGACATTATAAGGGTGGAAACCGTCGACATCTTTGTCGGGACGGATCCGCTCGATCACCTTGGATTCTTTAATATGTTCCGGCAGCGGCAGCTGCACCAGAATGCCATCAATGGCGGCATCTTCATTGAGTGAATCTATCAGGGCCAGCAGTTCTTCTTCACTGGTGGAATCCGGCAGATCATAGGAGCGGGAGATGAACCCCACTTCTTCACAGGCTTTACGCTTACTGCCGACATAAACCTGAGAGGCAGGATCAGCACCCACCAGAATAACAGCCAAGCCTGGGATACGTTGTCCCGCTGCTTGACGTGCAGCGACTTTTTGCTTTAGCTGTTGTCTTATGGATTGCGCAATCGCTTTGCCATCTATTAGTTGGGCTGTCATGGGTGTAGGATATCCTTTGTATGGCGCGATGTTGAAAACGGCGCTATTTTACCAGTGAGGCTTGGGAGTGTCATGGACAAACCTGCTCCAGAACACAGAATTTCGTCAAAGCAGCACGTAATTTCGCCAAGCAGATAAAGCGCTTAAAAAAATCGTTGACGCTTGTTGGGTGAGGGGCTAAGATGCGCTCCGTTCTCGAGGCAAGCCGGTTGTAACCGCGCTTGGAGAAAATTTTCGGTGATTAGCGCAGCCTGGTAGCGCATCTGCTTTGGGAGCAGAGGGTCAGAGGTTCGAATCCTCTATCACCGACCAGATTTCAAGGGCAGTGTGGATAGCATTGTCAGTACCGCTTAGGATGCAAATTGAATTTGCAGATCCTGCGCCCGTAGCTCAGTTGGATAGAGCATCCGCCTTCTAAGCGGATGGTCGCAGGTTCGAATCCTGCCGGGCGTACCATTTTCGGTGGTGATTGTAGCTCAGTTGGTAGAGCCCTGGATTGTGATTCCAGTTGTCGTGGGTTCGAGCCCCATCAGTCACCCCACTCTTTTATAAAAAAAGCGACCTTAGGTCGCTTTTTTTATGCCTTTTTCTGTGGCATTGAGGCTCGACTCCACTAAGAACGGTCGATATAATGCTGCGTCTTGATAACAATCAACAATGTGCGACCGGTGCCGGAATTCACTTCTGATGGGCATTTCAGTCAAGTTAAAGATCAAGAAACGAATACCTGAATAGTTGAAACAATCGGCTATTGCAAAGGACGTTAGACACATTTCGAGGTAAAACAATGCAAGTTTCTGTTGAAACAACCCAAGGCCTGGAGCGTCGCCTGACCATCTCTGTTCCTGCAGAGCAGATCGAACAACTGGTTAAAGACAGCCTGCAACGCGAAGCCAAGCGTGCCCGTATTCCAGGTTTCCGTCCAGGTAAAGTCCCAGCTAGCGTGATTGAAAAGCGTTATGGCAAAGCGATTCGCCAAGACATTACCGGTGAAGTAATGCAGCGCAACTTCATTGAGGCCATCATTGCCGAGAAGTTGAACCCTGCCGGTGCTCCTACCTTTACCCCAGGTGCCACTGACGCCGAAAAGTTTGAGTTCACCGCGACCTTTGAAATTTATCCAGAAGTTGAAATCAAAGGCCTGGACGGTATCGAAGTTGAGCAGCCTGTTGCCGAAGTACAACAAGCCGACGTTGACAACATGATCGAAACCCTGCGCAAGCAACACGCGACTTACGAAGCAGTTGAGCGCGCTGCCGAAGACGGTGACAAAGTCGTTATCAACTTTGTGGGTAGTGTTGACGGTGAAGAGTTTGAAGGCGGCAAGGCCGAAGACTTCGAACTGCAACTGGGCAGCGGTCGTATGATCCCTGGTTTTGAAGAAGGCGTTAAAGGCCACAAAGCCGGTGAAGAGTTCGACATCGACGTGACTTTCCCTGAGGAATACCACGCCGAAAACCTGAAAGGCAAAGCCGCCAAGTTCGCTATCACAGTGAAAGAAGTCAAGGGTGCCAACCTGCCTGAAGTTAACGACGAGTTCGCCAAGTTGTTCGGTATCACTGACGGTGGCATCGATGCTCTGAAAGCTGAGATCAGTAAGAACATGAGCCGTGAGCTGGAACAAGCTCTGAAAGCCAATGTGAAAGAACAAGTGCTGAACGGCCTGCTGGCTGCCAACGAAATCGAACTGCCAAAAGCGCTGATCGACGGTGAAGTTAACGTTTTGCGTCGCCAGGCCATGCAGCGTTTCGGTGGCCAAGGTGCCAACATGCCTGAGCTGCCAGCCGAGCTGTTCACTGAACAAGCCGAGCGCCGCGTTAAAGTCGGCCTGCTGCTGGGCGAAGTGATCAAGTCCAACGAGCTGAAAGCTGAAGAAGAGCGCGTACAGGCGTTGATCGCTTCTATGGCTTCTGCCTACGAAGATCCAAAAGAAGTGATCGAATACTACAACGGCAACGAAGAGTTGATGCAGAACATGCGCAACCTGGCTCTGGAAGAGCAAGCCGTTGAAGCGGTTCTGAAATCAGCCAAAGTGACTAAGAAAGATGTCGCTTTTGAAGAATTTATGAACAAGGCTACCGGCCGCGCATAACCTAAGCTTGACTTGCTTGGTTGTTCGCCATTTATAATGGCTCGTATGAGGTCCCTCATGCGGGCCGTTTTTTTATTTAGGGAAAGTTAATGATGCATAACGCGCCAGAATCAGTACTTAATGCACTCGTTCCTATGGTGGTTGAGCAAACTGCCAAGGGAGAACGCTCTTACGATATTTATTCACGTCTGTTGAAAGAGCGGGTGATCTTCCTGGTTGGTCAGGTTGAAGAGCACATGGCCAATCTGATCGTGGCACAGTTGCTGTTTTTGGAATCAGAAAACCCGGATAAAGAGATCTCTCTTTATATCAACTCACCAGGCGGCTCTGTCACTGCCGGTATGGCTATTTATGACACCATGCAGTTTATCAAGCCGGATGTCAGCACTGTATGTATCGGGCAAGCGGCCAGTATGGGCGCCTTCCTGTTGGCCGGTGGTGCCAAGGGTAAGCGTCACTGTCTGCCTAACTCGCGGGTGATGATCCATCAGCCTTTAGGGGGCTTCCAGGGACAGGCATCGGATATCGCTATCCACGCCCAAGAGATACTGGGGATCAAACAGAAGCTGAACCAGATGTTGGCCGATCACACTGGTCAACCGCTGGAAATCATCGAGCGGGATACCGACCGAGATAACTTTATGAGCGCTTCTCAGGCCATGGAATACGGTTTGGTGGATTCGGTTCTGACCAAACGTTAAGGCTGATTTTTGCTTTTGGCTGGGCTATGCTCAGATTGAAGACGCTTAAGTGTATGGCAGTAGAGCAGACTGCAAAAGAGGTAGAGTAATGGGTGACAACAAAGGCAACGGTGATAGCGGCAAATTGCTGTATTGCTCTTTCTGCGGAAAAAGCCAGCATGAAGTTCGCAAGCTGATCGCCGGGCCATCTGTGTATGTATGTGATGAATGTGTCGAGTTGTGTAATGACATCATTCGCGAAGAGATAAAAGAGATTTCGCCCAACCGGGATCAGGACAAGCTGCCAACTCCCCACGAACTGCGTGCTCATCTGGATGATTATGTTATCGGCCAGGAGCAGGCCAAGAAGGTGTTGTCTGTAGCGGTTTATAACCACTACAAACGCCTGAAAAACAGCACTCCCAAAGATGGTGTGGAGCTGGGCAAGAGTAATATTCTGCTTATCGGCCCAACCGGTAGTGGTAAAACCTTGCTGGCAGAGACCCTGGCGCGGTTCCTGAATGTGCCTTTTACCATGGCGGATGCCACCACATTGACCGAAGCCGGTTATGTTGGGGAAGACGTTGAAAACATCATTCAGAAGCTGCTGCAGAAGTGCGACTATGATGTCGACAAGGCGCAGCGTGGTATTGTCTATATCGATGAGATTGACAAAATCAGCCGTAAGTCAGATAACCCTTCCATCACCCGGGATGTGTCCGGTGAAGGCGTGCAGCAGGCACTGCTGAAGCTGATTGAAGGCACTGTTGCCGCCGTACCTCCTCAGGGCGGCCGTAAACACCCTCAGCAGGAGTTCCTGCAGGTTGACACCTCCAAGATACTCTTCATCTGTGGTGGTGCCTTTGCAGGCCTTGAGAAGGTGATTGAGCAGCGCTCCCATGTGGGTAGCGGCATAGGTTTTGGCGCCCAGGTTAAAGGCCAGGCCGAGAAGGCCACCATTACCGATACTCTGCTGCAGGTTGAGCCGGAAGACTTGGTCAAATACGGCCTTATTCCCGAGTTTATCGGGCGTCTGCCTGTGGTTGCGACCTTGGGTGAACTGGACGAAGCAGCTCTGGTGCAGATCCTGTCCCAGCCCAAGAACGCCATCACCAAGCAGTTTGCCACTTTGTTCGAGATGGAAAATGTCGAACTCGAGTTTCGCGATGACGCCCTTAAGGCGATAGCACAAAAAGCCATGTCCCGTAAGACAGGGGCCCGTGGTCTGCGCTCCATCGTTGAAGCGATACTGCTGGATACCATGTATGACCTGCCGTCCATGGATAACGTGGTCAAGGTGGTTATTGATGAATCTGTGGTGAAAGGTGAGTCAGCGCCTATTCTTATTTACGAGAATAATGACTCCCAGGCTGCTGCCGGTGACCAATAACTGAGCAACAAGCTATCAAGTTGAAAATTAAGGAGTCCACTAGGGCTCCTTTTTTTGTCTTTACCATTGAAAGCCGGGAAAGCGTCCCAATATACTCTCTGTAATCTTTAACTGAAACGGAATCGAACTATGACCCTAGAGCGTGAAGCGCGAATCGAATTGCCCGTGCTGCCACTGAGAGACGTGGTGGTCTATCCCCATATGGTAATTCCGTTATTCGTAGGACGTGAAAAGTCCATCCGTTGTTTGGAAACTGCCATGGCGCAGGATAAACAGATCATTCTTGTGGCGCAGCGGGATGCGGATCTGGACGAGCCTGGCATAGACGATATTTTCGACGTAGGTACAGTCGCTTCCATTTTGCAGCTGCTGAAGCTGCCCGATGGCACAGTCAAGGTATTGGTCGAAGGCGGCAAGCGCGCCCGCATCGAACGCTATACCCAGGAAGAAGAGTTCTTTGTTGCTACCGCACACTACCTGGAGTCCGAAGCTCTGGACGACAGGGAAGAAGAGGTGCTGGTTCGCAGCGCAATCAGTCAGTTTGAAGGCTATATCAAGCTGAACAAGAAAATTCCTCCCGAGGTGCTCACTTCGCTCACAGGTATCGAAGAAGCCGACCGGCTGGCCGACACCATGGCAGCCCATATGCCTCTCAAGCTGGCAGACAAACAGTCTGTGCTGGAGATGGTCAAGGTCGGTGAGCGGCTCGAGTATCTGATGGCTATGATGGAAGCGGAAATCGACCTGCTGCAGGTTGAAAAGCGTATCCGCTCCCGGGTCAAAAAGCAGATGGAAAAGAGCCAGCGTGAGTACTATCTCAACGAGCAGATGAAGGCTATCCAGAAGGAGCTTGGCGATCTCGATGAAGGCCACGACGAATTTGAAAGTCTGAGCCGTAAGATTGAAGAAGCTGGCATGCCGGAAGAGGCCAAAGACAAGGCGTCTGCCGAACTCAACAAGCTGAGAATGATGTCACCCATGTCGGCCGAAGCCACTGTGGTGCGCAGTTATGTTGACTGGATGACCTCTGTGCCCTGGAAACAGCGCTCCAAGATCAAGCGTGACCTCTCCAAGGCCGAACAGGTGCTGGATACAGATCACTATGGCCTGGAGAAGGTTAAGGAACGTATCCTTGAGTATCTGGCGGTACAGAGCCGGGTGAAACAGCTCAAGGGGCCTATCCTGTGTCTGGTTGGCCCGCCAGGGGTAGGTAAGACATCCCTGGGGCAATCTATTGCCAAAGCGACCGGCCGTAAATATGTGCGGGTAGCGCTGGGCGGTGTGCGTGATGAAGCGGAAATCCGTGGTCACCGCCGGACCTATATAGGTTCTATGCCTGGCAAGATTATTCAGAAGATGGCCAAAGTCGGGGTGAAGAACCCACTGTTCCTGCTCGATGAAATCGACAAAATGAGTTCGGACATGCGCGGCGATCCGGCCTCAGCTCTGCTGGAGGTGTTGGATCCAGAGCAAAACGCGACCTTTAACGATCACTACCTGGAAGTGGATTACGATCTGTCCGATGTGATGTTTGTGGCCACCTCCAACTCGATGAATATTCCGGGCCCCTTGCTGGATCGGATGGAAGTCATCCGTCTTAGCGGTTACACCGAAGATGAGAAACTCAATATTGCCAAGCAGCACTTGCTGCCGAAACAGATTGAGCGTAACGGCCTGAAGAAGAATGAAATCACTGTTGATGACAGTGCCATTCTCGGGGTGATCCGTTATTACACCCGCGAAGCCGGGGTGCGGGCGCTGGAGCGTGAGCTGTCGAAGATTTGCCGTAAAGTGGTCAAGCAGATCATGCTGGAGAAAGACACCAAGCACGTGGATGTCAATCAGGACAACCTCAAGTCTTTCCTGGGGGTACAGCGCTTTGACTATGGCAAGGCAGAGTCCAAGAATCAGATTGGTCAGGTGACAGGTTTGGCCTGGACCGAAGTGGGCGGCGACTTGCTGACCATTGAAGCTACCTCAGTTGCCGGTAAGGGCAAGCTCACCTATACAGGTTCTTTGGGTGATGTGATGCAGGAGTCTATCCAGGCCGCAATGACTGTGGTTCGGGCGCGCGCCGAGCAGTTGGGGATCAACCCTGACTTCTACGAGAAGCGTGATATCCATGTGCACGTACCCGAAGGGGCAACTCCGAAAGATGGTCCATCAGCCGGTGCCGCCATGTGTACCGCGTTGGTTTCCAGCCTGACGGGTAACCCGGTCAAGGGTGAAGTTGCCATGACAGGCGAAATTACCCTGAGAGGCGAGGTGCTGCCAATCGGTGGCCTGAAAGAAAAACTGCTGGCGGCTCACCGCGGTGGTATCAAACTGGTATTGATACCCAAGGAGAACGAACGGGATCTGGAAGAAATTCCGGCTAACGTAGTGGCAGACTTGGATATTCGTCCGGTTCGCTGGATAGATGAAGTACTGCAACTGGCGCTTGAGCGACCAGTCGAGGGCTTTGAAGTGGTTAAAAATTTGGGCTAACGCAAGAAAATGTCCTATGCCACTAAAAAAAGTGAAAAAAGGGGCTTAACAAAACCCAGACCTGTGGTAGCCTAGGTCTGTGGAGAGCCAGTTGTGCCAAGCCCTTGGGGCAACTGGCTTTGAGCTGTATCCAATTTAAATTCTTTGGTTTTCCAACTGAGCTTGAACTTTGGTATCAAGCTTGTTATAAAAGCCTCCGCAGACCGCTCTAGAGAAGGATTTGGTTGCGGCGCGAAAACTACATTCAAGGGGATGACATGAACAAATCTGAACTAATCGAGAAAATCGCTTCTGGTGCTGACATTTCTAAAGCCGCTGCCGGCCGTGCACTGGATTCTTTCATCGCAGCTGTGACTGATGGTCTGAAAGAAGGCGACAAAATTTCTCTTGTTGGTTTCGGTACTTTTGAAGTGCGTGAGCGCGCTGAGCGTACTGGTCGTAACCCACAGACCGGGAAAGAGATCAAAATCGCTGCAGCTAAGATCCCTGCATTCAAAGCAGGTAAAGCTCTGAAAGACGCTGTTAACTAATTAACATCGCAGCCTTTGTAGGGCTTTCGTAAAGACTAAGCACTGCCTGGCAGTGCTTTTTACGGATTGGGAAGCGCCGGGTTAACCGACGTTTCGGAGTGTGAGGATAAGCTGAAGTAGCGTCTGCAGACTCCATTCATGTTACAGATAGGCGCATCCCACAAGAGATGCGCCTTTTTTTTACTATTAATCGCATAAGCGAGACGTCTGATGTTAGAGAAGATTCGCGAAGGGTCACAGGGCGTAATTGCCAAAGGTATTTTGGTACTGGTGATACTTTCCTTTGCATTTGCTGGTGTAAGCAGTTACCTGGGTTCCTCCTCAGTGGCTCCGGCCGCCACAGTCAATGGTGAAGAGATTTCCACAACCGAACTGGACCAGGCCTATCAAAGCGAGCGTGCCCGTCTGGAACAACAGCTGGGTGAGATGTTTGACGCCCTGGCGGCCAATGATGCTTACCTGGCCAGTATCAAAAAAGGCGTGCTTGAACGTCTGGTAGCGCAAAAGTTGCTGGATCAAGCTGCCGCTGAAATGGGCTTGAGAGTGTCCAATGCCCAAATCATAGAAGCAATTAGACAAGAGCCTGCTTTCCAGACTGAAGGCAAGTTCGACAATGATCGCTTCGAGGCCATTCTGCGCCAATTGGGCTATCAGCAAGCAGCTTTCCGTGAAAGCATGCGGGTGGACATGACTCGTCGTCAGCTGATCAGCGCCTTGATTGGCAGTGAGTTTGTTCTCAATGGTGAGGCAGAATCTCTGGCCAAGCTGCAGGGACAAACCCGTGATATTCGCTATCTCTTGGTTGATGCCGAGCCTTTCCTGGGCCAAGCGACAGTGACCGAAGAGGAAGCCAAGTCATTCTACGACACCAATCCGGCTCAATTTGAACGTCCGGAGATGGTCAGCTTGGAATATATCGAGCTTAACGCCAAAGATCTGGTCGATGGTATCGAGGTCAGTGACGAGCTAGCCAAGACTTACTATGATGAGCATCAGAATCAATACCAGACCGCAGAAAAGCGTTTGGCAGCCCATATTCTGATTGACGCCTCGACCGACAATGCCGAAGCCAAGGCCGAGGATATCCATAAGCAACTGGAAAACGGCGCCGATTTTGCTGCGCTGGCCAAGTCTGATTCCCAGGATACCCTGAGCGGTGAGAAGGGTGGCGAATTGGGTTGGTTTGAGCCTGGTGTGATGGATCCCGCTTTCGATGAAGCCCTGTTTGCACTGAACAAGGGTGATATCTCTAAAGTGGTCAAGACACCTTTCGGTTTCCATATCATCAAACTGCTGGATATTCAGAGCGGTCAAACTGCGCCTTTCGCTGAAGTGAAAGACAAGATAGTCGAGCAGATCAAGCAGGAAGAAGCTGTAAAACAGTTCTATGGCCAGCAGCAGAAACTGGCCGATACCAGCTATGAAATTCCTGATAACTTGCAGGAAGCGGCCAAGGCCGTTGGTGCAGAGATCAAGACTACCCGACTGTTCGGCCGTGACAACGCGCCCGCACCTTTCGATAAGCCTGAGCTGTCCAAGGCTGCCTTCTCAAGTGATGTACTGGGGGGCATGAACAGTGAGCTGCTTGAAGTGGATCGCAACCATGTCGTAGTTGTTCGCGTTAAAGAGCATCAGCAAGCCGGTACGCTGGAATTCGCCGAGGTTAAGCCTGCCATTGAAGCACGTCTCAAACAGCAAAAAGCCAATGAGATTGCCCGTGACAAGGCACAGGAATACATGGTCAAGCTCAAAGAAGGCAATGCCGACATTGCGCTGCAAAGCCGCGCCAACCTGGGACGTTTCACCCAGGATGTAGATTCCGCTTTGGTGAGTAAGGCATTCCAGATGGCCAAGGCTAAAGAAGGCTTGAGTGTTGATACCGTGTCTCTGGCAACCGGTTATGCGGTAGTGGTACTGGATGCAATCCATGACACTGAAAGCGCACCTGCCGATCAGGTCGCGGCCATCAAGCAACGTCTCAACAGCCAGTTTGGTGAGAATGACTATCGCGCCGTTATCGATATGCTGAAGGCCAAGGCCGAGATCATTTATCCAGAAGGTGATGAGTAACTTGACTCATTGATTTAACGTTAAAAAACCGGTCCAAGCGACCGGTTTTTTATCTCCAGCGTTTATGTCCAGCGGTTAACTTGGCTGCTGGAACTTGCGGATAAAACGGGTTAATCCGGCAAGCGCCAGTCTATGGGAGGCTTGCCTTTGGCTATGAGGTAATCGTTGGCCTGATTGAAATGATTGCAGCCAAAGAATCCTCTATGAGCCGAGAGCGGTGATGGGTGAGGGGCCTTTAAGATAAGGTGTTTGTTGCCGTCAACCCGCTGGGCCTTGAGCCCGGCATGCTTACCCCAAAGCAGAAACACCACGCCTTCCGTGTATTTATCTATGGCCTCTATCACTCTATCGGTAAACTGCTCCCAGCCGAGATGGGCGTGGGAATGTGCCTGACCACGTTCGACACTGAGCACAGTATTGAGCAGCAACACACCCTGACTGGCCCAGCTGCAAAGATTGCCATGGCTTGGATAGCTGAAGCCTGGGACTGTATTGGTCAGCTCCTGAAACATGTTCTGCAATGATGGCGGTGGCATCACCCCTTTGGGCACTGAGAAGCACAGGCCGTGGGCCTGCCCTGGACCATGATAAGGGTCTTGCCCCAGGATCACCACTTTGACTGCCGATAGTGGTGTATAACGCAAGGCGTTGAAGGTATCGTTTTTGGGAGGATAGATAGCCTTTCCCCGGGCGCGCTCGGCGTCGATATAGGCCAGAGTATCCCGAAAGTAGGCTTGTTGTTTTTCCGGGCCCAGCACTTCGGCCCAACTGATGTCCTTATGCATAACTAAAAAAGCAGCGCCTTGCGGCGCTGCTCATCTATTACTCGTCCACACCCAGCATCACGCTGCTGGCTTTGATCAGTGCGTATGCACTGTCACCCACTTTTAGCCCCAAACGCTCACAGGAGGCCTTGGTGACCACGGAAGTCAATTCGACACCCGGAGCCAGTTCAATGGTGACTTCGTTGTTTACAGAGCCTTCTTCGATGGCTTTGATGGTGCCGCCAAGACAATTACGTGCACTGATTTTCATTGGTTTTCTCCCGAAAGAACGATTAGCAGGATCAAGAGTATAAACCGAATTGCCATCAAGTTGGGATGCTTCGATAACAAATTTGAGCGTCAGAGGAGATTGAAATGACGCAATGTCACGTCGGAAGTAGATACAGGACGCTGGTCCCCGGATGACAGGCTTATGCCGGCAATAAACCTGGTCAGCGCCATTGCTTGCAGCCAGAGTACCACGGGGACTTATTCACACCTTTTAGTCTTTATCGAATAAGGTCCTCATGGCGTGGTTGATTTCCGGATAGTTGAATTCAAAGCCGTCGGCCTGAGCATGAACCGGCAATACAAACTGACCCTCGGTCAGCAGGGTCGACATCTCACCCATGGCCAGTTGCAGGGCCAATGCCGGTGCCGGCAGACAAGCGGGGCGGTGCAGCGCTTTGCCGAGGGCCTTGCTGAAGTCGCGGTTGCTGACAGGCTGAGGCGCAGTGGCATTGTATATGCCGCGGCAGGCTTCAGTTTCCAGCAGAAATTCAATAAGGCGCAGCAAGTCTTCGCGCATTATCCAGCTCATTCCCTGACGACCATGGCCAATCGGGCCGCCAAGGCCCAGTTTGAAGGCTGGCAGCATTTTGGCCAAGGCGCCGCCATCTTTGCCAAGCACTATGCCGATACGAAAGATACAAACCCGAGTGAGATCGGCAACCGCCAGGGCTTTTTGCTCCCATTGGGCACAGACCCTATGGCTGAACTCATCATGGGGCGTGGCGTTTTCGTCTATGGGTTCCGGCCCCTGACGCCCGTAAAAACCCACCGCCGAGGCGCTGAGAAAGACTTGGGGTTTCTTTTGGCTGTTGCGGACAAGCGTGGCCAACTGCTCTGTGATATCCCAGCGGCTGTGGCAGATCCGCTGTTTCTGCTCATCGCTCCAGCGTTTGGCAACTATGGGTTCACCGGCGAGGTTGATGATGGCATCTATCTCCTCAAGCAGTCCGGGTGTTTGCAGCGAATCTATGTAACGGGTTTGTGCCAGCGCCAGCTTTTGCTCGGCCGCCGCGGGGTTGCGGCTCAAAATAGTCAGCCTATGGCGTTTTGCCAGCCGCTGCGCCAGTTCTGAACCGACAAATCCGGTTGCACCTGTGAGCAAAATATTCATGCTTTCTCCCTGAATCACTGAAGGTTTCTCCAGAGTATAGACTGACTTACACCGGCTTACGGTAGCTCAGTTGCAGTGAAACCGAGTCGGCATATCTCAAGGCATGGGGCTTGTCGATTTCCACGCTGGCGTACTCTACCCATTCATGCTCGCTGGCCAGTTCCAGTACTTTCCCTGTGAGGTGCTCAAGCAGGGAGAAGCGATTGTCTTCCACCAGGTTAATGATCGCCTTGGTGATGGTGCGATAATTGAGCGCGTGCTCCATATCATCACTTCTACGCGCCTTGTCGGCACAGTAATGGATGCAGACATTGATGATCACATCCTGGCGATTGTTGATTTCCTCTTCCTTGATACCGATAAAAGTGCGCAGGCGCAGGTTTTTAATGCGTATAATAGCTAATTCGGGTTTCATCATGTCACTACTTTTTGTTGTTGATGCAACGGCTGATTGTGACAGAGATCAACAAGGAATTTCAATTATGTCATCAGCCTATCGTCCGTCCATGGCGCTGAAAGGATTTGCTGTCATGGCCTGCCTGGTCATAGTGCTGGCGGGAATTAAGGCCGCCAGCGCCATAGTGGTGCCTTTTGTGTTGTCAGCCTTTATTGCGGTTATCTGCAGCCCGGCCATCAATGCCTTGAGTCGTTACCGCGTGCCCCGAGCCCTGGCTGTATTTGTGTTGGTGGCGATCATTTTGTTACTTGGGCTTTGGCTGGCCTCTGTGGTGGGCAGTTCCATCAATGAGTTTTCCCAGCAATTGCCTCAATACCGGGCGCAGTTGGTGGAGCAATTTGCCTGGATATTGGATAAGCTCAAGGAGCTGAATATTCACATCTCCAAAGAGAAGGTGCTGGCCTATCTGGACCCCGGCATGGCCTTGTCTTTGACCACCAATACGCTTTCCGGCGTGGGTAATGTCATGGCCAACCTGTTTCTGATAGTGCTGACCATAGTCTTTATGCTGTTTGAGGCACAATCTTTGCCGCGCAAGGTGCATCTGGCGCTGGATGACCCCGAGATGCGTTTATCCCAGATTGAGCGCTTCTTGCAATCAGTGAACCAATACATGGTGATCAAGACCCTGGTCAGCCTGGCAACCGGTGTTATTGTTGGTGTCGGTCTGGCGCTGATGGGGGTGGATTATGCGTTGCTCTGGGGCGTAGTGGCTTTTTTGTTTAACTATATTCCCAATATCGGTTCTATCATCGCCGCCATCCCGGCTGTGCTGCTGGCCTTTGTGCAGTTGGGCACAGCGGGTGCCGGCGGGGTTGCCGCCCTGTATCTGGCAACCAATATGGTAATGGGCAATCTGGTAGAACCCAGATTCATGGGGCGCGGCCTCGGGCTGTCCACCCTGGTGGTATTCCTGTCGTTGATCTTCTGGGGCTGGCTCTTGGGCTCGGTCGGCATGTTGCTGTCCGTGCCGCTCACCATGATAGTCAAGATAGCTCTGGAATCGAGCCAGAGTGGCAGTTGGCTGGCAATCTTGCTCTCGGACGATGCCAGTATTGCCGTGCGGGAAAATGCCGATAAAGAAGCGGCATCCGATGCCGAATAAAGGCAGAAATAAGAGGTTGAGGATTTCATGCAGTTATTTTTGGAAGCCATCACAGACCTGATACCAGGCGATGAGTGTGGCCGTTTGTTTCATGGTCGCGGTGGCCGTTATCCAGGCAGCGAGCACTTATGCTTGGATTGGTTTGCACCTGTGGTGTTGCTGACCGCCTTTAAACCACTGACGCCGGAAGAGCTGGCGCTGGTTACCGAGCGTCTGCAATTACGCTGGCAAGCCTTGGGGCTGGCCCTGAATCTTGTCTATCAATACCGCGCCGCCGGGCAGACCCGCACCGAGCTCATTGCCGGCGAGATACCCGAGCCACATCTGGCCAGCGAGCTTGGCTGCCGTTATCAATTGCATCTGTTACGGGGCCAGAATCATGGTTTGTTCCTGGACATGCGAAACGGCCGCGAGTGGGTGATGGCCAACAGTGCTCAGCGGAAAGTACTGAATCTGTTTGCCTATACCTGTGCGTTTTCGGTGGCGGCCCTCAAGGGCGGCGCCGATGAGGTGGTCAATATGGATATGAGTAAGGGGGCGCTCGGCATCGGCAAGCAAAACCATTTGCTCAATGGGCTTACTGCCGGCGCCCGCTTTCTGGGGCATGATATCTTCAAGTCCTGGGGCAAACTTAAAAAACTCGGGCCCTATGACTTGCTGATTGTCGATCCGCCCAGCAACCAAAAGGGCAGCTTTGTGGCAACCAAAGACTATCTGCGATTGCTGCGTCATCTGCCGCAACTCTTGAACCCGGGCGCCGAGCTGTTGCTCTGTCTCAATGCGCCTGAGCTGGACAGAGCGTTTTTGCAGAGCCAGGTCAGTGACGCCGCACCAGAACTTGAGTTTGTCAAACAGCTGGATAACCCACCGGCCTTTACAGACCGGGATCCTGACAGGGCATTGAAAGTGTTGCTGTATCGCTATGAGGGAGAACCGGGCTCGGATACTCAATAACTGAGGCGTTCAGAGATCAGGGATTGGCCGTCTTCTTCCAACAGGGCGGCTATGCCTTCAACATCAAAACTGCTCAAGCCGGATGCCTGATGCAGTAGCCTGTCCTGGACATCCAAGGGCATCTGCATCCTTTCCAGAAACATGCGCATTCCCAATATATCGCCACTGGCCAGCAGGGTGGCGAGGGTTCGTGCTTCAAAGTCGACAATATGATTCATGGCGTCGTCCTCTTGCTGATTTACGGGCCGGGGAGGCCTCCTTTAAGCAATAGCAGTTGCAGCGCCCGCCGCTAGACCCAATGTGTTTAAAAAATTTCGCCTCAGAACCCAGGGGCATATCAAACTGAAAGTCTTTCAGTGCTTCCTACATAACTGGTGGATATTTGAGCTTTTTAAGGTGGTTCCACCAGTTTAGGGTAACGAAAGTGAAAGTTTTCTGTAATTCCTTCTCTGGCCCTGTTATACTGGCGCCGCCTTAGGGGAAACACCTAAGGCTCCGAAAAGCCGGAATCGGGCATAAAGTGTCGTCGGAACCTGAACTTAACAGGAATCCAAGAAAAAGATACGCCCTGTACCCTACAGAATAGACTGGAGTTGTTATGGAAATTCATGAGTACCAAGATGCTTACTACCAACTGCAGGATGAAGTGATTGAATCACTTCCGGTAGAGAAAGACGAAGAAGCGTTTTTGGATTAAGCCTCAGCCAGGCAGCTCAAATCTTGAAAAAGCGGCAACCTCAGGGTTGCCGCTTTTTTTGTTGCCATTGAATTACGGATGAGTCATTCGAGGGTGAAGCCGGGGTAATAATGCTCGATAAGTTGGGTCAATATCCGCTGCTGTTGAGCAAGCTTTTGTCTTTGTGCCTGGCGCTGCAAGCCTTTGAGTGCATGATACTGAGGCTTGATTTCAATACCCTGGCTCTCGCTCAAGCGCGTGAAGCGACTGACCACTTCAGTCACGCTGAAATCCTCGGCGAATATATCCAACTGTTGCGAGTGCATCAGCCAGCGAATACCTTGATAGACACCTATGTGAGGCAGGGAGTGATGATCTTCGTCACTGAAGAACTCGCTGTGAAATATAAGTTGCTGAGACGGCAGCACCGACAGATGTTTGGCCAGCGCCAGATTTCGCTGTTTGTGGTAGTCATTGCGGCCAAGTCCGGGGGTGGTGGCCTGGTTACTTATCGCCATGTACAGGGGCTTGCCTGTTAGCTGGCCCTGAGTGAGTGCCTGCTCGAGCTCATCGGCATAAGTCGGGCTGTCGTACCAGAGACTGGCATCCAGCACCAGGTAAGCATTGAACATAGGCTGTTGCCGGCGCAGCGCCTCCAGTGCCAACAAGCCCCCAAAAGAGTGACCGATAAGCACAGTAGGGCCGGGCTGCCCAAGCCTGGTATTCAGCCAGGGGTTAAGTTCCTGGTCGAGAAAGTCGAGAAAAGCGCCGGCATTGCCCGATTGCTGATAAAGCGGCCCTGCGGGTCTACCACCGGGTAGTGTTTCCAGTTTCACCGGCGTGAAGTCACGAATACGGTTACGGTTGATGATGCCGACTATGACGCCTTCAGGTATCGCAGGATTAACCCCGGAAGCCAGATAGTCCAGCATGGGTGCAAGATGCTCAAACTGCTGCTCGGCATCCAGGATCACATAACGGGCAAAGCTCTTGCTGTGCCTGGCGTCCCAGTGTTTGGGAAGACGCAGCAATACTTCCCGCGATTCTCCCAATATATTGGAGTTCAGCGTCAGTCGCTGTTGTTTCCCGGCGGCTTCTTTATCCAGGCTTTGGGCGCTGCAGCCTACCAGCAGACCGAACAATAGCGTCAGAGAGATAAACAGTGATTTTTTCATGGAAATTTTTACTCGGTAAAGGTGACATTTTCAGCTTGAAATTCAGCCCTGATGGGCTTTTGAGTGGCCTGGCTCACATTCGCATCATTACATTGTAAATGATAACCAATATCATTCCTATGTTGTAAAGATTATGCTACTTTTTCGCGCCATGGAACCAGGGGCTTTACCTGGATTTACCCAAAAGCAATAACTTACAAGGCGCAATCGTCGCCGCGATAATCGGGGGAATAGAATGAAACTGGATAAGTGCCGCAAACTGCTTACCTTGAGCCTGGTCGCCATGGCTGTCAGTGGTTATACCCAGGCAGATGAAGGTGAAATGGAGCATATGGTCGTTACTGCCAGTGCCAAGGATCAGCAACTCAGCACTGCACCTGCCTCAATCTCGGTGATCGATGCCGAAGCGATTAAGCTGATGCCGGTCAAAGATCTGGGGGATGTGCTGAGAAACAGCGTCGGTGTGAATGTGGTGACCAACGACTCGGGCCGAAACAGCATCTATATCCGTGGTATGGATGAAGACTATGTACTGATGTTGATCAACGGCAAGCGGGTTTCTTCTTCCAATGGTCTGTGGCGCGGCGGTAACTTTGACTTGACTGCTATCCCCATCGACGCTATCTCCCGGGTGGAGATTGTTCGCGGCCCCATGTCGGCTCTCTATGGTTCAGATGCGGTTGGCGGGGTCATCAACGTGATTACCAAGGCGCCAGATGATGACTGGCAACTGGTACTCGACAGTGAGTACAGTTGGATGCAGGATGGCGAGGGCGGCGATCGCAGTCGTACCAACCTGTTTGGCTCGGGCAAACTCACAGATAATCTGGGGCTGATGTTCACCGCAGAGGTGGCCGAGCAGGACGCCTGGCTGATGCCCGAACTGACCCCGAATCAGGACACTATAGAAGAGCGCAAGACTCGCAAGCTCTATGGCTCGCTCACCTGGCAGCTGGCAGACAATCAATCGCTGGACTTGGATTATCAATACGATAATGACAAGGTGCCCTTGACCACCTTTGCTGCCAATTCAAAACGCGAGCAGAAGATAGAGCGCAACACCTTTGCTCTGACTCACAGAGGCGAGTGGAGCTGGGGTGGCACCGAGCTTTTGGCCAACTTGGAAAAGTCTGATATCTACGACTATAACAGCCGCTATTCGCTGCAGCCCCCTTTGGGACGCGACATCGAAGAGAAAAACACTACCTTCAGAGGCTCAGCCTTCTTTAACCTGTGGCAGCAGGACTGGACAGTCGGCGCCGAGTACTTTGAAACTGAAGTCGACGATCCTGTACAATATCCGCTTACCGGTGGTGACAGTGTTGAACAATACTCGCTGTTTATTCAGGATCAGTTCGATTTCCTGGATGATTTCACCCTGACCCTCGGCGGCCGCTACGAAGACAACGAAAAGTACGGCAGCCATTTCAGCCCCAGGGCGTATCTGGTTTACCGTGCTTCGGATGCACTGGTGCTCAAAGGTGGTGTCGGCACGGCATTCAGGGCTCCGGCACTGTTTGAATCATCTCCGACTTTCTCTTCAGTCAGTTGCCGCGGCGCTTGTACTGTAGTGGGCAATGCAGATCTTGAGCCCGAAACCAGTGTCAACTATGAGCTGGCAGCCTTGTGGAGTCAGCCTTCCTATGAGCTGTCTGCAACCTTGTTCCATAACAAGGTGGAAGATCTGATCACGGTTTCGGCTTGGGATGGTTCCAGCCCAACCCGTACTTACTACAACGAATCCAAGGTGACTTTGCAAGGGGTAGAGCTGACCGCCAGCGTGGATATCACGGCGGATCTCGGCCTCAAGGCAAACTACAGTTATCTCGATACCGAGACAGGTGACGGTGATGAACTCACTGGTCGTCCTCGCCAGAGTGCCAATGTGCAACTGGATTGGTATCTCACCGACGATTGGCAGCTGTATGTTGCCGGTAACTATTTCGGTTCATATCTGGATAGCAGTGCCGTGCGTCAGGATGGCTACAGCCGCTTCGATATCGGCAGCAGTTATCGGGTGAACGATCACCTGAAACTACGCGCCGGGGTAACCAACTTTACCGATGAGCAACCGGCCGAGGAAGACACCAACAGCGATATGATACTGCAAGGCCGTGCCTTCTTTGTCGGTGTCAGCCTGAGCCTCTAAGCGTCTGGGCCTACTCCCGGCCTGAATCCTTTAAATAGCCAGGATTGCAATAAGAAAAGCAGCGACTTGTCGCTGCTTTTCTTTTGGACAACATTTTATTTCTCCATCGAAAGGCTCAGGTGATAACCACCAAAAGGCATTGAGCCGTAACCTAACCGCAGGCCTTTTGCCCTTTGCCTTTGCGACCATCTTTATCCAGCGGGCAATCGGCGCACATTTGGGTGCAGGGAAGCTTGTGCCGCAGGCAACAGGCGATACGCGGGCTTTGCTGCTTGAGCCTTAGCTTTCGCCAAAACGGATGAGCAATCGGCGCAACATAGGTACGTGGCTGCAACTCAGCTTGCTCGAACATCTCTCTTATCAATTGTTGTCGCCAACTGACGGGCAGTGACAACTCACCCAGATACCAATGCACAATATAGGCTTGATGGCTGAAATGCAGCTTTGATGGCACTGGCCCCAGTTCTGCCAGGCGCTCGACAATGGGAATGAGCAACTGCTCGAGTAAGCTTTCCCAACTGGCAAGTTGCCCGGCGGGAGCCGGATGGCTGACATCTGCATCAAGCAGCAGATAGAAGGTTTCCGCCCGGCCGTTATCAAAAGGTTCAAGGTACCAGTTGCCACTGCAAGCTGCAGCCGCAATGGCGCGGTTAAGTGCGCTGCCGGGCTGACTGGCAAACAACCACAGCAGCAGGGGCGGCAGTTGCAGGCCGAAAAACCACTGGCTCCACATGGAGTGCAGTGCCCGGGCGTCTATCTCGGGCTTTGTGGCACAAGTCGTGGACACCTTGGCTTGATAACTCAGGGCAAATTGCTGCAGCAGCACCGGGTAATGTGCCTGGCTCAATACTGAGTTCAAGCTGATGGCTTCTTGGGGTAACTGCTCCAGACTCTCTTTGGCTTTGAAGTGCTCGCCATAGAAGGCGGCTTTTTGTGCCAATAGTTGGTTGAGCTCGCTGGCAATACTTATTCCCATGACGGCAGTCCTCCGGTGGCATTGTTGGTCGAATCCTCCACGCCACGGTGCCCGGCGGCTCTGGGCTTTGCTCTGGGTCTGGGGATAATCATCGGGCAGTTGGCCTCGGGATCTGTGATTATACTGGCATTGATATCGAACACCTGTTCCAGCAGGGCCTCGGTCAACAGTGACTCAGGCGCGCCGCCGGCAATCAACTTGCCATCACGCATCAACAGCAAGTGATCGCCGTAGCGCAGAGCCTGGTTGATGTCGTGCAGCACCAATACCAAGGTGCGGCCCTGATCCACCAACGCCCGGCAAAAGTCGAGTACTGCCAGCTGGGCGCGGATATCGAGAAACGAGGTGGGTTCATCGAGCAGCAGCAAGTCGGTTTGCTGCGCCAACACCATAGCCAGCCAGACTCGCTGTTGCTGGCCGCCTGAGAGCTCGGCCACCGGCCTTTGTGCAAGTGTGGTTAACCCTGTGGCAGCCAGGGCTTGGGCAACCGCCAGCTCATCTTGCTCTGACCATTGGTGCCACAGGCTCTGATGAGGGTAGCGGCCGCGACTGACCAGCTCCTGCACATCTATTCCTTCCGGCAATTCAGGCTTTTGCACCAGTAGTGCCAGCTCCCTGGCTCTGGCCTTGTTGCTCAACTGCGCCAAGGGGGTGTGACCCAAGATGACCTGGCCGCGTGTGGGCGGCAGTACCTGGCTCAAACACTTGAGCAGGGTCGACTTGCCACAACCATTGGGGCCAAGGATCACCGTCAGCTTACCCTTGGGGATGGCCAGGTTCATGGCGCTTATGATGGGCCGCTGGCCGTACTCGAGATAAAGCTCATGCCCACTGAGGGCAATGTCATAGTCAGGGTATTGGGTCATGATCTTTCTCCTTTCAGTCCCTTGGCCAGGTGCGGTTGTCCCCGGATTTCGCGGCTCAACAGCAACGCCAGATAGGCGCCGCCGATGAGGGCGGTCAATACGCCTACCGGCAGCCTTTGGTTGCCCGGCAGCAATAAGGTGAGGGTGTCGGCCCCGAGCAGCAACAGCGCGCCTATCAACGCCGAGCGCAGCAGTGCCAATTGACGATTGCCAAAGCGGGCCAGATGCGGCGCCACCAAGGCGACGAAGGCCACAGGGCCGGCGCAGAGTACGGCTCCCAGGGCCAGCAAGGTGGCAAACAGCAGCGCCAGTGTTTGACTTTGGCGCACTGGGTTACCAAGCGCCTGAGCCAGTTCCTGGCCCAAGCTTAGCAGTGACAGACGGCGGGAGAGCAGCAACAGAGCGGGCAACGCCAGCAGTAGCACTGAGGTTATCAGCAGCACATCACCCCAGGTGCGGTGTGCCAGACTGCCGGACAGATACCCCAGCATCTGCTGCGCCTGCTCTCTTTGCACCAGTGTCAGTACAAACTGCACCAGGGCGATGGCAAAGGCGTTGATGGCGATGCCCATCAGCACCAGATTGCGGGAAAACTGCCATTGGCGTCCGAGCCCTGCGAAAAACAGCAGGAGCACAACCCCAGTGCCCAAGAGGGCGCCGGGCAGCAATGGCAGTTCCGGCAGCCATAATAACCAGAGGACGGCGCCGGCGCTGGCGCCGGCATTGACCCCGAGAATATCCGGACTCCCCAGCGGGTTACGGCTCAGGCTTTGAAACACGGCGCCGGAGAGCCCCAGCGCCATGCCGGCGCCGAGGGCGCACAGGGCCCTTGGCAGGCGTGATTGCCACAAAAGCCAGTTTTCATAGTCGGAGGCTTCGGCAAACAAGGCCTTGGCAAGGCTCACTGGCGCCAGGCCCTGATGTCCCAGCATCAGGCTAAGTAGCAGTGCAGCGCCAAGCAGGACTACGGCCAGCAAGGCACCTTTAATGGCGCCGGATGAGGGGGCTCTTAAGGTTATCGGGCCCCATTGCCAGATGGGAAAACGGGTTGGTTTCATGACGCCTCCTTCAGGTTTTGACCTCGGGCCATCAGGTACAGAAACGGCGCTCCCAGTAGGGCGACCATGATACCGGTCAGCAGCTCGGCCGGCGGCATCAATACCCGCGCCAACAGATCTGCCAGTAACACCATGGCGCCGCCTATCAAAGCGGCTCCCGGTAATAGCAGGCGGAAATTGAGTGTCAGATAACGCCTGGCCAGATGGGCACTGGCCAGGCCGACAAAGGCCAGCGGGCCGACAATGGCGGTGGCTGCGGCGCACAGCAAGGTGGCACCCAGCCAGGCGAGCAGCCCCTGCCAGCCCTGGGAGGCACCGAGCGCCTTGGCGGTATGATTATCCAGCAGCATCAGATTCAGCGCCGGTGCCAGCAGCCACAAGAGTGCCGCGGCGGGCAGTAGATAGGGCCAGAGCGCATGAAACTCCGGCCAGCCCAGCCCGGACAGGGAGCCCGCCATCCAATACCTGAAACCATCAAATAGCTGCGGGTTCAGCAGCACTCTGGCCTGGACATAGGCCCCGAGCACGGCGCTGATGGCGGCGCCGGCCAGGATCAGCCTGACCGCAGCGGACTGGCCCTGGGATTGCTGCGCCCTGGACATCATATACACCAAGGCACTGGCCAGCAGCGCCCCGGGCAAGGCCTGCCAGAAGAGACTCAAACCCGCTGTTGCGCTCCACAGCCCCAGAGTGACCAGAGAGGCGCTGGCGCCGGCATTGACGCCGAGCAGGCCGGGATCCGCCAAGGGGTTGCGGCACAGCGCCTGGATAACGCAACCGGCCATTGCCAATGCCATGCCGGCCAACATGCCGCACAGCAATCTTGGCAGCCTTGCCTGTAACACCAGCGACAGATGATCGTCTGCGGCCGGTTGCCAGAGCTTGCCCAGCATAGTCAGCGGTAGCGTGCGGGCGCCAAAGAGCAGGTTAGCCAATACCAGCAGCGCCAGCATCGTCAGCAGCCCAAGCAGGGTTACTGCGTTACGTCCGAGACGGTTCTGGGACTGGGTAGCGGCAGGTTGCAGAAAGATTTTTGGGTGTGTCATCCCGGCCTCCCGTTTTTATTCGATTGCCCGCCTGTATCTGCATCAGTTTGTGTGTCAGACGGCCTGTTTTGGCAAGGGTTTTCTTTTTGCTTTGCCAGGGTTTGTTGCAGTTGCGGCACCAGCTTGGGAATAGCCCATTTCAGGCTCAGCAGCGAGCCGTAGGAGCTGGCCATCACCAGCGCCGGGTCGGTTATTGCCAGATACCGACCGCAGCGCATGGCGGGCAGACGACGGATAACCGCTATGGCTTCCACCTCGGCTCTGGCCTTGTCCGAGCTGTACCAGCTGAGCAGCAGCTCGGCATCGTCCAGCATATCGGCGCGCTCCAGTCCTATGTGGGCGGCGAAGTGGCCTCGGCTGGCATTGAGCCCGGAAAGTTGTGGCGGCAATACAAACCCCAGCGCCAACAGCAGATCCACTCTGGGATCGCCTGTGACATAAACCGAGAGATTGCCAACTCGACTGGTGGCATTGATATAGGCCAGGCGCACGCCATTGAACTCAGGATTTTCGGCGGCGACTCGGGCGATATAGGCCCGTTGCTGTTTCAAAAGCGCTTCGGCCTGCGCTTCTTTGCCGAGCGCCTTGGCTATCAGTTCCACCTGCTGCTTAACCGGTGTCAGCCAGGGTTTGTCCGGATAGGCGATGACGGGAGCCAGAGCGCTCAGCTGCAAAAAGCTTTCGCGGGTGATACCGGACTGGGGCGCCAGAATAAGATCCGGTTTCAACGCCAATAATCGCTCCACATCCAGCTCGGGGTAACTGCTGATGATGGCGGGCAGCGGCAGCTCTTGCGCTTCCAATGCCTGGCGAAACCAGGGCAGATAACCCTCTGCATCGCCGCCCCAGTAATGGGGTTCAATGGCGATGGGTACAACCCCTAAGGATAGAGTCCAGTCTTCGGCCCCCGCTCCCAGGGTCACCACGCGCTTGGGCGGCGACTCGATACAGCTGGTCCCGTGGGCCGTGGTAATGCAAACCGGATAACCGTCTTGCGGCGGTGTTTGGGCTTTGGTTTGCGGAGGGTCATAACAGCCCGTCAGCCCCAGGCTCAGAAACACGACAAGCGCCAACAGGCGCCTTGCTTCACACAACATACTTGTTATTCGCCCCGCAGTGCGGGGCGCTCCTTATTATGGATAGTTTCACGGCATAACGCGGCTTAGAAACGGTAGTCCAGGGTGACGCTGAAGTTACGCGGCGCGCCATACTGGAATTGGTTATAGAAGCCGAGCTGGCTGTAATAGCTCTTGTCGAGCGCATTATCCAGATTGGCTCTCAGGCTCAACTGTTCATTGAACTTGTATCTCGCCATCAACTTCACCAGGGCGTAGCTGCCTTGTTCTACTTCGACTTTACTCTTGTCCGGTTTTGAGACTTGGCTATAAATGCGGCTCTGCCAGTTGACCCCAGCGCCCAGCTGCAATCCGTGAAGCCAGCCATCGAATTCATAAGTGGTAAAGAGCTTGAGTTGCCGTTCCGGGTTGGTGGTGTTGATCTTTTGCCCTTTGGGATCTTCGGTATCAAACTGGGTGTAGCCTAGGTAAAGATCCCAGTTGTCATTGATGGAACCGTTGACCTCAAACTCAAAGCCGCGAGTCTTGGTACCGTCGACACTGCGGTAGATGGGGATAGTGCTGTTGGGCAGGTTTTCGCCGGTTTGCTCACCGACATTGTCCTGACGGAGCTCAAAGGCGGCCAACGACAAGTCCAGCGCCTCATCGAACAAGCTGGCTTTGATCCCGGCCTCATAGTTGCTGCCCTTGATGGGGTCCAGGTAACGGCCATCGGCCTGAACCTTGCTTTGCGGGGTAAAAATGTCCGTGTAGTTGGCATACAGGGCATATTCGTCGCTCAAGGCATAGGTCAGACCCAGATAACCGGTGAACTCACTATCGACCTTATAGTCATGTTTGGCTCCAAAGTTATCCTGATCTGTTTCCCAGTTATCCAGGCGGCCACCGAGTACCATGGACAGGGCATCGGTCAGCTCAAGCTGGGAAGCGACATAGACAGCCTGTTGCTTGGTTTCACCCCAGGAGCCGTAGAGTACCTGATCGCTCCATTGCGGCTTAGGGTAATCAAAGCCGGGCTGCCCGAAGTCTCCCAGAGGCGGTTTGGCACCGAGAGCGCCATAGTAGGGGTTGGCAAAATCCTGTTTTTGTTGATTGGCACCGGCCACCAGTTGGTGGTTGCGGCCAAAGGCGTTGAAGTTGCCGCTCAGCTTGAGATCAAAGGTGTGCTGGGTGCGACTGCCGTCGATAAAGGCCAAAGAGCCGGGGACCATGCCCTCATTGGTGACAGGATCCGGGTTACCTGTTGGCCAGAGCACATCAAACTCCAGGCTGTTGTCACCATAGATATAGCTGCCTTTAAGGCTCCAATCTGGGTTGAAGTGGTGCTCCAGAGTCACGAAGCCGTTGAGCGCATCTGTCTTGGCGGAGGCCCAACTGGGGGCGGTGGATACATGACGGTCGTAATTGGTGCGGTTGCCGTCACTGTCAAACAGCGGCAAGCCGCCGGACATGGTGCCTTCCGGCCTGGTATGCTGGAAATCACTGCCCAGGGTCAGCAGGGTATTGGCTCCCAGATCCGCTTCCAGGATGCCATACAGGGTTTGCCGCTGCTGCTCATATCTGTGTTGCCAGTTTTCCCTGTCCTGATAGGCCAGCACCACCCGGCCACGGATGCTGGCATCCTGATTGAGGCCGCCGGAGAGATCGACCACGCCGCGCAGCATGTCCCAGGAGCCGCTGGCCAGGCTGACGCTGCCTTGAAACTCGGCAGTGGGCCGTTTTCGCACCAAATTGATGGCGGCAGAAGGGCTACCGGCACCCAGCATCAAGCCGGTGGCGCCGCGCACCACTTCAATGCGCTCGTATAGGGCGCTGTCCATCAGGTTATCGCCATAGTTGAAGCGGGTGTCATAGGTGGTTGCCACGCCATCATAGAGAATGCTGCTGACCGAGATCCCGCGGGCGCTGATGGAGTATCTGTCGTTGTCCGAGGGGCGGGCATTGATCCCGGCGACACTGGTCATAACATCTATGACAGAGTTGAGCTGCTGATCTTCAATGGCCTTGGCGGTGACGGCTGTGACAGACTGCGGCGTCTCGAGAAACGAGAGCTTCATGCCTGTGGCCGTGCTCATGTCACTTGCCTTGTAGCTCATTGGCTGGCTCTTGGCACCGACCACTGTCAGTACCTCCATCTCTTTCTCCTGTGTTTCGCTCTTGTCGGCGGCGAATGCCGGGGCGCTCAATAGCACAGAACAGAGAAGGGCGATGGGGGTCGGCCTGAAGCCATTAAGGGTTTGCATGTTTGTGTCCATTTTCCTGTTACTTCCTGGAAGGTTTACAAGGCCGGGTCTGCAAGACGCTCGGCCTGGGTGGGTGTCACGCCAAAGCTGTGGCTGGCGGCAAAGGGGTGCAGCGGATTGTCGATATCGCCGGCAAAGCGCAGGTTCTTCTCCCTGTCTTCGAGATCTATCATTTGCTGGTTGTTGTTGAGCTGGATCCGGTTCAGACAGGTGCGGACAAAGGTCGGCTGGAACAGATCGTAGCGGCGATACTTATCGGCAAACTGGGGGTGGGAAGCCTGATAATCACGTACCTTTCCGGCCACCAGGCTCCAGAATCCCTGTTCACTCAGGCTGGTGTGGCTATCGAGCAGCGGCGCCATAAAGCGGAAGATGCAGTCGAAAATATCCAGCAGTATGTAGTTGAGCTTCATCTCCTCTTCGAGCGAGACCGCCAGTTGCGCCACCCGTCCCGGCAGCGGCGCACTGCCGTTGAGAATTGCGACTTCTTCGCCTATGTCCTTCATCAATATGGTGACAGGCACCTTATCATCCAGCACCAGAATAAGGTTCTCGCCATGGGGCATAAACACCAGATCGTAGGCAAAGAAGGCGTGCAGCAAGGGGGTAAGGTAGAGATCCAGCAGCCGGCTCATCCAGTCGTGGGCACTCAAGGGGGAAGCCTCGATAAGCGCCGCCAGCAGGCTTTGCTGCTGATTGTCCTGGTGCAGCAGGGCCGCCAGGGTCATCAGTTGCTGGCCGGGTTTTATTAAAGGCTCGCCCTGGAAGCTGAGAGCATAAGGGCTTTCACGCCACAGTGCCGAGAGCATCTTCTTGTAGGGGGTGTCTTTCTCCAGCGCCTGCTCATAATACCTGTGGTGATAGCCTATGGCGGCGATTTCCCTGAGCAGCACAAATCTTTGATTGGCAAAGAAAGGGTCGCTGTCGATAAGCTCGGCGACAAAGGCGTTGATCTCCGGGGTGCGGCTCATGTAGTAGGGCGATAAACCCCGCATAAAGCCCATGTTGAGAATCGACAGCGCCGTCTTCACGTAACAGCGCTTGGGTTGGCTCAGGTTGAAGAAGGTGCGGATGGATTGCTGCACCTGATATTCATCACGGCCTTGTCCCAGGTGAATGAGGCGGTCACGGGCCAGATCGGCGGCAAATATGCGGCTGATCTTTTCGCGCCACTGCCATGGATGAACGGGCATCAGAAAATAATCGTCCGGGTTTTTGCCCTGTTGCCGGATCTTCTGCTCAAATCTGAGCAGCAAGGCATCGCCCAACTCATCTTGCAGTAGTTGGCGATAGTCGAGCCCTGCTATCAGCGCCAGACTGGTATGTTCACTGCTGACCGCCAGCCACTCGAGTTGCAGCGGTTGGCCGCTCTCCGGCGTAAAGGCCCGCCAGTCATCGACATCAAAACCTATGCGGCCGTTGTTGGCGACAAACACAGGATGGCCTTCGGTCATGGCCGCTTCTATCTGCTGATAGTCGCAATCCACCAGCTCCTGCACCGGCTTTGCCTGCCACAGAAGTTTGAAGGCCTTGCTGTAGAGGGTGCTGGTGATCTCTTCAAGATAGGTGGGCAGCAATGCATCGCTTATGCCGAGTCTCTCCTTGAGGGCGATGATAAGCAGCATGGCGTCCGGCTGTTGCTGCTCGCCATCTTTGAAACACTCGATGGAATCCGGCGCTATCTGCAGGTGATCCAGCTGATAACGGCGACCGCTGAAGCGGTAGCAGAGCTGACCATCCCGGGTATCCAGCTTGAGCTGCCAACAGGCCTCTTGCTCTGCCTCTGCTGGCAATAACAGCTCTGGCGCTATTAGCTTTTCATGACTGAATTCACTGAGAATTTTCGCCAGCAGATGGCGGCTCGCCTGATTCCAGATAGCAGGCGTCAGATGGCTGAGACGGGTCTGTTCGATAATGGATGCTGTCATTGTGTGGCTCCTGTTGCCAGTGCGGCACTGAACCCAGGCAGGGTGCAAAAACCCAGCATGGCTTGTTTGTTTTCGAGTTGAATGGCGTGGCTGTAGCAGATGCCTACCGCACGGTTCAGCGGGTGAATCTTTTGGTTGTTGATATCCGGCTCTACCACCAGGCGGGCAAAGCCCAGATGCTGCAGTATCAGAGACACCACAGCCGTGATGGCCTGGCGGCTGAAACCGCGCTGCGGCTTAGTGGGAGGAGCCAGCAGCAAATGCATGCCGCAATCGCCGTGCTGGCAGTCAAAGTGTTGGCCCACTTCATCAAAGCGGGGATCGTACAGCTCGGTATAGAGCACAGGCTCTGCGTCGCGATAGGCCATCAGGCCAAACTTATCTGCAGTGGGGGCGAGCTCAACGCGGCGCTCGGTGGGCGTTAAGGATTGCATGCCCCAGAAGGCGGCATAGTCGCGGCCGAGCCAGTCGCTCAGGGTGTCAAAGTGTTCGCTTTCCCGATAGGCACAAAAATCAAAGTCGTTGACCTTGAGGCGCTTGCCCGGCGCAAAGCCGTATCTGGCGCTGAAGCCGGCTGTGTCGGCAGCCGGATTAACTGCTGTTTGAGAGGCCATCAGCTGGCCTCCCGCTGCAACGCTTGATTGCTGCTTTGCCGGCGTTTGGGCGCACTGGCGTCTTGTTTGGGAATACCAAAGCTCTGGAAGGCAATTTGCTGCTCTATCTCGTAAGGTGCTTTGCCCAGGATCTGCCGCAATATGGTGGCGTTGCGATAGCAGCCCATTCCCAGATCCGGCGAACACAGCCCGTGGGTGTGCAGCCCCAGGTTCTGAACAAAAATTCGCCCGGCCTTGTCTATGTGATAATGACGCTGGACATCGGGCTCGCCCTTTTGATCGAACAGCAGCTGCGAGTGGAGCGGCTCGAGGAAGTCCGGCAATCGGTAGCAGTAGCCGGTGGCCATCACTAGTGCCGAACTGGTCAGCTTGAACTCCTGTTCAAGCTCTGTATGTCTGCAACCCAGCAGCAGTTGCTGTCCGTCACTGTGAACGCTTTGCAGTGCCGTGTTGGTCAACAGCTGTACATCAAAGTCACAGTGCAGGCGTTTTTGGTAAAGCAGATCATAGATGCTGTTGATCAGATCGGCGTTGATCCCCTTATAGAGGCTCTTCTGTGAGCCGATAAGTTCGCGGCGCTGTGCCTCGGGCAGGGCGTGGAAATAGTCGATATATTCCGGCGAGGTCATCTCCAGAGTCAGCTTGGTGTACTCAAGCGGGAAGAATCTTGGCGAGCGGGTGAGCCAGCGCAGGCGATAACCGTATTTGTCGATATCCAGCAGCAGATCTTCGAAGATCTCTGCCGCGCTTTGGCCACTGCCGACTATGGTGATGTCATTTTGGCTCTGCAGCGCCTGTTTACGGTGCAGATAGTTGGCCGAGTGCAGTACTCGCTTGTCGGCGCCGGGGCAGAAGTGGGGCATCCAGGGCTGGGTACCGGTTCCCAGCACCAGGTGACGGGCGCGCAGGCTCTGCTCTTGGCCACTGACTCTGTCCTGCCCTTTGACCAGATAAGTGTCGGTTTCGGCATCGAAACTGACCTGGGTGACCTTGAAATTGAATTTAAGGTTACTCAGCTTGGCGCAGACCCATTGGCAGTAGAGATTATATTCCTGCCGCGGCAGGAAGAAGCTTTCGCGAATATAGAAACTGTAGAGTCGGCCGGTTTGTTTGGCGAAGTTCAAATAGCTGTAGCGGCTGGTGGGATCGGCCATGGTCACCAGATCCGACATGACAGGGGTCTGCAATCTGGACGATTCCAGCAACATGCCGGGATGCCAGTCGAAACCGGCGCCGGCATCGACAAACAGACACTCAAGACCGTCAAGCGGCTCGGCCAGGGCCGCCAGGCTCAGGTTAAAGGGGCCAATCCCTATGCCCAGGATATCGTAGACTTTGGTTTGCATCAGTTCCTCCTCAGGCGCTGCAAAGCGCGCTGGTCTTGTAGTGACGGGCCTGCTCGCGACCGATTTTGCAGATGTCGGTTAATACGGCTTCGATATCCTCGAGACTGGTGTGAGGGTTGAGCAGGGTAAACTTGAGATATTGGCTGCCGGCCACCTTGGTCGCTGCAATCATGGCGCGGCCTTCACGGGCCAGACGGGCGCGGATATGGCGATTGCATTCATCCAGTTCGGCGCTGCCGAGTGCCGGGTCGTTGAAGCGAAACACCAGGGTGGTCAGCGACGGGCGCTGCGCCGTCTGCAACTCGGGGAAACGGCTAAAGCTTTCATAAAGCTCGGCTGTGGTGGCAATCAGGGTGTCGAACATTTCGCCTATGGCATCCGGCCCGGCGGCTCTCAGGCTCAGCCATAGCTTGAGGGCATCAAACCTGCGGGTGGTTTGCAGGCTCTTATTGACCAGATCCGGCACTCCGGCCTGGGCCTGGGACTCAGGGTTGAGGTAATCGGCATGGTAGGTGAGGTAACCGAGCACGCCTTTGTCCTTGACCAACAGCGCCGAGCAGCACACGGGCTGGAAGAAGGACTTATGGAAATCCAGGCTGACAGAGTCGGCCAACTCTATGCCTTCGAGGCGTTGGCGCTGAGTGCGTGACAGCAACAAGGCGCCGCCGTAGGCCGCATCCACATGCAGATAACAGCCGAACTCGCGGCAAAGGGCAGCAATGGGCGCTATGGGATCTATGGCGCCAAAGTCAGTGGTCCCAGCGGTAGCGACCACGGCGATGGGGATCAGTCCTGCCGCTTTGAGCTGCCTGAGTTTGCCTGCCAGTGCCTTGGGATCCATGCGCCGATTGGCATCACAACCGACACTCACCACCGCCTCGTGTCCCAACCCTAAAAGTGCGGCCGCCTTTTGAATGCTAAAATGGCTGAATTCAGAGCAGAGAATACGGTAGCGGCGGGCATTGGCAGCCAGGCCGGCCAGAACATTGCCTCTGTGACCCGGCTCAAGGCTGCCGGCCAACTCTCTGGCAAGCAGCAGCGCCATCAGGTTGGACTGGGTGCCGCCGGTAGTGAAGACACCGTCGGCAAATCCTTGATATCCCACGCGCTCGCAGGCCCAGTCGATAACCTTCTGTTCAATTAGAGTCCCGCCGGCGCTCTGATCCCAGGTTTCCACCGCGGTATTGATGGCAGAACTCAACTGCTCGGCCAACAAGGATGTGAGCATTACAGGGCAGTTGAGGTGGGCCAGATAATCAGGGTGTTGGAAGTAGATGGCGTGGCTGAGATAGAGCTCGTCCAGTTCGGCCAGAACTTGCTTCATGTCCCCGAGGGGGCGGTCAAGATTGATATCGGAAAATGCGCTTTGCAGTTCTTCGGGGCGAATGCCACTGCTGGGACCATCCAGCCGTTCAAGGCGGTGTTTCAGGGTATCCATGCCCAGTTGCATCAAGCGGGAGTAGTGGTGTTCGGGTGCGATACCAAAGAGTTCAGTGTGGGGAGCGAACGGCAGGTGGCCGGCGGCATCATAGCTCGGGTCATTGCTCGCCTGTTCAGGCTCCATGCTGGTGTGTGTCACTTTTGCCTCCTTTGCGACTGACATGAGGTCAGTCATCAATGACAAGTCACCCAGGGACAGGAACTACTTCGGCCTTTCCCTGGGCCGTTCCTTTTTTGCTGTCATCCGTTTCTCGACGACAGCGGCGACAAATTAGCATGTACTCAAATACAAATGCAAATGATTCGCAATTGATTTATGTAAAGATGTAACTGGTCTGATTAGAAGCCTGTACCGATAACCACAAATTGGTCAGACAAAGACCGCATTGGGGGCGGCTGATTTGAGAGTGGCTGATTTGAGAGCGATTTGCTCAAGAGTGATGGAATTCCCATTGGCTCCGTCGGCGGAGAGGTAAAGGACAGGAGTCGAATACGGTGGAGCAAGCTTGCTCAATGCCTCTGAACTGGGCCGACTAAATTCCCCAACATAGGCATGAATGGAGAATTAACTCACTGCCATATAAGCACTAAACTGAGTATATTCATCACAAGAGGAATTTTTGAGGAGCAGGGGATGAAAGCCACAGCCGGTCGTCCTAAAGGCCATTCAGGGGCCAGGGATGCTTTGATAGAAGCCGCGCGCAGTTGCTTTACCCTGAAGGGGTATGAGCGGGTTTCCACCCGAGAGCTGGCGCGCAAGGCGGGAGTGGATGCGGCGATGATCCGTTATTACTTCGGCTCCAAGGCAGGCCTGTTTGAGGCCATGGTTAGAGACACCATCGCTCCAGTGCTGGAAGCCTTCAAACACTACAATGCCGCGCAAAGTCATCAATCTACCTCTGAGGGCTCTGCAAACAGCCTTGAGCCCAGCAAGATGAGTCTTGATTCGAGCAAGAAAAGGCCCGAGTCAGGTTTTGGCGGGCCATTTGAGCTGATGCAGGTCTATTACCGCGCTATGGCCGCCAACCCGGCCTTGCCCGGGCTTATCATCCAGGTATTGAATCACAGAGAAGGCAGTGAAGCCTTCGATGCCCTTGCCAGCGTATTCAGTGACATGCTCAGCCGCTCGAGGCTGTGGATCCGCCAGCTTGGGCAACATCAAGGCCTTAATCCCAACCTGGACCCTACCTTGGCACGGCTGAGTTTTGTCAGCCTGATGGTGTTTCCGCTGATCGCCCCGGCCCATCTGATGCGGGACTTCGGCGTCGAATTGAATGAAACCTGGCTCAAACAGCTGGCAGAGCACAATGCCAAAGTCCTGCATCAAGGCTTATTGCGCCAGGATATTGCCGCCAACCCAGGCAGTGAGGAACCCCAATGAACAAGATATCCCTGATACTGACAGCGACACTATTGTTGTTGCAAGCTTGTGGCGACAACGGCGAAAGCCGCGCCATGGGCACACTGGAGCGGGATCGTATCCAGCTTTCAGCCCCCGTTGCCGAGCAGATAGCCGATATCCATGTGGCCGAGGGTGACAAGGTCGAGGCGGGGCAGTTGTTGCTGCAATTGGACAGCCGCAGCGCGGCAGCCAGAGTGGCACAGCGCCGCGCCGAACTGGCCGAGGCCGGCGCTAGGCTTGATGAGCTGCAACAAGGTGCCAGGGTAGAAGAGCGGCGGGCGGCCAGAGCCGCCATAGAGGCGGCAACGGCAGCCGCGACCGAAGCCAGACTCAGATATCAGCGCACCCGCGAGCTGTTTGCCGCCAAAGTGGTGGGGCAGGCGGAGCTGGATGCGGCCATCGCCGAGCGGGATCACACCAAGGCCTTGGTCGAGCAGGCCAATGAACAATGGCTGCAACTGGAAAACGGTACCCGCAGCGAACAACTGGCCCAGGCCGAAGCCAGAGTGGCAGCCGCAGCGGCGGCGCTCAAGGCCGAGGAGAAAGCCTTGGACGACCTCAGTCTCAGGGCGCCGCTGGCATCAGAGGTGGACATATTGCCCTGGAAGAGGGGCGATCGAGTGGCTCAGGGCACTCAACTTGTCGCGCTTTTGGCACTGGATAAACCCTATGCCAGAGTCTATCTGCCGCAAACGGCCATCAGTAAGCTTTCCCGTGGCGACAAGTTGGAGGTCTGGGTCGATGGGGTGGAGCAGCCGCTCAAAGGCACCGTCAGAAATATCCGTTCCCAACCGGCATTTACCCCGTTTTATGCCCTTAATGAGCGCGATCGTGCCAGATTGATGTATCTGACAGATATCGATGTCGAGGGCGCCGAGTCTCTGCCCTCAGGGCTGGCGTTGGAGGTACGACTGCCATGACTCAGTCATCTGATGCCGGTGCTTCTTCGGCCATTCAAGCCACCTTGTCCATTGATTCTTCCCTGGCCATTGAAGCTCCCCTAGCCATTGAAGCTCATGGGCTGACCCGGCGCTTTGGTGAGTTGACCGCGGTGGATAATCTCAGTCTCGCCATTCCCCGTGGCAGTATTTACGGCTTTCTCGGCCCCAACGGTTGTGGCAAGTCCACTGCGATCCGGCTGCTTACCGGCCTGTTGTTACCGGATGCCGGTGAGGTGACCGTATTGGGAGAGCCGCTTGCCGGTAACGAAGAGGCGCTCAAGCAACGTATAGGTTATATGACCCAGAAGTTCTCTCTCTACGATAATCTGTCTGTGCTGGAGAACCTCAGATTTGTCGCCAGTATTTATGGCTTGTTCGGCCGCCGCGGCAAGGCGCGCATCGAAGAGCTACTGCATCTGTATAGCCTGGGGGGCAGGGAGTCTCAGTTGGCCGGCTCCATGAGTGGTGGTCAGAAGCAGCGTCTGGCACTGGCCTGCGCCACACTGCACTCCCCCGAGCTGTTGTTTCTCGATGAACCCACCTCGGCGGTCGATCCGGAAAACCGCCGCGAGTTTTGGGAGCGGCTGTTCGATCTCTGCGCCGCCGGGACCACTATTTTGGTGTCAACCCACTACATGGACGAGGCGGAGCGCTGCCATGCGTTGGCAATCCTGGAGCGCGGCGCCAAGCGGGCCGATGGCTCCCCGGCCGAATTGATGCAGCAGATGGGCGCCAGCGTGGTGGAAGTGAGCGGTGAGCAGCTAAGGGCACTCAAGCAGCAACTGGTGGCCTTGCCTGAGGTTGTTTCTGCCGCTCAGGTAGGCACTCGGCTCAGGGTGTTGGTGCGGCGTGATGCCACAGATCCCATCGCCTTTCTCAGCCCCTATTGTGATGGGCGCAAGCTCGCCATGGCGCGCCCCAGTCTCGAAGATGTGTTTGTATCCTGCACCGGAGGTCGACATGTGGGCTAGGATATTGGCAATCATGCTCAAGGAGCTCAGGCAGCTGTCGCGGGATAGGATGACCTTTGGCATGATAGTGATGATCCCCCTGGTGCAACTGCTGCTGTTCGGCTTCGCCATCAATACCGATGCCAGGCATCTGCCCGCCGGCTTGGTGGATATGTCCGCCAGCAGCTACAGCCGGGCCTTGGTGCAGGCGGTAAAGGCCACCCAGGTGGTGGACTTCAAGGCAAAATACGCCTCTATCGAACAGGCCGAGGCGGCCATCACCTCGGGAGAAGTGCGCGCCGTGCTCTATTTGCCGGCGGATCTCAATGCCCGTCTGGTGAATCATCCAGCCTTCGACCGTCGTCAAAGCGACAGCCAGCTTACCCGGCCCGTGGCCCAGTGGCTGGTGGATGGCTCGGATACGGTTATCGCCGCCGCGATTCGTAGCCTGAGAAGCATGCCGCTGGATGAAGTGGCCGGTTTCAGCAGCCAAAACCGGGTGTCAAGTTTTGAGGTGGTGCAGTATTTCAACCCGGAGCAGCGCACTGTGGTTAACATAGTGCCCGGCTTGCTGGCGGTGATTTTGACCATGACAATGATCATGTTCACCTCTGCCGCCATTGTCAGGGAAAGAGAGCAAGGCAATATGGAGTTTCTGATCACCACCCCGGTCAAACCCATGGAGCTGATGGTGGGGAAAATCATCCCCTATGTGCTGGTGGGGCTTATTCAGGTGAGTATTATCCTCAGCGTGGGCCACTTCCTGTTCGGTGTGCCGGTGCGCGGCGGTCTGGACAGCTTGTTGCTGGCCTCTTTGCTGTTTATCTTTGCCAGCCTCAGCCTGGGCCTGGTGATCAGCACCATTGCCAAGACCCAATTGCAGGCGATGCAGCTGACGGTATTTATCCTGCTGCCCTCTATTTTGTTGTCAGGCTTTATGTTTCCTTACGAAGCTATGCCAATTGCGGCGCAGTGGATTGCCGAAGCGTTGCCGGCGACGCACTTTATGCGTATGGTGCGCGCCATAGTCCTGCGTGAGGCCGATATTCTGATGTTGGCTAAAGATGCCTTTTGGCTGGGGGCGTTCACCCTGGGAGGCGTGTTGCTCGCTTCATTGAGGTTCCGTAAGCGTTTGGGATGAGCGCTGTGGTTCAGCGCTCTTCATCTCTGAGGGTCAACACTTCATAGCCGGTATCTGTCACCAGTATGGTGTGCTCCCACTGGGCCGAGAGTTTTTTATCCCGGGTCACTACTGTCCAGCCATCTTTCTTGGTCTTTATTTTGGCGCCGCCCTGATTGATCATCGGCTCTATGGTAAAACACATACCGGCTCGCAGTTCCAAGCCGCTGGCGGCGCGGCCATAGTGCAGTACCTGGGGCTCTTCGTGCATCTCCCGCCCTATGCCATGACCACAGTATTCCCTGACCACACTGTAGCCCTGGGATTCGGCATACTGTTGAATCGCATGGCCAATATCCCCGAGGCGGGCACCGGGCCTGACCATCTTGATCCCTCGCCACATGGCTTCATAAGTGGCTTGTACCAGGCGTTTGGCCAAAGGCGATGCCTGTGGCATCAGGTACATTTTGCTGGAGTCGGCAATAAAGCCATCTTTTTCGAGGGTAATATCCAGATTGACGATATCGCTGGCCTTCAGCAACTGCTGCTCCGACGGAACCCCGTGACACACGACTTCATTGACCGAACTGTTGAGCACATAGGCATAGCCGTATTGGCCCTTGCTGGCCGGGCGCGCCTTAAGCTCGTTGACGATAAAGTCTTCTACTCTGTCGTTGATGGCCATGGTCGAGATGCCGGGAACAACAAAGTCATCCAACATGGCAAATACCTTGGCAAGCAGGGCGCCTGAACGGCGCATCAGCTCGGCTTCAGCCGCGGTTTTTAAATGAATTTTTCTTTTTTGATCAAGCATTTTGCGCTCCAGGTACCTTGATAGCTTCCCGCTGATACAGCTCGGCCATCAGCTCATTGAAACTCCGGTCGGGGTTAAGCTCGGCCAGCATGCCCATCTTGATCCAAAACTCCGCCTGGGCGTTGATCGAGCGCGCCATCAGGCCGCTGGCCTTGCGCAGCTCCTCATGGAGTTCATCGGAGATCTTGATAATTCCCATATGCTAAAAATACACTTTATATATAAAACATATGTGAATCGTATACTTTGTGGCGGTGAAAGAAAAGCATGTTGGTTGAAAGATTGCGGCGCCTTAAGAAAGTGTGGCGCCTTAAGGAAAGGGCTTAAGGCTGTTCTTTAGACAAGCATAAGCAGCCTTGGCTCTATTTTGCAGGGGCGAGCTGGTGGGTGGCTATGATGTTAAAAAACCTGCTTGGGGAAGCAGGCCTGAGATTGAGCTCAAGGGTGAAGCTGAAGCTAGAGAACCGTTTGCTGCTCGTCTTCCGTTGGGCTGAAAGCAAGAGATGGTTCTTAACTACCCTGATTTTTAACCGCTTTGGTTTATAACGGCTTTGATCTTAACTTGTTGCCAGCGGCAGATGGGCCTTGCTGCCCCAGTCGGCCCAGGAGCCATCGTAGAGTATCAGGGCATCGAGGCGTACCTGATAGGCCGCCAGGATCAAAATACAGGCGGTGATCCCTGAGCCGCAACTGAATATCAAAGGCTTGCCGCTGCGTCTGGCGTCCATGGCACCCAGATGCAGAAAAGTCTGCTCCAGTGCCGGCTGAGGTTTCAGGCTGTCGCCATCCAGCACTTCGGCAAACGGCAGATTCACGGCGCCGGGAATATGGCCGTTGCGCACGCCTTCTCTGGGTTCGGGACTCTGGCCGAGAAAGCGTGAACTGGCCCTGGCATCCAGTATCATGGCCTGCTTGTCTGCCAGGGTATCCAATACCTGGGGGGCGTTACAGACCTTTTCCGCTTGATATTGCCCACAGGCGTTACCGCGCGGAAACTCGGTCGCCGGCTTGTCGGCGCAGGAGCGCTGCTCTTTGAGCCATTTGGGCAGACCGCCGTCGAGAACAAACACCTGCTCAAAGCCCATGACCTTGAAACACCACCAGCCCCGGGGCGATGAGTAGATACCCTGGTTGTCATAGATGACGACAGTGCTGTCCTGGTCGATGCCGAGCCGCTGCACCAGCTCGGTAAACTGGGCCTGACTCGGAAGGGCGTGTAATTCACTGGACTGCAGATCTGTGCACTCCCGCTCCAGATCCAGCCGCCGGGCACCGGCAATAAAGCAGGGCTCATCGTAGACTATCGGCTCGCGGCCTATCACCTTGTCCATGCTGGCATCCAAAATGACCAACTTGGGATCAGAAAGATGAGCGGCCAACCACTCGCTGCTTACCAGTGCAGATTGCATCTCGACTCCTTAAGCTCGGTAACGGCACCAAGCAATGAAACTTGGCCCAAATTACTGGAGCGCTACGGATTTCTCAAGCTGTTATTGCCACAGAACCTCTATAGGCGATTATTCTCAATAGTTATTGGCATGCGGTTTGGATTGCAGCCTCGGCAGCACTTTGCAGGCTGGCATCAATAATGGCCTCAAACTGTGGCTGTTGTCCGGCGGGCAACAGCTCCCTTAGCATTTCCCGGCGCTTCTCTTCACCGAGCAGGCGTTCGGCCAGCCAGGCACACAGATACATGGCCGACAGGCAGCCACCGGCGGTAGCTATGTTGCCTCTTATCACCAAAGGTTCATCCAGTACTTCGGCACCTGTCTTTTGCAATGCCGTTTTGGCATCCGGATGCGTGGTGGCCGCGCGGCAATCCAGTAACCCCAATCTTTGCAGGATAAAGGAACCGGCGCAGATAGAGCCGAGCAGTTGCTTGTTGGGATCCAACTCAAAAGTATTGATAAAGTCCGGATCTTGCAGCGCCAGCGGGATCCCCTGTTTGCCGCTGATAAACAGCACGGCATCAGCCTGGTTGGCTTCGCGAATATGGCCCTGCATCTCAATCTCAAGACCCAATGCCGATTTGTGACTTTTGCTGCTGCCGAGCAGCTTGACCTGCCAATCATTCTGGATGCGGCCCACTATGTCCCACATCAAAAACAGATCGATATCGGTAAATTCATCGAAAGCCACTATGGCGATAGTGGGTTTCTTGTCCGCCGCGCTATAGCTGGCGCTCGGGGGTTGGGCGTTTGGTGAAGTATAAACAGACATACAGCCTCCTTGTCTGGTATCAGTTTGACAATTGGGTTCTTCAGGAATGTTATTCAATGCCAATGCAAGCCGGGATTCAGTCTCTGAACTCTTCGTCATAGGCCAGGCCGCTGACATCGGCCAGCTCTTTACCCAGCTCCTGCATTGCGGCCTTGCCCTTACGTCTCAGCAGGGTCACTCTCTGACCATCCTTGAGCATCAAGATCAAGTCCCAGTATCTGGGCTCGCCGAAATGGGGGCAGAGGCAAAATCCGCTGATTTCGGCCAGTGGCACCTTGAGTTGCCCTATGGGGTAGATACTGCGAATACTGTGCACCAGCACACAGGTATCTTTGTCTATCAAGATTTTATGGCGACAGAACAACGCGTGCCAGCCGAGTGTTGCCCCCATGGCCCAACCGAGCAGCAATTCAGGGTTAAGCCCGAAATACACCTGTGCCAGAGTCAGCGCCGCCAGCGGCAGGCCGATTAACCAGGTCCAGCGGCCAAACACCAATTCGGCCCTTTGTGAGGAGTACTTGTTCCAGTGCGCCATGGCTCAGCTCCCTAAGCGTGTCAGTAGCAGTCCGAGCAGGGCAAAAAGCGGCAGCGGCAGTGCCAGTTTCCACATCAGGTGTTGCTCCCAAATGGGCCGGTACTGACTGATGGATTGGCCAGTTTGAGTCGCGGCTTTAAGAGGCTTGGTTTCGGTATGGGGGGATTTTGCGGCCTGGCTCTCGGCCTCCGGCGCCAAGTCGCTTGGAGCTGTGTCAAAGGGCACGGCTTTCAACTCGGGCCAGGCAGTGACTTTTTCATAAACTTCAAGTTCATAGACTGCAAGCGGGCCGGCGCAGCCGCGCAAAAAGCCTATCAATGCCAGCGCCTCGGCCATATCTGTCAGGGTGTGGCGCTGTCCGAGCAGCACCAGCTGTACCCCATTGGGCGTTTGCGCCAGTGGGGTAATATGAATAGAGAGTTGACTGTAGGGCAGGGTTTTACGGGGCTTGGCTTTTATACGCCACCAGCCAGTGTATTCTTGAATCTCAGCGCTTTTAGGGTCAAACAGCCAACGCCTTCTCACCCCCAAACAGCCAATTGCCAGGGTTAACAACAGCAAGGCCGAGACGGCATGAAATACCTGTGATTTACCTGTCAGCACGACAGCCATTAAACTTGAGGCCGACAGGGGAACCAGCATGATAAAGCCCCAGATTGTAGCCAGGGTTTGCTGTCTGCCAATAAAGTAGGCTCGTCCATCGGCATCCAGCTTTAAGTGCCAACGAGCGCCGCGGGGCAGTGCGCGATATTTTTTGTTTAACTCATCTTCCTTGGACATCAATCAGTTATCCTTTTGAGGTATCAAGTGCCAGATGCAAAATAGGGAAGGGCTTACCCATGGCATCGAGTGCCGAGCGGGAGATCTGTTTAAAGCCTTGATGGCGGTAGAATCCGACCGCCTGTGGGTTTTGTTCATTGACATCGACCAAGTTGGCACCGAGGTCTTCGATGGCATGCTTGAGCAGGGCACTGCCTACGCCTTGGCCGCGAGCCCGGCTGTGAACAAACAGCATCTCTATCTTGTCGTCTGCTACGCCCAGAAAGCCGACAATGGCTTTGGCCTCATCTCGTATACATCTGAGCGTCACCGCCGGGAAGGCCTTATCGAGGATCAGCGGCTTGAAAAAGGCGATATCGGCTTCGCTGATAAAGTCGTGGGTGGCGCGCACTGAATCTTCCCAGACTTGCAGCAGCTCAGCGAAGTCGGCACTGGATGGGGTTTCAATGTTCATATCTTGTGGTTTTCCAATCCTGGGTCGGGTTGTGGTGCTCTTTGAGAGCCAGGCCGAGCAGGATGCGCTCATCTTTCCCCGGCGCTTCCTGCAGTTGCATGGTTTATATCCATGGGCTTAATTAGGCTCTGGTTAGCGCTACTCAGCCGCTGAGGTTATTGCCCGGCTTGCACCATTTGCAGAATTTTGCGGGCCTTCTCAAAGTGATCCAGTTTGTGGGTCTGGATCCACCAGGTAGCGGCCTCCATGAGCAACTCGGGATCATCATTCTTGTTGGCAAAGAAGGCATAGAAGGAGACGCCAACATTCTCGCCCTTCTGGGCGATTTTTTGCTGGCAAATATGGATAACTTTTTGTCGCAGGCTGGCACGCATCTCGATTGTTCCCTCAATCTGAAAAGTCATTTTTAGGTGTTTTGCTGTTGCAACTGGGCTTGTTGCGCCTTGGTCAGTTTACTGACAACCAGGGCGTAGGATGCCTCAATCAGGTCACGGAGCATATCCTCGCTGACCTCACCATTCAAGGTTAGCGTGAACCAATGCTGCTTATTCATGTAATAGCCGGGCACTATCGCCTCAAAGCTATCGATCAGTGCCTGCACGTTGGCAGGTTTGGCCTTGAGTGTCACCCTAGGGGGCGTTTCCTGCTCGGCCAGCAGAGCAAACATCTTACCCATGACCTTATAGACTCTGGCCTCAGGACCAAAAGGATAGTCGGCAGTGGCGTTGGGGCATTGCTGTAACAGTTTCTTGAGTTGTGTCAGTGTCATGGCGTTCTCTGTCATTTTTGGGGGAGTATAATACCGGCTTCAGTCGACGTTTTGTTGATAACCGAACAGGACAAGCGTATCGGTCCCAAATTGGCAAGGGAGCTGACCTAGGGTTTTCAGGTCCGTGCTCAGCTCTGAGAATAAATCTGTCATCTCGTTTGCTCCCCAAGCCGATATTCTGGCTGGACGTTTTACTTTCAACTTGTCTATCTCGTTGTAGCTGACTGAACATCTTACATAAGTAAAGTGTGTCGCACCCAGCTCAGATAGAATCAGATCGGCGCGTTCGACATCCAGTGGAAAGTCTTCATCCTGCAGGCGTTTGAGCTGTAGATAGACGGGGTACTTGGCCAGAACAGTCAATACCTTGCGCCACTTGGTGTTACTCATGAGTCCGTGCATGGAAACAAGTCTCTAAATTGAACAAGGCGCAAACACGCCCTCAGGAGAAAAGGCATATTGCAGCCTGGCCAGGCCTTCAGCCATTGAAGCGTTTACACATAAAATACCTGTCCGGACTGCCGGGAATTCCGCTGACCGAGCCGACAACTTCAAACCCTTGTTTGGCATAAAATGCCGGCGCCTGAAACGACAAAGTGTCGAGCTGCGCAGCCAGGCACCCCCGTTTGATTGCCTCTTGCTCGCACAGAGCCATTAAGCGGCTGCCAAGACCTGAACCTCTATGCGCCTTCGCGACCCAAACCACCTCAATCAGCAACTGGCGATAGATGCTGCGGCCACTCACGCCACCAATGAGTTGCCCCTCGGAATCGCGTGCTATGGCGGCCAGAGGTTGGCTAGTTTCGTTTATATAGCTGTGATTATAGGTTCTGAGCTTGTCGATAAGCTCATTTTGCAGGTCATCATCAACTTGCTGTAAAAGGTCAATCTGCATACCGATTTCCTTGAGTTGTTGTTGGTTGTTTTGGATCCAGTCTTAATCAAATCAGGGGTTAAGGCTGCTGTCGTTTTATGCTCAAGGCCCAAGATCAAGGCTAATGCTCAAGGTTGAGTGTTGCGTTATCTATCAAGGTCAGATATCCCTGCTCTTCGGTCAGTTTGATCAAAACCGACAAGGTGACTTCCCTTAACGGTTCGCTTGTATCAGCAAGGCCCGCGTCGATGGAAAAGCTGTACTCTGTGGGTGTCTCGGTATTTATCAACGCCTGCACTTGCCTGAAACTGCTTATTGCCGTTTCAGAGAGTGCCAATTGGTAATGGTGTTTCATAGGGCTGGTGCTGAACAGTCCCTCGTTTGGGGGGATAATCTCAGTCGATTCCAGTCTGAGCGGGAAGCGATAACTGGATATTCCCTTACTGCTATCCAGCTCCAGGGTCAGTTCAGTGGTATCAAGGTCGAGTTTGCCCGGCGCATCGATAAGGATCTGCGATCTGATGACTTGCGGGTTTAATTGAACAAAATCCTGCTCATCGAAGGAGCTTAGACTGAGCATGGTGCCAAGTGGAATATTGGCACAACCGACAATAAAAAAGCTTATCCCAAAAACAGCTAACATCCTTTTTATCATTATTCTTTCCCTGTCCTTTATACAATCAAGTCTGATAGTGAATTTGGATTTGCTGATGAGCATGCTAATCGAGCCATTGCCCGGATTGCTCCAGGATCAACTCGCCATGTTGATTGGTGACGCTAAGCTCGCCAAAGACGGAAACAAAGTAATTGATTGAGCCGTTTTGAAACTCATAGCAGGGGGTAACACCATCATTGCACATAGTGTGTACTGTTCTGCCGGTTAATCTTATTTGATTCCCCGACTTTTTGGACTGGCCTATATAGGAAACATCGTCACATAACATTTCACTTTCACAGTTGATTTCTATCTCTATTTTATAACCATCCGTTTCCAGTGTTTAGGCCATAGCGGCAGTCGAGAATAGAATAATCGGGAGGCCAAATAGTCTTCTCATACTTGAGTTCCGCTTGGTGTAGTTGGTTGTCAGTCGCGGTTTGAGACTGGGCTCCTGAAGCGTATCTGAGTGCTGCGCGGCTCTATCCCAAGCCATTGCCTTAAATACAGCTTTAAAACAGTGTATTAAAACAATAGCTACCGCACGGCCGAAAGTCCCTTTCGTCCCTGAAGCCGAGATGATTAGCTTGATACAAGGATCTCGGTTTTACATGCTTCTCTTTGCAACCGCATAGAGAATGATTCAAGGGTATCTTGTTACCCTGTGCCAACACAAGTAACAAGCGCAAAGTCATTGTAAGGCAAACATAAAAAAGCCAGGGAATACCCTGGCTGGAGGATTAAAGAGGGCTGAGATTAGCTGGCGTCCTTCATGGCATGGGTAAAGTCGGCCAAAGTGCTCAATAGCATATCGGGTGCATTTTGGTGTTGCTCAATGATCCTGACCACGGCAGAGCCCGAGATGGCACCGGCGGCGCCGGCGGCAATTGCGGCGCTGACCTGAGCCGGCTCGGCAATACCGAACCCCAACAGTGGAGGCGGCGCATCGAAGGCTTTGAGCTTGGCCAGTACCTCATCCACCGGCATACCTGCCTTATTGTCGGCGCCTGTTACCCCGGCGCGGGACAGCAGATAGGTGTAGCCTTCAGCGGCTTCACTCACCGCCTTGAGGGTATCATCATCGGCATTGGGTGGCGCAATAAAGATAGGCGCTATGGCATGGGCCTTGGCGGCTTCTATAAAAGGTGCGGCTTCCTCAACCGGCACGTCGGCTATCAGCACTGAATCCACCCCGGCCTCGGCGGCGCGGCGATAGAAGTTGTCGATGCCGTTGGCGTACACCAGATTGGCGTACAACAGCAGGCCGATGGGCAACTCAGGATAACGGTTACGTACCTCGGCGATAAGCCCGAAGCACTTGGCTGGCGTGGTACCTGCCGCCAGCGCCCGTAAGTTGGCGCCCTGGATCACCGGGCCATCGGCCAGCGGGTCGGAAAAGGGGAAGCCCAGCTCAAGGGCGTCGGCACCATGGGCAATCAGGGTGTCGATAATCTGCAGCGACAGCTCAGGGCCGGGATCGCCCAGTGTCACAAAGGGAACAAAGGCGCCGCGGCCTTCGGCATGCAGCCGGGCAAAAGTGGTTTGATAACGTGTACTCATGCCTGTGACTCCTGTGATTTATCTGACTGCGCAGATGCAGCCTGGCGCTCTGCCAGGATATCGGAAACGGTAAATATGTCTTTATCGCCGCGGCCGGAGAGGTTAACCACCAGTATGGTTTCTTCGCGGCACTCTTTGGCAAGCCTGATGGCATAGGCCAGCGCGTGGGCCGACTCCAGCGCCGGAATAATCCCTTCGCAGCGGGCCAGTAACTGGAAGGCCTCCAGCGCCTCCTCATCGGTGGCCGACTCATAGGTGGCGCGTCCGGTGGCGTTGAGGTGGGCGTGTTGCGGGCCCACAGAGGGGAAATCCAACCCGGCAGAGATGGAGTAAGATTCTTCTATCTGGCCGTTGCTGTCCTGCATCAAGGGCGCCTTCATGCCAAAAAATATGCCAGTCTTGCCGTGCCGCAGCGGCGCGCCGTGCATCGGCGTATCTATGCCTTTTCCGGCCGGCTCAACGCCTATGAGGCGCACCGAGGCTTCATCTATGAAGTCGGCAAACATACCTATGGCGTTGGAGCCGCCGCCAACACAGGCAATGACGGCGTCCGGCAGTCGGCCTTCACGCTCAAGGATCTGCGCCTTGGTTTCGGCGCCTATCATGCGCTGGAACTCCCTGACTATGGTGGGGAAGGGGTGAGGCCCGGCGGCGGTACCCAGCAGGTAGTGCGCCTTGTCATAGCTGCCGGACCAGTCGCGCATCGCCTCGTTGCAGGCATCTTTGAGAGTGGCAGAGCCTGAGGTGACAGGAATGACCTCGGCACCCATCAAACGCATGCGGAACACATTAGGGCTTTGGCGCTCCACATCTTTGGCGCCCATGTAGATTTTACACTTAAGGCCCAGCAGGGCGCAGGCCAGGGCGGTGGCCACCCCGTGTTGACCGGCGCCGGTTTCGGCGATGATCTCTTTTTTACCCATGCGCTTGGCCAGCAGCGCCTGCCCCAGCACCTGGTTGGTCTTGTGGGCGCCGCCATGCAGCAGATCTTCCCGCTTGAGGTAGATTTTCACCTTGTCATTGGGCGACAGGTTACGGGTCAGGGTCAAGGCGGTGGGGCGCCCGGCATAGTTTTTCAAAAGCTCGGTGAACTCGGCCTGAAAGGCGGGATCATTCTGGGCCTCGACAAAGGCGCTTTCCAACTGTTTCAGCGCCGGCATCAAAATCTGCGGCACATACATGCCGCCGTATTCCCCGAAATAAGGGTTGAGTTTTAACTCGCTCATACTGCTTTCCTTAGGATACTTGTTGCGCCTGTCTGACAGGCAAATACTGTTGTTCTTGTCAGGCTTTGAGTTGCTTAAACACCGCCTGCAGTGCTGCTCTGTCTTTGATGCCGGGGGCGCTTTCCACCCCAGAGTTAAAGTCCAGCCCAAAAAAGCCCTGGGTGGCAGCCAAGGCGGCGTTGTCCGGACTCAGGCCACCGGCAAGCATGGCGCGCTCGCGCTGGGCAAGCCCTTGCTGCCAATCGAAATGTTTGCCGGTACCACCAAAGCTGTCGCCGCTTTTACTGTCATAGAGATAACGGTCGGCGCCTTCCGGCAAGGCTGGCAGCTCGCCGCCGTCGACATTGACCGGAACAGCCTTCCAGATCTCGGCCTGGTGCCCATTTTGCTCAAGCAGCTGCTTGAGCTTGGCAATATCTTCGCTTGATTCACTGCCATGAAGCTGCAGCGCGCTCAGTTTCAGCTCATTGGCCAGCTCGGCCATCTGAGTCGGTGATTCATTGACAAATACCCCCACCATCGCCAGTTTACGCGGCTGCTCGGCGTTATAACGGCACAGCTCGGCGGCGTGGGCGCGGCTGACACAACGGGGGGACTTGGCGGCGAAGATCAGGCCGCCATAGACGGCACCGGATTTTGCCGCATCCAGCAGATCCTGCTCCCGGGTCAGGCCACACACCTTGTTGTTGCCATAGATAAGGCGGCGACAGGCCAGATCCAAATCGGCCTCGGCCATCAGCGAGCTGCCTACCAAAAAGCCGTCGACCAGCGGGCTGAGGCGGCGTACATCCTCACGGCTGTAGATCCCGGATTCGCTGATGATCAGTGTCCCCTCGGGGATCTTGGGAGCTAAGTATTCTGTCATCGCCAGATCTGTACTCAGATCCCTGAGGTTGCGGTTGTTGATGCCAATAATCGGCGCGCCCAGAGCCAGCGCCCGCTTGAGTTCTTCCTCGTTGGAGACTTCGGTGAGGGTGTCGAGGGCATATTGCTCGGCTTCGCTCGCCAGCAATCGATATTGTTCATCGCTGAGTACCGACAGCATCAGCAAGATGGCATCGGCGCCCTGATGGGCCGCCAACTTAACCTGATAAGGCGAAACAAAAAAGTCTTTGCACAATACCGGTTGTTTGATTCTGGCACGCACCTTGGGCAAATAGCGAAAGTCACCCTGAAAGAAGGCCTCGTCTGTCAGTACCGACACCGCGGAGGCGTAGCGGCTGTAAACATCGGCAATGGCAACCGGATCGAAGTCTTTGCGGATAAGCCCTTTGGAGGGGCTGGCCTTCTTGCATTCCAGAATAAAGCCGGCGCCTTTTGCACTGAGTGCCTGATACAGGCTGCGATTCGACGTCTTGGGCGTCAGGCTCTCTTCGGGAAAACGCAGCTTGAGGGCTTCAATATGCTGCTGCTTGGTGGCGACGATACGCTCAAGCACGTTACTCATGATATAGCTCCTGCCTTGCTCGGTTGTGGTGAGTTGGCGTCATTGTTTTCAGCCTGGGTTTGGTGAGCCTTGTCTGCCAGGGCGTTGAGTTTGGCGCAGGCGCGGCCATCATCCAGGGTGGCCAGGGCCAGTTGGGTGGCCTGTTTGAGATTGTCTGCCTTGCCGGCGAGATAGAGCACGCAGGCGGCATTGATGGCCACGGCGTGACGCTGGGCGGCGCTGCCTTTACCGGCGAACAGTGCTTGGGTAATAAGGGCGTTTTCTGCCGGGGTGCCGCCTTCCAGCTCGGCCAGCGTCGCTTGTGGCACGCCAAAGTCTGCCGGGGTGACGCGATATTCCACTATCTCTGCACCCTTGAGTTCGGCCACCTGGGTTTCGCCGTGCAGCGCCACTTCATCCAGGCCGCTGCCGTGAACGACCATGGCGCCTTTGACGCCAAGGGCCCGCAACACCTCGGCGATGGGGCGAACCAAGCTCGGGCTGTAGACCCCGAGCAGCATATAGTCGGGGCGAGCCGGATTAATCAGCGGGCCGAGTACATTGAACAGGGTGCGGGTCTTGAGCGCCTGGCGTACAGGCACAGCGTGCCGCACTCCACCGTGATAATGGGGTGCAAACAGAAAACACAGGCCGTTGTCTGCAAGGTGTTTGGCGGCGCACTCGGGCGACATGGTCAAGTCTATGCCGAATTGTGCCAGCAGATCGGAAGAGCCCGACTTGCTGGACACCCCGCGGTTGCCGTGTTTGGCAACATTGACCCCGGCTGCGGCTGCAACAAAGGCGGCCGTGGTAGAGATATTGATGGTGTTGTGGCCGTCACCGCCGGTGCCGACAATATCCACTACCCTTTGACATTGGTGCGAAAACGGCTTGGCGGCGGCCAGCAGGGCATCGGCGGCGCCGCTGATCTCGTCTATGGTTTCGCCCTTGAGCTTGAGCGCGATCAGCATGGCCGCCATCTGGCTTTCACTGAGCTTGCCGTCGATAAGCTCGGCAAACAGGCTGGCGGCCTGGCTACGGCTCAAAGACTCGCCCCGGTACAGGCGGTCGAACAGAGGTTGCAGTTCAGTCATGGCAGGTTTCCTCGCGGCTCATGGTCAGGTATTGCAGTGTTTGCACCAGCAAGGTGCTGCCAAGGGTGGTGAGAATCGATTCGGGGTGGAACTGGAAGCCGACGGCGGCATCACAGCGATGGCTGATGGCCATAGGCATGCCTTCTGTGGTGGCAATCACCTCCAGACAGTCGGGCACCTTGGTTGCCACCAGTGAATGATAGCGGGCCACAGGCAAGGGAGATGGCAGGTTGGCAAACAGGCCGTCGCAGTTGTGCTCGACCGGGCTGGCCTTACCGTGTACCACTTGGGGTGCGCGTTCAACCTTGCCGCCGTAATGTTCAACCAGGGCTTGGTGACCAAGGCAGATACCGAGAATCGGCAGTTTGCCGGCCAGCAGCGCAATAAGCTCCATCATGCAACCGGCTTCTCTGGGGGCGCCCGGGCCGGGAGACAAAATAAGTGCCGCCTGACCCGGCTCCGCCAGCATCCGCTCGGCGAGCAACTGGGCACTGACATTATTGCGGTACACCAGCACTTCAAAGCCCAGGCTGCGGAACTGATCCACCAGGTTGTAAGTGAAGGAGTCGAAGTTATCCAATAGATAGAGTTTCACAGGCCACCTCCCATCTTGATTGCACTGATCACTGCCTGCGCCTTTTGCGCGGTTTCGTCGGCCTCGGCCTGGGGATCTGAATCATAGACCACTCCGGCCCCGGCCTGGATGTGCGCCATGCCTTCGCTGACGAAGGCGGAGCGGATCACTATGCAGGTGTCCATATCGCCAAGGGCGTTGAGATAACCTACGGCGCCGCCATAGCTGCCGCGGCGTTGCTGCTCGGTTTCACGAATGAGTTGGGCGGCGCGCACCTTGGGGGCGCCCACCAGGGTGCCCATGTTCATGCAGGCCTGATAGGCGTGCAGGGCGTCGAGATCTTCCCTAAGCTGCCCGGTTACCCGGCTGACCAGATGCATCACATGGGAGTATCTGTCTACCTTCAGCAGCTCGGCCACTTTACGACTGCCACTCTGGCTGATGCGGGCGATATCGTTGCGGGCCAAGTCCACCAACATGATGTGCTCCGACAACTCTTTCTTATCTAGTCTCAGCTCCAGCTCTATGCGGCTGTCGAGATCGAAATCTATCTCGCCATCTGGGGTCTTGCCGCGTTTGCGGGTACCGGCGATGGGGTAAACCTCAACCTGATTGCCCTCGGCTTCATACTTGAGGGCGCTTTCCGGAGAGGCGCCAAACAGGGTGAAGTCGGCGCTGCGCAGGTAAAACATATAGGGGCTGGGGTTGGTCAGTCTCAGTGCCCGATAGGCGCCCAGAGTATTGGGGCAGGGCAGGCTGAAACTGCGTGATGGCACAACCTGAAAGATATCACCGGCGCAGATATGCTCCTTGAGGCGGCTCACCTGGCGGCAAAAATCGGCGTCGCTGATATTGACGCTGGCCTCGGCATGTACGCCGCTCAAAGGGGCGACATCTTCCAGCAGCTGGCAGTTGGTTTCTATGGCATCCAGTCTGGCGTCAAGCTCGGCCTGCACCTCGCTGTTGCCATTAAACTCCATCACCACGGCTTCGGCGCAGCCCTTTTGGTGATCTACCGTTATCAGGGTTTCAGCTAGATAAAACAGATAGTCGGGGCAGTGGTTGGCGCCCTGGCTTACGCTTGGCAGCGGCTCTGTGCTGGCTATAAGGTCGTACCCTAAAACGCCGCCCAGAAATCCGGTTTCAAACTGGCTCTCTTTTTCATCAACCAGACCCTGCTGCAGTAATCTCAGGCCATCGAGCGGCGAGCCTGCCTTGAGTCTGGCATCTTCATCCAGCTCGGCAGTGATGGGGCGCAGCAGGACCTTGAGGCTCTGCTGCTCCAGGCTGACCTCACCGCGCGAGTTAAAGAAGTCGTGAATGGCGGGTAGCAGTCCGGCGCCGTTGTCTGTCAAAGCCTCGAAGCTCAAGGTCGACCCGTCACAGCGAATGGCCAGCGCCGCGTGGCTGAGGATAATGCTTTTCAGGTGATCCTTGCTGTCGATTTCGGCCGACTCCAGCAACATGCTGTCAGGCTTGTCCCGCGTCAGTTGCTGATACAGTTTCAGGGGATCGTCGTAATAGGGCAGTGACCGCGTCTGGCGGTGTACTCTGGCGATTGGCTCGATTCTGTTCATCTGTCCTTCCTGTTGTTCCGTTGTTTAGCCTGGCTGCGGGGTTTTCCTGACCGTTAAGCACAAAAAAGCCCGCAATCTCTTGCGGGCTTTTTGTTGAATTTGGCTGCGTTATTTTCAATCGTGCACAGCGCTTCACACTACCCGCGTTAAGGGAAGTGCCACCACCAGATGATGTTGAGTGAAGCGTTGAAGTGTGTCATTGAAAATTTGTCCTCTCGACGTTTGACCTATAGAAAAACCCAGCTGCCCGCCAATGTCAATTGAATATTTTTAATTTAGATAAATTTCTGCCAATTTGCCGTCGCCCAGCGGAGATAAATCGCATTTTGCCAACAAAACCAAGTACAATAGCGCTATGATAACTGAAAATACTTTGGCCGATCTTCACAGCCATACTACAGCCTCAGATGGCCAACTGACACCGTCTTTGCTGCTCGAACGCGCCCTGGAAAAGGGGGTTGAGCTGCTGGCGATTACCGATCATGACACAGTCGCCGGGCTGGATGAGGCCCATGCCTTCAATGCCGGGCAGAGCACGCCTTTGACTTTGGTGGACGGGGTTGAGATCTCTACCCGTTGGCACGCCTATGATATTCATATCGTGGCGCTGGATATCGACCGCCACGACGAAAACCTGCTTGCCTTTCTCGAGCGTCAACGTGAGCTCAGGGAAGAGCGGGCTCGCGAGATAGGCGCAAGGCTTGAAAAGGCCGGTATTCCCGGGGCTTACGAAGGCGCCAGGGCGCTCGCCGGTGATGCGGCGCTGAGCCGTGGCCATTACGCCCGTTTCCTGGCCGAGCAGGGGCACGCGCCGGACAGCGCCAGCGTGTTCAAGAAGTTTCTCGGCCGCGGCAAAACGGGCTATGTGCCCAACAACTGGGGCGAGATGGCGACGGCCATTGAGGTAATCCACAACGCAGGTGGCGTGGCCGTATTGGCCCACCCCAGTGGCTATCAACTGTCGGCCAAGTGGCTCAAACGCCTGGTGCGCGAGTTCAAGGCCGCCGGTGGCGATGCCATGGAGGTGGTGCTCGGGCAGCAAACTACAGACGACAGAAATAATTTAGGGGCGCTGGCCACTCTCAACGGCCTCTACGCCTCGGTGGGATCCGATTTCCACTTTCCCGGCCGCTGGCTGGAACTGGGCAAGAATCTGTATCGGCCCCAGGGATTGAACTGGGTCTGGCAATGCAAGCAATGGACAATAACTAAATGAGTCAATTTTTCTACGTACATGAGGTGAATCCTCAAACCCGTCTGATAAGCCAGGCGGTGAGCATTCTGAAAAGCGGCGGGGTCATAGTTTACCCCACAGATTCCGGCTATGCGCTGGGTTGTATGATTGGCGATAAAGACGCCATGAGCCGTATCGCCAGAATTCGCCAGATAGACAATGATCATAACTTTTCGCTGATGTGCCGCGACTTATCTGAGCTGTCGACCTATGCCAGAGTCGATAATCAGGCGTTTCGCATTCTGAAGAACAACACGCCGGGTTGTTACACCTTCATCTTCAAGGCCACCAAAGAGGTGCCAAGAAGGCTGCAGAATGAAAAGAAACGCACCATAGGCATTCGGGTACCGAACAATGTTATCGCCCTGGCGCTGCTGGAAGCTCTGGGTGAACCCTTGATGTCCACCAGTCTTATTCTGCCCGGCAACGACTTTACCGAGTCGGATCCCGAGCATATCCGCGATATTCTCGAACATCAGGTAGATGCCATTCTCCACGGCGGTTACCTGGGCGAAAAGCCCACCACAGTGATAGACATGTCTGAAGGCGAAATGGTCATAGTCCGTGAAGGCAGTGGCGATATCAGCCCATTTCTTTAACCGCTCAATAAAGGTATAATCGCGCGTTTGGTCGGCCTATGCCGCCTTAAGGATGCTGCCAGAGGAGAGAAAACGGCTTGAGTGAAGGCGTTCAACAGAGTCTGCCGCTTGCCGTAGTGCGGGGTGAGGCGCTTAGAGAGCTGCCTGCCGATCTCTTTATTCCTCCCGAGGCGCTTGAGGTGTTTCTTGAGGCGTTTGAAGGGCCGCTCGACTTGCTTTTGTACCTGATCCGCAAGCAAAAAATGGATGTGGTAGACCTGCCCATCCACAGGATCACCGCCCAGTATCTTGAGTATATCGAGCTGCTGCAGGGCGCCAGGGTAGAGCTGGCGGCCGACTATCTGGTGATGGCGGCAACATTGGCGGAAATCAAGTCGCGCTTGTTGTTGCCAAGGCCGGAGCTGGAAGCCGAGGAAGAGGAAGACCCCAGAGCCGTGCTGATCCGCCAACTCAAGGCTTATGAAGCCATCAAAGAGGCGGCGGTGCGGCTGGATGAACTGCCCCGGCTCGAGCGGGACGTATTCCAGGCCAAGGCGGGCAAGGCGCCGGATATCAAGCCCTTGCTGGTGCCGCCGGATGTGTCTTTGGCCGAGCTGGCCCGGGCCTTTGGCGAGGTACTCAAGCGGGTGGAAGCCGGCACTTCTCACCAGGTGCAGCGCGAGCAGCTTTCTACCCGGGAGCGGATGAGCCAAATTCTGGCCATGCTCTCCAGTGAGCATTACACCCCTTTTGAAGCCCTGTTCAAGGTGGAAGAGGGGCGCGCCGGAGTGGTGGTCAGCTTTCTGGCGTTGATGGAATTGGTAAAGGAACTGCTGGTGGAACTGATCCAGGCTGAACCTTTATCGCGAATTTATCTCAAGGCGTACTGACGGGAGCCGACTTGGCGAAGATTAACGACCTTCAGCTGAAACAACTGATCGAAGCCAGCCTGTTTGTGCTGGCCAAGCCCATGACCTTGAAGGCGCTGAGAGAAACCGTGCTGGCCGATTTCAGTGTCTCCCGCGAGCGTATTCGCGCCGCGGTGGATGAATTGACCCTGGATTACCAGGAGCGTGGAGTACAACTGGTCAAGGTTGCCGGCGGTTATCGGTTTCAGACCCGCGACAGCCTCAGCCCCTTGCTGCAACCTTTGTGGCAGGAGCAGGCGCCCAAGTACTCCAGGGCAACATTGGAAACCCTGGCGGTTATCGCCTACCGTCAGCCTGTGACCCGCGGCGAAATTGAGCTGGTCAGAGGGGTGGCTGTCGGCAGCCAGATTATCAAGAATTTAACAGACAGACGCTGGATCCGCGTTGTGGGACACAAAGAGGTGCCGGGAAGGCCTTCCTTATACGCCACCACTACAGAGTTTCTGGCTTACTTCGGTCTGGACAGCATAGCGGATCTGCCGCCTCTGTCTGACGCCGAATCATTAGAGGCGGTATTTTCGGGGATGAAAACACCGCCGGAACCCTTAGAAGAGTCAACTTGAATGAGCGAAAAATTGCAGAAAGTCTTGGCCCGTGCAGGCCATGGCTCCCGTCGTGAGATGGAGGCATGGATTGCTGCAGGTCGCGTGAGTATTGACGGAGAAATCGCCAAACTGGGTGATCGCATCGAAGCCGACGCCAAGGTACGTATCGATGGCCGTGCGGTATCGTTGAAATCTGCCGATGATGTGATCTGCCGGGTACTGGCCTACCACAAGCCGGAAGGGGAGATCTGCTCGCGCAAAGATCCCGAAGGCCGGCCCACAGTATTCGATCGTCTGCCCCGCACCCGAGACAGCCGCTGGGTTGCAGTGGGACGTTTGGATATCAACACCTCGGGTTTGCTGCTATTCACCTCAGACGGTGAACTGGCCAACCGCCTGATGCACCCCTCCAATGAAGTGGAGCGTGAGTACGCCGTGCGTACCTTCGGTGAAGTGCCGGAAGCGGCGCTGCAGCGTCTGCGCAGCGGCGTTATGCTGGAAGATGGCCCGGCCCAGTTTGACCATATCAAGGCCGCCGGTGGCGAAGGCATCAACCAATGGTGGCACGTTACCCTGCGTGAAGGGCGTAACCGTGAAGTGCGTCGTCTGTGGGAATCCCAGGAAGTGCAGGTGAGCCGCCTTATTCGGGTGCGTTACGGCATGATAGAACTGCCCAAGAGCCTGCCTCGTGGCGGCTGGGTCGAACTGCCGCTGGAGCAGGTCAACTACCTGCGCCAATTGGCGGGCATGGATCCGGAAACCCGCTCCATGCTGGGTGCAGACAAACACAGCGTGGCCCGCAACAAGGTGCGCAGTGCCAAAGTGCGCCGCGCCGTGCGTAAACACAAGACGGCGGCGGGCAAGCCCAAGCCGACCCGGCAGCGCAGCTGATGCTGCCAAGGCCTTATCGGCAGTGTGTTACAGCTTGTCGATAGCCTATCTAATCCCATCTAAAGATGTGATTCCAATGCAATGAAAGGTCGCCGCGGCGGCCTTTTTTGTTGCTGTTTTTCTAAGCTTTTTGGCACTGTTTCTCGCTGCTTTTGCATAGTTTCTACTTAGTTTTTGTCGTCGTTTTTGCCATAGCTTTCGCCAAAGTTTTTTGCCATCACTTTTTACCGTAAAAAGTCCACTTACCTTGGCGCAGTTCAGTCATGGTATAAGATAAAGGAACAGCAACTCAGGGAGCCAAGGCATGCAGCTGATCTCACACACAAAAATTTGGGACCAAGGCGAACACAACGCCTTTTGCGATCTATGCCGTTGGCAGGGGGCGCTCTACTGCGTCTTTCGGGAGGGCCAAGCCCATGTGTCTGATGATGGTGCGCTGAGAGTGCTTAAATCCAGCGACGACGGTCAAAGTTGGCAGGCCGAGGCGCTTATTCAAAGCGAGCTTGGCGATCTGCGCGACGGCAAACTGCTCGCCCATGCTGGCCGTTTATGGCTTTTTGGCGCAGCCTCCAAACATGGCAAGGCGCCGCTGCAGTCCTTGATGTGGCACTCGCTGGATGGCATCAACTGGTCGGCCCCCGAAAAAGTCGCCGATAGCGGATACTGGCTCTGGCGGGTGACCGAGGCCGAAGATGGCCTCTATGGCGTGGGCTATCGCCCAGGCGCCGATGGTGATGTCAGGCTCTATCGCAGTGAGCGCTTGCAAGCATCACAATCCGGCACGCTGCAATTTACGCCCTGGGTTGCCCCCTTGCAAAATGACGGCTATGTCAACGAATCATCACTGCTGTTTCGGGGCGGCGAGCAGACTCGCTCTGCTCAAACCTCTTCAGATACAGAAGTGCTTTGCCTGCTTAGGCGCGATCCTGTGTGGGACGCACAAGAAACCGGGCTGCTCGGCAAGGCCAAGGCACCTTTCAAAACCTGGCAATGGCAGCAGCTCAGTTGCCGTATCGGTGGTCCGGTGGCCTTTTTCTATAACGACCGCCTGTTGGCCGTGGTGCGCCTCTATGACAATAAGGTGCGCACCTCGCTGGTGGAAATCGATAGCGCCACAGCCAAGGTCACCGAGCTCTTAACCCTGCCATCCGGCGGCGATACCAGCTACGCCGGTATCGAGTTGGACGGTGATGAACTCAAGCTGGTGTACTACTCAAGCCATGAGGGCAAAACCGCCATCTATTTCGCCCGTATCGGGCTTAAAGGTTAAAGTACCTGGCCACAATACCTGTCTGCTCGACACCAGCCAGCGTGACTGAATCAGGTTTAATAACAGGGAAAATCGCTTTAGATTTCAAAGTCAGTCAATTCTGTTGCAAAAATCAGCCAAATCAGGGTTTTGTGGCCTTTGTCAAAAACTTGACCTTTGACTAATTGTTTTAACATTCAGTACTGGGTATTGTATAACCAATTCAACCGCTTAGCTTTAGCGCTTCCTTAAGCTCAGCGGCTCAAAGTCGGCGGCAGTGGTATTTTTCCGTTTTCAGCGGAATTCAGGGACGAACAGAGTTTGGAGCCGTGCGGTAGCTGTGCGGTAGCTGTGGGGTTGCCGGGGGCATATGGCTGCAAGATGCTGGTTAGGAAATTTTAAGGTAAGTTTGCGCGTTATTTCTGTAACATCACAGAAAATATCCTTAAAGTCATATAGATATAAAACATTGTTGGTAGATAATAGGTTTGGAAACCGCGCATGCGCGTTTAGCTGCAAGGGATATTAGGACTAAACTATATTATAACGAGCTAATACAAAAAGATAGCGATGCTCGTTTACACTCCTCCGAGGACTAAAACGCGCATGCGTACTATACAACTGTTATGAGTAAGGACAACATGGAATTCCTATACTTTAAATACCCAGAGAAATTTGCCTTCCTAACTGATGAGCCAAAGTCCTGCTCTATATGTCATGACACAAAGGTTTGTTTTGATGCAGTAGGTTATTCTGGTATTAACGACATCGAATGTATTTGCGAAAGTTGTCTTAAGGCAGGTAAATTAATTGATTTAGAAATTGAGCCAAATCTGATATTTGATGATGGCTCGGAAGCGGCAAATACAATAACTTACAAGACGCCTGCGCTTCCAACATGGCAAGATACACCATGGCCAACTATAGATGGGCAATACCCCATATTTGAATGTATCGCATCAAAGCAAGATTTTTCTGATAAACATGAATTCTTAGATTGCTTTATTGAAGGCAGCCAAACGAAATCAGATATTGAATGGCTCTGGGACGCCCTCCCCGATAGAAAGCTCAGTACTTATAAAGAAGGTGGTGATATCTCTGTATATCTATTTAGCCTAGGCAACAAAAAGTATTGGGTGTGGGATGCCAACTAAAACTCATAACAAGCGGCAGCAGTCGGGCTCGGCAAAAGCTGTCACAAATTTTGCTGGCGCAAAATTGAAATACAGGACCATGAAATACAGGACAGCCATATCTTTTTGATGTTTCACGCAGCCTTGACTAGGCTTTGAAATACCCATCAAAGCTCAGTCGAGGTTGGTTATGACCACTGCCCGTCGCCAGTTGATAGATGCTGAAAGTACGCCCTTTTACCACGTGATTAACCGTTGCGTTAGAAGGGCATTTTTGTGTGGTGAAGACGCTCTGTCTGGGCGCAGTTACGAACATAGACGTGGCTGGATAGTGGATAAAATCAGGCAGTTGTCGTCAGTATTCTGCATCGACGTTTGCGCTTATGCGGTCATGAGTAATCACTACCATTTGGTGCTCAAAATCGACCTTGCTGCGCAACAATCGTTGTCGCCATTTGAAGTCATTGAGCGTTGGACCGGGCTCTTTAGTGGCAATCCTGTGGCGGCAAAGTTCCTCAAGGGCGATAGTCTCTCAGAAGCTGAGCGAATACTGTTGGATACGCTGATTAGCGATTGGCAGGAACGCCTTGGCAGTATCAGTTGGTTTATGCGCTGTTTAAACGAAGATATCGCCCGCAAGGCCAATCGAGAAGATGGCTGCAAGGGCGTATTCTGGGAAGGGCGCTTTAAGTCGCAGGCGCTGCTCGATCAGAATACAGGACAGCCATATCTTTTTGATGTTTCACACAGCCTTGACTAGGCTTTGAAATACCCATCAAAGCTCAGTCGAGGTTGGTTATGACCACCGCCCGTCGTCAGTTGATAGATGCTGAAAGTACGCCCTTTTACCACGTGATTAACCGTTGCGTGAGAAGGGCATTTTTGTGTGGTGAAGATGCACTGTCTGGGCGCAGTTACGAACATAGGCGTGGCTGGATAGTGGATAAAATCAGGCAGTTGTCGTCAATATTCTGCATCGACGTTTGTGCTTATGCGGTCATGAGTAATCACTACCATTTGGTGCTCAAAATCGACCTTGCTACGCAACAATCGTTGTCACCATTTGAAGTCATTGAGCGTTGGACATTGCTCTTTAGTGGCAATCCTGTGGCGGCAAAGTTCCTCAAGGGCGATAGTCTCTCAGAAGGTGAGCGAATACTTTTAGATACGCTGATTAGCGATTGGCAGGAACGCCTTGGCAGTATCAGTTGGTTTATGCGCTGTTTAAACGAAGATATCGCCCGCAAGGCCAATCGTGAAGATGGCTGCAAGGGCGTATTCTGGGAAGGACGCTTTAAGTCGCAGGCGCTTCTCGATGAACAGGCGCTGCTGGCCTGCATGATGTATGTGGATTTAAATCCCATTCGCGCCGGTATTGCAGATTCGCTGCAAACTTCTGATTACACATCCATTCAGGAGCGCATAGAAGAACATGCTGAGCCTGCAACTGCCAACGCTTCAATTAAGCCACTGCTGCAATTTGATGGTGCAGCAACGACCGCCGAACAAAGCGGCATTCCGTTTCACTTTGCTGACTATCTGGAGCTGATTGATTGGACAGGCCGGGCGGTGCGGGAAGACAAGCGTGGCTTTATTGCCTGTTCCAGGCCCAAACTACTGCTTGAGCTTGGTATCAGCAACGATGCCTGGATAACTTCCGCCAAGGAGTTTCGCCGTCAGTACAGTGGCATGAGTGGCCGATGGGATGCGATGTGTGCCATGAAGGCCAAATATGGCGGTAAGTGGTGCCGGGGTAAGCAACAAAGCCAAGCAATACATCCCCATTAACTTTAAACCGTTGGTAATTTTGCAGAAACAGGCCTAAGCCTGCCGCAGCCATGCCTGGCAACCGCAGTTTTTGTATGAACCTCGCAGATTACTCGTCTCAGAGAGTCTCATTTCCATAAAACTGTCGTTATTTATCAGAGACTGACACCCTGCAGCGTACTTCCTTGCAGCTCAGAAAGTGTTTTGGATGTCCTGTATGTTCGTATGTTTCTGTATGTTTCTGTATGTTTTGGGAACTGATTGATTGGACAGGCCGGGCGGTGCGGGAAGACAAGCGTGGCTTTATTGCCTCTTTTAGGCCCAAACTACTGCTTGAGCTTGGTATCAGCGACGATGCCTGGATAACTTCTGCCAAGGAGTTTCGCCGTCAGTACAGTGGCATGAGTGGCCGATGGGATGCGATGTGTGCCATGAAGGCCAAATATGGCGGTAAGTGGTGCCGGGGTAAGCAACAAAGCCAAGCAATACATCCCATTAACTTTAAACCGTTGGTAATTTTGCATAAACAGGCTTAAGCCTGCCGTTGGCCTGCCTGGCAACCGCAGTTTTTGCATGAACCTCGCAGATTACTCGTCTTAGAGAGTCTCATTTCCAAAAAACTGTCGTTATTTATCAGAGACTGATACCCTGCAGCGTGCTTCCTTGCTGCTCAGAAAGTGTTTAGTAGGATGTCCTGTATGTTACCATGTTTGGCGATAGATCTGATTGCTCAAACGGGACTGAGTTCCCTTCCTGTGATCTTCTATTTGGAACAGTTATTTAGGCGGAAGAAATGGATCAGATAAATGAATAGTCACTCTAATAGAATAGAGCCGCATAAGGTAACCAAGCCGATTCAATTGTTGGCGGCTTGGCTAGCAGGACTGATAACTATTGATGGTGGTTTCCTCTTCGCTGCAGTGAAAATAGGAACTGGTAGCTGGATGTCTGGTGCTTTAGTAGTTGCATCCATTATTAATGTTCCCTTATTTTTGATGGCGATTTTTTTATTGCAAACAAAGTTTAGACCTGAGTTGCAAGAAGATAGCTACTATTCAAAGTACTTGGATAAAAAATCCAACAAGTATGTCGAGTCCTCATTTACATCTGGTAAAGACCTAGAGCTGCTAAAACGCATCGAACAAATACAAAATAGCATATCCAGCATTCTTGACCGTCAGGCAGGAAATGGGATCTCAGCCCCTAGCAAATGGAGGGGGTGGAAAGTATCTGTGAATGACTTCCATGAAAACCTACCTTCTATTAGGAGAGCTTTGAATGATGCTGGAATTCCTATTGAAGATTACTTTGGAAGCAGTAGTGTTGACCCTAAACCACCAAAAGAATATGTAATAGGGTTTAGGGATAGCATGGACTTGGGTTCTTGTATATATCTCCTGCGCCAAGTTGCAGAGTTTGGATTCTCAGGTTATTACTATTTCGACGAACCAAGAGAAATTGATCCCGAAGATGTTTATCTTGGTCCATATGGGAGTCATGATAAGTTGATACCGATTAACGGAGAATTGTTGGCGTTACTCAAAAAAGAAACTTTGAATAGTTCTGAAATTAGAAAGTTTGAGTCTAAATATGCCTAACTAGGCCATCAAGTTCGTGCATTTCATGTGCCGGACCTCGTTTCACTCGGCCGTTTATGGCGGCGCTGGAGGATCACCTCATAATTCGGGCAATAGAACAATATGGACACCCGACATAAGCCGGGTGAAGGAGTTAGTTTGCCAATATTACTGAAAGACAGATATTTCCCCTGGATGAAGAGCATCTTTCAACCCCAGTTAGGGCTTCTCTGCTATTGAAGTGGGTACAAAGTCGAATTCCCAAGCACAATGAAGATCGAATAGGGTTTGATGGGAGAGAATGGAGCCTTGGGGATTCAGCTAAATAGCTTCTGGCAATGGGTAGCCCCTTGCCTTCGTCGTTGTTGGAGGTGGTCGCAACTCTGATTTTATAGAGCACTGTCACAACCTCAAGTGGACCAAGAAGCCCTTTGGATATCGCTGAAGTCGGTATTTAGCTTCAACCTATTGTCGGTGGGAATATTAGACGGTTCAAAAGGACAGTTGTTGTCCTGCCTGTTGCAGTGTGGCCGCCTTGTCATTGCGGATAATACGCCCGCTATCATCGACCAGTTACAAATAGTCCTTGATATATAAGAAACCATTGAAATCTAGGCAAGGAGTCAACAATTTGTCGAGGATTATGGGTCTGGATTTTGTTTATTGTCTTGGTTTTGTTTTTGGGTTTTGTTACTGTCCCCGGCTCATTGTTGAGCCACTAGAATCCGTGGACTACTGAAATTGCATTCGCCAGATATTTAAGGGAATAGAAATGAGCGTTTCGATGTATCGCAATATGATTTGGTTGGTCGTAGAAAGTCGCGACCTGGATGGAATAGTTGAACACCTGAAGGGGGAAGCGGATATCAAGTCCATCAGTGATTTGGGGTCTGCCGACGATCTGAAGTTTATCTGGAAAACTTCACACCTGGCTGTCGCGGATCTTGATGGGCTTATCTACCTCGGCGGTTGGGGCTTGCCGTTCCGGCAGTATGGCCTCAGGGACAGTATGGAAATGCTGGATGAATGCCTACGCAACCTTTCAGAATTCGCCGCTAGGTTAAGCCAGAAATTTGGAAAAACCTATGGCTTTGGCGACCATCAGGGCGGTATATACAATTTTTGGTTTATGGCGGAAGACGGTCAGGTAACAAGAAAATACGCCGTGTATCATGACGGGCTGCATGAATATGACCAAAGCCACATCTCGGCGGGTGAACCCACCGAGGCAGAGGTTCAAGCGGCCAAGCGTTGCTATATTAACGGTTTGTCTACAGGGGGAGGTTATCCTGATGACGCGAACGTTCGGGAAATTGCCACCAACTGGGTCCTTGATCCCCAGCAGTTTTCGCAACGCTTGATCAGAGCCAAGCTGATTGAGTGGAGCCTGAGAAAACCCGGGGCATAAGAACGGGAAATACGGCCGACCGATTTACTTTTGCTGGTTAATCAACCACAAAGCATTTTGGGTGCCTCCGTTATATGCACTACAACCTACACTGGCCCCAGCATGAGAAGAGTGAAGGTTGAAAGACTGACTTATTCTTGATTTTGCCGGGGCTTGTTGTTTGCTGGCGCGCGATGAGCGGCATCATTCCTGCTTTGACAGGGGGCTGTTTTGCGGCTGCCTGGCACTATTCCACTCCTGCCAGGCCGCCCTGGGTCCCATCATAAGCGCAATAAGCACTAGTCCACCGGGTATCAGGACGGCTTTCAGTATCGGCCCCAAGATATACGAATAGAAGCAGATAAAGGGGATGTATAAGACATAGCCTACTGCGAGTGTTAGAATCTTAACGACTGATTTCATGTGATTTACCTTGGTATAAATAAAAATGAGCGCGCTCATTATATTTATTGAGCACGCTCAATTACAAGTAAAAGGTTCACTTTTGACTGCAGATATGACCCCTAAAAAACGCCAAACCCGCGAGCGCATCTGCCAATGCGCATGGGAGCTGTTTATCGAGCAAGGTTTTGAAGCGACATCGACCCGCGATATTGCCAAAGCAGCTGGGATTGCCAATGGCACCTTGTTTAGCCACTTCAGCAATAAAGAAGAGTTGTTGAAGGCGTTGATGTTGGAGCTTATCGCCGGGGTTATCAGCGAGGCGCAGAGCAGCGATGACTTTGAGCAGCCTAAGTTGAAGATGCAGCATTATGCCAGGCATTTATACGGATTCTATTTGCAGCATGTGGAGTTCAGTAAAACCTTGCTGCAAGGCTTAATTTGGCAAGGAGCTTTCTTTGATGAGCAGATCCGCCAGTTCAAAGAGCTGCTGTTTACCTGTGCGCCTCAGTATGATGCAGTGAGGGCAACCATTATGATGGATTGCTATTTTATGACCTTGGTTGAAGGGTTGAATGTGCCGAATCCCGATGCAGATACCATGGTGAAGCGTCTTAGTGCCAAACTGGCGTTGCTGTGAGGTCACATCGCCAAAAGGCGAGGAAAATAAGTTAATTAAGAGCCGGCACTGGGGCACAAAGCTTAGTGCCGGGTCTAGTTATTTGAGCCTCAATACTTAAGTTTCAAGGCTCCAGCTTCAATCCTGAAAACTTAATTCCGGGTTAGCTTTAGGGAAGGTGCGAACAAGTCCCATGTGTGCTCTGCGTCGGCTTACGGGCCTGGATGCAAGGCGTGGTTCGCAGCAAATGGCCCTAGTCCTTTGCAAGAAGCACAACACAGCAGGCAGGCCTGTAAGCCACGCTCTTCGGGGCTTTCACAGCAACCGGCTCTCAGCGTTATCCGACTTCGACAGGCCCCGGCATGCCTTCAGTCAGATGCCTTGAACGCCAATTGCTGTGCAAGCCAGAGTGCCACGAGGACTTATTCGCACCTTCCTTAGATAATCCAGCGCGCCACAAACCGCGGCTACCTGGGCGGCATTGCACTGTTCATCGCTTGCCTGCGGGCTGTCCGGGTAGACTTCTGTGGTGCAGGTGTATGGGGCATTGGTAACCGAGGCACATAGACCAAGCTGCTTGAGCGGATAACGGATAACGCCGTGGTTGACCACAGGAGAGCCGATGATATTGCCGTCTTTGTCGGCCGGAGCGATATGGGTCACTTTGGCGACTGCTTCGATAATGGCTCGTTGGAATTCAGGTTGCGGCATGGCTTCATCATCTACCACATAAAAACCGTCCGGGATCTCACCGGGAGCTATGATTTTGCCATCGCGGGCCGCCAGCGCCGGGCGAAACTCGGTTTCATCCGTGTCTGTGGTTTCATGCAGATCGATATGAGCTAGGAAAGGGGCGCCGTGGCTAGCAACCAGAGCCATCAATGCGGCAGACTCTTCTGCCGGGCTGGGTTCAAAGAAGGAACGGTTGGGATCGATAGCCAAAGGATTCCAACGGTTGATGACTTCGTATCCCCAAGGGCTGACACAGGGAACGACAAGGAGGTTGAAATCCGCTTGATAACGTTCGGCTTCCTGCTCAAGAAACTGCAGCGCACCTTGAACGCCACTGGTTTCATAACCGTGGATCCCGCCTGTGACCAATACCCAGGGCTTATCTGCCTGTGGCGATTTACTCTGCAGGGCGAGCAGGGGATAACGTTCCGGGTCATAACTTAAGGCGCCGTACCTGCGGCATTCAAAAGCTGTCTTGAGGGCATAGATCTTGTCGAGCACCTGTTCACGGTAGCTGCGTTTGATGTTTTGGGTGGCGCGCCAGGCGGATTTTTCGGCCTCTCCCCAGGGAGTACCTGGAGTGCCTATAGGGTATTCTTGACTCATGGATTGCCTCCTTATTTCTTTTATAAAACGTGTATGAATGGCGTATGAATAGCAAAACGCAGCCCATTGGACTGCGTTTATTCTTGAGGAAAATGTTACTGGGCGTTAAAGGCCTGACCGTTTTCCTGCAGGCTGTCGTCGCCCACCAGATACAGATAAACGGGCATTATCTGCTCTGGCGTCTTGAGATCCAGTGGGTTCTCTGCCGGATAAGCCTTGGCGCGCATGCCGGTGCGGGTTGCTCCCGGATTGATACTGTTGGCGCGCACCTGGGTGCCTTCACATTCATGAGCCAGCACCTGCATCATGCCTTCGGTAGCAAACTTGGAGAAGGCATATGGGCCCCAGTAAGCACGGCCCTTACGGCCAACACTGCTGGAGGTAAAAATAATTGAGGCGTGCTCGGCCTTGCGCATCACAGGCAACAGTGCTTTGGTCATCATGACTTCGGCCACCACATTGACCTTGAGCAGATCTTCCAGTGACTGAATATCAATATGTTCAAATGGCCCCAAAGCGCCCAACAGGCTGGCATTATGCAGCAGGCCATCGAGCTTGCCGAATTGCTGCTCTATGGTTTCGGCCATGTCGCGGTAGTTTTGTTCGCTGGCGCCCTTGAGATCCAGAGGCACAATCGCTGGAGTCGGGCCACCGGCGGCTTCAATTTCATCGTAAACGGCTTCCAGCTTCTTGACCGTTTTGCCCAGCAGGATCACTGTGGCGCCATGGGCGGCATAGGTCTTGGCTGCGGTTTTGCCAATGCCGTCGCCGGCACCGGTTACCAGAATAGTTTTGCCCTTGAGAAGATCTTTTGCTGCTTGATATTCCAACATGGGGAGTTGTTTCCTCTTCGCGCTAAAGCCCGCCAATACTCGACTCACTACAGCGGTATACATCTGTTTAAAACAAATGACTGTTCATTGTTACTTTTCGTTGCGTGCAACTGTGACAAAAATGTAGCTAACTCAATATTTTTACGTTAACTTGAAACGAGCTGAGGGCTGATTTCAGCTCCTCTGGTCACAGTGTCTGGGGTATTGTGACCAATTTCTTGGGGAAAACAAAATTATTACAACAAGATTTGGGGAAAAAAGATGAAAAGACTCATTTTGGGTGTTGCAATCGCATCTGCACTTGGACTGACAGCATGTGGTGAAGACAGCTATAACGAACTTAAGGATAAGACAGAGCCGCTCATCCCTGAGTCCCATTTGGTGTTTGATCCTGCCAAAGCTGAAGTTCCCTTGCCAAACGACCTACTGCTCAACGGCACCACAGACGGTACCTTGAATATTCCAGGAGAAGCCTCCGGTGACTATACCAATCCGCAGCTGGCGCTGGGCGCGCTGGATGGCTGGTCAACCACGCAACCGATAACCATAGATATTGAACCTTCCAAAGATAACAGCGGCAATACCCTGAGCCTGCTGGCATCTTCCGTGGCCCAGCCTGGAGCGGTGAGAATGTTTGAAGCTGTCAGCGGCGGCCCGCTTTCTTCCAAAGCCGAGTGCCAGGCCAAGCCTTCGGTTTCTGCCTGTGAAGTGGGTGAAGAGCTGGTTTGGGGGGAAGACTTTATCACTCAAGCGTCCGGCAACAAGATTGTTATTGTGCCACTGAAGCCACTTAAGCCCGCTCAGTCTTATATCTATGCCACCACTAAACTCATCATGGATTCGGCCGAGCGCCCGATAGCGCCTTCCTACACCTATGGCCTGTTGAAACTGGATATCGACACAGCGCCGCTGGAAACCGCCGATCAATTGATGCTGCAAACTCTGGTAAACAGTTATGAGAAGGGCATGGCGGCGGCTCATGGCGTCGACAAGGAAAGCATTACCTATTCAGGCCTGTTTACCACCCAGTCGGTGGCCGATGTTTATGAAACCACCAAGCTGCTGATGCTGCAACCCGGCTCACCCTATGCGCCCAAGTGGTTGCAAACTCCGACTCCAGCCGGCTATACAGTGGCGATGGCAGCTGGGCTTACCCCTGCTGACGGCATAGCCTATGTATTGGCGGATTTGGCCGATGTCTACACTGCGGCCATTGAAGTACCGGTTTACGGCACTTGTTCATCGGCAAGCTGTGACGGCATTAACGGCTATTGGCAGGCCCAGGGCGACAGCCCGGTATCTGTGTTGCTGGCGCTGCAGGCCGGTACTCTGAGCCAGGAGAACTTTGCCGCCCAGGCGATGGCTTACAACATAGATCCCGCCGCTGCACTGGCCAATCCTTCCTTGTTGGCCGGCAAAGCGTGGAAACTGGATGATGACAGTGCGGCCGATGCCACCAAGCACCTGACCCGCTTTAATCCCATTCCGGCGATTCGCAACTACGAAACTGTGCCTGTGCTGATCTCCATGCCCAACGCCACTAAGCTGGCGGCATTTTATGCCAGCCAGGGCTTGCCTTTCACGCCACCAACCAGTGGCTGGCCTACCACGATAGCGCTGCATGGTCTGGGTGGCGGCAAAGAGATGTCGCTGGCCTATGCCGGTAGTTATGCCGCAGCCGGTGTGGCTACAGTGGCCATGGATATGCCGCTGCACGGTGCCCGTTCATTTGATGCCAATGGTGACGGCATCTATGAAGTGTCGGCCTCAGGTGCTGCCTATGGTAATGTTGTCGGCAAGCCGGATGCCTTCCAAAACGGCAATCCGCTGGTATTTGTCAACATAGAAAGCACGCTGTCGGTACGGGATAACTTCCGTCAGGCGACCATGGATCATCTGGCGCTTAGAGCCGCGATAACAGGTATGTCGGCGCAACTGGCCGAAATGGGCGCGCCTCAGGTGTTTGATAATAACCAGATAACCGCTCAGGGGCTTAGCCTTGGCGCCATTGTCGGCACCAACTTCGCGACCTATGCCAGCACAGGTTTGAAAGACCCTGCATCCGGCACAGCCTTGCCCAACTACTATGGCATCAAGGGCGCATCTTTGGTGGCGCCGAGCGGCGGCCTGGCGGGTTCTTTCGCCGGTTCAGCCACCTTTGCACCTCTGTTGTTTGCCAATGTGACGGCTTCCGATACCTTCAAGGCCTTGGTGGACGTGGCCAATAAACAAGGATATCAGCCGGGTTCGGCCGAATATGAGGCCCTGGTTCAGACGGTATACGCCGAATTTATCCCTACCTTCGCCTTTGCGGTGCAAACCGGGATAGAGTCAGCCGATCCTATCAACCAGACTGCCATGCTCAAGGCCACGGGTTTGCCGGTGCATCTGGTGGAAATCGTCGGTGATGGCGCTGGTAACAAGGGCGATCAGGTTCTGCCTGGTACTGTCGCGGGCTTCCCGCTGTCCGGCACTGAGCCTTTGATTGCGACTCTGGGGCTTAACTGCGTCGATCAGACCAGTGCCGGTGGCGGCGCTGTGCGCTTTGCCAAGGGGCATCACAGCTCACTCATTGACCCATCCGAAGTACCGGGCGTGACCGATGGCATGGCGGCTCAGGCGACGGCAGAAATGCAGTCTCAGGCGTCTATTTTTGCCTCTTCTGCCGGTAAAGATGGTGCCAGCATTTTGGTGACCGACTCGTCCGTTCTGCAAAGCTGCGGTGGCTAAGCGGTTACTCATATGTTTTTTGTAACAAACCCGGCGAAATGCCGGGTTTTTTTATCTATGCAAGGGCTGCTAGAATAGCGCGATTTTGTGTGCTTTCTCGCGGTGAAAGGAACCCTGTAGTGGAATTTTTATACGAGTACGGATTATTTCTGGCCAAGGCGATCACTTTAGTGGTGGCAGTGGGTGCCATAGTGGTAATTGTGGTGGCATCGGCGGTAAAACAAAAGAGTGACAGGGGCGAGCTGAAACTGACGCATCTCAGCGATGAGCTTAAATCGCTCAAGCATCACCTCAAGGCAGAGCTTTTGGGCAAAAAGGCGTTCAAGGCCTATGAGAAACAGCTCAAGGCCGAGCAAAAGGCTCACGACAAGGCACTTGATGCCGGGGAAGCCAAAGATCCCAAGGTGTATGTCGTCGAGTTCAAAGGTGGCATAGAAGCGGCCGAAGTGGCGTCACTGCGGGAAGAGATCAGCGCCATTCTGGCAATTGCCGAGGAAGGTGATGAGGTAGTCGCCAGCGTTGAGAGTGGTGGCGGCATGGTTCATGGCTATGGCCTGGCGGCCAGCCAACTGGACAGGATCCGCAATGCCGGGCTGCCGCTGACCATATGTGTCGATAAGGTGGCTGCCAGTGGCGGTTATATGATGGCCTGCGTCGCCGACCGCATTATTGCAGCGCCGTTTGCTATCATAGGCTCCATAGGTGTTGTTGCCCAATTGCCGAACTTTAACAAGCTGCTGAAGAAGCATGACATTGATTATGAGCAGCATACCGCCGGTGATTTCAAGCGCACCCTGACGCTGTTCGGTGAGAACACAGATGAGGGTAGAGCCAAGTTCCAACAGGAACTGGAAGAAACCCATCAGCTGTTCAAAGACTTTGTCGGGTGTTATCGGCCGCAACTGGAGCTGGACAAGGTGGCAACAGGTGAACATTGGTATGGTCAGCAGGCCGTAGAACTGGGGCTCATAGATGAAGTCGGCACCAGTGATGATCTCTTGCTGAAGTTGGCCGCGGATCGCACTGTGATCAAGGTAAAATATCAGCTGCGCAAGAAACTGGCCGACAAGTTGGCCCACAGCGCTTCTTTGATGCTCAACGCCTGCTACAACAAGTTGGCCGAGAAGAATCGACCAATGTAACTCCTGGTGTTTAATCCATTCGCTAATCTAACCCCGGCACGCCGGGGTTTTTTATGCCGCTATTCTTCCGGCAAAGCCGTGCCGGTGTTATCGTCACTCAAGTCGCTACCCAAACCATTCAGCCACAGGATTACCTCGGCCGAATGCATTCCTAATGTGCTTAATACCTTGGCTGCTTCTGCCTCCGGATGAGTTTGAGAAAACGACCGCAAGCGCAGACCAATTCGAGTGGCTAATTGACGCTATTTTGCATAAAACACCGACATTAATGCTTTTAAAATTCATAAACAGAGGCATTTAGGCCTTTTTATGCAGTACGCCTTTAATTCTCTGGCTGGATACGTTAAAACAGCTTTGGGGGATTAACAAAAAGATAACAATAACTATGCAGATCAAATACCGAGCCAACATGATGGTTGGGGATCAGGCGTACCCGGCTTTTGAACTGGCCAACCTTATTCGTTTTATTCAGTCACAATTGGGAGCCGAGGCTGCCGAAGAGATATGCCGGCACATAGGCACGGGTATCAATGAACTCAAGGAGTGCCAATTGGTGCGGGTCTGGCAGCTCAGCGCCACCATAGCGTTTCTCATGCAGCGTAGTCGACGTGAGGATATCAGCCTGCTGGCTGGTCTCAATACCCGGGTAACCGACTTGGGCTTTCTGTTGCCTTTGCTTGGGGATTGCCGGGATCTCGGTGAATGCCTGGATTTTGTGCTCAACCATCCCAAGTGGGTGGGCAGTTTTGCCGATCTGTTGCTACTGGAAGATGAGCGGGAAATCCGCCTGCGCTGGCTCAATACCGGCCGGGCCGAGCCGTTAATCTATCGCGGCGAATTTCTTCACAGCATAGGTGCGCTGCTGAGTTTGGCGCGGGAGTTAACCGGTCAAGAGGTCAGCTTTAACTGTATCTGTGTTACCGGCACTTTGATGCCGTCTGAGGGATTGGCAAAACTGACCAAACAGCTGGAGTTTCTGAGTGACTTCAATGAATGGCGCCTCGATAAATCCTACCTGGCGCTGGCTGTGGATCTGAGTCATTTTTCCGATCACAGCCAAAACTGTCAGCAGCAGAGCTCGCTGATTGAAAAGATTATTGCCGAGCTGGATGGCGACTTTCCCGCTGTACCGCCATTGGAAACCATGGCACTCAGGTTACACATGAGCAGTCGCAGCCTGAGGCGCAAGCTGGCGGCCCTCGGCAGCAGCTATCAACGCCTGGTGGATCAGCAAAGGTGTCAAAGAGCGGTGAGCTGGATCCTTGAGGGCCGGCTATCGGTGAGTGAGATTGCCGAGCGTTTGGGATACAGCGACAGTTGTCATTTTCGCCAGAGCTTCAAGCATTGGCTCGGCTATCCACCAGGCTATTTCAGCCGCTTGGGGCAGGAAGACTAAAAAGGCCCGGGTCGTCAAACCCGGGCCTTTTGCTTATTGCGGTAAGCGTTTTTCAGTCTGCTTGGCTCCAGCTTCAGTTGGAGCAGCTGGCTGCCGGTAAACGTTTAATCCATTCGCTTATCAGCGCGACTCCTTCATCGTGGCTGAGGCTACGGCCAATTTCGGGCATTCTGTCGCCCGGCTCATTGCTCTGCATCCGGAAATGCATGATGGACTCGGCCGGATTACCCGGTACCACATCGTAGCCCAGGGTGCCGCCGCCATAGGCGACAGGCGATTTACAGGTGCCGTGGCTGAAGCCGTTGTCTTCATCATAGCTGCGCTGGTATTCCAGTTTCAGCCCGGTATTGGAGGCATTGCCTTCGGGTCTGTGGCAGTGGGCGCAGTTGATATCCAGGTAACCCTTGGCAGTTTGCATCAGCTCGCTGTCACTGAGCTGAGTCAAAGTGGCTTCATCACCATCCACATAGGCTGGTACCTTGTCGACGCTGGTAAGGGTTGGCAGGCCGCTGAGAATACCCGCGCTTTGCCAATGAAGCAGTTGGTTGGCGCTGCCATCCTGGTAGGGGTAGTCACGGTTCAGATGGCGGGCCTTGGGACCAATCGGCATAAACACCGCCTGGCTGGCGCTGTCGGCCTTGAACTGATGACACTGCTTGCACTGATTCATTGACGGGACAACGTAGTCAAAGTTCAGGGTTTGCCCCTTGTGCACCACGCTCTTGCCTTGAATGGCACCGGCCTTGGCCAAAGTGGCATCTGTTTGCTCGGCATTCCAGACATAGGGCAGGGCGGTCCAGCCCGACTCTCTGTGGATCAACAACCGGGTTTCAATCAGAGTTTCATTGTCCACGCCTCTGGTTGCGGTATCGGCAGGCAGGGCAAATGTTTTCACCAGTACTGTGCCTACCGGGAAGTCAAAGGCCTCATTGCTGCTGTAGTTGGCTTGTTTCCCTTCCGGCACAAACACATAGCGATACTTACTGGCATAGTCGGTAAACAGCGGCGTGTTGAGATCGTAAGGGATCCCGCCACTGTTTGGCATGGCCGCCGGCATAGAGGCGTCGGCAAACAGGCGGTATTGTGCCAGGCTGCTGCAATTGGCACCCGTCAGAGCATCCCAGTTCACACCAGAGCCTTGAGCGCTGCACAGCGACAGGTCGCCATCGCCTTCAAGGCCGCCTTCACCTTCTCCTATAGTACCGCCACCGCCGACCAGCACGCCACCGTCACAACCTTCGGTATCATCATCCACGCCGCAGCCGAAGATCTGTTCGCCGAAAGTGACGGTATGCACAGGTAGGCTGACCAAAGAGCATTGCAACAGTTGCTGCTGCTTGGCTTCATACATGACATCGGGAATGCTGACATCGGTATTGCTGTTGCCGTAGAGCTGGCCAATACTGACATCTCCATTGTTGCTGGCACAGACATTTTCACTGCCGTCAGGGTTGAAGGGGAGTTCACCAAAGCCGAGATAGGCGCCGGTACCATTGTTGGCGAGCAGTTCACCCAGGCCATCGTAGAGGATCCCCGGGAAGCGGCCATGGCTGTAGATGTAGGCCTTGATGATATCCTCGATAAGATAACCGTTGGGCTTGGTGGCAAAACCGCTTATCTGGTTGTCATGGATATAGATGTTGCGCGGTGTGGCGCGCCAGCCATCTTCAATGGCCTGACCCGGCTGGGCATAGCTGGCGGCAAAGGCGGATACATCCGGCTCGGCGATAAAGAAGCTGGAGACAGTGACCGCCAGGGTATCGTGGTTGCTGATCTGGTTGTTGAACACTTCCACATCGTTGGTGGAGAGTATGATCACCCCGGTGCCGGGAGGAACAATATGCACTCCGGCTGGGTTGGCAGAGGCGTTGGCGAAGTTGTGGGTATTGTTGTCATAAACCTTGTTGTTGAATACCCGTACGCTGGAGCCGTACTTGTGGTTGCCAATGGGAAGGTCGAACACCAGAATACCACCGGTATTGCCCATGGCCTCATTGTCATAGACATCGGCAAAACGCGAGTTTTCCACTTCGATACCGGCAACGTTTTCCTTGGCGATATTGCGCCTGACGACTATGTACTCAGACTGGCCGACATAGATACCGGCATCGGCGCTGCCGCGGACATAGCTGTCTTCAATCAAAATATTCTCGCATTCCACCGGGTAAAGGCCGTAGGCGCCATTGCCTTGATCCAGCTCACCTTCCCACACGGCGGAGACATTGCGCAGTATGATGCCATTGGTATTTTTCAGCTTGATGCCGTTGTTTTTGGCTTCATAGACCGACAGATCCTTGATGGTGATATTGAGGGCATTTTGTACAAAGATACCGTCACCGGCGTTGGCATTGGCAAAGTCGAGAATGGTTTCATCGCGGCCATAGCCCATGACAGTGACATTGCTGGCATAGCTGCCGTCACCGTCGACATCGCCGTCAAACAACAAGGTGGCATCTATCTCAAATCGGCCCTTTGGCAACACGATTACAGCGCCACTCTGGGCGTTGATCAGAGCTTCCTGAATTCGGGTTGTCAAATTGTCTCCGGCTTCAACCATGATGGCGCCTTCGGGGAAGGGGCTGGTTACCGGCGGTGGCGTCACGACCGGCGGTTCAGTGGTTTGAGACGTATTGTCGTCATCCGAGCAGGCAATGAGTCCCACGGTTAACCCGGCTGCCAGCAACGCCAAAGTCAGGGGGTTTTTCTTGTTGAACATAATCTCTCCTGATTATTGTTATTATTCCGTTAACAAGATCCCGATTCATTTCCCGACTGACAATGTGAAATCCGGCCAAATTAGCACCAAATAATGCAAGTGGCGGCAAATAACAGATTGAGATGTTATCGCCATATGTAAACACTATTTTAACAACAGTTTGTTTTTCATCATTTATTCTGGATTTAGTTCGCCGGCAGTGATAAAACCTCATGCGTCAGAATCAAAAGGAGTTGGCATGAGTAAGGATGAACAAGAATACAGCCTTTCCGGTGATCCCATTTTCAGATACACGGATGGTGAAAAGGAATGGCAATCGCCTATGGGTGAAGAGTGTATCGTCCAGATAAGCGAACATATTGAGCGCCATATTGGTGAAGTCACCTGGGTCTTTCATGAAGTTATCTCGGATACTGTGCATATTGATGTGCATTATGTGGCACCGACAGACGAGCGACCTTTCCATACTCTGGTGACTTCCGGCATGAGTGACTTGCCTATGAGTACCCCCGAAGAGGCGGATATCCCCAGGTTTATGGAGCTGATGATCACCTTGCCGGCGCATTGGCAGATAAGTCAGGAAGCCTTCAGCGATGAACAGTGGTACTGGCCTGTAAGGCAGCTTAAGTTTTTGGCGCGCTTTCCGCATAAATACGACAGCTGGCTGGGCTGGGGACACACAATACCCAATGGTGATCCTGCCGAACCCTTTGCCGAAAATACCCGTCAAAACGGCATGATAGTTCTGCCGTCACTGCTGGTTGATGAGGTTTTCCACACCCTGGAGATTGACCAGGACAAGTGCATCAATTTTTATAGCCTGGTGCCGCTTTATGAAGAAGAGATGATGTTGAAACTGGAGCAGGGCAGCGATGCCTTGTTGGATCTGTTCGACAAATATCAGGTGAGCGATCTGGTGGATGTTGCCAGAATCAATGTGGTCACAGGGCGGAAATAACCGAGCCCCGGGGACTCACTCATAGCACACTCATAATAACAAGGTAAAAAGCCGGACTGAGCTGCATTGTGCAGGCTAGCCCGGCTTTTTTGAGTCTTAACGCTTGTAACTGATGTGCTGATGGAATCTCAACACCAGTTCACGGCGCTCCGGATCCAAGCCTATGGCTTCGGCAAAGTCTTTCAAAGCCGCTTCCACCTGGTTCATATAGCGGCCATAACCTGGCTCTGTGTAGTCCTCTTTACCGGCAACCAGCAAAAAGTGCACCGATTCTACCAGGTTGCGCCCATCCCAATGGCTGACAAACTGAGTGTCGGTTGCCGCAGGATCAAAGCCTATCATCTGGGCTTCGGCAGTACTTTCCACCTTCTCGAACTTACTGTTGCGAACCAAAGGCATCAGGCCGTTGGCCACCATGGCGATGCGGTGCAATTGCTTGCCGGCCGCTGCGCTGCGGAACTTGTCCTCAAGAAACTGGTACAGCGGGCTGAAGTCTTCGGTATGCTCTTCTTCCAGCACGCTCTGCTTCAGGCGGCGGCTCAGCGGCAGGCTGACGGTGACATAGGCCAATGAGCTGTGATCTTCCGGCAGTTTGCACTTGCGCGACTTGTAGCGCTGATAAATATCCCTGAGCTTGTAGCCATAGGTCTTTTTCTCCCCCTTGGCACGGGCGAAGAGATCGTAGGCCATGTGCTGGTGATCGCGGACTTTGACCCTTAATTCCTGCTCCGGCAGGTTGTCCAACACCCCATTCAATACGGCATTGACCCGGCTGTGGAAATTGGCGGCGTTGGCGCGAATTTCCTTACCTGTGGCCAAAAACAGCAGTCTTAACTTGCGGGCCTTGTAGTCCGGCTGGAAGAAAAGGTTCTGGGCTTCATGGTAGGCCGGGTTGTAAAAGAACAGGATCTGTTCGGCGGTTTGGAAGCAGTAGGCCTCGGTGTGAAAACGCACCACAGGCAGTTTGTCATTGGCGATCACATGAATGTTGTGCAGATCTTCCTTTTCTGCCAATTGGAATACCAACTTGCTGATCTCGCGGTAGCAGTTTTCGTAACTGGCATAGTGGCTGAGCAGCGCATCTGTCATCAGTATTTCAGCCATGATGTACTGGCTGGTACGGGTGGCCAGAGGAATATAGACTTTTTGCTGGGACATACGCTTTCCTTGTTTTATGTTATCAGGCCGGTATAGGCATACTAGCCGGGTTGCACTGCAATCTTATTGCGACAAAACAACTTTCAATCCGATCGGGTATGGACTTATCGCGCCCGCCCTAGTGTAATCTATGGTTATGATTTATTAAACATTAATAAACTTTAGCCAACCTTAAGGCAACAAACTGAATAACAAGGAGTCGTTAATCTTGATTACCGAAAGCCCCAGATTAATTTTGAGACAGTTCCGTGATGGTGATCAGCAGGCTTTATTTGCCATGAACAGTACTCCCGAAGTGCTGAGGTATATCCCCGGCGAGCCATTGAAGGATATTGAAGAGGCCGCTCAGGTGCTTGAAAAGGTCATTTTTGCTGACTACCGCAAGTATGGCTATGGTCGCTGGGCAGTTGAGCATAAGGCCGATGGCAAGGTGATAGGTTTTTGCGGCCCCAAGTTCCTGCCGGAGTTCGGCAAGGTTGAGTTGGGATACAGGTATCTGCCTGAATACTGGGGCCAGGGACTGGGTTATGAAGCCGCCAGCCATGCATTGCCAAAAATAAAAGCGATTTGCGCCGTGAATGAGTTGATAGCCCTGATCATGGATGGCAACCTGGGCTCGGAAGCGATAGCCCTCAAGTTGGGTATGCTGCCGCTGGAAGAAAGTGAACTGATGGGGCACAAGGTGAGGGTATTCAGCTGCAGCCTTTAGTCGTTTTTAGCTATGTCGTCCTGCGGCTATTATGTCCGGTGATTGCCTTATCCGCCTGTTGCCGGCGCAGATGCGTCTGTGGCAGGGGCTTTGATGGCTTCGATTGCCGATTCAACCCAGGGCAGCACAAAGGCGGTGATCTTGGGCTGGGCCTTTTCGTTCGGGTGCAGCCCATCGGCCTGCATCAACTCGGGGAAGGGCGCTATCTCTGTCATAAAGAAGGGCATCAGGGTGACGTTGGGCTGTTTGGCCAGGTCACTGTAAACGGCGCTGAAGGCGTTGGCATATCTGGGGCCGTAGTTTGGCGGCACCATGACTTCGGAAAGTAGCACCTTGGCGCCGGATTGATGAGCCAGCGCAATGATTTTTGTAAGATTGTTTTTCAGCTCTGTTGGCGGAAAGCCTCTCAGACCATCATTGCCGCCAAGCTCCACCAACAGCAGCGAGGGTTTTACCGACTCCAGCAACTGAGGCAATCTTCTGAGGCCACCGGCCGTGGTTTCGCCGCTGACAGAGGCATTAACAATGTTATGCTCGGGTAAGGCTTGTCTCAGCCCTTCGACCCAACCCTGTTTCTCGGCCATGCCGTAACTGGCTCCCAGGCTGTCCCCCAGGATCAGTACATCAGCGGCCTTGACGGGCAGCGCAGAGAACAAGAATATGACTGGTATCAATGCCAGCGGACGCAAGCATAAGGAAGCAATTTTGAAGAACAGTGCCATTAAGGTTTCCCATCTCGTAAAAACTGTCACTACCCAGGAAGGTGACCTGACTATCCTGAGTGGCATCAATTTGGATGTCAAGCCGGGCCAGAGTGTGGCCATTCTTGGGCCATCAGGCTCAGGTAAATCAACTCTGCTGGGCCTGCTGGCGGCATTGGATACCCCCTCGTCCGGTGAGATTTGGCTCGATGGCAGTGCCCTGGCCGGGCTGAATGAAGAGCAGAAGGCTGCGCTGCGTAAGCGGAAAGTCAGCTTTATTTTTCAGTCTTTTATGTTGGTTGATACCCTCAACGCCCTGGAAAATGTCATGCTGCCGGCTGAACTTGCGGGTATCAAGGATGCCAGAGAGCGAGCCAAAGCCATGCTGGAGCGAGTTGGCCTCGGGCACAGGCTCAATCATTACCCGAAACAGCTTTCCGGCGGTGAGCAGCAGCGGGTTGCTATCGCCAGAGCCTTTATCAGCGAACCCAAGGTGCTGTTTGCCGATGAACCCACGGGCAACCTGGACAAACACAACGCCGACAGGGTTGCCGACATGCTGTTTGAGCTCAATCGCGAGAGTTCGACCACCTTGATTTTGGTGACCCATGATATGCAACTGGCTAGTCGTTGTGAGCGCCAGTTGGAGATGCACGAAGGGCGATTGTATGAACAGGGGCAGCAAACCCTGCCGGAAGAGGCCAGTTTGCATGAGGCCAAGACAGAGAGCCAGGTGCCGGCGGCATCGGTAACAGCAGAGGAGGGGCGCTGATGGAATGGACGCTGGCATGGCGCCTGTTTCGCCGCGAGCTCAAGCAAGGGCAGTTGGTATTGATTGTGCTGGCCTTGACCCTGGCGGTGTTGTCTGTCACCGGTCTGGCCCGGGTCAGTGAGAGATTGCAGCTCGCCATCAATGGCCAGGCGGCCAAGTTTATTGCTGCCGACCGAATCATTAATTCACCCGTTCCCATAGATGCAGGCATACTGCAGCAGGCCAACGCGTTAGGGCTTAAGCAATCGCAGAGTTTGCAGTTCAACTCTATGGTTTACAGCGGCGATGCCTTTCAGTTGGTCACTGTCAGGGCCGTTGATAATGCCTATCCGCTCAAGGGCAAAATTGTCTTGCGTCAAGGAGAAACCAGTGCCTTGCCGCAGCCAGGTGAACTGTGGTTTGAAATGCGTCTTGGGGGCTTGCTGGGGTATCCCAAGAGTGTTGAGCTGGGTAACGCCCAGATGGCGCTGGCCAAGGAGATAGACAGGCTGCCCGATGCCGGTTTCAATCCATTTGCTTCTTCCCCCCTGGTGTTGATGCGCCTTGATGATGTTGCGGCAACCGGGGTCATTCAACCCGGCAGCCGGGTGACATATCTTTATCAGTTTGTCGGGGATAACCAGGCGCTGAGCCGTTTTGAAGAATACGCCAAGCCACTGCTGACCAGTAGCCAACGTTGGGTTGATGTACAATCCGGCGATTCGCCGATTGCCGGGGCGGTGCAGCGGGCGGAGCGATTCTTGCTGCTGGCAAGCTTGCTGGGGATAGCCCTTGCCTGCGCCGCCATCGGCATTGCCGCCCAGCGTTATTGCCAGCGTCACTATGATGTGGTTGCCATGCTGAAAACCTTTGGCGCCAGTGCAAGACAAATCCGTTTATTGTTCGGTCTGCACCTGCTGCTGGTGACCTTTCTTGGAGTGATCTTGGGGATCTTCGGTGGCTTGGTGCTGGATTCTCTCATCAGCCGAGCCTTGCCTGCGGAAATTGCCGCCTATTCTCCGCCTATGCTTAGACCGCTTCTCTTGGGGTTGGCTACAGGGTTTATCAGCGCCTTTATGTTCAGTGCCTATCCGCTGATGCGGCTGCTGGCTATTCCGCCGCTCAGGGTGTTGCAACGCCAGCTCGAAGGAATACGTCTGGGCATGTGGTTGCATCTGCTGCTGAGTTTGGCGGCCATGGGATTACTCGGCTGGCTCTACTCGCGCTCTTTGCCTTTGACCCTGACCGTGGTGGCCAGCGTGGTGTTGCTTGGTGTGCTGCTCAGCCTGATGGGTTTTTTGTTAATCCGCCTGGGGCAGAGTGTTGGCATGCGCACGACCAACCCCTTGTCGCTGGCACTGGCGGGCCTTCGGCGCCGCGCCAGACAAAACGCTGTACAACTGGTGGGCTTTTCCAGCGCCCTGGTGTTATTGCTGACCATAATGGCGTTGCGTCAGGACTTGCTCAGCGAATGGCAGAAGCAGTTGCCTGAGGATGCGCCGAACTATTTCCTGGTTAACATAGCTCCGGACGAAGTAGAGCCGCTGGCGGACTTTATGGCTCAGCGCCAGATTGCTGCCACAGATATCTATCCTGTCATCCGCGGTCGGCTCAGCGCTATCAATGGTGAGGAGGTGATCACTGCCGAAGAGCAGGAACAGGGGCAGAGAGGGCGCCTTGGGATTTCAAGGGAACTGAATCTCACCTGGCGAAATACCTTGCCGCCCAACAATGAGATCCTTGAGGGGCATTTTAATCGGCAAACCGATGACGTGTCGGTGGAGTCCGGGGTGGCCGAGCGCTTGGGAATTACTGTCGGAGACAGCCTGAGTTTTGTTATCGATAACCAAACGCTGACCGTCAAAGTGGCCAGCATTCGTTCTGTGCAGTGGGAAACTCTGCAACCCAACTTCTTTATGATTTTCAGTCAGGAAGCCTTGGCCCCCTTTGCTTATACCTCCATGGCCAGTTTTCATCTGGATGATGGTCAAAAGGCCGTTGTACTTGAGCTTATCCGTAATTTCCCCACTGTCTCCATCATAGATGTGGGGGCCATGGTGACTCAGCTAAAAGAGATAGTAGCCCAGGTATCTTTGGCGCTGACGCTGGTGTTGGTGCTGGTGGTATTGGCCAGTGCCCTGGTGATGATAGCGCAGACCGAAGCCGGCATGGCCAGTCGCCAACGAGAACTGGCGGTTCTACGCACCTTTGGTGCGCCGGGAAGCTTGCTTAAGCTTGCCACGGCGTTGGAGTTTGCACTACTAGGTGCCGTGGCGGGCATTCTGGCGGTCACAGTGGCGGAGTTTGCGCTCTGGCTTTTGAAAACTCAGGTGTTTGAACTCAGAGTCAGCCCTCACTGGCAATGGTGGCTGTTGGCTCCCCTCAGTGGCGCCTTGTTGGTGGCACTGCTTGGCCTGTGGCGATGTCGCAGTCTGCTGCAAAAGTCCTGTGGTGAGCTGTTAAGGCTTGAGTAATGCCAGGGGATTGGTTGTCAGGCTATTTTTGTCGAACCATTTTTTGCCAGGCTCGGGTGGCGAATTACTGACCTTTTGCTGTTATTTTGAGCGCTGCTGGGGTAGTATTCCGGCTTTCTTTTGGACAGTGAAGGGATGCGCTGCAACAAGTGAGGTGAGGCAAGTTGACACTGATACTGGCAGGCGCTTTGGCTTTGGCGGGGACTCTGGGCGTCTCCGCTTACACTCTGGGACATTCAGCCTTCAAGGCGGGGATGGGGGTTAAACGTTGGGTGGCTGCCGGGTTGTTGCTGGGACCCGCTGCCATGTTGTTATTTAATGCACATAGGCAATTAGCGTACCGCAAAACCACTCGGCCCGGCGATAGCGAGCATTCCTTCTAGAATCGTCTATTGATTCCAAATCACAGCAAAAGGGAGCATAAATGCTCCCTTGTTTTTTCGCTGTTTCATCAGTTCCACCAACCTCTGGCAGGAACCACTTCCAGGTGGCACAGACCCTCCGGCAGTTTCACCCGTTTACGCTCTGGTTTGGTCAGACCCAATAACTTCTTGATTGCTATGATCATATTGGAACCCCTTACGCAATGCTCTTAACAGAGTTAACGACTTTGATATGTGGCACTGCTGCGACTTGAGTCTCCAGCACCTTGATGTGTGGCACAGCAGCAATTTGAGTATCCAGCACCTTGATGTGTGGCACCGCAGCGATCTGAGTATCCAGCACCTTGATGTGCGGTACTGCGGCAACTTGAGTATTCAGCACCTTGATGTGTGGTACTGCGGCAATTTGAGTATCCAGCACCTTGATGTGTGGTACTGCGGCAATTTGAGTATCCAGCACCTTGATGTGTGGTACAGCAGCAATTTGAGTCTCCAGCACCTTGATGTGTGGCACAGCAGCGACTTGAGTATCTAGCACCTTGATGTGTGGCACAGCAGCGACTTGGGTGTCCAGTACTTTAATGTGAGGGACGGCGGCAAAAGCCAGTGAACTGGTAACAACGGCGGCGGTAGCAAGTATTGATTTAATCATTATTTTATCTCTCTCAGGGTAGTGGTAACAGTCAGCGGTTAACTTCTTGACGCTGAGAGAGATAAAGCAGGAGTTATGCCAAAGTGTTATTTCAGTTTTAAATTGGTTTTATTTTGGCTTTTTATCGGTTTGTATACGGTTTGAATTTGGTTCTTAAATTGTATTTTTCTTTCCTGTAAATGTGGGCAGATTTTGTTTCAGATACTCGGAAAACTCAGCTTCCGGTACGGCTTTGCTGTAAATAAACCCTTGTATTTCTTCACAGTTTAACGCTTTTAAAATACTGAGTTGTGATGAGTCTTCCACGCCTTCTCCCACAACGGAAAGCCCCATATTGTGGGCTATGGTGATGATGGAATCGACCATCTTTAGGTCTCTGTCAGACTTATCGATATCGTCGACAAAGGCTTTATCTATTTTCAAGCAGTGAATGGGGAATCGTTTCAGATAGGACAGAGATGAATAGCCGGTACCAAAGTCATCGAGTGCCAGACAGACTCCCATTTTAGCCAGTTGTTGCATGACTTTAATGGCTTTTTCCGGATGCTTGATAACAGTCCCTTCGGTGATTTCCAGTTCCAGATTAGCCGGTGGCAGGCGGGTCAGACGTAAAATTGACGCGATTCTTTGCTGTAGATCGGGAAGCGCGAATTGTCGCGACGACAAATTGACAGCCACACGGCCATCAAACAATCCCTGCTCACGCCACTGTTGGGCAGCAAAGCAGGCTTTTCGCATAACAAGGTCACCTATTTCAACAATCAGGCCGTTTTCCTCTGCCAGCGGAATAAAGTCATTGGGTGGGATCAATCCGTGTTGAGGATGATTCAAGCGAACCAAGGCTTCCATACCCGACACCAAACCGCTGCGCAGGTTGATTTTTGGCTGGTAATAGACTTCAAACAGATCGTCTTTTAGGCCCTCTCGGATGAGATTTTCTACCTCCAACTGCCGGATTGCATTGCGGTTCAATGATTCTGAGTAGAACTGATAGCGGTTACCACCGGCAGACTTGGCATGGTACATGGCAATATCGGCCTTTCTCAGCAGCGCTTGCTCATTTTGCTCGTCTTCTGGATAAAGCACTATGCCTATGCTGACGCCGACAACCAGCTGTTCGCCTACCAGTTCAAAGGCTTGACCGAATGCGTCTATGACGCGGCTGGCTATCACTGCACTGGAACCTATATCGGGATTCTTGTCTACCAAAATGGCAAACTCATCACCACCGAGGCGATAAAGGTTGGTGTGTCCGGGTATAGATTGCTGCAGCCTTTCTGCGACCAGGATCAAAAGCTCGTCACCTATTTGGTGACCAAGAGAGTCATTGATCTTTTTGAAATTATCCAGGTCAAGGACCATCAGAGTGTGGTGATGATCTTTTTTCACCAGGTTGCCTAGGGTGACTTGCAGGTTGGAGCGGTTGGGAAGACCGGTCAGGAGATCATTATTGGTGAGTTTGCGCAGCTCTTCTTCCTGCTGTTTACGACGGGAGATATCGGAAAACACCCCAACATAATGGGTCAGGATCCCTTGCTCATCGTAAATCGCATCTATGGTGAGTTCCATCAAGAACTCTGAACCGTCGCCCTTAATGGCTTCTATATCGTTGCTCCAGCGACCGTACTGCTGCAATAACTGTTTTATTTGTTGATTGTAATTGTCAGGATAACGGCTGAACTGCAGCGTTGTGCCGAGCAACTGGTTGCGGCTGTGTTGGGTTAGTTCACAGCAGGCTTCGTTAACCTCAACATAATGGAAATCGGCATCCAGAATAAACATGCCTTCCGAGATATTCTCTATCGCCCGCTCGAACAGGCGCAGCTGCTCTTCTGCTGTCTTGAAACTGTTGATGTTTTTGATGGTTCCCGTCATACGAAGGGCATTGTCATGCTCATCCCGCTCAACAATTTTGGCCCTGTCGAGGATCCACAGCCACTCACCACTCTTGCTTTTGACTCTGTAGGTTGCTTCGAAATGATCTGTTTCACCGTAAAAATGTTTATTGAGTGCTTCTCTTACCCGCTCTCTATCTTGAGGGTGTATATTGCTCTCTTCACCATGGTGGCCGGAGCGCTGGCCGTCGCGGGGAAATTCGAGAGAACCCCAGATATTGGAGCGGTATATCTGCCCAGTTTCTATATCCCAGTCCCACATCTCATCACCGCTACCCCAGAGGGAGAGCTTTAGACGCTCCTCACTCAAGGCTATTTGACGCTGGATCTCTCTCTTGCGCAGCACGGCTTTGGTGATAGCCGTCAGTATCAGCAGTATCGCCAATACATAGAGAGTTTTGGCAAGCGTGGAAAGCCACCAAGGAGGGGTTATTTCAATTTGCAGTGTTCTGGTGATGCCTTGTTGCTGAGTCAAAGGATTAATCGCATAAACATGAAAGTTATAGGTACCAGGAGATAAGTTGGTGTAGGTTGCTGAGTTCGTTCCTTTCGATGAAATCCAGTCATCAGAAAGTCCCTCCATGCTATACATGAATTCGATATTATCTATATCGCTGCTAGGCGCACTGAATTTTAGAGTAAAAGGGTAGTCTGAATGCTTTAATACGACTTTTTCTGTATGTTGAATAGACTTATCCAGTACACCGTCACCAACACTCTCCTCTATGTTGAATATGAGTAGGGAGTCAATGGTTGGAATGATTCTTTCTTGAGAGTTTATATACTCAGATAGCTCGCTTATATCTAGTATACTTACGCCTGAGTTACCCCCGAATAGTAATTTGTTGTTAATTATAACGCCACTTTGAGAGTTGTATTCCAACTGAGCGCCATAACTCGAATTGATTACAAACTCTTGGTTGTCTTTAAACACTACAACTTCTTTTATTGATGATGCGGCAATTAATTCATCTGTTGCGACAATTGAGAAAATGGATTTATTGTTAGAATAAAATAATGAAGTGTTTTCCCCATCATATCTAAGTATGTTTTTAGGCGTGCCAAAATAAACGCTATTCTTATTTGCTGACAAGCAGAAAACCATATCATGAGAATAAATGTTATTGATACCACTACTATCTTTTTTATACAGGCCACCTTGTGTTGCAATGTATAACTCATTGTTATAGCTGATCATATCAAAAACTGGGAATTGAGTGTCTACCGTAAAACTTTCTATCTTGGTTAGATTTTCTGTATCTAAAGATATTATCTGACCATCAACAGTGCCAATTAAAAATTGATTTTTTATTCTTTTCACAACGGATACAGGAGTAGCCATAACCTTTCTAATAGACATAGTGTCTTTAGACAGTTGAAATAACCCTTCACTATTTCCAATCAAGAATCTATTATTGTCACTCAGTACTGACTTTGGACCAGTAAATTTACTATCAAAACCTTCACCTTTAACAAGGTCACTGTTTAGTATTCGTATTTTATCACTTTGGTCTGCAATAACAACATGATCGCTACTGTCTAAGCTTAATGACCAAGTCGGCTTGTTGGTTATGTCAAGATTTTTTAACAGGTTTTTACTACTCTTCAAATAAACGAACCCTTCATTTATATTTGAAAGTAAGATTCCATTTTTAACTTTTTTATATATGGACTTTTAAGAGAGTACTTTTTTGATGATACTCTTCCGATATAAGAGCTTGAATTATCTTTGTTCAGCTTAAAAATACTGTTGCCGTAGGTATAGTAAAGGTGCTCACTGTCACCACCTAAAGAGTCGTATGTACCAGGAATGGAATTTACTCTATTCCCATCAATAAACTCAATGATTTCATCTTTTTTTGCTGCATACAGGGAATCAGAAATTTTCTCAATATTTTCAATGTTTAGGCTGATAGTTTTATTGTTGTGTAATAACTCACCCGAGTAAGTGAGAATATATTCACTATTTTTTATTAAGATACCGGATTTAATATTTTTTACAGATGTTGAGCTCTTGTGGATAGGGCTTTTTTCTATTTCATTGAAAACATAGGTATTTTGTGGGGTTGTGATAAAGAGTTTGTCATCACTTTCATCTATGCTTAGTACCGATTCTGAAAAGTTCACACCAATAAATCTTTCCGTTTCCGGATCGTATTTTGATAGTCCAGAATCTGTTCCAACAATGAGTGCTTGGTACTTTCTTGAATAGATTAAAGAGCGGATGAATGAGCTTTTCAATCCAGAACCATCGTTGGAAAAAAACTGTTTGAAGGACCTTCCATCAAACCTGTTTAACCCATTTACTGTACCAACCCAGATGTAGCCATCCGGATCTTCAGCAATTGATGTAACAGTGCTTTGTGATAGCCCTTCGGGAACGCTGTAAACATCGGCTTTAAGTTGGATTGGGATGGCTGAGGCAGGAAGTGATGATACCAAAGTGAATAAAACAGCAAGCACCAGCGAAAAGGAGAGTGTGAGACCGTGCAGTGATTTAGGCATAAATTTAGTAAATTTTATAATGAGTGATGCCAGTACCGTTGAATGATAACTCTTTCAGAAAGTAGCCTGATTGTCAAAATTAAACCTTTCTATCACATACGCTTATCTCATTTCTGTCCCAGATATGTGGTGATAAATCGAGCTGCGCCATCCACTTAAAAGCATGCTGTGCTGTTATTGAATATAATACCTTTTGATTATAACTGTTGCAGCCCTTTGTCTTGGAACAATCTTCGATACCAATTGGAATGGAGAAAAATTCCTCGTTTGAGCAAGGGCAGCCCAGGGATTAAAGGTTAAACTGCTCAGCCTGTTGTTTGAAGGTGCGTAAATCTGTGATCAAGGAACCGGCTTGCAGACGCTCCAGATGTCTGTGTTGTTCTCCTGTGCTGAACAGCACCAGACGATCGCTGTGTTTGGTGCGCATTTTATCCATCATAAACTTAATCAGGCCGGCCCGGGTTTGGCGCTTGATTTCTGCTACCACCAGCTCACGCTGATTAAAGTGATAATCCTTATTGCCTATGCTGACCCAATAACGTTGGCCGCGGGTCTTGAGGTTGGCGTCATGTTCCATGACTTGGTTGATCAGTCCCTGCTTGGTGCTTTCCCACTGCTCATTGGTTATCTGCATCACGGCGTAGTTAAAGTCGGCGATAAACTCATCTATGGCTTCCAGTAACTGCAGTGGCCCGGCGGTCGGTGACTGTACATAGAAGATCATCCCCGGGTGGCGGTTCAGCGGCAGATAGCCTGTGCCCACCATATAACCGAGTTGTCTTTGGGTTCGCAGCTCGTGGAAGAAAGTTGACGACATGGTGTGATTCAGCAGGCTGAACAACGCCATTTTCTCAGGAGTGGCAAACACGGATTGGTAATAGACTATGATGGCGCTGTCCGGGTGAGCTATGTTCAGCTCCCTGAGTACGGTTCCTTTCCCCTGAAGGTTGACCAACTCCCTGGCCGATTCACGGCTGGGCTTGGAAACCAGCGACAGAATGTGGCTGAGTCGTTTTCCCAGAGACTGGGCTTCCTGTTCCAGCCAGTCACCATAGACCAGGCCTTCCAGATAGATTTTTTCATAGAAGGCGCTCACATGGTCATGCAGATCGTCCAGGGTGATATCTTCCAACAGCTCTGCCATCCGCAGTGGTTCATAACTGCGTTTTTGCAAGGTTACCGTCAAGCTGGTGAACAGCTGGGAGATGGGTTTGGCCTGGGCATGGTTATACCAACTGCGTAGTAACTGGCGTTTGATAAGGTTGAACCTCTCCTGGGTAAAACTGCGCTCCCGGGCTTTGTCTATCAGCAGCGCCAACAGGGTTTCCTGGTTGCCGGTAAAACCGGTTAAATGCAGGGTCAGCCCGCCCTGATGGGGGTAGATGTTGTAGCTGAGGCCGGCCACTTCCGCCTGATAGGTATGTTCGGTCAGATGATCGAGCAGCATCTCCACATACAGCCGGGTCAAGGCGGCATGTCTCGGCGTGGGGCTGGCCTGATCCGAATCGAGCGAGAGATAAAGATGCCCCTTGGGGACATTGAACTCATCATCTTTCTTGTGCCAGATACGGTAACCGGCACCTTCGGCGACAATCACCGGCTCAGGATGTCGGCTGGGTTCGCCTCGGGCTATGGCGTCTTCTACGATGAAAGGGTTAGGCCTTGGCAGCTCCATCCCGGTTTCAGCCTCGGCGCAGCGCCACAGTGCCAGCCTGGCTTCTTCTATGGGCTTAATTTGATAGGGGGTGTGATACCAGGCCGCTTGTTGCTCGGTATCCAGATCCTGGGCCACCAGTTGCAGGCGCATATTATCCGGGGTCATCAGGCTCATCAGTGCTCTGGCTTCAGCGACATCCAGGCCGTCCATGCGATAGTCGCCATAGACGGTATCTTCAACCTGATAATGTTGCATATTGATGCTGAGGTGACTGGCCAGATCCAGGGCTTTTATCTGTTCCTGGTAGCGAAATGCCAGTTTGAGCAGATTGGCCCTTTCCTGATAGCGCCAGTCTTCCAGCCCAGTATCGGCAATGAGTTTGATATAACCGAAGCAAGCAGCAACCACCTTGTCGGTTTGGTTCAAACCTCTGTCGGTCAGCTGAATGCTGATGCTGTATTCCTTGAAGTTGTAGCCGTTGATGCCGCCACCGGCGGAAAGCCCGTTGATAAGACCGGCTTCCTTGAGTTTGGAAAACAGGCTGCCGTGGCTCTCACTCCCAAGTAGGTGACTGATAAAGGTCAGTGGCTTACTGCGATAGAAGCGATCTATAGCGGGCAGGGCAAAGCTCAGGGTCAGGCGCTTTTGCTCTTTAAGCGGCACTATATGGATCTGCTTTTGCAGTTGCTCACTGGAGAACAGTGGCAGTTCGGGATAGGTTTTTTGCAGATCATGATTTTCTATTGCCGAAAAATAGCGTCTGGCATACTGCTCGAGCTCATCGATTGCCATGGGAGCCACCAGACACAGGGTCATCAGATTGGCGCTGTAATGGCTCTTGTAGAAGGCAAGCAGTTCTTCCCTGAGCTGTTGCTCGTCTCCGCCCAGGGTTTGCAGGTTACCGACGGAAAACTTGCAAAAAGGGTGCGCCGGGTTGACCGTCTCTTTCAATACTTGATAGATACGGCGGATATCATCTTTCTGCTTGAGACTGAACTCAGATTCTATGGCGTGTCTTTCTCTGTCCACCAACTCCTGATTGAACAAAGGTGCAATAAAGAACTGGCTGAATCTGTCCAGTGCCTCGGCAAATACCAGGGGATCTATGGCAAAGAAGAAGTTGGTGTGCTCCGTGCCCGTCCAGGCATTATTGCTGCCGCCATGTTGGTTGATAAAGCTGTGATAACCTCCTGCCTCGGGAAATTTGGCGGTACCCAGGAACAACATGTGTTCGAGAAAATGTGCCATCCCGGGGCGGGATTGGGGATCATCGAAGTGGCCGACATTGACCGCCATGGATGCGGCGGCCTGGGCAGAATGCATATCTTGCACCAGCAACACCCGCAGGCCGTTGGTCAGAGTCAGATGACGATAGCTGCGGTGTTCATTGGGGCTGGAAATGACAGACTGGCAAGTGCTCAAGGGATAACTCCCGTATAGACAGATTGTTATATATTGATAGCCTTATGCTTTTTTGGCAAATATCTCTTGGATTTTTCGACTAAAGATTGAGAGCTGTGCGGTTTGTTGCCGCGCTATAAACGGCTACAATTGACATAGAACCATAAGAACTTTTTCTGTAGTGAGTGATGTATGCAGCTTTTTCTAATGCGCCATGGTGAGGCCAGTTTCGAAGCACCCTCGGATCGGGAGCGAATGCTGACTGATGCCGGACGCCTCCATACGACACAGATGAGCAACTGGCTGAATGATTCAGTCTCTGCCTTTGATCTGGTGTTGGTAAGCCCCTACCTCAGAGCGCAGCAGACCTGGCAAGAACTGGGAAAGCACTTTCCTGAACCGCGTAAATGGATGGTATTGGATGAATTGGTACCATCGGCCGACCCTGAAATGGCTGCCAGCCTGGTGAAGGCATACGCGGAACAGTTCAAGGCTGACAAGGTGTTGGTGATAGCCCACATGCCACTATTGGGTTATATGGTCAGTGAATTGGTGGCCGGCATTGAGCCGCCGTTATTTGCGACCTCGTCAGTGGCACTTATTGATGTACATGGTCAGCAGGCAAGCGTGATGTGGCAGCAAGGGCCGCACAATATCGCCTAGTGCTTTCCCCAGGTTTAAAGCCGCCTTTAGTGCTGCAACTAACCTGAAATCATGCGCCTTATGTGATTAAAAGATGAATCTTAAAGCGCCAGCTAAACAAGGAACCCGGCCATGGCCGGGTTCCTTGCATTTATCGCGCTAAGTCTTTAAAAGGGGGCAACTCTGCTGCGGCTAGCGTCTGTGGGGATGTTCACCGATATCTATCAGTACCAACAGCGCCGCATCGCCGCCCCATTCTTTGGGAGCCTGGTGAAAGGCTTTGACCTTGGGGTGCTGCGCCAGCCACATGGGTAACTGCTGTTTGAGAATGCCGGTGCCGTAGCCGTGCATGACACTACAGCAAGGGCTGTGTTCACGGATACAGGCCTGGATCAAGGCCGCCAGTTCCAGCTTGGCTTCGGTTTGGCGGTAACCATGCAGATCCAAAAGAAAGTCAGGCACATAATCGCCTCTACGCAGACGTTTGACTTCCATGGCGTCCACATCGTCCCGACACCAACGCATAGGGCCGTTAACTGGCAATAATGGCTGGTAAACGTCTGAAAAATAACTGTCCGCCTGGATCTGAACTTCTTTTTCAGCCAGTTGCTTCTTGGTTTTGCTCGGCGGGCGGAAATGGCGTTTATCCTGGTCGAGCGGGGTGATCCCGGATACCAGTGCCTGAAATTCCGCCAGGCCTTCTTTGTCGTTTTCTTCGTTCATCAGGCTATTTTATTGAATCCTGTTTCTTCTGAACAGACTTCAGTTACAATGGGGGCGGAATAAGAATAAAGCCGGAGTCAGATTTTGGATAAGATCTTTGTGGATGAAGCCGTCACCGAATTGCGGACGGTAGGCGACATGTTGCGCTGGGCCGTCAGCCGTTTCAATGACGCCAATGTTTATTATGGCCATGGTACAGATAACGCGTGGGACGAAGCGGTTTCCCTGGTATTTCATGCCCTGCATCTGCCCGATGACATTGGTCAGCAGGTGATCCACGCCAATCTCACCAGCAGCGAAAAACACAAGATAGTTGAGCTTATCATCCGCCGGGTACGCGAGCGCTTGCCCGTACCTTATCTGACCAACACCGCCCGTTTTGCCGGGCTGGACTTCTATGTGGACGAAAGGGTGCTGGTGCCTCGCTCACCCATTGCCGAGATGATCCAAAACGGATTCGGTCCCTGGCTCTACAACAAGCCGGTAAGACGGATCCTCGATCTCTGCACCGGCAGTGGTTGCATCGCTATCGCCTGTGCCTATCAGTTTGAAGATGCTGAGGTCGATGCGCTGGATATCAGCGAGGATGCACTGGAAGTGGCGCAGATAAACGTTGAGTCGCTCGGCGTGATGGACAGGGTGTTTCCCATGCAGTCCAACCTTTTCAGCGCAGTGCCACGAGCGCCGCAGTACGATCTGATTGTGTCCAACCCTCCTTATGTTGATGCCGAAGATATTGCCGATATGCCGGATGAGTATCGCCATGAGCCGGAAATTGGTTTGGCGTCCGGTCGCGACGGCCTGGATATCACCAGACGCATTCTGGCCAACGCCGCCGATTACCTCACAGATGACGGTATCCTGGTGGTTGAAGTGGGTAACTCCATGGTGCACCTGATTGAGCAGTTCCCCGATGTGCCTTTCACCTGGGTCAGCTTTGAACATGGTGGTGATGGGGTGTTTGTGCTGACAAAAGATCAGCTAGTTGAAAATCAATCACTGTTCGCCATCTTTAAAGACAGTGAATAATAAAGCGGCCCATTAGCCAATGGGCCAGTAAAGACGAGGTTCGGATGGCCGAACCTCAGCGCTCGGTCATTTTATCTCCAGGGGGAAATTAAGCGGATGTCGGGAAACAGCATAGGTCAGAACTTTGTCGTCACCACTTTTGGTGAAAGCCATGGGCTTGCACTGGGCTGCATTATCGATGGCTGCCCGCCAGGGCTTGAGCTGACCGAAGCCGATATGCAGCAGGATCTCGACCGTCGCCGTCCGGGTACTTCCCGCTATACCACAGCCAGGCGCGAGCCGGATCAGGTGCGTATTCTTTCCGGCGTGTTTGAGGGCAAGACCACAGGCACCTCCATCGGCCTGTTGATTGAAAATACCGATCAGCGCAGCCAGGACTACTCCAATATCAAAGATCTGTTCCGTCCCGGACATGCCGACTATACCTATCAGCAAAAATATGGCCTGCGCGATTATCGCGGCGGTGGCCGCTCCTCGGCGCGGGAAACTGCCATGCGGGTGGCGGCAGGGGCTGTGGCGAAGAAATACCTCAAGGCGGTACACGGCATTGAGATCCAAGGTTATCTCTCCCAGCTTGGGCCTATTTGCGCTGACACTCTGGATATGGCTCAGGTAGAACAGAACCCCTTTTTCTTCCCCGATGCCTCCAAGCTGGAAGCGCTGGATGACTATATGCGCGAGCTGAAAAAGTCCGGTGATTCCATCGGTGCCAAGGTCAGTGTGGTGGCCACCAATGTGCCGGTCGGCCTTGGCGAACCTGTATTTGACCGTCTCGATGCCGATATTGCCCATGCGCTGATGGGGATTAATGCGGTCAAGGGCGTTGAAATCGGTGATGGCTTTGCCGTTGTTAACCAAAAGGGCTCAGAGCACAGAGATCTGATGTCGCCTGCCGGGTTTGACAGCAACCATGCCGGCGGTGTGCTCGGGGGTATCTCTTCCGGGCAACCCATAGTGGCGCATATGGCGCTGAAACCCACTTCCAGTATCAGCGTGCCAGGCAAGAGCATGACAGTGCAGGGCACTGAGGCTGAAGTGGTGACCAAGGGGCGGCACGACCCCTGTGTCGGGATCCGCGCCGTGCCCATTGCCGAAGCCATGTTGGCGATAGTCTTGATGGATCACTTGCTGCGTCATCGGGCCCAAAACCAGGATGTCAGCAGCCTTACACCTGTACTTGGAATGCGATAAATGCGCGGACTGTTTCCCGCAGGGGGACAGCTCGCCTGGCTTTCTGCCTGCTATTTCTTCTTCTTTGGCATACTCGGTGTCATGGTGCCCTATCTGGGGGTATTTTTTGACAACCGCGGCTTCGACGCCGCCGAAATAGGCTTCCTGCTGGCCATACTAATGGCGACCCGCATAGTCGCGCCCAATGTCTGGGCGCAGGTGGCGGATCGCACCGGCATGCGCTCAGAGCTTATCAAGCTCGGCGCCTTTGCCGCCGCCTTGACCTATCTGAGTTTCTTTTATCATGGCGGCTTTCTCTATCTGGCGCTGAGTCTGGCCCTTTATACCTTCTTCTGGAATGCGATTCTGGCGCAGCTTGAGGTAATCACCCTGGAAACCCTGGGTGCTGAAGCCAACAAGTATGGCCTCATTCGCAGTTTCGGCAGTGTCGGCTATATCGTGCTGGTGGTGGGCACAGGCTGGGCAATCAAGGAATTTGGCCCCGAGGTGCTGCTTTATGTGGGGCTGAGTCTGTTTCTTGGGTTGCTGGGCAGTGCCTTACCCTTGCCATCGAATCGGGCCTCGGCGGGGGCCGGGCAGGATAAGCCGGCACTCAAACTCGGGCGGCCGCTGCTGTGGTTTTTACTGTCTGCCATGTTGCTTCAAGCCAGCGCCGGGCCTTTCTACGGCTTTTTCGTGCTTTATCTCAAGCAGGTGGGTTACACAGAGGCCAGCGCCGGTATTTTTGTGGCTCTCGGGGCAATGGCGGAAATCTTCATGTTCATGATAGCGCCCAGGTTACTCGGTCGCTATGGGGTCAAGACGCTGCTGCTGGTGAGCATAGGCATGACGGCACTGCGTTGGCTGCTGGTGGCTTTTGGCGCCGAAAGCATGTTGCTTTTGGGGCTCAGCCAACTGCTGCATGCCTTTACCTTCGGTTTGACCCATGCGGCATCCATCCAGTTTGTTCACCGTAATTTTGATATCAGTCACCGCAGCAAGGGCCAGGCACTTTACGCCAGTTTGAGCTTTGGCGTCGGCGGCGCTTTGGGCACCTGGATCTGCGGCCTGATTTGGGGCGATGGCAGCGGCGCCTTCTGGTGTTGGGTATTTGCCGCAGCATGCGCCTTGCTGTCCATGTTGGCCGTGCTGGCTATTCCGGGTAGCGACTCCAGGCGTCAATCACAGAGTGACCCCATTGACGCCTGATGATTTCTTACAAGAGCAGAGCATCATTTGCCGGAGAGAGTTATGAGTAAAATGTTTCGACTGGGCCTTATCATTAATCCGCTGGCCGGGCTTGGGGGCAGTGTGGCCCTCAAGGGCAGCGACGGTGTGGCAAAAGAGGCGCTGAGCCTTGGCGCCACCCCCAAGGCCGGGCTGCGAATGGAGCAGGCCTTGGCTGTGATAACGCCTTTTGCCGAGCGCCTGCAAATTTATACCGCCTCGGGTAACATGGGCGCCGACCTGGCGCAAAAGCTGGGTTTTCGCACAAAGGTGTGTTACCAGGCGGCAATGGATACCAGTCGCAGTGATACCCAGGCTGCCGCTAAGGCCTTGATGGCGCAGGAGCTGGACTTGCTGCTGTTTGCCGGCGGCGATGGCACGGCAAGGGATATCTATGGCGTTGTCGGTGAGCACTTCCCTGTACTCGGTGTACCGGCCGGGGTCAAAATTCATTCGGGTGTTTACGGCATTACTCCCCATGCATCCGGGCTGGTATTAAAGCAACTGCTGGAAGGCGCCCTGGTGAGTCTGATGAGCGCCGATGTGATGGACATAGATGAAGAGGCCTTCCGCCAAGGCACGGTCAGGGCGCGGCGTTATGGTGAAATGACAGTGCCTGCCGAGCCGCGATATATCCAGGCGGTGAAGATGGGCGGCCGCGAGGTGGATGAACTGGTGCTGGCGGATATTGCCGCCGAGGTGGTCGGCGATATGGAAGATGAGCTCTATATTATGGGCTCCGGCAGTACAGTGGCGGCCGTGATGGAGGAGCTGGGGCTCGATAACACCCTGCTCGGGGTGGATCTGGTGCAGAACAAGGCCCTGCTGGCCTCAGATCTTAATGCGGCGCAGTTATTGAGTGCCACTGAAAATCAAAAGGTTAAGTTGGTCATTACCCTGATAGGCGGCCAAGGGCACATTCTTGGCCGTGGCAATCAGCAGTTGTCGCCCGAGCTTATCAGGCGCATTGCTAAGGAAAATATCATCATTCTTGCCACCAAAAGCAAACTAAAAGCACTTGAAGGCAGGCCGCTTATCGTGGATAGTGGCGACCAGAAATTGGATAGCGAACTTAGTGGCTATTATCGAATTGTGACAGGTTACCGGGATTACGTGATGTATCAGGTGGCCAACCCAGACTTAGCGGAGTAGAGCATGTTAGAGAAGTACGAACAGGCATTGGAGCAGTGGATTGGCGAGATAGTGGCCGGCGGTGACGATGATGCCCTGTTTGCCAGCGGTTACCTGCAGGGTCATTTTGCCGTGGTGCTGGCCGAGCTGGAAAACGAGTCAGAGCAAGGGCCGGATGCCTTGAATGAGCGGATGCAGCAATGCCTGAAACTGGCAGCCAAAGAGCTTGAAGATGCCGATTACCGTCTGGTGGATAACGCTTGGTCAGAACTGAAACAGCGGATCGCCGCCTGAGTCTGGTTTAAGCAAGAAAAAGCCCCGTTCGGGGCTTTTTTTGTGTCTGACTTTTTGTGTCTGAAATGATAGCGAATGCAGAGAGTTTACAGCGCCTTGCCTCTGATGAGCTTTCGCATCCACATCCGGTTGGGGTTGAGGCGCTGCAGCAGTGTACTTCCCACAGGCAAAGGCTGATGGCAAAGCTCTGATGCCAGAATTTCCGCCGCCAACGGGCCGGTACTGAGGCCGCGGGAGCCCAAACCACCAAGAACATACAGACCCGGATGCACAGGCGCCTGCGTCTGTTGCCAGTAGCGGGCACTCTCGGGAGTGTGCTGATGTTGCTGATAGCCCTGCATTAGTGCCTCGACATCCGGCGCTTGTCCCAACATGGGGAAGTGATCCCGGGTGACCATACGCACACCCACTCTGGCACCTTGCCCCATCACCAGCCCCTGGTGCCAGTCGGCATCCGGATAACTCATGGCGATTTTTTGCAGGTTTTCTCTCTGCTCGACTGCGCTGTAGGCCAATTGCTCGGGATCTTTAACATAACTGGCTCCCAGGCAATGAATACCCTCCCAGGCCGGGGTGAGATAGCCCTTGGCGCAGAGTACAGTCTTAAGCGCTCCCAAACCGCCTTGGGTTGCCACTTCACTGACCTGGCCGCGAAAGGGGGAGGCGGGCAGGGCCGAAGTTTGTGGCAGCGCCGTCAGCGAAGCGCCGCTTGCCAGCACCAGTTTTTTGAATGGTCCAAAGCGGTGACCATCGGCTGCACTCAGCCACCAGAGGCTACCTTCTCTTGAAATCTCGCTGATATGGGTTCGGGGTTGAAAGTCACAGTAAGTCGAGTAGACGGCGTATTGGATGGCGGCCTGACACAGGGCTCTGGGACAGACCCAGCCACCCAGAGGGTAAAAAAGACCATCTTCTTTTATATCCAATCCCGCAAGCTCTGTCGCCTCAGTGTTGTCGACCCGGCGCAGAATATCCGAGTGCCAGTTTTGGCCCTCGGCAATCTTATTCAGACGGGCGCGGCTTCGCTCATCAAAACCTGTATGCAACACACCGCAAAAGTCATGGGCGATATCGAAACCGGCGGCAGCCAGCGCGGTTATCCGCCGCCGACTAAAGAGAAAACCTTGTTGGAACAGGGTGTTGAGCTCGGATGTTTCCGGAGTCAACAGCGGGTAGAGCGCGCCCTGACGGTTGCCGCTGGCGCTTTCACCCGCGTTTTCCTCGCTGCAAAATACCTGGCTGGCTTGTTTACGCTCTGCCAGCGACAACGCCAACTGACAGCCGGCCACACCGGCGCCGATAATGGCAACACTGTCATCGGCTGCAAGCGCCGGCTCCCGATAGAGTGGCCAGGGCGCCAGCCGGGCACTGCTTTGGTGCCGCAAGGCAAGGCGCTCTGCCTTGGCGATAGGCTCGAGCTCAGTTTGGTGAGTCAAAAGCAGCGATGCCGGGCTGCTAAAATCCGCAGCATTGAGGCCGCTATTGACCATTAAGGGCGCAAATCTTTCTTTTCTTTCCGGTAAGCACAGCAGGGCGGCGCTGTCTTTGGCCAGGCGAGCCATCTGCCAGGCTGCTGCCTGAGAGGGCAAGGACTCGGCAAGCCACAGCCAGTTGTCTATCCAACCTTGATGGCTTAAACCTGGCAGCTCTTTGAGCAGCACAGCGTCGAATTCAAGATAGAGATCCAGTCTCAGCCTGCCGCCATCGAGCACAAAGCGCTGGCAGCCTGGGAGCGCCATGGGTTTTCCTGCCTGCAGCTCGGCGAGCAAACTCATTACTGCAGTCGTTTGACTCTCGGCGGATGTCGTATTTTTTGCCTTCTGCCATAATTGCAGTTTGTTTTTCAGAAGCTCGAGCGACTCGGCCTGAGAGTTTTTATCGGCGGCGAACAGCAAAAGTTGTAACACAAGCTTGGGATAATCCTGCCTTAGTTGGCTCCAGAGTTGTATCAGCGGCAACAGGGTTTCGCCGCCTACCGCCGCCAGACAGATTTGCCGTCCAAGGGGCTTGTCATCGAGCCGGGTTTGTTGGTAGGGCGCAAGAGTTGTCGCCGGGGCTTGTGTTGTTTCTGCAGATGTGGGATTTTGGCTGCAAGTTTGCGTATTTTCACTGCCGGATGGCCGAAGTTGTTCCTGTTTCACGGGCAATCTTTTACTCTGGAGGCCTTGTTCGGCATTATTTTACCCAAGTTTACGGAAAGCTGACCACTTAAATGCTGTAAAACGGCTAACATGGCGTCAGCAAAAGTAGGTACTGAATTGTACGGAATGGATAGTAAAACATGAAAAGAGTCGTGATCACCGGAATTGGCGTTGTTTCAAGTATCGGTAATAACAAACAAGAAGTGACTGAATCTCTCAAGGCTGGCCGCAGTGGTATCACCCACTCGGATCAGTTTGAGGAGATGCAGCTGCGCAGTCATGTCTGGGGCGACATCAAACTCAATCCCGCAGAGCTTATTGATCGCAAGGCGTTGCGTTTTATGGGTGATGCCGCAGCCTACGCCTATTTGGCTATGCAGCAAGCTATTGAAGACAGCAGTCTGACCGAAGAGCAGTATTCAGATCCTCGTGTGGGTCTTATCGTGGGTACCGGCGGCGCTTCGTCTTCCAACCAGGTTCAGGCGGCAGACACCTTGCGTGCCAAAGGCGTCAAGCGTGTGGGTCCTTATATTGTGCCGCGGATTATGTCTTCTACTGCCAGTGCCTGTCTGGCGACGCCCTTCAAAATTAAAGGGATGAACTATTCCATCAGCTCGGCCTGTGCCACCAGTGCGCACTGTATCGGTCACGCGGTGGAACTTATCCAGATGGGTAAACAGGATATGGTCTTTGCCGGCGGCGCCGAAGAGATCGACTGGACCCTGACCATGGGCTTTGATGCTATGGGCGCTTTGTCGACCAAGTATAACGACACACCGGAAAAAGCTTCCCGCACCTATGATGCCGACCGTGATGGCTTTGTTATCTCTGGTGGCGGTGGCATAGTGATTGTTGAAGAGCTGGAGCACGCGCTGGCCCGTGGTGCCAAGATTTATGCCGAAGTCATCGGCTACGGCGCTTCATCAGACGGTTATGACATGGTTGCCCCAAGCGGTGAAGGTGCGGTGCGCTGCATGAAGATGGCGCTGGAGTCAGTAGATACACCTATCGATTATGTTAACACTCACGGTACTTCTACCCCTGTCGGTGATGTGCGTGAGTTGGAAGCCTTGCGTGAAGTTTTCGACGGCCAGATGCCGGCGATTGCCTCAACCAAGTCGCTGACAGGCCATGCCCTGGGCGCAGCCGGTGTTCATGAGGCTATATACAGCCTGTTGATGCTTGAAGGTGGTTTTATCGCGCCTTCCATCAATATCGACAATCTGGACTCGGCCGCAGAAGGTATGCCAATTGTACGGGAATACCGCGACGCCGAGCTCAACACTGTTATGAGCAATAGCTTCGGTTTCGGCGGCACCAACGCCACACTGGTGATGCGCAAGTACAAGTAAGCGCCTTGATGCAGTGAAACAAGAAGGAAGCCGAATGGCTTCCTTCTTTGCTTATGAGCTGACGCAGAACTTGTTAGTACCTTCCTTAAATGTGCGCCGGACTCAGACAAGTCTGCAGGCCGCTGATAGAATAGCGGCTTAATCCACAACAGAGCAGGAAAGTCGATGAAGTTGGTGGTTGATGAAAATATGCCCTATGTGCTGCCCTTGTTTGCCGAGCTGGGGGAGATAGTGGCCGTTGATGGTCGTCATCTGGATGCGGCCACCGTAGCAGATGCCGATGTCTTGCTGGTGCGCTCGGTCACCGAGGTCAATGAGGCATTGCTGGCAGGTGCACATAAGCTTAAATTTGTCGGCAGTGCCACCATAGGGACAGATCATGTGGACAAGGCTTATCTGGCGTCCCGTAATATCCCCTTTTCCAATGCCCCAGGTTGCAATGCCACCGCAGTTGGCGAGTATGCTTTTATCGCCATGTTGGAGTTGGCCAACAGATTTGATACTCAGCTCAAGGGCAAAACCGTTGGCATAGTCGGCGCCGGCAATACCGGCTCGGCGCTGGCGCGCTGCCTTGAAGCCTACGGAATCAATACCTTGCTCTGCGACCCCTTACTGGCCAAGGCTGGAGACAGCTGCCGTTTTGTCAGCCTGGATGAACTGATTGCCGGCGCCGATATTGTTAGTCTGCACGTACCTCTGACCCGGGATGGCGAACATCCTACTTGGTATCTGTTTGACGAGCAGCGACTGGAGACATTGAAACCCGGCTGCTGGTTGCTTAACTGCTGCCGCGGTGAAGTGATAGACAATCGCGCGCTGATCCGGGTCAAGGCCAAGCGGCCGGACCTCAAGTTGGTACTGGATGTTTGGCAAGGGGAGCCCAACCCCATGATGGAACTGGTGTCTTTGGTGGAGTTTGCTACCCCGCATATTGCCGGTTACAGCCTGGAAGGCAAGGCCCGGGGCACTTTCATGTTATATCAGGCCTTGATGGCGATACTCAATCGCCCGGCGGACAAGTCGCTTGCCACTCTATTGCCCGAGCGCTGGAATTCCCGGCTCGATATCAGCAGTATGCCCGATGAAAAGGCATTATTGTCTCTATGCCGATTTATTTATGATCTACGTGATGACGATGAAAAATTCCGGAAAATGCTGAAAAACCCCGCAGGTTTTGATGACATGAGAAAAAATCACCGCCATAGGCGAGAATTCAGTGCTTTGACTCTTTCAAACGCCGGGGGTTCTGGGGTAGATTGGTTGTCTCATTTAGGTTTTTCAGGAGTCGGTCTGTAAATGTCGCAGGAATTTAACGTTGTCGTATTGGGTGCCTCAGGGGCTGTGGGTCAAACCATGATAGAAATCCTTGAGGAGCGTAACTTCCCGGTGGCGAATCTGTTTCCGCTGGCCAGCAGTCGCAGCGCCGGTGAAACTGTGAGTTTTCACGGTAAACAGGTAGAGATCCTCGATGTGGAGAGCTTCGACTGGACTCAGGCGCAGATAGGCTTCTTCTCTGCCGGTGGCGATGTCTCGGCCAAGTGGGCGCCGATAGCGGCCGATGCCGGTTGTGTGGTGATAGATAACACCTCCCACTACCGTTACGACCTGGATATTCCATTGGTTATTCCAGAGGTCAATCCACAGGCGATTGCCGACTTCCGTAACCGTAATATTATCGCCAATCCCAACTGCTCAACCATTCAGATGTTGGTGGCGCTCAAGCCCATCTATGATGCCTTTGGGATCAGCCGTATCAATGTGGCCACTTATCAGTCGGTTTCCGGTACAGGCAAAAAGGCGATTGAAGAGCTGGCGGGTCAATCTGCCAAGCTGCTGCAGGGCTTGCCTTCAGAGCCCAAGGTTTATGATAAGCAGATAGCTTTCAACGTGTTGCCGCATATAGATAAGTTTATGGAAAATGGCTATACGAAAGAAGAGATGAAGATGGTTTGGGAAACCCAGAAGATCCTCGGCGACAGCGAGGTTTTGGTGAACCCTACCGCGGTACGGGTACCTGTGTTCTATGGCCATTCGGAAGCGATTCATATCGAGACGCTGCAGCCGGTTGATGCCGCGGAAGTCAAGGCGGTATTGCGGGATGCCGAAGGTGTGGTGCTGTTTGAAGATGATGATGATTATCCAACAGCTGTCACCGAAGGTGCCGGTAGTGACCCTGTGTATGTCGGCCGGGTGCGCAAGGATATTTCCCACGATCTGGGTATAGATCTTTGGGTGGTCTCTGACAATATCCGCAAGGGCGCGGCGCTCAACAGTGTACAGATAGGCGAAATCCTAATCCGCGATTATCTCTAGAACTTCTTGTTTCTGTTGAAAAAGCCTGCAAGCAGCAGGCTTTTTTTGTTTTGCAAATGTGAACAGTAGCAGGGCGGACATTTCTGGTTTATAGTAATCTCAATAAATACAAATGCCTAAAGCCAGTCGTCAGTTGGCGAAACCAGCGCTTGAAAGGGAAGAATGGATGAACTTTCGCACTTCATATCTTGTTGGCCTGATGGCCGCTTTTTTTGCCCTGAACCAAGGTACTCTCATTGAACCCGCCCATGCAGAAGGCCTGAAAATTACCGGCCCTGATGGTCAGGTGCGCCAACAGGTGCGCCAACAGGTACGCCAGTATGGACCGACTACGCCATCAGACACCTTCTGGAGCATTGCCCAGAAAGTCAGACCGGATTCCAGTGTTAGCATCTATCAGGTCATGGCCGCTATATTTGAGGCCAACCCGCACGCCTTCACCTCCAATAATTACAACAGCCTGGAACGGGGCATGATACTGCTGATCCCTTCCAAAGAGGTGATGCAGGCTATTCCCCAGAGTATGGCCAGAGCCCGTGCCGAGCAGGACGACAAGAGCTGGTCTTCCGGTAAGCCGCTAAAAGCAGATGATGGCAAAATTGAAACTGCCAAAGCCCCCGAGCGTGAAAGCCAAGCCGCAAAAGAGCCAACGCCGGCCACCCAAACTCCAACGGCGGCGCAGCCATCCAAGGTAGCTACAAGTGCCAAGGAAAACAGCGCGCAGCCGAAAGTCAGTGAGCCAGCGACTGAGCCAACTCAAGTGGCTGCAGACAAATCGCCAGCCACCACAACCGAAAAAGCAGCCACGGAAGCAACTCCGGAAACGGCCGACGACAACAGCATTGAAGCGCTGCAGAGCCGCAATCTGAGCCTGACCGATGAACTGGGACGCGCGCAGGATCTGCTCACAGTGGCCAATACCGATAACCAAGGGCTGCAAGCGCAAATCGATGAACTGAATCAGCGTCTGTCTGTGTTGGAAGAATCGCTGCAGGCCAGCAAAAAGCAGGAGCAGCAACTCAAAGCCGAAAATGCTGAACTCAAGCAGCAACTTCAAGCTGCCAGTGCTACGGCTAATGAGCCGGACGACCTCTGGCGCAGCCTGATGGACAACCCGCTGTTACTGGCCCTGGCCGCGGCCATACCCGCGGTACTGCTGTTGTTATTGCTATGGAGCATGCTGCGCCGCAGACGTAAACAGAGTGATGCCCAAGCACCACAGACCGAAGCGGCTCCAATGGCTGCCGCGGCTGCCGCCGGCGCGGCCACAGCCGAGATGGCCAATGCCGACGACGAATTGGCGGTGCATCTGGATGATGATCCGGACGATTCCATTGATTCACTGCTGGATGTCGACAGCTCAGCGCTGCAGCCTGAGCCGGAAGTTGAGAGTGACAACGAGCAGATGGACATGGCGCAGGAGATGTTCATCGACTCGGGAGAGGGAGATGACACCCAAGAGGCCGAAGATGAAGGCCAGTCCCTTGATGATCTTTGGGCCGAAGCCATGGGCGAGCAGGAGTCGGGTGAGCAGGAAGAACCCGCTGAAGAAGACTTGGACTCACTGCTGGCCGGATTGGACGATACCGATAAACAGGAAACCATTCCTGAAGAGTTGCAGGCCGAAAGTGTTCCAGCATCAGAGCCTGAGCTCAGTGAAACCTTACCCGAAGATGTGACGGCCGCTTTCGACCAGAGCTTTGAAGCCGAGCTTGAACAGAATCTCAATCTCGAACCCGAAGAGCAGAGCCCCGAGCCTGAATTGGATACAGAGCTGCAGAGTTTGGATTTGGATAGCCAGGCCGATGACAGCGCTGTAGTCATTGATGAGGATGAAGATCTCAGTGCCGCCATCGCTGCCGAATTGGCCGAAGATGAGCAGGCTGAAGAAACTCTGGATGAGACACAGGAAGCCGATCTCGATGCGCTGCTGGCCGGGTTTGACGTCAATGAAAACACAGAACCTCAAATTGAAGCCGGTACTCAAGTTGAAGACGATAGTAAGACTGAAGCCGAGGAAAATCTTAGCGCTGCCATTGCTGCCGAGCTGGATGAGGATGACTCAGCTGATACCGAGCTGGGCGAAGAAGCAGACATTGATGCCTTGTTGGCTGGATTCGACTCGCCTGCAGAAGAGAGCATTGAAACGGAAGACTTAAGTGACGCTATCGCCGCAGAGCTTGAAGATGACAATGTTGCCATAGACTCCAGCGATACAGAGGCAGACATAGATGCCTTGCTGGCAGGCTTCGATGACTTGGGCGATGCTGTCGAGACTCAGGAAGCTGAAGCAGAGCCGGTTCAAGCTGAGGGAGAGAGTGAAGATCTGGACGCCTTGTTGGCTGGGCTTGCGGATGACGTAATTGCGATAGATAACCTTGATGAGGCGATAGCTGAGACTGACGAGGAAGATAGCTCAGAGGTTGAGTCGGGTGATGCCACTGAGCGCAGCGATGCCGAATTGGATGCCATGCTGGCAGGCTTGTCGCAGGTTGAGGACTTGGATGAGCCTAAGAAGTCCGATGAAACCGATACTTTAGCCGATGAGAGCAGGGATACCGACAGCGCGCCACAAAGCGCTCAACGCAGCGACAAGGATTCCGGCTTCTTCGACGATCTCAAGGCCGGCAGCAAGAGCCATGATCCCCATATTCTTGAGTGGGAGCCCTCCGCACCCAAAGAGCCTTTGGTTGAGGAAGAGCCCTCAGCGCCAAAAGAGCCTTCAGCGCAAGAAAAGCAAGAGCCTTCAGCGCAAGAAGAGCCTTCAGCCATAGAAGAGCTCTTGGCTCAAGAGGAACTCTCTAATCAGGAACAGGCTGCTGATGTTGAAGACAGCGTAATAGATACCGAGCAGGCTCTGGATATTGACCTGGCCCAGGATACTGACGACAGTGACAAGAGCCTGAGCGACGATGACCTGTTGGCCGCTTTTTCTGAAAACGTTGCCAAGGAAGCGGAGGCGGATGAGGAATTCAGTCTCGAACTGGATGATGATGACTCGCTGGATCTCGAAGACCATAAACTGACAGTGGATGAAGCACTGGCGGCCCTCGATGCCAAAGAAAAAGGCAAGGTGGCTTCCAGCATGGTACCTGAGCACGATCTCAGCGCCTTCCAGAAGGAAAACGGTTTTATCGATATTGAGCGCCTGCTCAGTGAAGCCGATGAAGGCAACAGTGATACCGATCCCTATAAGGAGCTGGATGTGGATATGGGTGAGCTCGACTCCCTCGTTGGCGCCGCCGCTATGGTCGATGTCGATGATGAGGAAAACTCTGTCAATGCCAAACTGGACTTGGCGCGGGCCTATATCGAAATCGATGACAAAGACAGCGCCAAGGCATTGCTTAAAGAGGTGGAGCTGGACGGCAACGCCCGCCAGCAAGAGGAAGCTGTAGCCCTGATAAAAACCTTGGGCTAGAGCTCAATCAATACTCAAACGGCGCCTGGAGCGCCGTTTTTTATGCAGTCCGTTTATTGTCCGGGCTTTTTCTTGGAGGCGAATGCTTGCTCTGTGGTAGAATTCGCCGCCTTGAGATTAGGGGAGAAACAGATGCGTATCGCGTTGGGTATCGAATATGACGGCAGCGGCTATTATGGTTGGCAGCGCCAGGCCGAAGTGGATTCAGTTCAGGGGCAGTTGGAGCGGGCCTTATCCATGGTCGCCAATGAGCCGATAGCACTGCAATGCGCCGGTCGCACCGATGCCGGGGTACACGCCACCGGGCAAGTGGTGCATTTTGATACTTCTGCCGTGCGTAAAGAAGGCGCCTGGACCCTGGGCGTCAATGCCAATCTGCCGGACAATATCGCGGTGCGCTGGGCCAAAGAGGTGGATGACAGTTTTCATGCCCGCTTTTCGGCAACCGCTCGCCGCTACCGCTATATCATCTACAACCACAATTTCCGTCCCGGCATTTTGCGTGGTGGCGTCAGCCATTATCACGGTGACCTAGACGAACAGAAGATGCATCAGGCGGCCCAGTATCTGCTGGGCGAGCGCGACTTCACCAGTTTCAGGGCGATCCAATGCCAGTCGCGCACCCCGTTTCGCAATGTGCATAGGGTCAGTGTGACCCGACAGGGCATGTATGTGATAGTGGATATCGAAGCCAATGCCTTTTTGCATCACATGGTGCGCAATATTGTCGGCTCGCTGCTGGAAGTGGGGCTTGGCAATCAGCCGCTGGATTGGCTGGGACAGTTGCTGGAGCTCAAAGACAGAACCAAGGCTGCCCCCACGGCCAAACCCAATGGCCTCTATCTGGTGCATGTCAGTTATCCTGAGCAATATCAACTGCCCAAGCTGGCTATGGGCCCACTGTTTATGCCGGACTGAAACCGTTAGCATGCTGTTGCCGCCACGCTTTTGCTTGCGGCAACATCAAGATTTAAGGGAAGAATCAAATGTCGCAATCATCCGCTCATCCGCATCAGCTACCGGGAGCCAACGCTCCTTTGTCTGTTTGGCTGGACTACCTGCTGGCCATTCATCCGACCGAAATCGATATGGGGCTTGAGCGGGTTACTCAAGTTGCGGCCAGGCTCGGGGTGCTGTCACTGGGCAGCACCAAGGTGATCACAGTTGCCGGTACCAATGGCAAGGGCAGCACCTGCCGTATGTTGGAGCAGATGATGCGCGCGGCGGGTTATCGGGTCGGGGTTTACAGCTCGCCCCATATCATCAATTACAATGAGCGGGTGCGGATAGACGGTGTCGATGCACCGGATAGCGACTTTATCTCGGCCTTTGAAACCATAGAAGCGGCCAGGGGTGACACCTCGCTGACCTTCTTTGAATATGCCACGCTGGCTGGGTTACTGCTGTTCAAGCAGGCCAAGCTGGATCTGGTTATTCTGGAAGTGGGCCTGGGAGGCAGGCTGGATGCCACCAATATCATAGATGCCGATGTCAGTGTGGTAACCGCCATAGATCTTGATCATCAGGCGTATCTTGGTGACACTCGGGAGCTGGTTGGCCGTGAGAAGGCCGGCATTTTCCGTAAGAACCGCCCGGCGATAGTAGGGGATGCCGAGATGCCTGCCAGCGTAGTTGAGGTTGCCAATGAAAAGGGCGCTTTGCTCAAAGCGGTGGGGCAGGCATTTTCCTACAAGCAAACCAGCATAGGCTGGGATTTTTGCGGTGAGCACTGGCAGTTTGAGGGCTTACCCAGGCCGAAATTACCTCTGCCCAATGCCGCCACCAGCTTGGCGGCGCTGGAACAACTCTGGCCAGAACTTTCCGAAGCGGCGATTCGCTCAGGGCTCGCCAGTGCCAGGCTCAGTGGCAGAATGGAGCATATCAGTGAGGCGCCGCTGATTATTTTGGATGTGGCGCACAATCCCCACGCGGCCCGTTATCTGGCGCAAAGGCTGGATGAACTGCAAGCCAAGGGGCGAGTCTATGGCGTTTGCGGTATGCTCAAGGACAAGGATATCGAAGGCGTGATGCAGGCGCTGGCGCCTAGCATAGACAGCTGGTTGTTGGTGACGCTGCATAATGAGCGTGGTGCCGATGCTGGCCGTTTGCAAAAAGCCCTGCCGGATGGCTGTGACGCCCGGGAATTTGAGCAGATGCAAGATTGCTGGCAATACCTCAAACCCAAACTCGACGCCGAAGATGTGGTAATTGTCTTTGGCTCCTTTTACACTGTTTCGGGCTTTAAAGCGCTTATCTAAGACTGGAAGGAAGATATTTTGTCGACTCAGTTTCATAACCGTCTGGTAGGTACCGTAGTATTGGTCGCTTTGGGGGTGATCTTTTTACCTGACATTCTCGATGGCAAGAAAGAGCGCCAGCAAGAGCAGTTCACTGAAATTCCGCTGCGGCCGGATACCGAATCGCAATTGGCGGAGCCGGGAGAGTTTGAAACCCTGGATGTCGCCGAGACTCTGGACTTGGCACAGGAAACAGACGAGCCTCAGGTTGAAGTCGAACCCGCTCCCGAGGTGAAAGCTACCGAAAACAGTGTTTCCAACACCGCCCAATCCAAGCCTCAGGAGGTCAAAAAGACTCCCGAACCCAAGGCTAAACCCAGTGATGCAGCCTGGACTTTACAGCTCGGCGCCTTTAGTAATGCGGCCAATGTCAAAGCCCTGGTAGCCAAATTGCGCAAGGCCGGATTCAGCGCCTATACCTTGCCGGACAAGCCTGTGGACGGAAAGTTGACCCGGGTATTTGTCGGTCCGGATGTCTCCAGTGAACGCATCAAACAGCAACAGAAGAAGGTTGAAGAGTTGACCAAACTCAAGGGTAAAGTGGTTCGCTATAACCCACAGGAAAGATGACAGTTTGCCCCGAGTCGGCAAGCAATTATTTACGCCCCGGGGGTGAGAATGCTTGCCTTCTCTGGTAAAATCCCGCCGACTTAAATCTTCACCGGATACTTCTACCCATGGTTTGGATAGATTACGCCATCATCATAGTTATCGGATTATCGACCCTTATCAGTCTGATCCGTGGTTTTGCCAAAGAAGCCATGTCGCTGGTGGTTTGGTTCGCCGCCTTTTTCATCGCCAGCCAGTTTTATCAGGACCTTGCCGTTCATATCACCCAAATTAATGATGAGGTGCTGCGAAACGGGGTTGCCATCGCCATCTTGTTTGTAGTCACCCTGATTGTGGGGGCCTTGGTGAACTATTTGATAGGCCAGTTGGTCTCCAAGACAGGGCTCTCGGGAACGGACAGAATTCTTGGCCTGTGTTTCGGTGCGCTGCGCGGCGCATTGATAGTCAGTGCCATACTCTTTTTTATGGATGCCTTTACCGGCGCGCCCAAAACCGATTGGTGGCAGGGTTCGCAACTGGTGCCCGAATTCGGGGTGGTTATTCAGTGGTTTTTTGACTACCTGGAAAATACCTCAAGCTTTGTACCCAAAATATAAAAAATACAATTATCAGAACATCTTACAATGAGGAAGCTTACCCATGTGTGGTATCGTCGGAATCGTTGGCCGCTCGGCGGTCAATCAGACCATTTATGATGCACTGACAGTGCTTCAACACCGTGGCCAGGATGCTGCAGGCATAGTGACTATCGATCAGAATGCCTTTCGCCTGCGTAAGGCCAATGGTCTGGTCAAGGACGTATTTGAACCCAAGCATATGCAGCGGCTGCAGGGCAACGCCGGCTTAGGCCATGTGCGTTATCCCACCGCCGGCAGCTCCAGTGCCTCTGAAGCCCAACCGTTTTATGTGAACTCTCCTTTCGGGATCTCTCTGGCGCACAACGGCAACCTGACCAACACACTGCAACTGGCCGAAGGACTGCGTAACAAGCGCCGCCATGTGAACACCACTTCTGACTCTGAAGTGCTGCTCAACCTGTTGGCCGATGAGCTGGACAAGACCGACAGCCTGACCTTGAGCCCGGATGAAGTGTTCGATGCGGTTTCTCGGGTGCACGCCGATACCCGCGGTGCCTACGCCGTGGTGGCCATGATTATCGGTCAGGGCCTGGTGGCATTTCGCGATCCTTTCGGTATTCGCCCTCTGGTGCTCGGCAAGCACGAGACAGCCTCTGGTACCGAGTATATGGTGGCCTCAGAGAGCGTGGCACTGGATGCCGTTGGTTTCGAAGTGATGCGCGATGTGGCTCCCGGCGAAGCCGTGTATATCACCACGGAAGGTGAGCTGTTTACCCGTCAGTGCGCCGAAGCGCCAAGCTATGCCCCCTGTATCTTTGAATTCGTTTACTTTGCCCGTCCGGACTCCACCATAGACAAGGTGTCAGTCTATGCCAGCCGGGTCAACATGGGCGCCAAGCTGGGTGAGAAGATCCGCAAGGAATGGTATGACCATGATATCGATGTGGTGATCCCTATTCCGGAAACCTCCTGTGATATTGCTCTGGAAATTGCCCGTGGCATGGATCTGCCTTACCGTCAGGGATTCGTGAAGAACCGCTATATCGGCCGTACCTTTATCATGCCGGGGCAGCAGGAGCGCAAGAAGTCGGTCAGACGCAAGCTCAATGCCATCAACGCCGAGTTCAAGGACAAGAATGTGCTGCTGGTGGACGACTCCATAGTGCGTGGTACCACTTCAGAGCAGATCATTGAGATGGCCCGTGAAGCCGGTGCCAAGAAGGTGTATTTCGCCTCGGCCGCGCCCGAGATCCGCTTCCCCAACGTCTACGGTATAGACATGCCAACCTCCAATGAGCTGATTGCTCATGGCCGTGATGCCGATGAAATCGCCCGTCTCATTGGCGCAGATGGCATCATCTTCCAGGATCTGAGCGACCTGGTGGAAGCGGTGCGAATGGAAAACCCGGATATCAAGCGCTTCGAAACCTCAGTGTTTGACGGCCACTACATCACCAAGGATGTGGATCAGGCCTATCTGGATCATCTGACCCAGCTGCGTAACGACGACGCCAAGGCCAACCGCAACAAGGATATAGGTACCAACCTGGAGCTGCATAACGTCTGCCATCCTTGATAAGGGAAGGTGCGAATAAGTCCTCGTGGCCTTCTCTTTTGTAGAGAGTGGCTTACACAGCAATTGGCGTTCAAGGCATCTGACTGAAGGCATGCCGGGGCCTGCCTGAGTCAGATAACGCAGAAAGCTGGTTGCTGTGAAAGCCCCGAAGGGCGTGGCTTACAGACCTGCCTGCTGTGTTGTGCTTCTTGCAAAGGACTAAGGCCATTTGCTGCGAACCACGCCTTGCATTCAGGCCTGTAAGCCGACGCAGAGCACACATGGGACTTGTTCGCACCTTCCTAAGTACTCTATGATAAAGCCAACCCTTGAGGTTGGCTTTTTTCTGTGCCAGTCAGTATGCTGAGCCTCGACTCTTGATGGTGCAGGGAGAGAAGCACAATGGATAAGTACCGGGAAACCATGGCAACCTTTGACAAAATGGCGCTTCCCTATCGGGATAAGTTTGCCGGCAACGATTGTTATGACTCGGCCCATAACCGATTTGCCTCCTTGCTGAAGCAGTATCAGGCCTGTGCCGGACGGCGCCTGCGGTTACTGGATATCGGTTGTGGCCCAGGGCATGTCAGCGGCATGTTGGCAAAAAGGGTGCCTGAGCTCGAGATAGTGGGTATAGATGCGGCGCCGGCTATGGTGGCACTTGCCAGTGAGTTGTTACCCGAGGGACGTTTTTATCGGCTGGATAGCCGCGAGCTTGGTTGTCTTTCGTCGCTGCTTGAAGCTGATGCCGTGCAGGCTATCGCAACCTTAGATGTGCCTGAAAGTGCAGCTACGCCCCTAAGCCTTGGGGTTTCTGATGGCTCTAATACCCTTGATGACTTTAATGCCCTTAATGGCTTAGACACGCTAGAGGGTTTTGATGCAATAGTTCTGCTCTTCGTCACGCCTTATCTTGAACGTCAGGATGTGATTGCCTTACTGCAAGACTGCCGTGCGCTACTGAATGACGGCGGGCTCCTGTATCTGGCCTCCATGGAGGATGACTATCAAGAGTCCGGCTATCAAAGCTCCAGCGCAGGAGACAGGGTATTTATCCACTATTATCCCGAAGTGTTTTTCGTCAGTGAGTTGGCCGCGGCCGGGTTTGAGCTCATCGACAGCCTGCGTAAACCCTATCTGGAGCAGGGCGAGGTCAAGGCCACAGATCTGTTTCTCTACGCCAAAGCCGTGTAAAAACAAAGGCGCTTCAGAGGCTGATAGCGCCTGAGCTTTTCAGGTAAAACGCTTATTTTGCCCGCTACTTTTTGTTCACTACTTTTTGTTCACTGCTTTTTATCACGACTGTTGGCTCGTGAATTTGTCTCACGATTTTTTCTCGTGGCCTTTTCGCGTAACTTTGTCTCGTGATTTTTTTCTCAGTTAGCGAGCCGTTTTGCGAATAAACTCCAGCAGGCGGTTATTGGCGGGCATGGTCCTGACAAAGCTCAAGTCCCTGGGCTGCAGCCAGCATCAGGATCCACTCTTGATCGCGAATGCCGCTTTGCGGATCGCGCTGCCTTAACATGGCATCGAACACCCGGTTGGAGTCGCTGCTGTAATCGCCTCGGTAGTTGAAGGGGCCATAGAGGCAGAAACGGCCGCCGCTTTGCAATACTTTGCCTATGCCGGTAAACATCGCCTCCACCATGGGCTGGCTCATGATATGCGCAGTATTGGCGCTATAGATGGCATCCGGCGCCGGCTCAGTTGCCGCCTGCGGCCAGGGTGAACATACCTCCAGAGTGATCACCTCGGCCAGGTTACTCGCCGGGAGTTTGGCATGCCAGGCGCGGATCCCATCCAGATACTGGGGCTGATCGCTGCATTGCCACACCAGATGCGGCAACTGCGGGGCAAAGTAGACCGAGTGCTGACCGGTTCCACTGCCTATCTCCAATACCCTGCGGCAGCCTGAAAATGCCTGTTTGAGTATTTTGAGTATCGGCTCGCGATTGTTTTCACAGGCTTGGGAGAAGGGCGCGGGTATCGAAGACATAAAAGATTTCCTGCAATCTTGCCGTCGTGACGGCTGAGTGAGTCTGGTGTTTTATTGTACTTACTTTATAACATTGCCAGAGGTTTAGATTAATCTTGCGAAGAACATAAAAAAGCGCCCCTGAGGGCGCTTGGGTCGTTTTCAGTCTCAATCGACAGTCTTATTGGGCAGGCTTGAGATCTATGCGGTAGACGGCAAAGCCCAGCTCATCGGTACTCAGCTTGGTCATGGTCCTTTGCTGGTTGGCCTGGATGAAGTTGGCTGCCTTGTCACTGTCCTGGGTCGCAAAGCGGATATCCAGGGCAACAGCCGTATCTATACTCTTGAAGTCCCAGTTATAGTCGGCCGTGGGGTTGACCATGGCGTCATACTTGTCGGTTTCAGGATTGTATTTGGACTGCTCTGTGATATAAGCCGCCAGAGCTTCACGGTTGGTGTCCGGCAGTTCCAGTACCACGTGCTCGCTGCCGGTGCCGGCAAACTTTCCGCCAAAGGCGCGGTAGTTGTTGGAGGCGACGATAAATTCCTTGGCCGCCAGGTTTTCACCTGTATAGACAGTGCCTTCGCTGTCGGTGAAGGCCAGATCCACAATTCGCGACGCATCGGCATTGACCAGAGCACAATCCCGGTCGTATTTGCTTGGCTGAGTCACGTCTATCTTGTAGGTCACGCCATCGATAACATCAAAGTTGTAGGTGGGGTGGTTATAGTTCACCAGCTCCTGCGGCTCAGTGCTGGCAGGATCTATCTGGTTGAACTGGTTGGCTGAACACTCGAGCCAGTCTTTCAGCTCGGCGCCGTTTACCTTAACCGCTACCATAGTGTTGGGGTAGAGGTAGAGATCGGCGGCGTTCTTGAAGGTCAGCGGCCCTTTGTCCACCATCACATACTGATCGGCATCACTGGTGGTGCTATGGCGGCCACCGGCCTTGAACGGCGCGGCTGCAGAGAGCACCGGCAATGACTTGAGTGCTTCCGGCAGCTTGGCCTTGACGTTGGCTATCTGGGCGTCGGAGACAATCTGCACAGTCGGGTCGTCCTGCACCAGCGTCAGGAAGCTGAACATGTCGGCGGCGGCTACCCCGATTGGCTGCTCGACAAAGGCGATGGTACCTTGGTGTTCCAGCTCAACCGCATCGTGAATGTCCTTATCGGCTTCCACCAGAGGCGTCTTGTTGGCACCGTCATAAATAGGGCGGGCCTCAGTGCGGGCCGAGAGCACAGTCCACTTGCCGTCTTTACGTTGCAGTTTGAAGTCGACCAGGCCCATGTTGTCGCCCCAGCGACCCGGCATCACGGCGGGGACACCGTTGAGCAGGCCTTTTTCCACATCTGTGTTGGGCAGGTCGGCATAGCGGGCATCGGGGAAGATGGAGTGGCTGTGGCCGAACATGATGGCATCAATGCCGTCGACATAGGTGAGGGCATAGGTGGCGTTTTCGGCGGCAGGATCGCCTGGGTTTTCGGTGGAGCCAATGCCTGAGTGCGGAATGGCGATAATGATATCGGCGCCTTCAGCCTTCATTTGCGGCACAAATTTCTTGGCGCTCTCCACTATGCTCTCGGCGCGAACCTTGCCGGTGAGGTTCTGCTTGTCCCACAGCATAATTTGCGGAGGCACAAATCCTATATAGCCAATCTTGAGCTTGTGACTGTTGCCGTCAGTGTCCTTAACCTCGGTTTCCTTGATGAGATAAGGGGTAAACAGGTTGTCACCTTTCTTGAGTCCCTTCCAGCAATCATCGGCATCACAATAGACGTTGGCGTTGACATAGGGGAACTGGGCGCCGGCGAGGGATTTCTCCAGGAAATCCAGGCCGTAGTTGAATTCGTGGTTGCCTATGTTACCCACGGCATAATCGAGCAGGTTCATCGCCTTGTAGGCGGGGTGCACTTCGCCATCGGTGATACCGACCTTGGCCATATAGTCGCCCATGGGGCTGCCCTGCAACAGATCGCCGTTATCGACCAATACTGTGTTGGTGACTTCTTTGCGGGCGGCATGGATCAGGCTGGCGGTACGGGCCAGACCTATAGTAGGGTCTTCCTTGCCGCTGTAATAGTTGTAATCCATGATGTTGGTGTGCAGATCTGTGGTTTCCAAAACCCGCAGATCTACGCTCACCGTTGGCTCATCCTTGTTGTCACTGCCACAGGCACTGAGACCCATTGCGGCGGCAACCGCCAGTGTTACTAATGTTTTAGTTTGCATTGTTTACTACTCTTGGTTTTTATTATCGACCCCGGGAGATTATCCCGTCCATCATCCGGTTAAATCACTGTTAATCATGTGATTAATCTGGTTAACCAAGGCGCAGTATACCCAAAGGCGGCGACACTTATGTGACATCGGCCGTTAAAAACGGGTGACAATTTGTGACAAGTGGCAAATAAATGTCCGCTGACTGTCCCGGTTGTTCAAAACTTGATCCAGTGACCGCAAGAGGCCCAACTTTGGCGCTGGATTTCTGCTCAGTCATGTCGGCCCCTCGGGGGAGGGCAGAATTTCTTACAGTTAAGTCATTGTCCAAATAGCGGAAGAGTTGTTAAGGTAATGGCGGGAATCAACAGGGCTGTTGCCCCGCCGAGACAGGTGTCCCGGGTATTCAATCATAACTAAGCAATAGCCTGCCGTTAATGGAGTCAAGATGCGTAAGACATTAATCGCCACCGCCATAGGCGCTGCACTGGTGCTGAGTGCCTGTGCCGAACAGCAAACCAATGAAACCGTCAGCAATGCCCCGGCCAAAGAAGCGAGCCAAAGTACGCCAGAGGCAAAAAGCACCGAACAAACAGCAAGCAATGTGCTGCTCAGCCCAAGTCCGCTGCAGTATCATGCCCCGCAGTTCGACAAGATAAAAATCGCAGACTATCTGCCGGCCTTTGAAGCCGGGATCAAGGAACACAACCAGCAAATTGCCGGCATAATCAACAACAGCGAAGCCGCTTCGTTTGATAACACCATAGTGGCGATGGAAAAGACCGGCGCCATTCTCAATCGTACTTCCAGGGTCTTCTTCAATCTGGCCGGGTTGATCTCCAACGATGAGTTTCAGGCCATTCAAGGGGAAATCGTTCCCAAGCTTACCGAACACAGCGACAATATTTTCCTCAATCCCAAGTTGTTTGCCCGGGTTGAAGCTGTCTACAACCACAAAGATAGCCTGAGCGCGCAAGATCAGCGTCTGGTGGACTTCTATTACAATCAGTTCGTCCGTGCCGGCGCCAAATTGAGCGAAGCCGACAAGACCCAAATGCGTGAGCTCAACGGTGAGCTGGCCACATTGTCGACCGAGTTTTCGCAAAACATTCTCAAGTCGTTTAAGGATGATGTGATCCTGGTGACCGATAAGGCGCAGCTCAAAGGCTTGAGTGAGGATGAGATAGGCGCCCTGGCCAACGCCGCCAAGGAAGCGGGTAAAGAGGGCTACCTGATAAGCCTGGTGAATACCACCCGCCAGCCACTGCTGTCGAGCCTGGAAGACAGAGGCCTGAGAGAGAAAATTTGGCAGACTTCGGCCAATCGCGCCATGGCCAGCAATGGTCCTATCGTACTCAAGCAGGCACAGTTGCGCGCCGAAAAGGCCAAACTGCTGGGTTATGAAACCTGGGCTGACTATGCACTGGCCGATCAGATGGCCGGTAATCCGGATGCGGTATTTGCCATTTTGGATGACCTGGCACCCAAGGCCGTTACCAAGGCTAAGGCTGAAGGCAAGGATATCCAGGCGCAAATCAAGGCATCCGGTGCCGACTTTGAGCTGCAGCCATGGGACTGGGCCTTCTATGCCGAGCAGGTTCGCAAGGCCAAATACGATCTGGATGAGAGCCAGATCAAGCCCTACTTCGAATTCAATACCGTGCTGAATGACGGCATGTTCTACGCCATGCAGAAGTTCTACGGCATCACAATGAAAGAGCGCAAGGATCTGCCGGTATGGCAGGAAGATGTCCGCGCCTGGGAAGTATTCAACGAAGACGGCAGCTCTATCGGGCTCTTCTATCTGGACCCTTACGCCAGAGTAGGCAAGAACGGCGGCGCCTGGATGGATGAGTACGTGACCCAAAGCTTCCTTTTGGATAACAAGCCTGTGGTGTACAACGCGCTCAATATTCCCAAGCCAGCCGAAGGTCAGCCTACGCTGATGACCTTTGATGAAGTGACTACCATGTTCCATGAGTTTGGCCACGGCATTCATGGTTTGTTCTCGCAGGTGAAATACCCAAGCCTTGCTGGTACCGCTACTCCAAGGGACTTTGTTGAGTTCCCATCCCAGGCCAACGAGGATTGGGCCACAGATCCGGACGTTTTGGCTCACTATGCCAAACATTACAAAACCGGCGAGCCAATTCCGCAAGCCTTGCTGGAAAAAGTGCGAGCAGCGGCTACCTTCAACCAGGGCTATGACACGGTAGAGTATCTGGCCGCAGCGCTGCTTGATATGGAGTGGCACTCACTCAAGGCTGGTGAACAAGTGGCGGACGTTAAATCCTTCGAAGCCAAGGCCCGTGCCAAACATGGCCTGGATTACGCGCCTGTGTTGCCACGTTACCAGTCGACTTATTTCAGCCATGTATTCGGTGGCGGTTACTCGGCCGGATATTATGCTTACCTGTGGACCGAAGTGTTCGCTGCCGACGCCTTTGCCCATACCATGGCAGAAGGTGGCCTCAAACGAGCCAATGGTGACAAGTATCGTCAGGCAATTCTCTCCAAGGGGAACAGTGAGGATCTGATGCAGGACTACATCCAGTTCCGCGGCCAGAAACCCACAGTGGATGCGCTGCTCAAGCGCCGAGGCCTGGTAGACTGAAACCTTTGATAACACCCGCCAAATGGCGGGTGTTTTTTATCCCTCAAATAAGATGATAAAAGCTATGGAAGCTATTCGTTATCCCATCAAGGGCAGTTGCCAGTGCGGCGCTGTCAGTTATCGCTTGTTGGCGCCGCCGCAGATGGTGGTGGCCTGCCACTGCAAGGAATGCCAGAAGCTGTCCACCAGTGCCTTCAGCATCACGGCGATTGTCAGAGCCGAAGATATAGAATTCAGTGGCGAACTGAGCCATTGGCAGCGTGGTTCGGCCAGCGGTAATATCAGCGCCGCCAAGTTTTGTGGTCGCTGCGGCAATCGTATCTATCACTACAACCCGGCAGAGCCGCAGAGTATCAAGCTCAAGCCCAGTAACCTGGAAGATACCCGTATCATTCAGCCGAGTGCCCATGCCTGGGTCAGTGAAAAGCAGGACTGGTTTGTTATCCCGCCCGGAGTCAAGCAATACACCGGTCAGCCTTGAGAAAGCCCAGCCCTGATAAAGAACTAAAAAAGCCGTTCACTGAGTGAACGGCTTTTTGATTGCGCTGCTGGACATTGCTAATCCGGCAAGCGTTTATTCCGCCAGCAGGCCGCGACTGCGCAGCAGTGGCTCAATGGCGGCTTCCTGACCACGGAACGCCTTGTAAAGCGCCATAGGATCTTCACTGCCACCGCGCTCAAGGATGTTACTGCGGAACGCCTTGGCGGTAGCCGGGTCAAAAATACCGTTTTCCTTGAAGGCCTCAAAGGCATCGGCGCCGAGAATGTCAGACCAGATATAGGAGTAATAACCGGCCGAATATCCTCCGGAGAAGATGTGGCTGAAGTAGGTGGAGCGATAGCGCGGAGCTATCTCAGAGATCAGCCCCATATTGCTCAGCGATTGCTGCTCGAAGGCGGCCGCATCCTGAGGTTCGGTGACGCTGCTGCTGTGCCAGTCCAGATCCAGCTTGGTGGCTGCCATGTATTCCACCGTGGCGAAACCCTGGTTGAACTTGCTGGCGGCGCGGATCTTGTCTACCAGGCTCTGGGGGATCACCTCACCGGTTTGATAGTGCTTGGCAAAATGCGCCAGCACATCCGGTTGAGTCATCCAGTTTTCCATCACCTGTGACGGGAACTCCACATAGTCGCGGGGCACGGAAGTGCCGGACTGGGAACGATACTCCACCTTGGACAGCAAGGCGTGCAGCGCATGGCCGAATTCATGGAACAGGGTACCGGCTTCATCGAAGGTCAGCAGCGTCGGCTCATCGCCACTGGGGCGAGGGTAATTGAGTACGTTGACTATGATGGGCTGCTCGTTGACGCCATCGACCACCGCCTGGCGGCGATAGGCATTGGACCAGGCGCCGCCGCGTTTGCTGTCACGCACATAGTAATCGCCAAAGAAGATACCGATAACGCTGCCATCTTTATCTTTCACCTCGAAGGTGCGTACATCCGGGTGATACTTGGGCAGATCGTCACGCTCGGTGACACTGATGCCATAGAGGCGGTTGGCAGTGTAGAACACGCCCTTGAGGGTGTTTTCCAGCGAGAAGTATGGCTTGGTCTGCTGTTCGTTAAAGCTGTACTTGGCGACGCGTATCTTGTCGGCATAGTACCACCAGTCCCAGGCGGCCAGTTTGAAATCCTTGCCTTCGCTGTCGATAAGCTTTTGCATCTCGGCCTTTTCGGCTTCGGCCTGGGCCAGGGCGGCGGGCCAAATTTTATCCAGCAGGGCGTAGACATTTTCCGGAGTCTTGGCAGTACGCTCTTCCAGCACATAGTGGGCGTGGCTCGGATAGCCCAGAAGCTGGGCTCGTTTGGCTCTAAGAGCCGCCAGCTCTGCCAGCACCTTCTTGTTGTCGTGGGCGTTGTCGTTGTTACCGCGCTCGATATAACCCTTGTAGAGTTTTTCTCTCAGCTCTCGGTTATCGGCATAGGTCAAAAACGGGGTGACGGAGGGGCGTTGGGTGGTAAATACCCATTTGCCGGGATGGCCGCGCTTGATGGCCGCCTGGGCGGCAACGTCAATCACATCCTGCGGCAGACCGGCCAGATCGGCCTGCTTGTCTATCACAAGTTCAAAGTCGTTGGTTTCTGCCAGCACATTGTCGCCGAACTCCAAGCTCAGCTTGCCAATCGCTTCATTGAGCTTTCTAAGCTCCGCCTTACCGGCTTCATCCAGGTTGGCACCGCCGCGGCTGAAGCGTTTGTAGGTGTCTTCGAGCAGCTTCTGCTGCGCCGGGTTCAGTACCAGCTGATCTTTTTGCTGATAGACAGCCTTGACCCGCTGAAACAAGGCGTTGTTCAGGTAAATATCATCGCGGCTGGAAGACAACAACGGGGATACTTCCTTGGAGATCTTCTGCAGCTCGGCGGAGGTGTCGGCGCTGGTGAGGTTATAAAACACCCCTGACACCTTGGTCAGCAAGGCGCCACTGCGCTCCATGGCTTCTATGGTGTTGGCAAAGTCAGCGGCGGCCGGATTATCTATGATGGCCTGAATCTCTGCCTTGCGCTCGGCAATCCCTTGTTTGAAGGCCGGCAGGTAATGCTCGGACTTGATGCGATCAAAGGCGGGGATTTCAAGGTAAGTATTCCAGGGCTGGAAGAAAGGGTTGTCCCGGGTTTGTTCGGCCTTGGCTGCGGCTGGGTTTGTGCCTGTGCCATTCTGGAGAGCAGGCGCTTGAGTTTGGGCAGATGTGTCGCTCTGGGATACAGGCTGGTTGTCGCAGGCGCTCAGTGTCAGCGCCAATCCCAGGGCCAGAGCCACTGGAGAGAGGGTCATTCCCTTCATTGTTATTCCTCTATGCTGGTGTTTATCTCCCGTATGGCGCAGCGGGCCGCGCCGAAGCCGTCCTTAGTAACATGCCGTATTGAAAAAGGCCAATTTTGTCCTGTTTAGTTTGTAACAAAATTTAGCGAATGCAGTATCGAAACTGTATCTGTGGCACACTCTCAGGCCATTGAAAATAAAAGATAACAAAAGCCACCCTGCCATGATGATAAGAACACTTTCCCGTTTATCCCTGTCGCTGTCCCTGTGCGTGTTTGCTCCTTTTGTAAGCGCAGAGAGCGGCCTTACGGCTCAGCCCTCGAGCCAGGTTTCAAGCCAGACTTCAAGCGTAAGTGCTGCCCAAGGTACAGAGTCTGCAACGAGTAAAGTCTCGCCACTGTCGAAAACCTTGGCCCAGTACAGCCTTGACCGCTACGGCAGCGAGATGGAACAGAGTCTCGCCGAGTTGGTGAACTTCAATACCGAGGCTATCCCAGGGTTGACACCCGACACCAATCCGGAATTCATCGGCTTCAAGCAGGCGCTCAAGGCCCAAGCTGAGCAGTTGGGGCTGGATTATGCCGATCACGGTTATGTGCTCTTGATAGGCCTTGGCGAAGACAGGGGCGGCGGCGCTAATAAGCTTGGCATTATTACCCATGGGGATGTGCAGCCGGCCAATTCAACGCTTTGGCACCAGAGTCCCTATCAACTGGATACTCAATCGCAACCGGGCAAGCTGATAGGCCGCGGCACCGAAGATGACAAGGGGCCGATAGTCACCGCCATGTATGCCATGAAGGCGCTCAAGGACAAGTCGGTAAAACTGAATCGCCGCATCGAGCTCATGGTATATCTGGCCGAGGAGTCGGACTGGGAGCCGCTGAAAGTGTTTCTCAAGGACTATCAAGCGGCCGATATGAATATCACCATAGACGCCGAATATCCTGTAGTCACCGCCGAGAAGGGCTGGAGTCAGATAAAACTCACGATACCTGAACCCAAAGTCAAGGCGCCTAATTTCGATAAACCGCAACTGCAGCATTTCAGCGGTGGCTCATTTGCCAGTCAGATCCCCCAGCAGGCCTTGGCCCTGATCCGCGGAGCCGACAGCGCCATGGTCAGCCGTTTGCAACGCGCCGCAGAAGCCCAGCAGGGGATGCGCTATGATTTTACCCTGGATTTCGACAGCCTGGAGATAGCCGCCAACGGTAAATCGGCCCATTCCTCAACCCCTGAAGATGGTGTCAATGCCGTGACTCATCTGGCTGCGCTGTTGGAGTCTGAGATATTTGCGCCGAGCCAGTCGGCATTAACCCTGGCATTTATCAATGAAATGATAGGCTTGGACCTCTATGCCGAGCGCTTTGGCGAGCTGGGCTATAGTGATGATTTTATGGGCCCTATGTCGCTGGCGCCGACTGTGGTGGAGTGGGGGCAGGGTGGTACCAGTATTACGCTTAACCTAAGGCGCCCCATAGGCAAGAGCCCGGAAACCTTGGATAAACAGCTGTCTGCGGCGCTGGCCGGTTGGCAGCAATCCCACGGCGTGACTCTGGTCGATGTCAGCAGCTATTGGGGCGAGCCCAAGGTGATGGATAAGGCGCCGCATCTGCAAACCCTGCTCAATGTGTTTGCCGAGTTTACCGGTATTACCGACCCTAAACCTGTTGCTATTGGCGGCTCCACCAACAGTAAACTGTTTCCCAATGCCCTCAGTTTTGGTCCGGCCATGCCGGGTGTCGAGTATACAGGCCACAGTGAACATGAGTTTATCACCCGCGAGCAGTTGCAGCTGAACCTTAAGATGTACACCGCTGCCATGGTGGAGTTGGCGGTAAACCCGGGATCATAAGTCTAGGGAAGGTGCGAATAAGTCCCATGTGTGCTCTGCGTCGGCTTACAGGCCTGAATGCAAGGGGGGCGCAGCAAATGGCCCTAGTCCTTTACAATACTTCCCTAAGCTGCCGAGATAATCGCTCTTGAGTAAAAGTAAAGTCATGCGGACTGGGAGTGGCGCTATCATCACAGGGCGGTGCCTTATACTCTTAAACCGGGCCCTGCTCCAGGCCGGGCACTTGTTCCAAAGCCTGATCCCAAGCGGCGCGTGTCTGACAAAAAATGTGCGCCTGGGGAGTCAGGCCCGGCTCATCGTCCAGGCTGCCTGCGGGTATTTGCAGTAGGTGGCCACCCTCGACCGCTTTGGGCAGCGGCGAGCCGCAAACGGCACAAAAGTGGCGGCTGTGGCGGGTACCGGGCAGGGTAAACGCAGTAATGGCGTCCTGGCCACTGAGCCAGGTTAACTCGGCGCTGTCTGAAAACAGATTGGCACTGTGGGCCGAACCTGAATCCTTGCGGCAGCGACTGCAGTGGCACAAAAAGAACTGCTGCAGCTCAGCGCTGATTTCAAAACGAACCTTGCCGCAAAGGCAACTGCCTCGATAGTGCTTCATGTTCCCTCCTTGGTGTTGATAGGTTATTCCCTTTCGAGCCCGTCCCAAAATCTTGGCAGCCGCTCCAGCCTCCCTGGCTCAAGGAATAAGCAAACGAGTTTACTCTAATGGGATGGACCGGGAAACAGCAAATCCTGTTGGCACCACAACCAGCGCGATTTTGCACCCAAAGAAGCGGCTTTGGCCTTCGGGAAATCTTCTTGTAATCTGTGACTTGCTTGGGTATGGTCGCCATAACTATCAATGAGATACAGTACAAGCTCCCGGGGTATTCAAGGATGTTTCAGGGACGAAAAGGATTGTCGGTTCCGCGGTAGCTATCGCCGATTGAACTCAAGGTTCGGCGCGCTCTCTTGTTTACTCATTACCGGATGTTGATTCTCCAGCACATCAAACTTGTGCGCCTGGGTTATGGTGATGATTTGATCTTATCGCTTATCCATGTTTGCGGGTTTGCGGGTTTGCGAGGTTGCAGGCCCATATCTATGACAATGATTGGCAGATTTTGAATGGATTAAGGGTTTTTGACAGTTTTATCAGTTCAGGAATAAAAATGGATAACTATTTTGTGTATTTCGGTGTTGCCATGGCCACCATTCTCTTGCCTGGGCCAGCGGTGATGCTGACCGTCAATAACTCGATTCAACGCGGCTTGCTCAAGACCTTTGCCGGTATCTTTGGGGTCGCACTGGCTATTTTGTTTGTTGCCTTGATCTCGGCCACCAGTTTGGGGGTTGTGTTGGCCAGTTCAATGCTGGCCTTTACCCTGATTAAGTTTATTGGCGCCGCTTATCTTATCTATCTTGGCCTGAAAATGTTCCGAGCCAAGGGTGGTGGCACCAGCAGCGCTCATTTACAGCAAGGCAGCGCTCGCAAGTGTTTCGCCGAAGGATTTTTAGTCTCCATCTCCAACCCCAAGGCGATCGTGTTTTTTATGTCGATATTCCCGCAGTTTATCGACCTGCAGCGGGAATACGCTCCTCAGTTTGCCTTACTCGCCGCAACCTTTAGTGGCTTGGTGATCCTTATTCACACTCTGTATGCCCTGTTTGCTTCCATTGCCAAGACCAAGCTGGCTTCCGGCAAGGGAGGCTCAGTGTTGAATAAGCTAAGCGGCGGCGTCTTTGTCTGCTTCGGCATTGGCCTCGCCGCATCAAGCCGCTAGTGTCACAGGGTTTATGGCATGAGCTTTTAAATAGGATGATCTCAAGCGGGTTGTTGGTATCTTCAACAAGCTTGCAGAATAAAAGGGATTTATGAAGAAAATCATAGTGGTATCAATTGCGCTGTTGCTGTCAGGCTGCGCAACTCAAGTCGATAAGTTTTCCTATCTGAAGCAATGGAATGACAGCTGGCAAGCATGTGATCGTCAGGGCAAGACATCGACACTCACATTCCCCGCCAGCCCTTGGTTCAACGCTCTGGCACGTGAAGACAAGATAGCAGTGTTGATTTACCTGAATGAGTTAAAAGACTATCAGTGTACTGAGGATGAAGCACTGAGACTCAAAGCGGTACTCGCCGATGCCGATATCACCACACTCAACGACTTGCTCAAAGGTTTTATCTATTTTGAGGCGCCGGACAAAGAGGCGATACAACACCTGGATCAGAGTCAGGTTGAGGCGCTGGCAAAGGCTATCGACGGGCCTTTTAACCCGCTGAAAGTGGCTGAAGATTTAGGCATGCTACAGCCCTGAGTGTTCAGGCATCACAGGCGTGGCATTTAGATATAAGAGGCAAAACCACCAAGAGCCAAGCTACAACAGGGAGGTTTTATGGCGCTTATTTATGAGGTTCAGGTTCGGGGAGCGGCCAAGGTGCTGGTACATGAAGTCAGCTCCCGCGCGGCCGCCGATCTATTGGTTTATCGAGTCGACAGCCGCGGCGCTACACACAATCAGGATAGTCTCTGGTGTCAGGTGGCGAGCCGCTCAATGGCTACGTCACTCATTCATTGGGTCAGCCATCGTGGCGCGGCCGATCTGCTGGTGTATTTTGTCAGCAGTCGTGGAGCCAGTGGTTGGCAAACTCAGCACCCGCTCAAAGGCCGTTTGTAACCCGGCTGCTTTTAAATCCAGGTAAAGAGGACGCCGGGAAGGTGAAAGAATGGATATTGAAAAACAGCTTTGGCTGCTCTGTGCGTTTTCATAAACCCGAGCTGGACATCAGTGGTTGGCTTAAACACTATTGCGTGACCATCTCGGGAGAAGGCATGCAGGCAAGTGTGAGGGTGGATAATCTTCCCTACGGACGGAACCCGGCGGATTTCTTTGAGGAGCTTGCCCGGCAGTGGCAGGGTTGGCAAGGCGAGCAAAGCTGGGCTGCCATAGAAGGTGAGTACAGTCTTGTGGCAACGACAGATGCCTGTGGCCATCTGCTATTGACCGTCAGCCTTTTAGCCAAAGGTGGTTTTCCTGCCTGGAGCGCCGAGGTGAGCCTGGCGATAGATGCCGGGCAGTTGCAGGCATTGGCGATGAACGGCAAAGATTTCTTTTATCCCGCGCCGGCCGGCCTTTGAATGCCCTTTAAAGACGTTTTACTGACAAGGATTTCCATGAGATTCGTATTTTTGCTTTGTGCCTTGCTGTCGCTGACTGTATTGGCCGAAGAGCAGCGTTTTACACTTGCGGCCGGGCTTATCGATGAAGCCGTGACAGTTCAGGTTGCTTTGCCCGAGAGTTATCGACATTCAGACAGTTTTCATTACCCCTTGCTGTTGGTACTTGATGGTTCGACTCAGTTTCATCATGTGGCATCCAGCGTCGGCTTTCTGAGCACATACGCCATAGTACCGGAAATGATAGTGGTGGGCATAAGCACCCGCGACAGACTCAAGTACTTTACTCCCACAGAGCCGGAAGATTTCGCCGCAAGGGCGGGAAAGGCCGATGTTTATAACCGTTTTATCGCAGAGGAACTGCTGCCTACATTGAGTGAACGTTACCGTCTGGCGCCTTACCGGATGATATTTGGCCACTCTTTGGCCGGGCTTTACAGCAGTTATCAGGTGCTCGGTCCGGCATCGTCCTTCAATGCCGCGATAGCCATTAGTCCCAGCCTGTGGTGGGACGATGGTGCCTTGATTACAGATTACGACAAATACCAGACTCGCGAGCGCAAAGCGCCCATGCGCTGGTTTCTCAGTATGGCGAGTGAGCCAGGCGAGATGGCGCAGGCCTTTGATGCCATGCTGCAAAAACTGGAAACCAAGAAGCCGTCAAAGCTACAGGTTTTCAATGCCCGTTTTGCCCGAGAAACCCACGACAGCACTCCCTTGATTGGCAATGTCGAGGGGCTTAAAGCCATCTTCAGTGGCTGGAACGCGGTACCACAAGTCGATGTGATGTCGCTGCAACAGCTGCTGGCGTTCTACAGGGAAAAAACTGCCGAGTATGGCTATTATACCTTTCCGTTGTCGGCACATCAATTCAATGTATACGGCCTAAAGGCCGCCTATGAGGGCCAAACTGCCTGGGGCGTTGCCATATTGGAGCAAGGAGTAGAGAAATTCGCTCGCTCGGAAATCCTTTGGGACAGCCTGGCAACGGCCTATACGCTTAACCAACAGCTCGATAAGGCTATGGCGGCGTCTATCAAGGCGCTGCAATTGGCCAGGCTGCATGGTTCGGTTTTTCTCGAAGAGATTATGGCTCAGAACCGGGCGCTTGAGCAAAAACTGAGTCAGCCCTAACTCAGGTCTTTTACCTACCAAGCCCGGGATTTCCCGGAGAAAATTTACACCTGTTATGAGAGGAATGCCGTGTTTCGTGGATTAAATGAGATAAAACAACATATTGAAGAAGGCAATCTGGACTATTTGCGCCAGCACATGCCGAAAGCCTGGTCCCAATATATGTTCAGGATAGAGAAAGACCCAGCCTGGCTTGAGATCATCTCTTATCTCAGAGCGAACGCCGTTATCAAGGACTATCAAATCTATTACCTTATGTATTGCCGTGTGGCGTATTATTCCGAGCCGAAGCAGTTTACGCCGCTATTTGACATCATCAAAGTCAACGGCCCGGATGGCAGCTTGGTCGAAGACGACCCTGAACATCTTTACCGGCTGTGTCACGATGTTTATCTCGGTTTTATTAGCGCGTTTATTTCAGTGGGTGGCCGCCTGGACCATAACCGGTTGTTGGAATTGGTCTTTGCAGGAGAGTCTGACGCTTACGCCATTTTTAATTTTCTACTGCCCAGATACGCCTTCTCCCATAAGGCACTGGCTACGGCGGCGGCCTGTTTGTTTTACAATGAATACCATTTGAATGGAGCCGGTGAACAGGCTTTGGCTGCCTTGCTAAGTCGGGGCATAGCGTTGGATTACTGCTTTGATGATGACAGTGAATTCGGCGAATATGCTTGCTTGGCGGCATTGATCTTCGGTCACAACCCAAAAAGGTTTAACCAGCTGTATGCCGATGGTGTCGAGCAGGCGCTTGTCGACAGTTTCGATTGGTCGCTCTTGCTTACCGAGCATGAACTGACTCTTGAGCATATTGAAGCCCTTAAGCTGTTGTACCGCAGCGCTGCGTTACCCATAGATGAGATTGGCGAATGCCTGTTAGAAAGAGAAGATGAAGCACTGCTGGCTGCTTTTGACTCCCTGCGCTGATGTCTTAGGCTGAAGAACTTTATCAATCACGGCGCGAATGGCCGTTGAGGCTGTGAGCGGGAAACTCTGGGTGTTGCAAGAAACTGCCGACTTTCAAGGAGCGAAAAAGTATGAATCTACTGCTGCTCAGTAATCACCAAAGCGCAACCGGCCATAAGGCGCTAGCGTTTGTTATTGAGGCTTTGGGGCTTAAAGGACAAGCGGGTGGTTACATAGGTTCAGAGCCTGATCCCGAGGGAGATTTCTACCGGGCAACACAGGCGTTTTATCAAGGCCTTGGCATAGGTCTCAACACCTACCTGGATTTTGAGCAGGGTTTTAACGATACTGTGATGCAGACGTTACTGGATAAGCCTTTAGTGCATCTCTCGGGCGGGGATACTTACCGTTTTTTGCGCGGCTTGCATAGTCGCAATCAACAGCAGAAACTCAAGAGTTATGCTGCATCCGGACATCTTCTGGTTGGTGTCAGTGCCGGTGCCATGCTGCTGACCGCCAACATAGAAACCGCGGCGCTTTGTGGTGACAGCAATACAGTGGGCCTTGAAAACCTGAAGGCGCTTGGCTTGGCCGACCTTTTATTTGTGCCCCATGTGGTTCATTCGCAGAGCCGAGACCAATCCCATGGCCTCAGCCAAAAACAGCGTGCAAAGCAATTGGCTAAGCGGCATGGTTTGCCCGTTTATCTCTGCTCGGATGAAGACGCGCTGGCCATTATTGATGGCCGACTTCACAGTTTTGGTGCGCCGGAGCTCATCCTGCCAGAGGCTATCGCCTGAGTTTTGCTGTGTAGCAGTGCCCGTTCATCGGGATGACAAACCTCATTTATTGGGGTAGTTTGAACATTATTGATGGCTTATGCCAACAAGGCCTTAAGGAAGCAAGGCATTACCCAAGAGGAAGCAAGGATGGCAGCAGAACTGATCAAATCGTCAATGACTACAGTGCAGAACGGAGTGGCCAAAGCCGATGGCAAGATTTCTTTGACCGGCAATGAACTCAGGTTTGTGCCTTTCAATCAGCAACTGGGGCTGGGGCCCTACACACTCAAGCGTGATGATATCTGCGCGGTAGAAAAGTGTCTGGCTACTGGCGGCGGTATTTTCCCTATATCGGCAGATGCGCTGCGGGTCATTCTCAATGATGGCAAACGCTATGAGTTTATTCTGGCAGATACCTCAGAGTGGCTTACGCTGCTGTAATTTAGTGCCTCTTTCGGCAAAAGCGGCATAGTCGGGAGCTGGGTATGAAAGTATTGGCAATGTCTCAAGCGCAATGGTACCTGTTGGAGCATGAAGGACAACTATATCTGGATGTGCTTTGCCGACATAACAACCGCTTTATGATCCAGCTCAATGGGCAGGAAATGGCGGAATATCGCCGTTCCGGCAATCTATTTCTCGGGCAACTGGCCCGTGATATTCAATATGCGGTACCTATCCTCAAGGGGGCTCGTTCCAGTTTCCAGGGGCGGGATCAGCGTCGTCAACTGGGGGAATTGGCCACCACAGCCGAATGTGAGTGGCTGGCGGTCAAAGAAGCTGAGCAATGACCAACTGAGAAACAGCCTCAAAAAAGAATTTTATAAGGAAAACCGTGCAAGCAGTATTTAAGCAAACCGAGGGCGATTACCTCGAAGCCGTTATTGAAGTGGCGGGGCAGCCGCTTACTGTGATGGATGAATTCGGTGGTGACAGCCTGACTTATGGTGAGATCATTGATATTGAGCTGAGCGTCGGTATCGCCTGTGAACAGGAGGATCAAAACACCATGTTGGCCGGCAACCCGGAGGGGTTAAGGCAGCTGCAGCATATTCAGGGATGGAGCTACCGCGCATTTGGCACCATAACCGATATTACCCAAGGTGCTGTCATAGATGTCGGCCTATGTCGGCTGGAGGCACCTTTCGATAGCAATATTAGCGGCGAAAGCATCGCCTTCACCATTTTACGGCTCGATGCCAGGGCTGTACCAAGCTCAGACTGATACCTTAAAGCTTGTCGCCGAGAGTTTTGCGATCGAATAGATATTGCGGACAAATATCGATACTGTCTCAGCGATTTTTGGGCTTTGTGTATAGCCGGTGCGTCTCTCGGGATTGCAATCATGCTATCAAAGGCCGCATAATCGGCAACGGGCTTATCCTCGCCCCATGTCTAAGTGCCTGCTAAGGCTTTCAAATCAAGGTCACGGAAAACCCAAGGTTTTGTGACAGTTATTCTGATAGGAAAAGGAATTTTACCTCAATGCTTCTGCAATCTTTTATCGACCATCTGCCACCCGGTGCAGATATTAAATCAGTATCGGCGCCAACTCTTGCCAAATATCAGGACCATTTGCCCGAGTGCTTGTTGGAACTGTGGCAACAACATGGCTTTGGCCACTATGGTGATGGTTTAATCCAACTTATTGATCCGGATGAATACCTGGACAATCTCTGGGGCTGGCTGATGTTGGATGAAGACATGAGTCGCATCCCTTTCGCTATCAGCTGTTTTGGCGACATTTTTTATTATCGGCTCCTGAGCGATGAAGGGGATGAAGATATCGCCTTTATCGATCCCCACACTTCGCAGACAGATGTGCTCACCTGGAGCATGGAAGATTTCTTCAACGACTGGTGTTGTGACGATGAAGTGCAAGCCAGCTTCTTCAGGAAGAAGGATCTTCAGCAAGTCAGTGATCTGCAAGGTAAGCTGCAGCAGAACCAGATCTATTTTTACACCCCGGCACTGCGTCTCGGTGGTGAACCTGCCATTGATAAGACTCAAAGAGGCGATGCCAGGGTTCAGCTGGACTTACTACTGCAATTGGCACTTGAAGCCTAACTTCGAGAACAGGAGGAGAAATTGAACCGGGCAGCAGTCATAGTCTACTGGTTGGTCTGTTTGTATACGCTTGGCAAGCTGGTTTTGTCGGCGCACTGGGCCATATTTATCGATTTCCCCTCCATGCTTGGCGTTATTGCGCCCGCCCTGGCTTGTTGGTTTACCCCTTTGGCTGCGACAAGGCGCGCCAAATTACGGGGTGCCATCAAAGTATGCTGGTTGGCCGCCGGGCTTATGTTTATTTACGGTTTGCTGCGGGTTTTGATGCAAAGCTTAGGCGGCGCCGAAACCATCATGGCCGGTTTGGGCGTGGCCTTGTTGCCGCTGTTTTACAGCTTAATCATCAACTTATTTGCCGCGCCATATCTGTTCTTTGGTGCCGCTCGGCAAGTGGGCTCCAATTAGGCTCTGAGCACAAAGCGGCATATTGGAGAAGCGAGCCAAGCAGAGTGAGTTCTTATGTTTGCCCATCTGCTTCGAAAACGAAAGATAAGGCAATATGCCCGTAAGCTATCCAGGGATTTGCTAAAGCATTATGGCAAGAAGAGATATTACTCCAGAAATCAGCTGGAAAGGGCCTTAATCAGACAAAAGCTCAGGCGTCCGGCCAGAGACGGTGACAGCAATGGCAGGATTTCGACCAACGAATATTATGCCTATGCCATGTACTGCTCACCGGCCGAGTTTTCCCGCATTTCGATGCAAACTTCCATCGCCCAAGGTTCCAGTGAGCCGGACTATGGGCAACTGAGAAGGGAAGCTGCGGAGGTTATCTTTGGCCGGCCACAGGATTTTTCTATCACGAGCCTGCATGATGCCTGTACAGGCCATAGTGCAGCGGAAACCGCCGCTGCGGATCCGGGGTGTGATTCTGGCAGTGATTAAGCTGAAAGTGAGCGAGCTGGTCGTGGGCGCTTGGCCTTTGCTGCTGCGATGACCACTCCTGGCTGACAGGAGTGCTCCGGTCAGCGCTGTAAATCGGTCAAAAGGGTTAGAAGCTTATACTCAGGGAGAGGGCAATGCCGGAACTATTGATCCAGCTAGTGCTGGGTTTTGCGCTGCTGACGGGCGTTTTGGGCTGGTTTGCCTTGATGTTTGCCTCGCTTCCCGGCGCCGAGCTGCGTCGCAGTTTGTCTATGCGCCTGGTGCGAGGGTTGTTTTACAGCTATCCCCTTTGGGTGTTGGTGCCGGTATATCAGCTTAAATATAACTCGGTGGCAAGCTCTGTGGATTTACTTTGGGGGATAGTCCCAATGCTGCCTTTGTTGTTGGTCTGGTCGATATTCACCCTTCAGGGGCGTGAGCTTAAACGGCGGCAACAATCAAAAGCGGTATCAAAGCCCACGACCAAACAGGAGTAGAAGTGCAAACAAGGCCAAACCAGAGGCTGCCAATGACCAAGTATTACCCATGGCCCATTGATACCCGCAACGACTGGCCTAACAATCAAGGAGGTTTAGATGGTGACTATCGCCGAGCTGCAAGCTTTTATTAACTACGAGCTGCCACATAGCGGCATTGTGATTGAACATCTGGGAGATAAGTCAGCCAGAGTGCGTAAGCCGATAACTCAGGCGCACCTGCGCCCCGGTGGTACTGTCTCAGGGCCGACCATGATGGAGCTGGCGGATATTGCCATCTATGTCGCCTTGCTGGGGGAAATAGGCATAGTGCCGCTGGCGGTAACCACTAACCTGAATATTAACTTTCTGCGTAAACCCAGTGCCGAGTGTGACATTGTCGCCGATTGTAGGCTGCTGAAACTGGGTAAATCACTGGCGATTGCCGAGGTGTCTGTGTTTTCGGACGGACACAGCGACCTGGTGGCCCATGCCGTGGGCACTTATTCCATTCCGCCGGCGAGCTAGCCTCATTCAAAAACAGTTGTTGTCCTCCGCGCTGATAGAGAGATGTTGCATCATGTATATTCCTCCTGAAATCAATCTATTATCACCTTTTGCTGCGGACGAGCAGCCCATGGGACCCTATCCTTCATTGGGCTTTCTGCCTCTGTTCGATGCCGAGCTCGGCAACGGTGATTATTTTGGGCTCTATTGGCCCTTGGGCCGGGAGACAGAGGCGCCGATAGTCTGTGACATGTGGCACGATGAGGCCAAGTTGGTACCGGCCTTTTCCGGCGCCGGTAAATTTGTTGCCTGGCTCGAAGCCAACGACTGGGAGCGCGGCGATGAAGAGCCGCAAGACGCAGACTTTGCGCCAATGTTGGTTCAGAGCGCCAAGGCGTTTTTTCGTGGAGCAGAGAAGGGGCCAGCCACGCAGAACGATATTGAGGCAGGTATTATTTTACTGCAGCAGGCCTGCGAGCAATTATCGGAAGTGGGTGACTATTGGTTTGCACTGGCATCGCAGTTGAGGCGTTTGGGGCGAAATGAACTGGCGGCTCATGCTGCTCTACGGGCGTTTCACAGTAATTGGGCCTTCGGCATCCCCTCCGATGGCGTAATGCGAATGCTCAGCCAGGTGCAGTTGCAAACTTATCTTGAAGATGATCCCTTCATCCGCCGGCTCGATGGCTTTAAGCCGGGATTCGGCGGTGAAAAGCATAACGACAACTATCCCATCATGCTGGCGGCATCCAGGGAGTATCTAGAGGCTGGCCAAGTGCTGCCTGGATTGATGCTGTATCAAAACTATGCCTATTCCATGTACTTTGAGACTCAGGCCTTTCAAGAACGCTATGGGTTTGAGCTGACCCGTTGGCAAAGCGAGTTTTCCGCCTTGTGTTTAACGCACTTAGGGAATGATCGCCGCGTGAGACTCAGTCATGAAACGGCTTGGAATCCGTAACTCTTGGTCAAAGGGGCTTCAATAAAATTAAAAAGGCTCCCTTGGGAGCCTTTTGGCTTATCTAAGGTTAAAACTGGTAGGTGACTGAGACCCCAAAGTTACGGGGATCGACTATCGCCGCATAGCCATCCGGGTAGTTACGGGCTGCCGGAGAGCGACTCAACACGGCTTTCTCATCAAAGGCGTTGTTGACGAAGGCGTTGAAGATCCAGTTGTCTGTCTCATAATTGAGCGACATACGTGCCAGCACATAGTCACCGGCAACTCGTTCCTCTGTGTTCTCAAAGTCACCATAGTACTCACCGACATAGTTGGCGGAGACACTGAAGGTAAGCTGATCTGTCAGCCAATACTGGGCACCGAGATTGGCGGTCATTGAGGGGGCCGAATCCAGCTCATTGCCCTTGGCAGAGGCATAACCTTCTCCAGGTTCCTTGATTTCCGAACTCAACAGCCCAAGGCCGCCGTGCAGGCGCAGATCCCGGGTCACCATGGCTGAGGCTTCAAACTCGGCACCATAGGTAATCACCTTGTCCATGTTGATAACCCGTCTGGCAGAACCTGTGGCCTGATATCCGTCGTAGTCGTTGTAGAACAGGTTGGCGCTCAGGTTGATATTACCGCCATCCAGGCTGGTTCTCAGCCCAAGTTCATAGGCGTTAACGTACTCTTCATCGTAGAAGTAGAACTCATTCTCCGGAAAGCCTATCGCCGCACCGGCGGCGTTGTAACCACGGCGACCGCTTAAGGAGACTATGGTCTCGGCATTGATATCATATTGCAGCACCAGCTTGGGCAACTTGATGGTCTTGCTGTTGTCCAGGGTATCTTCTATGGGCGTTTGCGGCTGCTTCATCCAGAAGTTACGCAGCTGCGATTCCCGTTCGACCCGGCCTCCGGCGGTGATCCTGAAGTCATCGGTGAAGTTATAAGTAAATTCGCCGAAAACCGCTTTGGAGTCACTATTGTCGTCGCCGCGATAAACCGAACCGCCGATACTGTTGAAGTCTTGATCGCGCTTGAAATAGTAGAGGCCGATAAAGCCGCTGTAGAGTTCGCTGTTAAGGCCAAAATGCAGCTTGGTTTCAGCCGTGGTGTTGGACTCCTCCATACTCACCACTTGCTCGGTAGCAGGATCCTTGTCATAGGTATCCATCACCCAGTTGTAGTTCATTCTGGCCAGCAAGAAGTCGACCGAGAAATTGTCACTGATCCTGTAGTCCAGCTTGATGCTGCCGGTATCGGATTCAGTGTCCATGTTTCTGGGGTTGATGGGCTGATACTTCCAGGGATCGTCACCACTGAAGTATTGCCGTCCCGTGTTGCCGCGCTCATGGTTTTTGGCATAGCTGAGCATGGCCTTGAGGCCGTCAATGGCTGCGGGCTCCCACAGAAGTTTGGCTCTTATTCTGTCTGTGTTGAGCTTATTCAGATCAAAGCCCGGCGGGTTAGCTTCATGGATAACCGGGTTGGCGTAAGTTTCGCCATCGGTATGCTGCGCCGACAGGCGAAAGGCCAGCTCATCTTCAATCAAAGGGCCGGAGATAGCGGCGGCCGAGTCTATATATTGGCTCTCACTGCGATAACCCACCCGAGCGGCACCCTGCCAGTCAAAAGTCGGATCCTTGGTCTTGATAAACATGGCGCCGCCTATGCTGTTGCGGCCATTGCTGGTGGATTGGGGACCACGAAACACTTCAATCTGCTCTATGTCCCACATGCCGGTATCGCCGGTCAAATCCGCCATAAAAGGTTCTGCCACACCATCGGTTATGGTCGATACCCGGGTCTTGGCGCCGCCGGAAACCCCACTAAAGCCGGTGGCGGCTCCGTTACCGGAAACCCCGCGGATATTGGGCATCTGCCCGGACAGCACTACCAGGTTGGGTATTTCAGAGATGGCGTCATGCACCGACAGGTATTGCAGCGTCTTAAGCTGCTCCTCCGTGATGACAGATACAGATGAACTCACGTCTTTCAATGATTTCTCTGTCTTTTCCCCCAAAACGACAATTTTTTCGATTGATTGATTTCCGCGCTCGACAGCATCGTCGGCAAAGGCCGGTGATGCCAGCATAGCGAGCAGCAGGGCGTTGAGCTTAAACGTGTAGCTAGGCATGAGTATCTGTCCTGATTAACAAATGAAGCGATTGAGAAAATAAGCGTTAAGTGGGGGGAAAATTTATATTGTTACAAATATGAGTGCAAGTGATAATTGTTATCATTTAATAAATTGTGATCGAATGCAGGGAAATCTTTTGTAAAAGGGACAAATTGGATACACGAAATGAGTGGCCGCAGACGTTGGAATAGATGGGGCAAGTATCTGAGCGCTCACAAGGTGAGTTGTCAGAGTTAAGTTTGCTCTTTGAGGGAAGATACGAACAAAAGGCTTGCCGTCGCTTTGATAAACTGGCCTTTACAATTAACCGGGCGCAGTTGAAGTTTACGGCTACTTGAAGGCCACACTTCGGATAAGTGAGCATGGCTTACCTGAGGGGTTATAGTCGTTTGGCGCCCGAACTCCATTTCGGGGCAGGCCCAAGGAAAACAGACAGTTATTAAACCGTCTGCTCGGTCTTGGGCGCGCGTTTGTGCCGTTTATGCCTTGATTGTTTATCATTGGGAGGCCGATTCTTTGACGGTTTTCCCATTGGTCTGTTGGGTGAATGTGTCGCTTTTTTGCCTGTAGCTTGTCTTGGGCTTTTGCCGTCGGCATCCGGTTTTCTTCGTAATCGGCAATGTTTGGGAATTCTGGCTATCACTTCGGCAAACAGGTTTCTGTATTTCCCGGCGGCGCCAGGGCGACTCAGAAACTCGAGATCGCCGAAGAAGAGCAGGCTTTGCTTGGCGCGGGAGCAGGCCACATTGAGTCGTTTCCAGTCGAGAATAAAGCGCAGGTTGCCCCGGGTTCGCACTGTGGAATAACAGACTATCTCATCTTCGCTGCCTTGAAAGCTGTCCACTGTATTGATGCGGATATTGAACTGACCCAGGCGATATTCCCCACTTGCCGCGGGCGATGATAACTCGCTCATCAGGGCACGGATCAGTCGTTTTTGGGCGCCATAGGGGGTGATGACGGCGATGCCCAGAGGCGTGGCAGGCTGATGAGTCACCCGGCTCTCAGTGGTGTTTTCCTGGAGATTATTTTTGTCTGCCAGATTCTTGATAAAGGTGACTATCGCCTCGGCTTCTTCGCGATTGTACTTACTGGTGCCTTCTTGTTGCTGTTGACCGGCGACATCTTTCCAAATCAAGGTGTGCGGCAGGACGAAGTCTTGTTCATTCAGTTGTCGGCCGTTGAACAGTTGTCGCTCACCGTCCGGGCTGTAAAAGAGCTCGGCGACCAGATCGCCTATCTTTTCCGGCATTCTGAACTGTTCAGCCAAAAAGCTTTTGCTTGTGGGCGGCAATTGTTCATAAAGGCCTTCAAAGAAACTGGTTTCCAGGAAACATTCGTTCAAAAAGGGTAATTCGTCATTGGCTTTATCTGTTTGCAGTAGCGGCGCAACGCTGGGAGGCAGTTGGAAATGATCGCCAATCAGTATCACCTTGCGGGCTCTGAGCAGAGGGATCATGAGTTCGGGTACCGTGGAGCGACCGGCTTCATCAATGATCACGAGGTCGAACCTGAGCTGATCTATGCTTTGACGTCTGGAAGCCAGTCCAACGCAAGTCGCGCCAACCAGATTATGATCTGCCAGTAACATCCAGTTGAGCTCTTTATCAAGCCTTTGTTGTTCCTGCTCTGTGCCCAAAACGCCGTAAAGCCAACGGTGAGCTAGCTCAGGCAAAGGTTCGGCTTCGGTTGTACAGGCCAGGGCACTGCGGCGACTTCGCTGTTCAAAGTCATTCAGCTTTTGTTTAATGGTGTAGTCGCTGAGTTTGCCACTGACCTTGTCATCGGCCCCAATTCTCAATAGCCGTACCTCTTGCTGCTCCAGCAAGGCTTGGTGTAAATCAATAAAGCGTGCCAGGGCGTTGTCCACCGCCGCATGTTGCTGCGATACCAATAATACCCGGGTCTCTGGACTATGGTGGAAAATCTGGTGCAGCATCTCCACTATGCAGGTGGTCTTGGCGGTACCGGGTGGCCCCTGGATCAGAGCAAGATACTGCTCACTGAGTGCTGTGCGGATAACCTGCTTCTGGCGTTCGGTCAGTTGGGTATTTTGCCAGCAAAGATCTGCGCGCAATCTGTGTTGCCAGAATGGATCCTGTTGCGGCGTATAGCTGCCCGGTGCCAGAAGTATCTGCTTTAGCCTGGGCTCGACCAAGGCATCGTTACGAAATGCATCCAAAGCCGCTTGTTGTCGCTGAAGCGCATCGTCAAACAGCTTGAGACTGAGCCGCAGGCATGTTTTTGTTGAACCGACCTGAGTGGATTGCAGCTCTTGTGCCCATTTTTGCGGCAACCTCAGCTGCATACTACCGGAATCGATAGTCACTTCGAGGCGGTTTTGTTGCCGGGCGGGAAGGGGATTGAGCCAGACAAATTCGCCTGCGGCGGTTTCGCCCCAGTATTCGAGGGTGCAACGAGGCGAAAAACCACTGCTTTGCTGCGCTTTGAACCCGGCTTTGAAATCCGCCAGCAGCTGGTGCTGACTGCCATCGACGATAAAGTGCAGCAGTAAGTCCTGCTCTTGTTCCTGCAGCTTGTCGGCCCGTCCCACTAAGGTGATATCCAACTGCGCCTGCTGATAATCGAGCACGCTTTGCCACTGACACAGCATTTTCAGTTGCGCCATCCGCGTCTGGCTGTCGGCTTCACTGCTGCTCAAGTGGTTGATAAAGGCGACAAGGGCACTGATACCATCCGGATTGGCCAGCACACTGGACTCAAGAGCACTGTCTGCCGGGATCAACATAAAGGGCAGCTCATACCCCTGACCTCTGTCTTCAAAGTCTTCGACATCGCTGACCCGCAAACAGGCTTGCTTGGTATCAATTTGGCAGTTCAGCGCCAGAGTGTGGCGGGCCAGTCGCAAGTCACCGCTGTGCTGTTCCATATCGGAATGGAGCAAGCGCCAGGGCGTTGGATCATCCGCCCGCAGCGCCATGAGCTCCTGCTCAGAAAATAGCTCTGAAGGCAGGTAAAGATAGAGTGAGCCTTCATCTGTGCCGCCGAGTTCGGCCGTGTCCAGCATATTGAGTTGAATTCTTCCCCGGGATTGCTGCTGGCCAGGGCTGGCGTCTAGCGTCAGGTTGTAAAGCTCTGGCCAGGCTTGTATCTGTTGGCCCGGTAGCAGTTCCAACATGGGGTTGGGGGTCATCTGCCTTGGCAGAAAGGCGGATATGGCCTTGCCTTGAGTATGGGCCAGATAACCTTTGGCTACCCGGCGTTCAATTTCGAATGCCATTGGCCTGGCAGACATTATCGCCTCTACCCAGGCGACACCTCTGGCGACACAGGCATAGAATAACCGGGTGCCATTCTTGCCGCTGCGTTGGTGAGTTATTTGCAGCGGAATGGCTTGTGGATCGTCATAGCTGAAAAACAGCTTGCGCTGCAGGTCGTTGCTCCAGCCCTGCAAGCCCAGGTTATTGCCAAGATGCAGCCTGCTGTTGAAGGGCAGGTCTGTATCCAGTTCATCTTGCTCTACCAGCACCACTTTCCCGACATAGAGCCATTCTGCGGGTAAGGTCGGGCTCGGTGGCGTAAGCTCATCCAGGTGTTTTTTGAGTTCAGATACCGAAGGCTCGGTGTCGAGCGTATCCCGCACGGCTTTGAGTTGTGCCAGATACCAGTCGAGATAGTCTTTGTAGGCAACCAGGCGGCTGCGGGCATCTTCTACCTGACAATAACTTTGCTGCAGCGCCCGGCGCCGATAGGGGCTCAGCCCCTCATCATTGAGCTCTGTGGCTATTTGCTCGGGTAACAGTTGGAGTTCGGCGTCTATCAGGCTGACTTTATTCAGCAGCTCATGATATTGAGCTTCCATTTTGGAGAAGAGTTGCTGCAACGATTGACTCAACTGTAGAGCTTGCTGCCTGTCGTGCTCTGCCGCCATGCGGCTATAACGCCGATTGAGAGCGTCTATGTCTCCGCGCAACTCGTCGTGGCGCTGATGTTCTTTAGCTGTGGCTCTATCGAACAACCAAGCGGTCGCAGTTGCTGTGACAGTAACCCCTATGCCTATGATGATGGCTGGCAGCACTCAATAAACTCCTGGATTAAAGGTTTGGCAATTTATGCAACAGTTGCAGCAGCTGATATTCTTCATCGCTGGCTTCACCCAAACTCACCTTACGGCGCAAAATCTCAATCGTTTGCTCGCGACTTTGATGATTCTGTCGCCAGCGTTGATGGGCCTGTTCATTGAGTTGATGTTCATTGTCGGCCTTGAGCCTGTCGAGGGCGATTTCCTGACAGCGCTCCTGATGTTTGAGTTGCGCCTGACGTAATTCGTTGTCGGACAGCTCTATCTCTTTTAACGCTTCGGCTTTTACTCTTTCAGTTTCCGCTCTGGCAGTTTCCAGTTGGTTGTAACTCTGATAAGCACTGACCGCCTCTTTGGCTAGTGCAACGACTTCTGCGCCGCTTAGCTCCGGGGTTTTGCTTTGTGGTTTGGCCGGGGACTTGGTGCCAATTCGGCTGGGAGTTTTCATTTGTGTATGCCCTCTGAACTTCAATAGCCTTGATTTAGGTGAATTAGGGTTGACGATAATGAATCGCAAATCTTTAACTAAGCTTGGTGTTACTCAAAAGCGCTGACCAAGCACAAGAGTTGTGCCTTCATTAACTCATCGGTCAGTCTGCTGAGTCGTCTGAGCTCTGGGCACTCACGGCGAGCGGTACTTCTCAGATGCTGCAACTGTCCAAGAAATAGCTCCAGACTCTGGCGGCGACTCTGTAGTTCTGCGACAAGTTGAGTCGTCAGGTGATTGTCGTGCTGTAATCTGTGTTGCAGCAGTGTCATGCGCTCCTCGGCCTCCATTTGCCAGAGCGTTTGCTCCAGTGCCATCTGTTTGCTGAGGTTTTTGAGTTGATGCTGCAACGTACGTTTTTGTGCTTGCAACTGCTCGGTGACTTCTTTGGCACGCTGCAGCTTAAAATAGGAGTTGAGGCAGTCAAGTACCGAAATGGCGGCATCGACCCACACCAATACAGGGTTAACCCCTTTGGCGCCGCGCATCAGTTGGTAACCTATTCGGCCAGCCTGGTAGAGCCTCGCCTGCCGGGCACTGCCAATTTCCAGGGTCTTACTGGCAAACAGTGAAACAGTTTTCATTGGTTTGGCTCCAACGAGGTTTCAAATTGTGCCTTGAGTGCCGCCATCAGCTGCGGCTTGTCGAGTCGCAGTGGGCGCAGGCTCTGGTTCAGCGTGATGTGACGACTAATGCCGGTATCAAGGGGCTCATCTTTCGTGCCGATGACCTGCAACAGTTCGCTTATGGGCTTTTCAGCGCTCTTGGGCCAACTAGCGTTGCCTTCAACTCGCTCGCTGGTGTTGATAATGGCGCCGCTCAACTGGCACAAGTGGAGTCGACTGGGAGGGGGACTTGCCAGTGTTGAATCGAGCAGGGGCGGCACAGTGTAATTAGCTTGATATTCGAGTGTCGGGGCTTTTAATAGCAGTGTGCCGCGTTTTTCCGAAGTTAATGATGTTTCGCTATCAAGCTCGACCCAGGCATAACGAAGCTCTGTTTCATCGCCGATAATCTCAAGCAGTGGCTGCCAGGCAGTACGCTGCTCCTGGAGCATTCTGTGATACTTGGTCGGACAAAGCTGTTGCATCAGCTCTGTTAGCTCCCCTTGATTTTCCAGGCTGGAGGCCAATCGGCGGTTCAGTCTTTGCTGTTGCAGCACCGTCTGAATATTCCAGTCTGTTTCGTACTCTCTCAAGGTCATCCAGGGTTCGGAGGGGTTATTTTTCAATAATAGTTGTTCTTCGTGGCACCAAACGGGATTGAGTTGCGGATCCATCACATCAAGCCACAGCACAAAGCTCAGCTCGGTCAGCTCACAAGCCAGCGCCATCTGACTCCCTTGTGGGGTCAATTGGCGCAGATCATCTTCCAGCCAGCCGAGCGCACATAAACGTTCGAGTAGTGGCGTCAGTTGTGAGCTTGTCAGTGCCGTAACTTGCTGGATCTGTTCCTGGGTTACACCGTATAAGGTAAAAGATTGCAGCAAAAAACGTGAGACCTTACCCAGGATATCCAACTGTTGATGACGAAAGCTCAACCGATAACGACGCATGGGCAGAAGAATATTCAAAGGGGCTGGAAGGCTATTTGTATGGGCCACTGTTGGATCTTACTTATCTGTTTGAGCTGGAGGTTTATGTCATGAGAGACGGCGCAAACCTTAACACGAAAGTTGAAATAAAAAACCAGATATTGAGTGTTTTTTTGAAAAAATATTAATATATGCAACAGCTTGCATAAAATTGATTCAATATGATTTCAAAGCTTGTCAGCGAGTGTGTTATTGCGCCGGCTTTGGATCTGCAGCGACAAGAGTTGCCAATGAGGCGTCAGGTAACGGGCGAACATTCTTTGTGCCAGGCGCTGCTTCAATCTTTGCCAAAGACCGGGAGGAGTAGTGAACTGCAACATAATACTCTCCTTGAGCCACTGTTCATCGAAACCGGCCCATTCGCCACAGACATCGAATAGATTGGGGCCGCACACAGGGGCAACTTCGCGGTACAGAATATGCTCCAGTTCCGGCAGGGAATAGGGTGAAAGTGCACATACTCGGGTGATGCCGGGGTAGTGCAGGGCGACATCTGTATCAAGAAACAAGTCCGACAGTGCGCTCCATACCGCCTGGCGGGTGTGGAGCGTTTCTGCGTCTTCAAGCATGATCTGTGCGGGGGATTCAGCCATAGGGTCCTTCCTTTGGGGCTGCAGTCTGTGCCGTGAGGTTAACCAAAGCGGCAATCGACATCAAGTGTTGGCTGCCTGTGGTTCGCGGCGCCAACCCAGACTCATGGCGAGGAGCAAAGCCATCAGCGCCAGCAAGGCCCCGGCCAACGGAAGCTCTTTCAGTCCTGTGCCCAATGCCAGCAGAGTCCCGGCAATCCAGGCACCGAGGGCATTCCCCAGATTAAAGGCACTTTGGTTAAAGGTTGACGCTAACAAAGGCGCCTTGGCGGCACTCTTGACCACTAACATCTGCAGCATGGGGCAAAGCGCAAAGCCGACAACTGACCACAGCATCAGCAGCGGCACGGTTAACAGCAAGCTGCCGAGGCAAAAATGCAACAGGGTTAGAATGCCAATCAACGCCAGACTCAGGAATGTGAGCGAGGGCAGGAGTTTTCTGTCGCCGAGAAAGCCGCCAAGCAAACTGCCAAGAGACAATCCCAACCCCAAGGCAAACAGTACCAAAGTGATCTCCTTGGGAGAGGCGCCGCTAACTTGTCCCAAGGTTGGGGCAATATAAGTGAAAACACTGAAGAGGCTGGCGTTGGCCACCACGGATAAGGCTAGGCCGCTGAGGACTTTGCGGTTCTTTAGTACCTTGAGTTCATCTTTAAACCTTACCTTTTGCTGAACCAGATTGGCCGGCAGGTAAAACCACAATGCAACGAGTGCCAACAATCCTATTGCGGCAACTCCCCAAAAGGCGCTGCGCCAACCCAGTGCCTGACCTATGGCTGTACCCAGGGGCACTCCCAGGATATTGGCCAGGGTAACGCCCATAAAGACCAACGCAATGGCTTGGGTCCGTTTTTCCGGCCGGGACAAATCGGCAGCCACTATGGAGGCCAAACCAAAAAACGTGCCATGACATAAAGCGCTCAGTACGCGAGCCAGCATCAAGGTTTCATAGCCATTGGCCAAGGCGCAGCAAAGGTTACCGCCAATAAACAGTAACATAAGCCCGAGTAGGGTGCGCTTGCGGGGGATCCGAGCAGTAGCCATCGCCAGTACAGGGCCACCGAATACTACGCCAAGGGCGTAGAAGGTCACCAACAGGCCGGCCTGAGGCAAGCTGACATTGAGTGACCCGGCGACTTCGGGCATTAAACCCATAATGATAAATTCGCTGGTTCCGATGGCGAAACTGGCGAGAGTCAACGCAAGAATAGCCAGTGGCATCTTGACTCCTGTGGATAGTGGCAAGCGACGAAAGAGAGTGCTGTAGTCATAGTTCAGAAATAATTCAGCAAATGCGATTTTACGACCCGTCTGTGCTGCCACGCTCATGAAAACTTGTTATGGGGCTATGCCATGCGGGAATTGCGGGGTGGGGGCACCTTTGAAGCGACACAAGCGGGCTGCGCTTATGTCAGGGCCGGGGAATATTTTTGATAAGGGTTAAAAGGACCAGCATCGAGCCAGTCCTTATTAAGGGGGTTAACGGGTTATTTACGAACCCACTTGCCGGAAGCATCCTGCACTATATGGCCTTTGTCGGCGGCAGCAATCGCCTTGGCGCCGGCGAGTTTGGCAACATCATCCACGGAAATCCCGTTTTGACGGGCGATTTTTTCATAATGTGCCCGGCGTTTGGCATTGATATCCTTAACCAGCGCCGTCACCTCGGCGCTGGATTTGACCACACCCAAATAGCCGTTTTGCTGTTCACCCACCAACCCTTGGCTCTTGGCGTCCTGCAAACCTATGGCAAAGACGCAGAAACTCATCAACAGGGCGGCAGTCAGGGTCATCAACTTGGTTTTCATCTGTGTTTTCCTTTCGCGAATTCTGGCACCTTAGAAGAGTTCATCATTGGTCAGCAGCTGATCCAACTCTTTATCGACCTTAATGCGAATTTCATGTTCGATTTTCACATTCAGGTTGATAACGATTGGCTTATCCGGTGGCTCAATCTTGACCGTTGGGGTACAAGCCGACGCCAGCAGCAAGGCTGCAGCCAGCGGCAGCAGAAATTTAGTCTGTTTCACATTCATGTCCTTTTGTGTCCTCACTGCATGGAAGCTTCAATTTGGGTTTGAAGCTTGTCACCTATGGTCAGACTCCTGAGGAGCTGCAGCATGTTCTCCTCATGAGAGTAGTTCAAGTGGATAGGGCGTTCAATCCCCTCGGCCTTACCTTTTACTTCAACCTTGAGCCAGGCCTCACCATCCGGTGCCATATCGTAAGTGCTGGCCAGGGTAGAATATTGCAAGTGTTCGAGGGTGGAAAAGGCAAAGTCCAGATAGGGTTGCCCAGCACGCATTTGAGCTACAGCCGGATTATTGCCGACCTTGATAAGTCCGCCTGGGGCTCGGGCCGCCAGGCGGCCGCCTTTGACCGACACCTGGCCGTCGGTAATAAATACCGGCAAGACACCATCGAAAATACCGTCGGCGTAGATGCCTTCCTGAGGCTGGATGGCCAACAGTTCTTCCAGGCTCAGGCCCTGCAACACCAAATAGGCATTGGATGGCGCGTTGAGCCGCAAGCGGAAGCTGGGCAGCAGCATTTGTCCCTTGAGTAACTCGCCTTGGCCGCGCACCTGAATATCGGCATCCCGAAACCCGGGCAACAGCTTGGCTTGAGTGCTTTGGTTGCTGTCGAGTTCAGGGGTCAGGCTGAGCTGGCCTTCCAGTCCCAGATTGGTCAACAGCACTCCGGGGTTGAAGGCCTGTACCGAAGCCTTGAGCTGCTGACAGTTGAGTTCGGCCTCTGCTGGCGCCTTGGCTTCCTTGTCAAGGGTCAAACGGCACAAGGCCGACAGGTTGGCGCCTTCAAATGGTAACTGACTGATACTGCCGGAGAGATCCGACAGCAGCGGGTTGAAATCCAGTTGCAATTGCAACGCTCGCCCAAGCCCTTCGAGCTTGAGGTCGGCAATCATATGGGTCTCGCCCCTGAGTACCAACTCAGGAGGCAAGGGCAGGTTCTTGGCTGCCAGCGCCTTGATATCAGCGAGATCCGTATCCAGGGTCCAGCAACTGTTCAAGCGGTAGCCAAGCGGATCTTTGGCCCGCTTGGGCCAGATGGGCATAAAGTCGTGGCGGCTGTGAAGCGGGATATTATCCAGTTGCCAGTTTTCTTCACTGATAAGACGGTTATCCTGCCAGTCAATGGTCTGGCTGAAGCTGCCATAGCCCAGATTGAGCAGGGTTTCGGTGCGAGGTCCGAGCTTGGTATGCCGGGTTTGGCTTAAGTTGAGCCCATCGAAGGCCAGATTCAGACGACTGGCAAAACGCTCATCCAAGAGTTGACTCAAGAGTGGCAAGTGCCGTTTTTGATTTAGGTTGGCATCCAGGGTTCGACTGAGCCCGGGGCTCAGGAGTGAGGTTTGGGCAATCGACAGTGCCAGCGGCCCGCTTTTAGCCTGCAATTCACCCAACTGGCTGCTGACCGCGGGCAAAGACAGCTTAAGTTTGCCTTGGTTGAAGCTGCCACTGAGCGGGTCCAGCAGTGACAACTTAAAGCCCGAGAGTTGGATACTTTTATCCTCTATACCGGCTTGAATGGCACCAGTGCTGAACCCGGGATTGGCCGCGAGGCTGAAGTTCAGTTGTTGCCCTTCGCTTGTCGGCTCCAGTGCCAGCTTACCGCTAAGCGCCATTGATGCGCCCTTATTGAGTGATGCGCCCTCATTGAGTTGCAATTCAGCAGCAGCCGACTGCCAGCGAAAACCGCTCGGCAGGGAGGCTTCAAGGCGCCAGTCTGTGCTTGCTTGTTCCAGTGGCAACTGATTTAGGCTGAGTTGCAGCCCTTGAATGGCCTGTTGCAGCGCCAGTTCGAGTCGCTGCTCGGCCGACAAGGGCTTTGAGTTTGAGGAGTTTGGTGAGCTTGAGCCTGATGAGCCAGAGCTTGATAAACCAGAGCCCGGTGAATTTAACCCTTGAGGTTTGGCGCTTTGCGGCAAAGAAACAGAAGTGTCTTGCTGTGCTCCTGTGGCCTTTGGCAGTTGCAATTGCAGGTTTTCAAGGGTCAGCAGCAAACTCGGCCGCTCGCCACTACTGAGCGCTGCCGGGCTCAGTTTCGCAGCACTTGGCTGATTAATTGGCGTACCGAACGACGCTTGCTGCTTCTCTGTCATCAGGGCGGGCAGTAACGGCCGCACTGTCAGACTCGGCAGCGATACCCGCATGGATGTCTCATTGCCCGTTGCCGCATTGTTCTTTGTATCAGTGACCTTGGTGGGTTTGAATTCGGCGTCGAGGCCCTGATCAAGCGCCAGCTCAATTGCGGCGATAAGGGGTTTTACTTGTTTTTTTTCAGCTGGCTCTTGCGCCAAGACTTGCTGCAGCTGCGCCAATTGCGATTCGAGTTCCGCGGCCTTGGTTGCTGATGTTTGTGCGGGTGTTGCTGCGAGCAAGGCAAGCAGCGCTTGGCGCTGAGCCGGAGTGGTTGAAAGCGTGAGTCTCAGTGGCGCCAGCTCAAAAATCTGCTCGCTGGTGGAGCCCGAGAAGCGAAAGCGCAACCCTGCGCCATCACTATCCTTAACCTCAGCCTTGGCATTTGCACTTGCCTTGGGATTGGCATTGAAACTGGCAGCAGCGTTGGAACTTGGGCACAGAGGGCTATCGGTCAATGAATTGTGTGCCTTAGCTTCCAGAGGCAGCGGCGTTATCTTAAGCGCCACTTGCTCGAGTCCTGGCATGGCAATAGTCGGCGTTGACCAGCAATGGCGCGAGTCTATGTTGCCTTGGGTTAAATCCAGAGTCAGTTGCGAGAAGAGATCTCCGCCAAGGCTCGGCATTAGCTCGGCATTCACTATTTCATCAAGCTTAAAGGCGCTGATGAGGGGCGCTGCGGCCGGGTCCTGCTCAACACTTGCCAGCGCCTGTTGCAGCGCTTTGAGATGCAGTTGACTGGTCAATCGCCAGGCGGGGGCACCGTTGGCGAGTTTGGCTTTCAAGTCGGCGGTTAATGCCAGCAGGGGCGTCTCTTGTCTTGTTTGAGTTCCTGAGTGAGTCTCTTGTTGCACTCCTTGTAACCGGGTGGCCAGCTCAGTAACCAGTTGCCCGGAAGGGCTGAGCTGCAACTTTTGCAGCATCAGAGTAAAGCTTGGGGTATTACCTGCCTTATTCAAGGTCAGCGACGTATTGGGCGTATCGGATACGCCCGCCTCGGGTTGCAGGCTTATTCGGGTCGGCCCCAGGGCTATTTCGGGCACAGAGTTCAAGTCCAGCGCCAGGCTCTGACCGCCATCATCACCGCCGGGCAAGAGTAGCTCAGGCGTCAAACTAAAACCGGCGTCTTGATAGCTGACTTTTTGAAGTTGCGCCATCAACCAGTCGGTGGAGCCAGGGGGCGGCGTCGATGCTTCGCCTGCCAGCAATTGCCAAATCCGTTTTGCGCTGACAGGCGATTTGAGCTGAAGCCTGAGTTGATGAAACTCAAGCTCGCTGCCCTGGTAATCAAGCTTGAGATAATCGAAGCTCAGTCTGTCCCAGCCTTCAGGCGCCAGGCGCAACTCGTCGATACGAATATCTTGCGCAGCCAGATATTGATTAATATGCGGCAGCAGCCACTGCGGCCTTTCATACAGGGACCAAGCCAGCCCCATCAGCAGGGCACCCGGAAGCAGCACCAGCAGAAGCAACAGGCCAACAGCCCATACAGTCAGGCGTTTCTTGCTTGGGAGTCGATACCTCATTGGTGTTTCCCGGCCTTGGCCGCTCACTCCTGCCAGCGGATTTCTGTGGTCAGAGTGTGACTCTGTTTGGGGCCGAGCACCAGTTTATCTTCCAGCACATTGGCGGCTTCCAGGCAGACCATGGACAGGTAATCCTGCTCTTGGAAACGGGTCAGCCGCTTGGACTTGTCTATCCAGGGATTCCAAAGTACTGCCGAGTGGCTCTGCTCACGTCTGACAAGAATCGTGCCGTTGGGGGTATGCAGCTTTTGCAGCTCGGACAAGCCGGTGTAAACCCGGTCGGTCTCGCGCTCAAAGCGCACTTCGTCCTCGACTTGTGCATATGGGCCTTCACCAAACTCGATATATTGGCTGCCGGCAAAGCCTGTGGCGCGCAGCTGGTGGATATCGCCGATGGGGAAATAAGAGTGCAGCGCCTGGGTCAGCGTCACGCTTTGCTCTCCGAGGTTGCGGTTAATCAGGCTGACTCTGAGGCTGTCGCTGAGGACAAAGTCCAGCCGCACCTCGGTATCGTGGGGCCAGTAACCTTTGTCCTCGTCGCTGAGTTTAAGGGTAAAGCTCAGCTCTACCCGTTCATTGCTGATATGAGTTCGCTCAAGTTGCCACAGCCGGGTGCGGGCAAAGCCATGCTGGGGCCAGCTCTCATTGGCATGCATGCCAAACCAGGGCCAGCAGACGGGAATACCGCCGCGAATACCACTGCCTGGCAGATAGTCATCGGCAGGAGAAACCCACAGCAGCGGCGCCTTGCCCTTGGGCACAAAGCTGTCTATCTGGGCACCCTGTAAAAAAATACGGCCGTAGCAGAGTGGAGTATCGATTTCGATATAGTCCAGACCATTGGGGTGTTTGCGGGTGTTGACGCTGGCCATGCAGGATTCCTTTAGCGGGCGAACAGGATAATGCCCCTAGCTTACAAAGTTTTACAGCCCGAGATAAGGGGCTGTTCAAGCGAATTTACGCAGAGCGCTGTTCTTGTATTCAAAAAAAGTGATATAAAACTGGTCAGAGGTGCTGAGTTTTTACTCAGAATTGGCTAAGGTGAGACATCAATCACAGGGAAAAGGAAATAAGCATATGGCAAGTTATCAGCCGCCGATGCGGGATTACCGCTTTATTCTTGAACAGTTACTGGATATTTATCAGCAGCCAAAGCTGCAGGGGTTCGATGAAATTGACCCTGAGTTGGTCAATGCCATTCTCGAAGGTATGGCCGATTTCAGCACTGGGGTGATGCTGCCGCTCAACAGTGTCGGCGATCTGCAGGGCTGTCGACTGGAAGCCGACGGGGTGAAAACCGCCGAGGGCTTTATCGATGCCTATCGCCAGTATGTGGACAACGGCTGGCCAACGCTGACCTGTGATCCTGAGTTCGGTGGTCAGGGCCTGCCGGAAGTTGTGGGTATTTTTGCCACCGAAATGCAGACCTCCTCCAACATGGCCTTTGCCATGTATCCCGGGCTGACCCACGGTGCTTACAGTGCCATTTTTGCCCATGGCTCCGAGGCGCTCAAGGCCAAATATCTACCCAAACTGGTGAGCGGCGAGTGGACCGGCACCATGAATCTGACCGAATCCCATGCCGGTACCGATCTGGCGCTGCTGCGCACCAAGGCCGAGCCCAGCACTGACGGTTGCTATCTTGTCAGCGGTGAGAAAATCTTTATCTCCAGTGGCGATCACGATCTGGCCGAAAACATAGTGCACCTGGTCTTGGCCAGGTTGCCCGATGCCCCGGCCGGGGTGAAGGGGATCAGTTTGTTCGCCGTGCCCAAGTATTGGGTCAAGGAAGATGGCAGCCTGGGCGAGGCCAACAATGTCAAGGCCAGCGGCCTCGAGCATAAGATGGGCATTCACGGCAATTCCACTTGTGTGATGCTGTTCGACGGCGCCAAAGGCGAGTTGGTGGGCGAAGCCCATCAAGGCCTCAGAGCCATGTTCACCATGATGAACATGGCGCGCATGGGTGTTGGGGTTCAGGGGCTGGGCGTCTCTGAAATCGCTTACCAGAACGCGCTGGCCTACGCCAGAGAGCGGGTTCAGGGAAGGGCACTGTCCGGCACCAAGGCGCCGGAGCAAAATGCTGATCCTATTCTGGTACACGGTGATGTGCGGCGGATGCTGTTGTCGCAAAAAGTCTTCAATGAGGGCGCCCGCGCCCTTATCGGCCAGCAGGCGCTGTGGCTCGATGAAGCCGAGCGGCATCAGGATGCCGAGCAAAAGGCCAGAGCCAAGGCGTTGGCGGCGTTGTTTACCCCTGTGGTCAAGGGCTTTATCACAGATAGAGGCTTCAGCGCCTGTGTCGATGCCCAGCAGGTGTTTGGCGGCCATGGTTATATCCATGAGTGGGGGATGGAGCAGTTTGTCCGTGATGCCCGTATCGCGATGATTTATGAAGGAACCAATGGCGTGCAGGCCCTGGACCTGGTGGGACGCAAGCTGATGGGGGACAAGGGCGCGGCGCTGAAACTCTGGGCCGCAGAGGTGGAGGCCTTTATCGAAGGTGCCAAACCCAAGGCCGCTCAAGATCCCCGGTTTGCCAAAGTGCTCGAAGGTTTGGGCCAGGCGGCAACGGATATGCAGCGTGGTACTCAGAGCCTGATGGAGTTGGCGATGAAGAATCCCGACAACCTGGGTGCGGCCTCAATGCCTTATATGCAGCTGTTTGGCACAGCTGCGCTGGCGTGGATCTGGGCGCGGATGGCCGAGCTGGCGCTCGATGGGCTGGCAGATGATGCCGACGGTTTCTATGCCGGCAAACTGGCCTCGGCGGGTTTCTTTATGGACTACTATGTCAGCAGCGCCAGTGGCTATCGGCGTCAAATCGCCGCGGCCAGTGAATCCATCATGGCCTTCGACGACAGTTACTTCGGCTAAGCTTCAATACCAAAGGGTCGGTGCAACCGGCCCTTTTTTGTGGTACACCAATAGCTTCCAAGCCAATCGGTTCGTCAGTATGGAGTGACAAGATGGATCTGAATTACGACAACAACAATATTTTCGCCCGCATTCTTCGCGGAGAGCTGCCCTGTATCAAACTCTATGAAGATGAGCATACTCTGTCTTTCATGGATATCATGCCGCAAACCAAGGGCCACTTATTGGTGTTGCCAAAAGAGCCGGCCGTGACCCTGTATCAGTTGTCTGATGAAGCGGCGGCGGCCTGCATGCGTACCGTCAAACTGATGGGCAAGGCAGTGGAAAAGGCCATGGGTATCCCGGGCTCCACTGTGTTCCAACACAACGGCAGCGCCGCCGGTCAGAGTGTGCCCCATGTACATTTTCATGTATTGCCCGGTCCGCTCAAAGGCCTGATGGAGCACGCGGCCCATCAGGGGGATATGGATGAGCTGCACACCATAGCCGACAGAATTCGCGCTTGTATCGGATCTTGAGTTGTTTTCCCCCGCCAGACAGCCGCCACAGGGCGGTTGTTTACTATTAGTGCTATCTCAATCTGCTTAAAGTCAGTTTGCCGTTGATGAGCAAAGAGAGGTTTGATTGCATAATCGCATTGTATTTACCGGTGGGCCGGGTTCAGGCAAGACGTCTGTCATCGACTTTTTGCAAAGCCTGGGTTACCCGAGTGCGCCGGAAGTCGGCCGTAAGGTGATAAAGGCTCAACTGGCGCAAGCTGGAAGGGCGCTGCCCTGGGATGACAAGAGCGCTTTTCGTGATGCCATGGTTGATGAAGAGCTGACGCGTTATCAAACCTTCAGCGGCGATGACGGCATTATCTTCTTTGACCGCAGTATGCTGGATTCCTACGGTTATAGCCTGCTTGAGAACTTAACTATTCCCGAGAGTTTGCTGAGTCATTGCCGTGAGCTCGTTTATCACCCAAGGGTATTCATCTTTCCGCCCTGGCAAGCCATTTATGCCAATGATATGGAACGTAAGCAGGACTTCAGTGTAGCGGTGGCGACTTATCATGAGATGCAAAAAGCCTATGAGGCTTTCGGTTATGAGTTAATTGAAGTTCCCAAATGGTCGGTTGCGAAGAGAGCCGGTTTCATTTTGGCCAAGGTGAGCGAAGCACTGCAAACGCCCTAAGCCGTCGCTCACATTTTCTCCGTTACTTTCTGTTTCTCTGCCATTAAACCAGAGGTTCCGGTTGAATCCCCGGCCCGACCCTACCAAACGCTCAGTTTGAATATTGCCAATATCACAGCAGAGGTCAGCAGTCCAAGACCGCCCAAAATACAAACCACTTTTTCAGGGTAGCGTGAACCCAGTTCGGGAAAGAGGATAGCGCCCAGGCTGAAGCTTGGGATCATCTCGTACAGTAACCCCATTCTCTGGTTGCTTGCCGGTGCAAATGGCGGCAGGTAGAAGTAACAGAGCAGATAAATAGCCAAGGTGACAATCGCGAGCCATTCATAGCCCTTAAAGGGCTCATCGGCCTTGAGCAGACGGCGCAGCAGGACAATCATAATCGCCGCGATTAAAAGTAGCATGACACTTCCCTGTAAATAAAATGGCCGCCACAAACTACGGGATCCGAGATGAGCTGACAAGCGCAAAAGAGAAAAAGCGTCGCAGGGGCGACGCTTTTTGAGGTTATTTACCAGCTCAGGTGGTAATTGATGGCAAAAGTGCGGCCACGGCCGTGATAGTCAAACATCTTCTCCGGGCCGTAAGTCGGGCTGTAGAAGTAAGCGGCTCGCTGGCCCCAAAGGGTGCTGTAGTCCTTGTCAAGCAGGTTTTCGATGCCATAGCTCAAAGTGCCGACCGGCAGTTCGATGGAGCCGAGCAGATCCAAAGTGGTATAGCTATCTAACTCACTTCTCTGGCCATCATTTGCCTTGAAGCGATAGTCAGAGTCGGCGCTGAAGCTGTGCTCGGCCTGCAATCTTAACTGCTGGCTGTCACCGCGCCAGGCGATAAAGGCCGTGGCTTTGGAAGGTGAAGCATAGGTGACTGTCTCATCAATCCAGTCGGCGCCATTTTTGATTTCACTGCGAACCAGATGCAGGTTGCTGCCCACCTGCCAAGCGCTGCTGATATCGAAGTTCAGCTGGGCTTCCAGGCCATAGGTGCGTTTATCGTTGTCCTTGACTTCTATGGTCAGATCGCTGCGATTGACCTCAATCACCTTATCCGAGATGGCGTAATACAGACTGGCCTGGGCCTGCCAACGGTCGGCCAGATAGCGCCAGCCCAGCTCAAAGGAGTCGGTCTTGATACCATCGAGGCGGGAATCATTGATATTGATGCTGTTGGTCAACTGCAGATAACCATCGGCATTGGCCTGATAGGTGCCGCGACCATAGTATTTGGACAGATCCGGCAGCTCAAAGCCCTGTGAGTAGGCAAGCCACAGTTGCTGATCCCGACTCAGTTTAGCCACCAATCCCAGGTTAACCAGGCCGACATGGTAGTCGGTGCTGCCGCCCTTGATAGCATCGGCGCCCGGCGCCTTACCCTGGGCAATCGCCACCTGTTGGTTATAGCCGATAAAGTCATCGACGTTGTTGTCCATCTGCTGATAACGATAACCTGCGTTGAGCACCAGATAGTCGTTGATATCCCAGCTGCCCTGCAGGAAGGCTGCGATCGACTCGACACTGAAGTCGACATATCGGCCTGTGGTGAACAGCTCCTTCATGGTCAAACCGCCACTCTGGTTGGCGGCGTCGAGATCAAAACTCATCTGATCCGAGTCGAAGCTCTCCTTGTCCCAGTCGATGCCCCAGGTGAGTTTGAGGCTGTCGCTGGGTCTGGATTCCAACACGGCTTTCAGGCCATAAATGCCGGTGTTTTGTGACGAGGCAGAGAAGTTGTAAACCCCGAGGGTTTCACTGACGTAAGGGAAGGGGTGAAAGTCGAGATCTTCCTTGCGATAAAAGCCTTGCAGGTACAAGGTTTGGCCGAGAAAGTCAGCCTGGGTATAGCTGAGGTTCAGTAAGGTACGATCGGTTTTGGGACTGCGATCGGCATTCAATCCCTTGCGGCTTTCGAGCAGGGAAGCATCTGAGGTAACGCCGCTGAAGTTTTCCCCCATATAGAGGCCGTGGTCGCCATCGGACTCATTGTTGTAAAACTGCACCATGGCACTGAGGGTGGCATTGTTTGGTAGGCTCCAGTCCAGATTGGCCATCAGATCATAACCTTGGGTATACTGCATGCCGGTTTGGGTGATATCCGGCATCACCTGATTGCCGCTGCCGTCGAACCATTGGCCATTTTCCTGCCAGGCGGCACTGAAACGTCCCTTGAGGGTATCGCTGCCTCCGGCCACGGCAAAGGCGGCGCGGTAATCCAAGTCATCACTGCCGTTAAAACCCGATTTGAAACCTGCTTCGGCTTCAAAGGTATCCTGGCTGTCGGCGGCTTTTTTGGTCACTATATTGATAGCGCCGCCCAAAGCACCACCGCCATAGAGGGCTGAGGCGCCGGCCAATACTTCAATGCGGGCGATGTTAAAGGGATCTATGCTGTCCAACTGGCGGCTGATCCCTCTGGAGGTGTTCATGGATACGCCGTCTATCAGCACCACCATGGCGCGGCCGCGCATGTTCTGACCAAAGTTGGTTCGGCCCTGGCTGGATACGTCCATGGAGGGAACCAGGGCGGCCAGCATTTCTTTCACGCCTTTGCCGCTGTCTATCTGCTCGCGGATGCTGTTTTCATCGATTAACCAAACCGTGCTGGAGAGCTCGCTTATCTGGGTAGGGGTACGGTTGGCACTGACCACCATGCGCTCCATCTGGGTTTCTTCGGCCATGGCGGCCCCCATCAGCAGCAATTGACTGCTGACAGCAGCGGCGACAAGGCTCATCCGAACCATGGATTTGGGCATAACATTCTCCTAAACAACTCAAGGGGTTAAATGAGGCACCAGACAGGGATCCAGCAGGCAAACACCAGGCTGAGCGTCTTCTTGCCGGGTTGGTATCCCAAGGCTAAAGACAGCACCAAGCCTGGTGCCAACAGCAGGATCAACAGCCGGGCATCCAGCCCAAAACTGGCCAATACCAGCATGATTGCCAGCAAGACCAATCCCTCACACCAAAGCAGTTGGTTACAGCGCAACAACAGCGGGGACGTTTCCATATTATTTGGCCTCCTGAAAGATGTTGCATTTTAATTGCAAACAAGAATGGTTCGCAATTGAATTTACACTGAGTGATGGAAAAGTGAGCTTATGGATAGATGATTATTTCCATAATGAAATCATGGGTATGTAAATGGATTTTCGAATAGTGCTTTAAGGACTTCCGCGCGAGGCACTTAATGTTGGCTGTGGCAAAGATGAGAACTGGCTATTGGCCTGGAAAGTCTCGGCCGGGCTTTCATGGTTGATTTCAGCCGCCGATAGGGCATAGATTACGGCAAGGCAGAGAGGGACCATACTGAGATAGCTTGTAATCAGCGCAATGGATGAGTTTACAGGGAAGGCTGCTGTTAACGCGATCTGATGAGCTGGATAAAAGAGATGACGCTGCACTTTTCAGCGCCTGGCCGCATTAAAACGCTCGGCTCAGCCGAAGAGATGAGCATTCAAATCAGTTTGGCAACCGAAGGCGGCTCAGGGACGCCGGTGCCAGATCTCTCTATTGAGGTGGACAATCTTGATTTGGTGCTTCATCGGCTGAGAGCGCAAAACATAGAGATTGAATACGGGCCAATCTCAGAGCCTTGGGGTGTGCGCCGCTTTTATATCAGAGATCCATTTGGGAAATTGCTCAATGTACTTCAACATGATCCGGATATACTCCTAACTTCAAATTGAATAGTGGATGATTTTACTTAAATAACCCATTGATTTCACTATGGCCACCCCAGGAGAATTGCTTTTACCCCGGGGCAGAGCGTCGGGACAATAAGGAATTAAGCAGATGCAGTTACCCATAGAATATTACTGGTTGAAAGCGCATAAATTTGCAGGACTCATGCCTTGGTGGTTTATCGATGAACCCGGCGGACCCGGGCTGAGAATGGAATACCAAAAAGAAACCGGGGAGGACTTCTATCCCATCGCCAGGCGGCAAGACAATGACAGCGTGGCCGGGTTTAAAGTGATTGACGGCGAAATACAAAAAGAGCTGGTCTCTGTCCATTTAACCTGGACAGGAAAGCGCGAACAGCAAGGTTTTCCGGCCAGGGCCGTGTACAAGGATATTTTTTCCTGGTTGTCAGAAGAAGTCCTTCCCGAAACGGCTGACTGGGTAAGTGAAGAATTCCTGGCGGAGCTTGAGGAGGAAAATAGATAGCTGCGCTGTGTTTAGTTGCTTTGTTTAGTTGCCTTGTTCTATCAACTTTGCCCCATCCAGCTTAGTTAATCATGCCATTACCCACAGAGGGTTTGCAGCCGACAGATGACTTGGCTAGAATTACTGTAATTTTATCCAGTAATACTGTTCAGTGACAGCCAAAGGACGCAGTGGATGATCCTCTATATCGCCGAAAAGCCCAGCCTTGGGCGCGCCATCGCCGAGGTGCTCCCCAAACCCCATCGCAAACATGAGGGCTATATCGAGCTTGGCAACGGAGATTGTGTTTCCTGGTGTATAGGTCATCTGCTGGAGCAAGCTGAGCCGGATGCTTACGATCCCGCCTACAAGTCCTGGCAGTTGGAACATCTGCCTATTGTCCCGTCCGATTGGCAGATTAAACCCAAAGCCAGCAGTCGCGGCCAACTCAGTGTCTTGCGTAAATTGGTCAAGCAGGCCAGTGAGTTGGTCAATGCCGGCGATCCGGACCGGGAAGGGCAGTTGTTGGTGGATGAAGTGATTGCCCATCTTGGGGTCAAGGGCGATAAGTTGGCAGCGGTTAAACGCTTGTTGATAAGCGATCTCAACCCGCAGGCGGTAAAACGCGCCCTGGGGCAGATGCGCAGCAACCGCGAGTTTGTGCCATTGTCGACTTCGGCACTGGCGCGTAGCCGAGCCGATTGGCTCTACGGCATGAATATGACCCGTGCCTATACCCTGCAGGGGCGCAAGGTGGGCTATCAGGGGGTGCTGTCGGTCGGTCGGGTGCAAACCCCTGTGCTTGGTTTGGTTGTCCGGCGCGATCAGGAAATCGCTGCCTTTGTGCCCAAACCTTTTTATGAAGTACTGGCCCATCTTAGCACCCAAGAGGGGAGCTGTTTCAGCGCCCGCTGGCAGCCCAGTGAGGCCTGTCAACCTTGGATGGATGAGGAGGGGCGGGTGCTCTCCCGCGGTTTGGCGATGAATGTGGTCGGCAGGATCACCGGCCAACCCGGCCGGGTAGATGAGCTGGAGCGTAAGCAAAGACACCAGGCACCGCCTTTGCTCTATAGTCTGTCTGCGCTGCAGATTGATTGCGCCAAACGCTTCGGTATGAGCGCCAAAGAGGTGCTGGATACGGCGCAGTCCCTGTACGAACGGCATAAATTGATAACCTATCCGCGCTCCGATAGCCGTCACCTGCCCAAGGCGCAGTTACAGCTGGCCCCGACAGTCTTGAATGCCATTACCCAAGGGGCGGCAGAACTGCTGCAAGGCTGTGAAGCGCCCAATCCCGCCCTTAAGTCCAAGGCCTGGAATGATGCCAAGGTGGACGCCCATCACGCGATAGTGCCTACGGAAAAGACGGCTAACCTCGGTGTTTTATCACAGCGTGAGCGTCAGGTGTATTTGCAGATTGCCCGTCAGTATTTGGCGCAGTTTTACCCTAATTATGAGTACCTTGAAACCCACGCCGTGATCGACATTGTTGGAGGTTGTTTCGTGGCCAAGGCCAAACAGCCATTGAAACAGGGTTGGAAGCAATTGTTTGGCAAACAAAAAGCCGACGATGAAGCGGAAGATATTCAAACCAGCTTACCTGAGCTGACTCAGGGGCAGATACTGGATTGCCTTAAAGGTGAATTAGTGGAAAAGATGACCCAGGCCCCCAAGCATTTTACCGATGCCACACTGCTGGCGGCGATGACAGGAATAAGCCGCTATGTGAAAGACCCAGAGATCCGCAAAATTCTCAAGGAAACCGATGGTCTGGGCACAGAAGCGACCCGCGCCGGGATCATTGAACTCTTGTTTAAACGTGGCTTTTTGAAACGTCAGGGCAAGAGTATTTTGGCTACCGAGGCCGGTAGCGGGCTTATTCAAAGCCTGCCTGAAGTGGCCACCACGCCGGATATGACGGCGCTGTGGGAAAGTAGCCTGGATGCGATTTGTCGCCGTGAACTTAAATATCAGGCCTTTATGCAGCCCTTGACGGCTAAACTGGGCGAGCTTATTGAGCAGGCCAAGGCACAACTGCCTACGGCCTTGAGTGGCGTGAAAAGTACAGGCTTCAAAGGACGTAAACGTCGCAGTGGCGCTTATGCCGGCAAGGCCGGTGCCCCCAAGGGCACAAGCACCAAGAAGAGCACTGGCGTTAAGACCGGCACCGGCAAGCGTAGCTATCGCTCAGCGACCAAGAGCAAAACCAAAGCCCAGTCCGCAACGTCCTGAGAACTTGGGGTTATTTCAAGCGTCGGTATTGGTTGGACAGGGCATGGTACTCGTATCCCAGCGCACTGAGCTTATGCTCGAGCTGGGCAGGTGACAGGTCAAGCTCGTAATAAAGCGCATCTCTGTCCGGGCATTGCAGTCTCAGTTTCTCATTGACTATGCCCAGCAGTATTTCGGCGGGCAGATGTTGCAGGCTTTCCATATTCCCTCCAGGTGTCAGCGGTTGACTGTTTCATAATGCAATAGAGTTGGCTTGGGTTGCAAATCTTGCCTGAATATATTTAAAGTTTGATAAAATCAATATCTTAATAAAGCAATTTCATTTTCTATTCCCGGCGGTTTTGCCTTTGTTTTATCCCCCCTTCTTTATCAACTCTTGTTACATCAAGCATTCGTGATGATTCGAACCGAGTTAGCTTTAACTGTATAAAAATCAAACCGTTATTCTTGCCTGTGTGGCAGTAAACTCGGCTCTTGTCGATACGCATGCATCTCTTTTGCTGCATAAACTGCTCGCTTGTTACAACGATATTTAATTCTTCTCACGGCATTTAACGCCCGCCAACCACGATATTTCACGATTTGTCGATCCAGCTCAGGAAACCAGGGGTTGGGATTGGCTTTTTAACAGCTGGCACGCAAACTGCAGCCCTCGAGTAACACATAGAAATATGTCTAATAAATCAGCGTATTAAACGCGTTTTACTTATAAAAGGGTAATGAATATGAACAAGAAGATCCTGGCACTTATGATCCCGGCTATGCTGGCGAGTGGCGCTTCTCAGGCTGTGGAACTGTATAACGATCAGACCAACAGTGTGAACATGATAGGTTGGTTGGGTTTTGCTGCCTTCAATGATGGTCATGAAACCTCTGTTATTGATAACTTCTCTCGCGTAGGTTTCCGTTTTGACCGTCAGGAGCGTAACGGCTGGCGTGCCTTTGCCCACACAGAGTGGGGCATCAACATGGTGACCAGCGATGACGGCCTGATCTACACCCAAGGCCAGGGCGGCGGTCAGATGCGTGCCGAGAAGAACAGTGACTTCTTGTTCAACCGCTTGGGTTATGTGGGTATGGCTCATGATAAGTGGGGTACTCTGACTTTCGGTAAGCAGTGGGGTGCATACTATGATGTGGCTTACACTACCGACGTGCTCAATGCCTTCACAGGTTGGTCTGTAGGTGCCTACACCTTTGGTGACGGTGGCCTGACCGGCGCCGGTCGTGCCGATGCTGCCTTCCAGTATCGCAATACCTTCTTCGGCAAGCTGCATATCGCCCTGCAGTATGCTTCCAAGCAAAATGACGATGTCGCCCTGTTTGACGAAAACGGCGCCGCTCTGAACGATGGCTCTGAGCTGAGCTTTGACTCCAGCTATGGTGCCAGCGTGACTTACTATGTGACCGATAAGTTCAAGGTTCTGGCCGGTTTCAACCGTGGCGACTTTGAAGGCAACCTGGCCGGTGTTGCCGTTGATGATACCAACCAGATCGTCGGTATCGGTGCCCAGTACGGCAGCTTCTACCAGTATGCTCCAGGCCGTGACGCCGATGGTCTGTACGTGGGCTTCAACGCTCACAAGAGCAAGCAGAACGAACTGGTTGGCGGCAGCCTGTACGACTCCACCGGCGGCGAATTCATCCTTGCTTACCAGTATGACAACGGCTTTGTTCCTTCTCTGTTGCTGAGCTATCAGGATCTGGACACAGATGCCAACACCGCCATCCAAGGCGATTGGACCCGCCAGTTTGCGGTTCTGGGTCTGCACTACCGTTACAGCCGTGACACTGTGATGTATGCCGAAGCCAAGATTGACTTCAGCAGCATGGATGACAAGTCCTGGGAAGATCTGCAGGACAACAACTATGCGGTAGGTATCCGTTACTTCTTCTAAGGGGCTCCCTGTATTTCCCTGCACAGGCCACCTTAGGGTGGCCTTTTTTTTATTCACTTTATTCACGAGCTTATCCATTGCATTGGACAAGGGAAACTAGATGCCATCACGGACATGAGTCCAGGGTGTGAAGGAGACTCTGATTGAACAAGGAAAAGATGAAACTCAATAGTAAAATAGTCGGGTTAGCCGTTACCTTGCTTGGCGGTTTTGGCACGACTGATGCCAGCGCATCGACTCAAATAGAGGCCGGTTATCTGGGGTTTACGAGTGCCACCCGTGACGATAATCCCGGGGCTTTCAACCAAAGCTTTGCCGCGCTCAGTCATTTCAGTCGTGACGAGCGCAACACTTTTTATCAGATGCTCAAGGTGGAAAACCCCGGTAAATGGGTGGCGGATAAACGGGTCGCCTTCAAGTCATTGACGGTTTGGCATTATCGGCTCAACGAAGAGCGTACCGCCCTGTGGCTGCAAAACTTTCTCGGCACCCATAAGCATCTGACCGAGGATAATTTTTATCTCGGCTTGAAGCAGCATTTTGACTGCGGCGCGCTGCGTTTCAACCTGGGATTGGCGGGGCATTATACTGTGAGTCAGTCCAATCTGACCGATAAAGATTACTCAGGGTTATCCGGCGTGGTGCTCAATGGCAACAGTTATTACGATTTGCCAGTGCTCCCCAAGGGCTGGAAATTAAACCTGGATTATACTGCGGCTTTTGGCCGTGACCGCGAGCATGCGGCTGTCTTTGGTTATGACGACGATTATGGTCATCAATTGTTTGCCGCTGTTTCCGGCCCATTGGCACAAGATTTGAGTCTCAAGCTGCAACTGACGCACTACAAGAGTTGGGGCACTGCTCCCAACGATGGCCTGGAGTACAGCTTCTCGCTTCGCTACGCTTTTTAACGCCACTGGTATATGCGCTTTCAAGCCCGTCGATGAGACAAGATGCAACAGCCAGACCCGGCAGCAAGGTGCAATAAAAAGGCCGAAAGTGATGACTTTCGGCCTTTTATGTTATTTTTCCCCGTCGGAATGAGCTTGCTCCTGTCCGGAGTCGTTTGCCATGTCCTGTTTCTAAACGATCCCCAGTTTTTTCATCTTGCTGCGTAGAGTATTGGGGTTAATATCCAACAGCTCGGCAGCGCCGCCGGGGCCGTAGAGCTTGCCGCCGGTCACTTTAAGGGCGTGCTCTATGTATTTACGGGTCATGGTTTCCAGCGGTACCAGTTGATTGCCCGCATGGCTGGGGTCGACCACTATGGTCTGGCCGCTGGCGGTGGCCACGGCTTCGGTTTGCGGCGCCAGGAAACTGAAGTCCAGTGGTCCGGCCGGGTTTTGAATGATGGCCCGCTCCAGCACATTGATCAGCTCCCTGACATTGCCGGGCCAATTGTACTGACTGAGAATGGCCAACTGCTCAGGGCGGATACAGGGCAGTTTGATCAACTGGAATCGGGCGCTCAGCTGTTCAATAAAATGCTGCACCAACAGAGGGATATCTGTGCGCCGCTGGCGTAAAGAGGGGATGTCTATCGGGAATACCGCCAGCCGATACCAGAGATCCTCACGAAAATCCCCCTGATGCACCATGGCTTGCAGGTGCCTGTGGGTTGCCGCTATCACTCTGATGTTCAGGTGTACCTGTTCATGGCCACCGACTCGGGTAATGGTGCTGTTTTGCAGTACCCGCAGCAGTCTCACTTGAGCCGAGAGTGGCAGTTCACCAATCTCATCGAGGAAGATGGTGCCGCCGTTGGCCTGTTCAAAATAACCGGCCTTGCGCGATTCGGCGCCGGTAAAGGCGCCTTTCTCATAGCCGAACAGCTCTGAGTCGATAAGGGTCTCGGGAATGGCGCCGCAGTTGACTTTGACAAAGGGTTTGCCGGCCCTGGCCGAGAGTTCATGAATGGCGTTGGCAATCACCTCTTTTCCGCAACCGGTTTCCCCCAGCATCAGTACTGTGGTGTTGAGATGGGCGATGGATTGCACTTGTTGCATCACCTGTTTCAGCCCCGAGTTGGCACCGACCACACCGTTTTGCACATCCAGCGTGCGTTTGAGGCTAACGTTTTGTTTGGCCAGCGCCTGATTTTCCAGCAGCAGATTACGACCTCTGAGGTTGAGGGCAGTGATCAGGGCAAAGGTGCTCATCTGCGGCGCCAACATATCTGCGTGTCGGGGGCGGAAGGTACCGGCACTCTTGGAGTAAAAACCTACTATGCCCAAATGGGTATCTTCCATCGACATACGTAAAATGATCAGCGAGCGGATCCCGGGGATCACCTTGGGGGCAACCTGGGATGTCACGGGATCATGATCAATGTCGTTAACAATCCTCACCCTCGGCCTATCGGGATCTTCCAGCGTTTTGGCCAGTCCCTCTGGGAGGGAAACCTGGACATCAAGCGTGCTTGCCTGCGTTTCGCTGGCCTGGGCGATAAATTGTATATCATTGAATTCTTTTCGATAAATATTAATGAACAGGCCATCGAGTGGCACTGAGTCACGTACATAGTCGAAGTAGTGTTTAAGCGAGGTTTCCAACTGCAGGCTACTACAGAGCCGCCTGGTACACTCGTAATAAAAGTGTTTTTCCATTGATATTTCAAATAAACCGCGAAGTTTCGTGATTGTAGATCTTTATATTTCGTGATTCTGTGGCCGTAATCATAAATCTCCCCCTGAGCACCTCTTTTTGGTTAGTTGGCATGGCCAGTGCAACTGGTTGACTGAGTTCTTTCCCTGCATGAAAGGAAAATAAGTACATGACAGAAAAACAGAAAATAGACAGTGGTCGTCGTCAGTTGCTCAAGGGCGGCGCCGCTCTGGCAGTGACCGGGGTGGGGATGGCTGTCAGCAGTGGTGCCATGGCCCAGTGCCGCGAACAGGCGCCGGAATCCTTTGATGAACTGGTAGACGTATTGGTAGTCGGCAGTGGCTTTGCCGGTATGGCTGCAGCCCTGCAGGCCCGTGAAGCCGGTGTCAGCGTAATGGTTATCGACAAGATGCCGGTTTTTGGTGGCAACTCAACCATTAATGGTGGTGCCATGGCGGTTGCCGGTTCTCCGTTGCAAAAGCAGGCCGGTATTGAAGATTCAGTAGATGCCATGGTGGCCGACATGTTGCGCGCAGGTCGTGGCATGAATGATGTTGAAATGCTCAAGCTGGTATGTAACGGCACGGCAGAATCCTGCCAGTGGCTGATTGACTACGGCGTCAAGTGGAAGCCTTTCGTACAGCATTTCGGTGGTCACAGTGTGCAGCGGGTACTGCAGACAGTAGAAAGCTCCGGCGCCGGTATCATACGTCCGCTGGTCAAGGCTGCCCGCGCCAAAGGCGTGATCATGAAAAATCAAACCAAGCTCGAATCTTTTATCCGTGATGCTGAAGGCCGCGTGATCGGGGTCGAGGTTCGTGAAGGTTATTATTTCCCACGGGAGCGGACAGGTAAGATACGCACCATAGGAGCCCGCAAAGGGGTGATCATGGCGACCGGCGGCTTTGGCCGGGATATCGAATATCGCATGATGCAGCTGCCTGAGTTGAACAATGACCTGGACTCAACAAACCATCCGGGGGCGACCTCTGAAGCACTGAAGCAGATGATGCTTCTGGGGGCCAACCCTATCCATCTGGATCAAATTCAGCTGGGCCCATGGGCATCACCCGATGAGAAAGGTTTTGGTACTGCATCCCAGTTCAACACCATTGCCACTTATCCTCACGGCATAGTGGTGGATGTGCGCACCGGTGAGCGTTTCTTCAATGAGCTGGCCGACCGTAAGGCGCGTGCCGATGCCATCATGACCCGCAGAGATGAGCACAACAACCCTGTGTATCCCATTGGCTTTACCAATGCCGAAGGTGCCAAGAATGCCCAGACATTGGATTGGGGTATCAAGTACAAGGTGATCACCAAGGCCGACACTCTGGATGAACTGGCCAAGGCCTATGGTATGCCGGCCGACAAGCTCAAGGCGCAGGTGGCCCGCTGGAACGAAGCGGTCAAGAGCGGAGAAGACAAAGAGTTTGGTCGTCCAATGCAGGAAGCCATAGTGCTGGACAAGGGCCCATGGTACGCGGTGCGTATGTGGCCGAAAGTTCACTACTGCATGGGTGGTGTCAAGGTTAATACCAATTCTGAAGTCCTGCATCTGGTCAGTAACCAGCCGATTGCAGGCTTGTATGCGGCCGGCGAATCCACCGGCGGTATTCACGGTGCCAGCCGCCTCGGTGCCTGTGCTGTGGCTGAAGGTATTGTCACCGGCCGTAATGCCGGCCGTAACTGTGCCGCTGCCAAGCCGGTAGCACTGAAGCAAGCGTAACAAATTCAATAACAAGGAGTAAGATGATGAACAAATCTCTAATGCTGGCGTCGCTGACGCTGGGCCTGATGTCAGGCAGTGCTCTGGCAATGGAACAAGTGGTTCTGGATGGCAAGCACATGACTCAGGAACAAGCCTGGGCCATTGCCGATGGCGCCAAAGTCAAAGTAGCCTCTCAGGCACGCACCAAACTGGTTAAGTCTCACGAGTTGCTGATGGAAGCTGCGCGTCTGGGTAAGCCTGTCTATGGTCTGACTGTAGGTGTGGGCCTGAACAAAGACCACAAGCTGTTTGATGCCAATGGTGAGCTGAGTGCCGCCGTTATGGATGCTTCCCGTAGCTTCAACTACAGCACGCTGCGCGCTCACAGTGCCGGTGTCGGCGAGCCTATGCCAGTGCGTCTGACCCGTGTGGCTCTGGCCGTGCGTCTGAACACCATTCTGGCCGGTCAAACCGGGGTTCAGCCTGTGGTTGCCGACCTTTACGAAGCCTACCTGAACAAGGGTATTACTCCTGTTATCCCTTCACAGGGTACTGTGGGTGAAGCCGACATCCTGCTGGCCTCTCACGTCGGTCTGGCGATGATTGGTGAGTGGGAAGTGTTCTACAAGGGCAAGCGTGTCAGCAGCCGTGAAGCCATGGCCGATGCCGGAGTTCCTTTGCTGGAGCCTATGGGTAAAGATGCTCTGTCCATCCTGTCCAACAACGCAGTGGCTGTAGCCTATGCGATGAAGGGCTATCAGGATGCCAAGCACCTGCTGGAAGTGTCTCCAACCGTATTCGGTCTGAGCCTTGAAGGTTTGAATGGTAACGTGGCACCTTTCCTGCCACAAACCAATGATATCCGTCCTTTCCCTTATATTCAGGCAACCACCAAGGATATTCTGGCGCAGCTGGATGGCAGCTATCTGTGGCAACTGAATGATGAGCGTCCGCTGCAGGATCCTCTGAGCTACCGCACCACAGCCTACACTCTGGCCAGTGCCAAGAAAGCCCTGGTGGATCTGGGCGAAGTGATCGACATTCAGATCAACCACTCAGACGATAACCCAGCCGTAGTACTGGGCGCATCCAAGGACTACAGCCAGTTCCCTCAGGTAGCCAAATACATGGTTGAAGGCAAGGGTGGTGTGTTCCCAACCACCAACTTCGAGCCTCTGCCTGTTGCCCTGGCGGTACAGAACCTGAGCACTGCCCTGACTCACGTGTCTCACAACAGTGTAATGCGCACTATCCACCTGTCTGATGCCCACTTTACCCGTCTGAGCCGCTTCCTGGCCGGTCCGGAAAACAATGGTCATGCTTTCGGTGCTATCCAGAAAGCCTTCGTTGACATGCAGGTGCGTAACAAGCAATTGGCTAGCCCGGTTTCATTCGATGGTATCCAAATTGCCGGTAACATCGAAGACACTTTCACCAACCTGAAACTGGCTTCTGACAACCTGATCCAGATTGTTGACAACACCAACACCATCTATGGTCTGGAGCTGTTGCACTCTACTCAAGCTATCGATCTGCGCAAGATGCACGACAAGAGCCTGAAGCAGGGTAAAGCCACAGGTGCCATGTATGAAGGTTATCGTCAGAAAGTGCCTTTCGTAAGCAAAGATCGTCCTTTCACTCCTGACATTCAGGCGTCACACGACTTTATTGCCAACTACTGATAGAAGAGCGGGGCAGGCAACTGCCCCGCAACAGGAAGCCCAAGATGTTGAAGATGATATCCACTGTTCTTGTAGCCTGCGCCTTGTTGCTGCCTGGAGCGGCCAACGCCATGAAGATCAAGGACTACCACAAAGAAGTCATGACGGCTGAAAATGGTCGTGTCGATTGCGCCGCCTGCCATGGTGATGCCAAGCGCAAGACCATTCCCGATGCGACAGCCTGTGAAGCCTGCCACGGCACTCCTGAAGATGTTGCCAAGCAGACAGCACGTCCGGCCAACGCCGGTCATGATGTTGAACCCAACCCCCATGACAGCCTGCACTATGGCACGGACTTGCCATGTACTTACTGCCATCAGGAGCACAAAGAGAGCAAGGTTTATTGCAATCAGTGCCATGAGTTCACCTATCCAGCAATGAAGCGCTAAGTCGGCGGTTCGAGTCTCCCTGTATTCTTTGGATTGGACCCAGTCCGTTATTTCCACCGCAGCCTTGGCTGCGGTTTTTTTTGGATAAAAAAAGGTCTGCCAAAAGGGCAGACCGGGACGACACCGAAACAAGCGTTTAAGCAAAGCGTCAATGGATGTGGAACCAAGTTCAGTGTGCGCTTTTAAAATTAACCCAAACTGAATTCACCTGAGCGCCTGGCCGCGATTGAGCGCAATCAGCTTATCGAGGATCCGCTCACCATCCATGCGTATGCCATTGTGCTCATATTCAGAGGTCAACCAATACTTGAGGTTGCCGACTCTGGCGGCGGTTTCCAGGCTGTAGGCCTGCTCGACATACATATCTTCGCTGTAGATGGCAGCAGCGACAGGTACACGGTTATTGGCGAGAATGTTCGGGTCATAGAGTGAAGGCCAATCGGCTTTGGCGGCCAGCAATTCGGCGCAGGCTTTCAGTGGCTTGAGGTTGGCAAACTGTTCGAACATCCAGGGGTAAATCATCTCGCCGCTGAAAAGCAGCTCTTCGGCGTCCGGGGCAAAAGCCGGATATTCGCCCCGCACCCTGTGGGCGGCCCAGTTTGCGGCTTGCTGCTGGCAGTAGATGGACTCGTGCATTATGGCAAACAGCGGGTTGGTATTGTAATCCAGCATTTGGCAGAACTGCGCCTCAAACAGGGGATTGAGCGCCTTGCCACTTGGGGTATCTATCAAGGCTTGCTCCAGCAGATAGTAGACGGCTTCCGGCCCTTGCTCCATGCCTAAGTTGACCCCTAAAAGTTGCAGCATTTCCTGGGTCAGCCGTTCTCCTGTGGCCAGGCGCGCCTCATGGCTATTGATAAAGCCTCTGAGCTCGGCCAATAGGGCTTTGGCATCTTTGAAGCGGGCAAAGAAATCCTGATTTTTGGCCAGCAGGCGTTGATAAGTTGCCCGGTAAACCTCGGTAGCGGGGCGCTCAAGGGAAGGGATACCGCCGGTAATAAAGGCTTCCTTGAGCCCTTGCGGCGCGGCGCTCAGATATCTGAGTACGCAAAAGCCACCGAAACTCTGACCGAGAATGCTCCAGGGAGTATCAGGGCTCAGTTGTGCCCGAATCGCCTCGGCATCGCGGATGATGTTGTCGGCGCGGAAATGGCTCAGGTGCTCAGCCTGCTCGTCAGGCGTCATGCCGTCCAGTGTCTTGAAGCTGACCGGGCTTGAAAGACCAGTACCACGCTGATCCAGCAAGAGTACCCTATACTCCTTGAGCGCTCTTTTAATCCAGCCGCCATTGGCATGGGGGCGGGCGGCACCAAAGCCCGGGCCACCCTGAAAAAACACCAGGAGTGGCAGGGTCGCGGCGTTATCCTGGGTGCCGATAAGCTCCCGAGCAAAAATTTGCAGTTGTTCCCCGGTGGGATGCTGATAATCCAGTGGCAGAGAGAAGAAGTGTTTGCGGCTCAGGATGCCAGCAAGACGGCTGTCTGTTATCATGTAGGGCCTTGGGCTTGAAGGTTGGATGGCTCAAAATTGTATACAAAAATCCCTGCGCTGCAAACCGGCGCCAGAAAAGCCGCTTATCTGTCGCTTTCCTGCCCGGGATCAATTTTTCTGTTGCCGGGTTGGTGGATCATGCATCGAGACGATCTATCGATCATGGAACGATAACAGCCTGCGAGTGTGTGTAATGAAATACCAGATCATCCCAGTGACCCCTTTCCAGCAGAATTGCAGCCTCATCTGGTGTGAGAAGAGTGGCAAAGCCGCTGTGATAGATCCAGGCGGTAACCATGAGCGCATCATGGATGCCCTGGCGCAGCACGGCCTGCAGTTGCAATATATTCTTTTGACTCACGGACACATAGATCATGTTGGTGCCGCCAAGGCTTTGGCCACCGAGTGTGACGTGCAGATTATTGGCCCGCATATCGACGATAAATTCTGGCTGGAGAACCTGCCACGCCAAAGCCAGAACTTTGGTTTCCCGGCCTGTGAAGCTTTCGAGGCAGACCGTTATCTCGAAGATGGTGAAGAGGTTACATTGGGAGAGCAGGCATTGCAGGTGTTTCACTGTCCGGGGCATACACCCGGGCATGTGATCTTCTTTGACCGCGAAGAGAACCTGGCCTGGGTGGGAGATGTCCTCTTCCGTGGCTCTATAGGCCGTACTGACTTTCCCGGCTCCAACTATCAGCAGTTGATTGACTCCATTCGTTACAAACTCTGGCCCTTGGGCGAGCAGGTCAACTTCATTCCCGGCCACGGCCCTATGTCGAGCTTTGGTGAAGAGCGGCGAAACAACCCTTTCGTTGCCGATCAGCTACTGGCCGATTGAGGCTATCCCAGTCGCAACTGACCCGGGCATGCCCGGGTTTTTATTGTCACCCCAAAACCACCTCCTATGGAGGTGGTGATCGTCAAGTCGGGGCTCAGCCCGAAGAGTGCCCATGCTGCATACTGACTCGGTTTGTTACCTGCAAATCAAGGAGTAAGCAGTATGAGCCGATATGAAAGTGCATCGCACGTCTTCTATCGCTGTCAGTATCACATTGTATGGAAGCCAAAGTATGGCCGAGTTGGGCAGGAGGTTTGTCGCAGTATTTATATCTATAGCGGCATGAAGAGGTGTCGGATAGTAGAGCTAAATGTCCTGATAGACCATGTTCACTTATTGGTGAGACTTCCGCCAAGCTTGAGTGTCTTCAGTGGGAGCAAACGAAGAGATCATTCGTCGATATGTAAGGTATCAACAGAAAGTAGAGGCAGAGGAATCTATCGGTCAGCTCAAGCTTGGTTTGGATGGGTGATTCTTTTAGCCCCCTTCTAGGGGGCTGTTCAAAGCCACCTGCTATGCAGGTGGATTTTTTACTTGGCTGAAATTCACTCCATTATTGTTTTTTTACTACTAAATGTTTGCAAAGTGAGCCAGGTCTCGGCATTAATAGGCCCTTTTTTGGTGTAGATCCGGTTTTTGTTATCAAAAACGGGGTAATTTAACCAATAGTTACATTTTGTGGAGATACTCCTATGCAACAGCGTTGGCATGCAGCAATATCTGCCGGCCTCTTGGCCACTGTCTGGTGTGGGGTTGCCGACACCTTTGGTCTGATCACCTGGATAGGGTTTCTGGGGTGCAGTACTTTCTTTGCTCAAGGACGCAGTGGGTTCGCCGGTTTGCTTCAGGCCTGGTGCACCAATACATCGGGAGTATTCTGGGCCTGGCTTATCATCAGCGGCAGCAGCTTCTTTGTCTCGCCGGTATTTGGCTGGATCTTCACCGGCATAGCCACCAGCGCCATGTGCCTGCAGGCCTGCTTCGGTAAACTTAACTTTATTCCCGGTGCCTTTATTGGTTGTTGCATTACCTTTGCCATGTCGGCGGATATTGCGGCTATTATGCCGCCGCTGCTGATTGGCGCCGTATTCGGTTATGCCATGAGTCGCTTGACCGATCTCATGGGCTATTGCCAAACCAGCCGCAGTCGTCAAACTCAAACAAAACCTCTGCCGGCCGAAAGGGTGGTGGAGTAATAGATTATACTGCCAGGGTCCTGTCCCGGCTTTTAGCTTCGCGCTGAGGAGCACTGATGAAGCAGATCCAGTTTAGAAAAGTTGATGCCATGCTGATTAAGTTCAGTCTCAACGGTAAATTCTGGCTTGTGTGTTCGCTGGTTACCGCCATAACCGCCGCTATCGCACTGGCCAACTGGTGGCAGTTGGATGCCAGTGTAACCCAGGGCGCTGAGGCGCGTTTACAAGCCAAAGCTGAGACCCTGCTCCAGCTGGCGCCCGAGTCGGAGCGCGATCTTTGGCTACAGCAGCAAGGCCTTAGCCGCAATGAACCGCGCGCCGAGGTGAAAGTTATGCTCAGTAGCCGCGACGGCAACTACTGGCTCGGTGACGGCTTAACACAGCAGGAGCAAGAGATGCTCAGCCGGGCAAACTGGTTGCTGCTGTGGGCTTTTGTCGGGCTGTTGCCACTGTTTCAACTCAGCTATTGGATCTCCACCTCTCTTGGCGGCGGACTCTGGGATATGTATATGGCAATCAAACGCCTGGCTGACGGCGATTTGAGCTTCAGGCTCAATTTCTTCGGCACAGATGATTTTAGCCTGATAGCCCGCGAGATTGACCGCTGCGCCGATAACATGAGCGAAATGGTCACCGCCATCAGCAGCAATGCCGAAACCTTGTCGATGGCGGCTTCCGAATTTGCCGAGCAAGCCGCCGCCGGTGATGAGATGGGCAAAATTCAGTGGCAGTTTCTCGATACTGTGGCCACGGCGATGGAGCAGATGAGCAATGCCATTACCGAAGTGTCCCACAACGCCGCCGAAACCTCTTCCCAGACCCGGGACAACGCCTCTCAGATGGGCCAGGGCGCCAGACACATAGCAGAAACGGTTGCCAGTATAGGTGAGTTGTCGGGCCGGATTGCCGAGGCTTTCTCTTCGGTATCGCAACTGTCGCGGGATGCCACCGAGATTGGCGCCGTGGTGACCACTATTGATGGTATTTCCGAGCAGACCAATCTGCTGGCGCTCAATGCCGCCATCGAGGCCGCCAGAGCCGGTGAACAGGGGCGCGGCTTTGCCGTGGTTGCCGACGAGGTGCGGACCCTGGCGGGGCGAACCCAGGAAGCGACAGTGGAAATTCAACGTATGATTGAGGGTTTGCAGGCGGGCAGCCGTAATTTGTCTCAGTTGACCGAGGCGATAGTGTCGCAGGCCGACGAAAGCCGCCAGGCGATCATTCAGGTGGGTACAGATGTTGAGGGGATGCGTGGCTCAGTGGATGCGGTTTTTGATCGCAGCAGCCAAATCGCAGCCTCGGCCGAAGAGCAAAGCGTGTCGGCCCGGGAGATCAGCTCGCAGCTTGGCGATATCCGCAGCCACTCGGATCAGATGCGCCAGGCCAGCGAAAGGGCGATAGAGCTGAGTCAAAAACTGGCCCAGGCTTCTGCCGCTCTGACCCGGCTGTTGGCACAGTATAAAACCAGTTGAACTGCTAGACAGCTGAGCCATAAAAAAACGTCGGCATCATCAGATGTCGGCGTTTTGCGTTATAGCGTTTCCTGAGCTTTGTTTTTTGCTTCAGGCGTGCCGCTTGCTGTGGTCAGCATCAGCAGCGCCATCAGCGTTAGCAACAATGTCAGCGAAAACAGCTCCAGATAGGCGCGTGATCCGAGGGCTTGTCGATGCCGCGAAGCGCGTAATCCACATCGGCCTCACTCAAGCGGCTTGCCAGCGACTCGGTTGCCAGGATCACATCGATACGCAGGCCGCGGTTATCATCAAAGCCACGGCTGCGATAATCAAACCAGGAGTAGCGTTCGCTGCGCTGTGGATGCAACTGGCGGAAGGTATCCACCAAACCCCAATCCAGCAGGGTTTGCAACCATTCACGCTCTTCCGGCTGGAAGCTGCATTTACCTGTCTTCAGCCAACGTTTGGCATTGGCATCGCCGATGCCGATATCCAGATCCAGCGGCGAGATATTGATATCCCCTATGATGGCAATATCCTGATCCGGGCTGAATGAGTTTTGCAGATACTGCATCAGATCGGCGTAAAACTTACGCTTGGCCGGGTACTTGGTCTCGTGATTGATATTCTCCCCCTGGGGGAAGTAGCCGTTGATCACTGTCAGCACCCGGCCGTTGTCCTGGATGAACTTTCCGGCGATAAGCCGGCGCTGGGCATCTTCATCGTCGGTGGGAAAGCCTTTTTGAACCTCAATGGGGGCCTGTTTGGATAACAGAGCCACGCCATAGTGGGCCTTGCCACCGTGGAAATGTACCTGATACCCCATGGCTTCCACTTCGGCCAGAGGGAAGGCTTCGTCGTGCACCTTGGTTTCCTGCAGCCCTATGATGTCCGGCTGGTGACTGTCGATCAACTGTTGCAGTTGATGCAGACGAGCTCTCAGTCCGTTGATATTGAAGGAAACGATTTTCATCAGGGCAGCACTCGTTTGAAGGGTTTAACGATAACACTCAGATAAACGCCGGCGGCAACATAAGGATCGGCATTGGCCCAGGCCTGGGCGGCTTCCAGCGATTCAAACTCGGCCACCACCAAAGAGCCGCTGAATCCGGCGTCCCCCGGGTTTTCACTGTCCACGGCGGGATGTGGACCGGCCAGCATCAATCGTCCTTCATCGGCCAGCAATTGCAGGCGCTGCAGATGGGCCGGACGAGCGGCAAGACGTTTTTCCAGGCTGTTTTCAACATCTTGGGATGAGATCATATACCACATTATTTGAGTTCCTTGCGTTGCTCTTCGGGGATGTGTTTAAAGAGATAAACCACGGTTGCTATGGTGTTCAGCAGCGTCACTGCGGTCAAGCCAAAGACCTTGAAGTTGACCCAGGTTTCCTGACTCAGGCTGAAGGCGACATAGATATTGATAAGGCCGCAGATAATAAAGAAACTGACCCAGTACCAGGTGACTCTGGCCCATATCTTGTCGGCGACCTTGAGTTCCTGCCCCAGCATGCCCTTGAGTACAGGCTTATTCAGCAATTGGCTGACACCCAGACCCAAGGCGAACAGGGCATAGACTATAGTGACTTTCCATTTGATAAAGGCATCGTCGTGAAACACCAAGGTCAGGGTACCGAATACGGCCACCATGGCAAAGGTGATGAGATGCATTTTCTCAAGCTTGCGGTACAGCAGGTAGGTCACCACGAGTTGCAGAGCCGTTGCGGCTATCAAGGCGCCACTGGCGACATAGATATCGTAAAACTTATAAACGGCAAAGAAGATGACCAGCGGCAGGAAATCCAACAGTTGTTTCATAGTAATCAGACTGAGTGAAAATTGCCTGTGAGTTTAGCACGGCGGGCTTTGAGGGATAAACCTCTTCGGCCCTTGCGTGGGGCAGTGCACAATTATTACAGGGAACCTGAGTTGATCTTGCCGGTTTCCGGGAGAATTTCCACTATCACCCAGGCCCGGCCCCGCTTATGCAGGCGAATAGTTCTGTCATCGACCCAGGGGCGGCCACCTCTACGGCCGGTAAATTTGACCACGACAGTCACGTCATCGGTGAACTTGCGAAAGAAGTCGATATCTATCTCTTCAATCTCCAGGGTGACATCTGTCATCTGTAGATTGAGCATATGGCGCTGTACAGAGGCGGCGATATAGTAACTTTTCAGCACCTCCTTCATCGGATCATCGACATAATGAGTTGCCTTCTCGACATCCTTATCTACGTAGATGGCCTGAAAGAATCCCAGGGCGACTTGTTCCGGGCTATCTATGGTGGCTTTACTCGGGTCATCATTGCAGCCAAATAGGCCTAGCAGACAAAGAAAAAGTAAATATCTCATAGTGTTGACCCTGATGATTGGTGCCAAACAGTATCGGTTTTTTTAGTATTGATCGCAAGCCGATGCCGCACGCTTGACGGGATCGGCGATCCTGTGGCATATAAAGAGGATAGCGCAGAGATTCTTATCCACAGAATCTGTGGACAAGTGTGTTGAAGACTCGATAGATACTTCCTAAGCGATTGATATCGTCGTTAAATTGTCGCTGGTTATTTTTTGACGCTTGGCACTTTTCCCTATCCGTTTCTCTCCTGATGACTCATTCCTGGCTGAATCATAACTGGCGTAAAGGAGCCTTTGCGTTGATTTTGTACAGCTTTTGCAGATAAAAGCCGCAGTCAGTATCCAATATCAGTTCTTATAGAGGTTTGAACTGCCAGTTCCAAAGGGTAGGTTGAAAAGACGCGCATGTGTGCAGGCCGGCATCGATTTATCCCGATAAACCTTTCATTACCCAATCTGTTCCCCAGCTTTTGATGCTCGCTGAGTGAGCTCCTATGTGAAATAGACTACAAAAAAGCGCCTGCCGGAGCAGACGCTTTTCTTGAATTGGCTATCGGACCATTAATTACTCTGAGTGGCCTGAATGGCCGTCAGGGCGATGGTGTAGACTATGTCATCCACCAAGGCGCCACGGGACAGATCGTTCACCGGCTTACGCATACCTTGCAGCATAGGGCCTATGCTGATCAGATCGGCGCTTCGTTGAACCGCCTTATAAGTGGTGTTACCCGTGTTGAGATCCGGGAACACAAACACAGTTGCCTTACCGGCAACCGGGCTGTCCGGCGCCTTGGAGCGAGCCACGTTGGGCATTACTGCGGCGTCGTACTGTAGTGGGCCGTCAATCACCAGATCCGGACGCTTCTCTTTGGCAATCCGGGTGGCTTCGCGCACCTTATCCACATCCGAGCCTGTCCCTGAGTCACCGGTAGAGTAGCTGATCATCGCGACTCTGGGCTCAATGCCGAAGGCTTTGGCCGACTCGGCCGATTGGATGGCGATATCGGCCAACTGCTCGGCATTGGGATCCGGGTTGATGGCGCAATCACCATATACCAGCACTTGATCCGGCATCAGCATGAAGAAGATGGAAGAGACCAGGCTGGAGCCGGGCGCAGTCTTAATCAGCTGCAGTGGCGGACGAATGGTGTTGGCCGTGGTGTTGACCGCACCGGAAACGATACCGTCCACTTCATTCTGGGCCAGCATCATGGTGCCCAGCACCATGTTGTCTTCCAACTGCTCACGGGCAACCACTTCGGTCAGGCCCTTGTGACGGCGAAGATCCAGCATAGGTTCGACATAGCGCTCACGCACTTCATCGGGATCGATAATCTCGACATCCTCTCCCAGAATGACATCCTGCTGGGCTGCGATACGCAGAATTTCGTCACGTTTGCCTAGCAGTACGCAGCGTGCAATACCGCGCTCGGCGCAGATGGCGGCGGCTTTGATGGTGCGCGGCTCATCGCCTTCAGGCAGCACCACAGTCTTACGGGCGGCGCGGGCCAGCTCGGTAAGTTTGTAGCGGAAAGCCGGTGGCGACAGGCGGTGCTCGCGAGGCGAGTTTTCGGTGACGCTTTCAATCCAGCTCTGATCGATATGACCGGCAACATATTCCTGTACCAGTTCAATACGCACTGCATCGTCCACAGGTACTTCGTGGTCAAAGCGTTGAATATTGAGCGAGGTCTGCCAGGTATTGGTGTCGATAAGGAACACAGGCAGGCCGGTTTCAAAGGCCTGTTCACATAAGGCCATGATCTCAGGCTCAGGTTCATAACCGCCGCTCAGCAGCAAGGCACCAATCTTGACGCCGTTCATCGCTGCCAGACAGGCAGAAACGATAACATCGGAGCGATCGCCAGAGGTGACCAGCAGCGAGTCTGTCTTAATGTGCTGCACCATGTTGGGAATAGAGCGGGCACAGAAGGTTACCTTGCGCAGACGGCGAGTGTTCATCTCACCGGCATTGATGATGCGGGCACGCAGGTGCTTGGCCAAGTCGGATGCTCTGGGGGACACCAGATCCAGGTTGTAAGGCACGCTGCCGAGGATCCTCAGTGGGCTCTTGCCCGGCAACTGGAACATACCGGCAGTATCGCTGCGCTGAACGCCTTGATGGTCGAATACTTCAGACAGATCCGGGCGGGCACGGCCTTCGTCGTCCACCGGCGCGCCAATCTTGTTGATGATGGCACCGATAAGACGCTTGTTCTTGTTGCCGCCCCAGGAGTTAAAGGCGATTTCGAGGCGGTTCATCAGTCCGGTCGGGCTGTCGTTGCCTGGGGTTGCCACAAAGATCACATCGGCGTCGAGCGCCTTGGCAATGGCATAATTGACATCATCGGCAAACGGATGGCTACGGGTGTGCACCAGGCCTTCGATGATCAGGGTTTCAGTGTTGTCGGCAATTTCACTGGCGCGGGCAATGATTTGCTCCATTAACACGTCGGTCTGATCGGCACGGATCAGCGCTTCGGCGTGGGCCATTTCAAACGGCTCAAGCGGGTTGACCGTGGGGGATTTGCTGAGGATGGTGGTTGAACGCTCAGGGCCGTGATCCTGCGGGCGCAACTGGGAAATGGGTTTAAAGAATTGCACTTTAACGCCGTGGCGTTCCAATGCACGAACCATCCCCAGGCTGATAGACGTCAGACCGACGCCAGTGCCTATGGGGATCAACATAATGTTACGGGACATAAAAACCTCTTCGGAGTCGATGGTTTTCCGGTGAATCTTGTAAAGTCAAAAAACATGAAAGCCGCCAGGTTAACCAGGCGGCTGATTGGTCATATTATTCTTCTATCAAACTAATAGCGTCTTCGGCGATGACCCACTCTTCATTGGTGGGAATGACCATGGCCAGAGTGCCTTCATCTTTAGTGATAATTCCGCCATTGCCGAAGCGGGCGGCCAGGTTGCGTTCATCATCGACCTGGAAGTTGAAGATGGACAGTAGTTCCAGCACTTTCTTGCGGATAATGTCGGAGTTTTCACCTATGCCGCCGGTAAAGACCACGGCATCCAGACGGCCCAATGGCACAGTGTAGGAGGCGATATATTTTGCCAGACGATAGCAGAAGATTTCCAGTGCCAGTGTCGCACCTTTGTGACCTTCGGCATATCCTTCCTCGATACCACGGCAATCATTGGTCAGTTCGCTGATCCCCAAAAGGCCGCTCTGCTTGTTCAGCAGGTTGTTGACCTCTTCCAGGGTGTAACCCAGTTGGTGCACCAGATGATAGATGATGGAGGGGTCGATATCGCCGCAGCGGGTTCCCATCACCAAACCTTCCAGTGGTGTCAGGCCCATGGAAGTATCCATGCTCTTGCCGCCTTTAACCGCCGTGACCGAAGCACCGTTGCCCAGGTGAGCACAGATTACATTGGTATCTGCCAGCTCTTTACCCAGCACCTTGGCCGCTTCACGGCTGACAAACAGATGGCTGGTGCCGTGCATGCCGTAACGACGAATGCCGTGCTCACGGTAAAGCTTGTAGGGCAGGGCATAGACAAAAGCGTGCTCAGGCATACTCTGGTGGAAGGCGGTGTCAAACACGGCAACCTGAGGCAGGCTTGGGAACGAGGCCATGGCAGCACGAATACCTATCAGGTGCGCCGGATTGTGCAGCGGTGCCAGTGAGGCACAGTCTTCGATACCTTTGATCACCTGGTCGTCAATGATAACCGAGCGGGTGAATTTTTCGCCGCCATGCACGATACGGTGACCCACCGCTAGGATCTGTGACGCCAGTTCAGGCAGGGGAGCCAGGATCTGGTTTACAATAAACTCCACGGCTTCACGGTGCGCGGTAAATGCGCCCAGTGCGGCTTCATGCTTTTCGCCATTGTGTTTCCATTTGATGCGGGAGTTTTCCAGACCAAAGCACTCGGCCAGACCTGAAATCTGATCATCGCCCGTGAGTGCATCCATGACTGCAAATTTCAAAGAAGAACTGCCGCAATTTAGAACCAATACCAGTTTTTTAGACATGTTAAAAACCTTTCGCCGTTTTTAATTAATGAGTTACGGGTGAACTGGACTCGCCTGTAACCTGTTTCACTGCGTTCCTGCCGTCAAGCCGTTGTTGGGGCCGAATAGGGAACTGTGCTAAGGTAAAAGCAATATTATGCTTGTTTCAGGTGCCTTGATTGAGCCTTAACTTTCTCAAAACCGTGAGGGAAGGTCATCGTTATATGAAGACCTGGCCCATGGTCAGACAACTGGGTTTCTTTTTTCCTGAGTTTCGCGTTATTCGTGCCACTCAGTTGGCGTTGCAGTTTATGCCTGTGTTGGCCATGCTATCGGCTGCCACGCCACTCTATTTCTATGGTTGGGACTATCTGCCCCAGGCCATAGCTATCTTTCTGTTCTTTCTCAGCCTGCCTTTGCAGGGCTATCTGTGGCTGGGTTGGCGTGCTCGCCATCCCTTGCCGCTGTCCTTGCTCGATTGGGGTAATCAACTCAATGCCAAGCTTTCCGGGCTTGGGGTGAGCAGTCGTCCTTTAGGAGCCAAGGCCTGCTATATGGATATGGCGCAGATCCTCAAATTGGCCTTTGAACGTCTCGATGCCGGTTTTTGGGAAGAACTCTGAATCAGTAGCCGGCATTGATCCCTTTCTGGATAAATATAGCCTTTATTCGCTCCATGGTTTCGCGATCCGGCGGCGATACGCCGTCGAGTTCATAGTGCTCACCCATGGCTTCCCACTTGTGTTTGCCCAGTTCGTGGTAGGGCAGTAATTCCACTTTTTCCACATTGGTCATTGGCTTGATAAATTCAGCCAGTTTTTCGGCCGAGGCTTCATCGTCTGTATAGCCGCCGACAACCACGTAACGGATCCAGGTTTTCTGGCCTCGTTTAGCCAGATATTCGGCAAACTGCAATGTTCGCTGGTTGCTGACCTTGGTGAGATCTATGTGCTTGGCATCATCCATCTGTTTGATGTCCAGCAGTACCAGATCAGTGTTGTCCAGCAACTGGTCGATCACCTCTGTGTATTTACGGACAAAGCCGTTGGTGTCCAAACAGGTGTGAATGCCTTCGGCCTTGCAGGCCTTGAATAGCTCGGCAACGAATTCAGCCTGTAACACTGCTTCACCACCGCTGGCGGTCACGCCACCACAGCTGGCTTCCAAAAAAGGTCGGTAGCTGACTATCTGTTCCATCAGCTCCGCGACCGTAACTTCCTTGCCGCCATCCAGATCCCAGGTGTCGCGGTTGTGACAGTATTTACAGCGCATCAGGCAACCCTGCATAAAGGCGATAAAGCGAATGCCGGGACCATCTACTGTGCCAAAGGATTCCACCGAGTGGATCCGTCCTTTTACTGTCATGTGCTCTCCTTGGAATGGCTGCAGCGGCGGCCGCTGCAGCCTGGTTTCAAACGCGGATTACAGTGCTTTGGTGAAAGTACGGGTAATCACGTCTTGCTGTTGCTCAGGGGTCAGTGAGTTGAAGCGCACTGCATAGCCTGAAACACGTATGGTCAGCTGTGGATACTTGTCAGGGTTGACGACAGCATCTTCCAGCATTTCACGGTTCATCACGTTGACGTTCAGGTGCTGACCACCTTCATGGCCTGGCTTGTGGGAGAAGTATCCATCCATCAGCGCAGCCAGGTTGGTGCGGCGGGCATCTTCATCTTTACCCAGTGCATTGGGCACAATGGAGAAGGTGTAAGAGATACCGTCCTGAGCGTGAGCGAAGGGCAGCTTGGCCACTGAAGTCAGTGAAGCGATAGCGCCTTTCTCGTCACGGCCGTGCATTGGGTTGGCACCCGGGGCAAATGGTGCACCGGCGCGGCGACCATCCGGAGTGTTACCTGTCTTCTTACCATACACCACGTTGGAAGTAATGGTCAGGATTGACTGGGTTGGGATGGCGTTACGGTACATCTTCTTGTCACGAATTTTGGCCATAAAGCCTTCAACCAGCATACAGGCGATGTCGTCAACACGGGCGTCGTTGTTACCGAACTTGGGATAATCACCCTCGATTTCGAAGTCTACGGCAATACCGTTTTCATCGCGAACCGGTTTCACCTTGGCGTACTTGATGGCAGACAGTGAGTCGGCAGCAATAGACAGACCGGCGATACCACAGGCCATGGTGCGACGTACGTCTCTGTCGTGCAGCGCCATCAGCGCGGCTTCGTAAGAGTACTTGTCGTGCATGTAGTGGATGGTGTTCAGCGCAGTGACATACTGAGTTGCCAACCAATCCATCAGGCCATCGAGACGGCTCATGACGTCATCATAGTTGAGCACTTCGTCGGTGATAGGATCTGCCTTGGGAGCAACCTGAATTTTCAGCTTTTCATCCACACCACCGTTGATGGCGTACAGCATGGTCTTGGCCAGGTTGGCACGGGCACCGAAGAACTGCATGTGCTTGCCCACAACCATGGGGCTCACGCAGCAGGCGATGGCGTAGTCATCGGACTCGAAGTCAGGGCGCATCAGGTCATCGTTTTCATACTGGATGGAGCTGGTGTCGATAGACACTTTGGCGCAGTATTTTTTGAATGGCTGAGGCAGCTGCTCGGACCAAAGCACAGTGATGTTTGGCTCTGGGCTTGGACCCATGTTGTATAGGGTGTGCAGGAAGCGGAAGCTGGTCTTGCTCACCAGTGGACGACCGTCCAGACCCATACCACCGATAGATTCGGTAGCCCAGATTGGGTCGCCGGAGAACAGCTCATCGTATTCAGGAGTACGCAGGAAGCGCACCATACGCAGTTTCATCACGAAATGGTCGATCATTTCCTGAGCCTGCTCTTCGGTGAGCACGCCGTTTTTCAGATCGCGTTCGATATAAACGTCGATGAAGGTTGAAGTACGACCCAGAGACATGGCGGCGCCGTTTTGGCTCTTCACCGCGGCCAGATAGCCGAAGTAGGTCCATTGGATGGCTTCTTTGGCATTCTTGGCAGGGCCGGAGATGTCATAACCGTATTTGGCTGCCATCTTCTTCATCTTGCCCAGCGCTCTGTGCTGCTCGGCAATCTCTTCACGCAACTGGATAACGTTGCTCAGATCTTCACCGGCTTCCATCTGAGCCTGCAGTGAAGTGAACTGGGCAACCTTGTCCTTCATCAGGTAGTCGATACCGTAGAGGGCTACGCGACGGTAGTCACCAATGATACGGCCACGACCGTAGGCATCGGGCAAACCTGTCAGTACACCTGACTTACGGCAAGCGAGGATTTCCGGAGTGTAAACATCGAACACGCCCTGGTTATGGGTCTTACGCAGTTCGGAGTAGACATATTTGATTTCAGGATCCAGCTCGCGATCATAGGCGGCGCAGGAGCCTTCAACCATACGGATACCACCGTTGGGCAGCATGGCGCGTTTGAGTGGCGCATCAGTCTGCAAACCAACAATAGTTTCCAGTTCCTGATTGATGTAGCCGGCATCATGGGAATCTATGGTAGAGACTTTGTCTGTATCAAAGTCGACCGGAGCGTGGGTGCGGTTTTCCTGCTTGATGCCTTCCATGACTTTGTCCCACAGGGCTGTGGTCGCAGTGGTGGGGCCAGCCAGGAAAGACTCATCACCTTCATAGGGGGTGTAGTTCTTCTGGATAAAGTCACGTACATTGACTTCGGTCTTCCAATCGCCGGGAACAAAGCCTTCCCATGCGCTTGCAAACAGCTCAGTTTTCTCGGTCATAGTACTCATACCTTCTAGTTGAGATAAAGTTACTTGCTGGCCTCGCTGCCTTGCTTGGCCAGCAAGGGACGGCGATACACAAACCAGTAAGTCAACCCTACAAATAAAGCTCCCCCCACGATATTACCCAGAGTGACGGGAACCAGATTATGGAACACGAATTGGCTCCATGTGAGATCGGCAAACTGCTCGGGGCTGACCCCGGCGCTTGTCCAGAATTCAGTGCCGGCCATATTTTTGCTGGTAATGGCCATAGGAATAAGGAACATGTTGGCGATACAGTGCTCAAAGCCTGCGGCGACAAACATGGCAACCGGCAACACCACGGCCAGCAGCTTGTCAGTGACCGAGCGACCGGCATAGGCCATCCATACCGCCAGACACACCATGATGTTACACATGATCCCGAGGGCGATGGCCTGGAAAAAGTCATGGTGCAGTTTGGCCTGAGCTGTCTTCATATAACCAAGGCCTATCAAACCGTGGCCGGCATCATAGTGTTTGGCGGTGATCATCAGGCCTACCAGTAGCATGGCGCCGATAAAGTTGCCCAGATAGACCAGCCCCCAGTTGCGCAGTAAGGCTTTGGTGGTGACCCGTTTGCTGGCTCTGGCAGTAATGGTTAATACAGTAGAGGTGAAGAGTTCGCCGCCCAGAACCACCACCAACATCAGGCCCAGGCTGAAGCACAGGCCGCCGATGAGTTTGTTGAGACCGTAGGGAAGGGCGCTGCCACCGGCAGTGGCGACAACATAGAAGATAAACGCGAGGCCAATAAACACCCCCGCAGTCATGGCCAGCAACAGGGTCGACTGGGTATCGCGGCCGATTTTGACGACGGCCGCATCCTCGACCTTCTGCGCAGTATTGGCAGGGGTTGATGCATCAAATGGGCTAGGACTGTTGTTCATAGCTGCCTTCTTTCGCTCATTTGGTGGCTGGCCACCGGTTTAGGTTATGAAATTCATTTATCGCTTGTTCTGTGTGATGACCCTTGAGCCATCGAATTCGTTAACTATAAGCAAAATGTAATTAAATTACGTGATTCAGATCAATTTAATCGTCGTACAATCTGAATTATGAAATTAAACTACTTTTTGCCATTCCTTTTTTGCCTGAAAAACAGTCTTGAAACAATTCACCACAATCTTAATTATCTTGCAGTGTTATCTACCGCAGCCTGTGCTTTCTATTTGGTGTTTAACCCAAGCCTAAGCTTGTAACACGTTATAAAAGTCCAATCTGTGCTGTTGCTCGCGATGAATGGCTGCAAACTGGAAATGTTTACATCTCCCATGTTGCCGCAATCTCCACCTTTTTTACTTACAGAGCCCAGGTTGAGGTTTTAGCTACCCCGAGAAAGTCTGTTCAAAGAATCGCTCGTTATGCATCGAACCTTAAAATTGGTCTTACCAATTTACCACAAAAATATTAACACAGAGCCGCGCTGTCGGCATCTGATATCGGCCTTTACCCACAGGGAAAAGCTAAATTTTGCGAGCAGGTTAACAATTGTATGCCATAGCGCCGACACTGGGGGATCCGCCGACAGTCTATTTAAGTAAATCCTTATTCCTGCGGCTTCACAAACTGGTGTCAAAGTTTGAGTCAGGTCTTGAATTTTGGGCCGTTGTGACCTGTTCGGGAGCAGGCTCAGGGCTGTGAGTCCTGTCATGGTTAATTCGGCATGCAGTCAAAAAGTTAACGGAATATCATCAGGTAACTGGGTGATAACTTTATCCCACAACCAAAGCGTAACTTGAGTCATGCCTTGGCACTCGGGGGAAGAGTTGATTAGAATCAACGCTTTCTTTTTGCTGTCACGCTCCAACCCCAGGAGCAATCCAAGGAGGCCGTTATGCCATCCATGGCACGTCTGGCCATCATACTTACCCTGATTTACGCCCTGTTGTGGGCTCTGGGGCCCCTGTTGACCGATATGGGTGTCTGGGACTCAAAACCTGACTATTACGGCCTGCCGTTGTGGTTTTGGCTGTCCTGTATCCTGACCCCGCTGTTTTTCATTATGGGACTCTTCTACCTGTTTGGCCGGGGAGGGCATAAAGAGTGACCACTCTTATCCCCGTATTACTTTATCTGTTGCTCAGCCTGGTGTTGACCCGCTTTATTGCCGCCAGACAAGACAAGGCCAGCCTCTATCAGGATAAGGCGGCGCGCTTTTTTATCGGTGGCCGTTTTCTCAATGGCCCCATGTTGGCCTTGACGCTGGTGGCCACCTATACCAGCGCCAGCTCTTTTATCGGTGGTCCGGGCGCCGCCTACAAGATAGGTTTGGGCTGGGTTTGGCTTGCCTTGATCCAGGTGCCGGTCGCCATGCTGACCCTGGGAGTGCTGGGGCCGAAGATCCTCGCGGCCAAGGCGCCTTACGCCACCTTAATTGAATGGTTGGACGCTCGCTTCGAACATAAAGGAGTCAGCACGTTGGCGCTGGGCTCCTTGGTGCTTGGATTTATCGCCATGATAACGGTGCAGTTTATCGGTGGCGCCAGGTTGTTTGCCGGGGTCAGCGGTATCGACTACAGCCTGGGGCTGGCACTGTTTGTGGTGACAGTGTTGGCTTACACCCTGAGCGGTGGTTTTAGGGCGGTGACCATCACAGATGCCTTTCAGGGAATAGTAATGCTACTGGGGCTCCTGCTGCTGTTTTTCACCCTGCTTGGCCATGGCGGTATGACAGAGTTGATGTCCAAGGTGGCCAGCGAAGATCCGGCCTTGTTGCAGCCCCACGGCAATGAAGGGCAACTGGGCTGGCCCATGATGCTGTCGTTTTGGGTGCTTATCTGTTTCGGTACGCTTGGGCTGCCACATACTGTGGTGCGTTTATTGGCGGTTAAAGATACCCAGGCGCTCAAGAAAGGCATTATTTGGGGCACCCTTATCAGTGTTTTGATGACACTGTTACCGCATCTTATCGGTTTGATGGGCAGGGCACTTTATCCCGATTTGCAGGTACCGGATGAGATCATGCCTACCTTGATCTCCGGACTGTTTTCGCCACTTTTGGCCGGGGTGTTGCTGGCGGCGCCCATCGCCGCCGTGATGTCGTCGGTGGACTCCATGTTGCTGCAGGCGGCGGTCAGTCTGGTGCGGGATGCCTGGGTTAAGGTGAGGCCACAAACCTCGGCGCAAAGCCAGCTGCGTTTGAGCCGCATTGTCATGTTGATGATTGCTGCGCTCGCCTGTTACTGGGCGCTGGAGCCGCCGGCCATGATAGTCTGGCTCAATCTGGCGGCTTTCGGCGCGCTGCAGGCGGTGTTTCTCTGGCCAATATTGGCGGCGGTATTCTGGCCTTCATTGACTGGCAACTCGGTGTTTGCCGCGATGATTTCCGGATTGCTGAGTTATGGAATGCTGCAATGGCTGGCCTTGCCTTTGCCGCTTCATATTCACCCTGTGGTACCGGCCTTGCTGGTTTCCCTCTTGGCCATGCTGGGCTGTCAGGCATGGTTGCCGGTACGGGAAGTTTTGGTTACCACACAGGACAAAGCGGAATGAAGCTCCATGCTTGATTGTTGAGGATGGAATTAAACAAAAAAAGCGCAGTCATTGACTGCGCTTTTGGCTATTAAAGCGCTTATCAGAAGCGGATCTGATAACCCGCGTAGACTACGCGACCGATAATGTTGTGGGTATCGGCGTCATAACCTGGGTAAGACAGCTCATAGTTCACCGCAGGCATGGCATCGAACAGGTTACGGGCACCGACTGTGACTTTACCAAACTTGTCAAAGTCATAGTTCATGGCCAGATCCCAAGTGGTGAAGGAACCGAAGTCCTGCTTGTCGATATTGGCAGCTTGCTGCTGTGGCGTTTCACCGGCATAGGAGTCTATGTACTTGGCGATCAGCGAGGCGCTGAAGGCATCATACTCATAGCTGAAGGTGGAGTTGAAACGCAGCTCAGGATATCCCTTGGTACCCAGCACGTCGTAACGTGGGTCGACCGGGCTGGCCTGCTCTGTGTATTCCAGTGCATAGGTGCCTTCCAGTGCGAACTTCAGGTTGCCGTAGTTACCCAGCTCGAAGCGCGAGCTGAAAGATACGTCCAGACCCGAGGTTTGTACCCCGTCCATGTTGATGTAGCCGGCGCCAATCTCTTCAATCTTGCCGTCGGTATCACGCTTCACATAGACATATTTAGGATCGTACGCACCGAGGCCGGTCGTGGCTTCCAGATCCAGAATAGTCTGGGCACCAACGTAGCTGACCTGGTTGCTGATCTCTATGTTGTAGTAGTCCACAACCAGAGAGATATCATCAGTGATGTTCCACACTGCACCGAAGGCATACTGATCAGACTCTTCAGGTTTCAGCTCCGGATTACCTGAACTCTTGCGCAGATACTGAGTTGACTCACACACATCAGCGCCTTCGCGTTGGTCAGCCGGCAGCATCTGACAGCCTTTGGTGTCGATCACTCTGTCATAACTGGTCGCGGCTTCGCCCAGCAGATCATCCAGTGACGGAGCACGGAAACCCTGGCCGTAAGAGGCGCGCAGTACCAGGTTATCCAACAACTGGTAACGCAGGTTGATAGAGCTGGACAGCTGGCCTTCGTCCGGCAGGCTGTATTGGTCATAACGGCTGGCCAGTTTAACGTTCAGATCGTCAGTGACCGGCAGTTCCAGCTCAACAAAGGCAGCCTTGTAGTTACGCTCACCGGCGGAGTCACCACCGTAAGTACCCAGTACTTTGCCGGCAGCTTGCTGCGCGTCGCGGCGATCGCTGAATTCCATCTTCTGGTACTCGGCACCCACGGCATAACCTATGTCACCGCCTGGCAGTGCGATAGGCGCCAGCGCAGCCCAGGAAATGGCAGTCGCTGTGGTCTTGGAGTCAGCTTGACGGGTGGCGGTGTGCAGGAAGCTGTCCAGGGTTGCCTGAGTCGCATTGCCGCCCAGAACAAATGGGTTGTACAGGCCGGCGTCTACGGCTTGTTGCAGGTTGTCTTCAAACACGTAGGAGTCAGTGCTTATGTCTACCTGCTGATCTGAGTACTGTACATACCAGTTCAGTGAACCGGCATCCAGCTCCAGGTTCAGACCGGTAACCACGTCAATCACATCGGACTTGAACGTTGTGCTGCGATCGGCCACACCGGTAAGACGGTGGTAAGCCTGTACTTCGCTGGCGTTGGCCGTGCCATAAGTTGGATTCAGTGGGTTGTCGGCAGCTATGTACAGGTTAGGGGTCCACAGTGCGGTAGAGGAAGTCGTGGACTTGTCACGCATCACAATCGCCTGACCGAACCATTCCAGGTTGTCGGTAATTCTGTAAGTCAGGTTACTGAACAAAGAGTCTTTGGTCTGATCCGGCAGGTAATCGGTGCCTTCATACATGCTATAGCCACAACGTGGACCATCTTTGCTCTGAACGATTTGATCGGCCGGACAGTCTTTACCCGGTACATAGTTACCTGTGTAGGTTGGCGTTTCAAAGGTTCCGTCTTCTTTTTTGCCTGGGCGGGCAGCCACAGGGCGCCAGGTACCTTCCGGTGCATACAGAGAGCTGCGGCCATAGGCCTCATCCCAGTTGGCGGTCAAATGATCACGCTGACCACCCTTGAGAGGATCAAACTTCTTGTGCTCTATGATTACCAGGCTGGTGCTCTTATCGCCTGTGTTACCGAAGGTCATCGACGCCGACATTTCATCACGGCCACCCTGAGTCGGGTTGGCGTATTTCAGATCGAATCCAAGACCGTCATAGTTCTTCTTCAGAATGATGTTGATTACACCACCAATGGCATCGGAACCATAGATGGCAGAAGCGCCGTCACGAAGGATCTCAATGCGCTCGATGGCGTCCATAGGGATCAGGTTAAGGTTGGTTGCATCGGCACCAAAAGTGGCTGATGGTGCGATACGGCGGCCGTTGATCAGGGTCAGGGTGCGGTTTGAACCCAGACCACGCATGCCCGAGCTGGCATGGTTACTGGCAGAGCTGCCGGCGTCGCTGATGAAGCTGCCCGCAGTGTTATATGGCATTTGTGCCAGTACCGCAGAAACATCTGTCAGGCCGGTTTTGGCTATGTCTTCAGAACTCATCACAGTTACCGGCAGTGCCGATTCCATGTCGGTACGCTTGATACGTGAACCGGTAACTTCGATGCGCTCCAGTTGTTCGTTTTCGTTGGCTTGAACTGCAGGTAGGCTAAGAGTGGCCGCTGCTGCGCCGCCAAAGAGGGCGAAGCGCACAGCTTTGCTGACACTGAGATTCATCATTTATATCCTTTTATGATATTTATTTTGTCTTTTTGTATTTATTCGAGCCGGCATAGAACAATTCGGCGACAAAATGTAACCATTAAGATACAAATAATACAAGCGGTTAAATGCTTGTTACCCGATTATTTATTGTAATAAAGATGTAATCAGATGTTTTGAAACTATTAAAAAACATTAGTAACCACATTTAAAAACATGATAAAAACATTTGATTAACATTTGCGGGGTTGGTTGAATAAATAATAAGCGGCGCAAAATGCGCCGCTTATTTACCGAATAATATTCAGTTTAAATGAGCTTAGAAGGAATAGCTCAGACTTGTGTAGTAGAAGCGACCGACGTTATCGTACGCTGCAGAACCTGCTGTGGTACCGGTCGTACCATAAGGCAAGTCTTTATCGAACAGGTTATCGATACCGAACTTAAGCGTTATACCGGAATCAAACTGATAACCCACGGCGACATCACTGATGAAGTAATCGTCGTACTGCATGTTTGAACTTGGGTTTGCGTTGCGGGCCAGTTCCTTATCTGTGTACAAGCTGACGTCATTGACGAAACGGGTACGCCAGTAGCTGAGCCAGTTTTCATACTTGTAGTTCAGGGTCAGGTTGGCCTGCCAATCTGCATATCCCAAAGTGCCGGCCAATTCTTCGTAATCGCTGGGATTATCCTGGAAGGAGAAGTTCCGGCGCTTAAGCAGGTGAGTCGCAATCAGGTTGGCACTGAAATCACCACCCAGAATGTCAGTCTTATAAGCCAGATCCAGGTCAACACCAGAGGCCTCCAAGGCTGCAACGTTCAGAGAGTGACTCTGAATCAACGTTATCTGGTGTGAAGATGGGTCACGGGTGATCAGCGCGCAATACTGGTTATCTATACCACTGGTCGAATCCAGGCAGCGATCTATGATGTCCTGAGCCGCAATAGAACTGATGGCATCATCAATCTTGATATTCCAGTAATCGAGTGTCATAGATAGACCTTCGATAAACTCAGGTTGATAGATAAGCCCTACAGTGTAGCTGGTGGACTCTTCAGGTTTCAGTTCCCGGTTACCACTGCTCTTGCCTTCTATGCTTTTGGCATCGTACTGATCATTGAAATCAGTAGGTACACCCAGCGCGGCACAGTTCTTGCGGCGAGTGGAAGAATCGGCCAGGTTATTGAGGTTATCAATACGGCATGAATCATCAACCCGGAAGAAAGTTTGACTTGGGGCACCAAACAGCTCGCTGATATTAGGCGCTCGAATGGCTTCAGCATAGGTACTGCGCATTCTCAACTCGTCGTTGATTTCCCAGCTCAGACCGGCTTTCCAGGTGGTCGCATTGCCAATGGTGCTGTAATCGGCGAACCGTACGGCCAGATCCATATCCAACTGACGGATCAGCGGCAAGTCGGCCAGCAGAGGTATTGATACCTCGGCAAATACTTCCTTGACATCGAAATCACCTTTGTCTTCACCCAAGGCGTTGAAGAATGTGCCTGCAGCATTCTCAGGCTCTTTGATCTCACTCTCTTCTTTGCGGTACTCAACACCGGTAGACAGGCCTACATAACCGGCTGGCAGTTCGAATAGCCCGGAATTGGTGATAGTGCCACCCAAAACGGTTTGCTTGATCACTGCGGTGCCAACAGAAGTGGTATTGATGTAGTCAATGGCTTCCTGGCTTGGGTTACCTGCACCAAAAATGTTGACCGGCACACAACCTTCAGCACGGGCGGTTTCGCTGCGACAGACTATGTTACCGTCGAGCATGACAGCATCGAGGGCATTTTGGTAGTTGGCATAGATGAGGTTATTTTTGTTCACCCGTTCCAGATCTGTCTGGCCATAGATGGCGTACAGGTCATAATCCCAGTCATCAGCCAAGACGCCTTCTAGACCCAGTACGTAGCGCTGGGTTTCACGGGTGTCGTCCTCGACACGTTGGCCCAGGTCGGCCATGAAACGGTTGATGACGATTGAATCCAGTGGCTGAGGGTTACCGTCCGCATCCTTGTTGCTCTTCATCAGAGCAACAAGGTTGGGATCCAGATAAGGGTTATCAACCTTAATTGTGTTTACCTTGTTGCCAAAGAAGAAGGCAGGCTGACCATAATCACTGGCCTGACTGTTGACATATTTGGCCTCAAAGTAGAGGTTCATATCGTCATTCAGCTGATAATTGCTCTTCAGGTTGAGGTTATAACGCTTGAATTCTGGTTGCAGATCTTCAAACTGTCTCAAGTTGGTGAAGTCACAGTCGACACAATAGTTCCCATCAACTTTAGGGCCGATGTAGACATCACGGATAGTCCCGTCTGGATTGAAGGTCTTCCAACCATCCAGGAAGAAGGTACCGGCGTTGCTGATCTTATAATGTCCGCCGTTTGGCAGGAAATACTTGTCTGGATCAGACGAATCATTGGAATCGATATAGTTACCGTCGGCATCCTTGGGTCTGTTGGTATTTTTCAGACTGGTAAATGAGGTTTTGGTTTGATCACGATCGAACGCTCTGAGTCTATCCTGAGCGCTGTATTCTGCGGCGAAGGCGATATTACCGCGACCATCATTGATATCTGTACCGTAAGAAAGCGAAACTCTGTCTTTACCAAAACCACTGTCATCGGCTCGACCTTTGATAGCGGAAATATCCAAGCCGACAATGTCTTTTTTCAGAATGAAGTTAACTACGCCTGTTACTGCATCTGCACCATAAATAGCAGATGCACCACCCGTAATGACTTCCACTTTTTCGACCCAGGCACTTGGAATCGTGTTTACGTCAACCGAAGAGCTTCCCGCTGAGCTGGCAACATGGCGTTTACCGTTAACCAGCACCAAGGTTCTGTCGGTACCCATGGTACGCAGATCCAACAGGTTGGCTCCGGCAGTACCAATGTAACGTCCAGAGTTGGCGAGAGAATAGGTGTTACCTAGAGCAGGCAACTGGTTGAGGGCTTCACCTATGTTGGTAACACCGGTAGACAGAAGTTCTTCACCCGAAATTACTGTCACCGGGGTAGGGGCCACGGCACCTTCACGTACGATACGTGAGCCAGTGATAGAGATACGCTCAACGGCAGAATTAGCCGTTTGCTGATCTTGTTCTGCCGACAATGCTGGTGCGGAATAAGCTGCAGTTGCAACACCACCAATTAACGCAAAGCGCACTGCTTTGGCTAATTTAGAATTAGCTTGCATTATTTTCTCCCTGATACTTATGTGTGTTTTTATTTTTTTCATCCGAATTAATTAAAAAATGTTTCCGGATGTATCAGGAATATAACCTTAGTGAAATAAAAAGTGCAACAAGGATAATACAGATGTAATTAAATTATACTGAAACCAAATTTACTCATCTTGTTATCATAAATATAACGTACAGCGTTTATTTGTTCTGACTCTCTATCTTGCTGACTAATTAGTCATATTAATTAGTAAATTATTCTCTACTGTAAATTTGTGTGGAGTTAAATGTTTTATTAATGTTTAAACTTGTTCGTAGTGAAGAGTTGAATTTGTTTTGTCTAGGAGCTTGAGTAGATTTCAATGGACCATTGAAGATCCAATAAATCGCAAAAGCGTGATTTGCGTCACGCTTTTGCGGGTTTCTGTGTATGGGAATTTCAGTTTCCCAGAGACCAGGGGCGGTAGTGTCTGAGGTAACTGATAGCGACGAAGCCGACAATAGCACTGGCTATCACAAGCTCAATATTTCCAAGTAACGCCAGTGGCCGGTGCAACGATTGCAGCATGGGTTGGCTGTTGCACCAGGCGGCTGTTTTCAGTAGGGCAGTGGCTCCTATCACCATGGGGAAGGTGTAGGCAGCAAACCCAGGGCTGAAAGGGAGGCGCAGCAAGTGCAGGAAGGCCAGATAGATGACCAGGGTCATCAGCAGGGCCAGACTCAGCAGCAGGGCGACCAACCAAAGCTCAGGCTCCGGAGTCAGGGTCAGATAGCCGGCCAGAGACAGGCTGGCCGGTGCTGCCAGAATCGCTATGGTCGGCTTGGCTGCATCAGCGACCGGATTGCAGAAGATCAAGCGATAGAGCATCACAGGCAGCATCACCAAGTAACTGACCAAGCCGAACATCAGAATGATGTGAGCGATTTGGGCGCCTACCTCGCCGGCTTCGGCGCCGGGAAAGGTCACGGCGGCCACCACCATGCCGATAGGGGGCACAAACCAACTGGGCACCATATGCTCCAGGTTGAAGTCCATTGCTCTATGCAGCACAAAGGCCGCCAGTAAACAGCAGTGAATGGCGATAGCCGTCAACCAGATCAGGAAGCCACACAAAGGAAGATGGATCCCTACGGCTTTGGAGATCACCATCAGTGCCATGGCAAAGGTGGGCAGCACACTGCCGACCACAGGGTGGCGCAGTTCTTCATTCAGTAATTCAGGATGCAGAATGAATTTGACTGTCAGCAGAGACAGTAATATGCCGGCAATCGCCGCGCCCAATGCCAGGCCGGGAAATTCTGCTGACACGTTTTCCCAGGCCCAGCCCAGGCTGGCGATAGCCAGCGCCAATCCGGCCAGTGGGCTTGGCAGCCGCCTGAAGGCGGCTTTACTGAATTTGGACTCGCGAGTGCTGAGTTCTTCAGTGGTAGTGGCAACGAGTTTCATACTGTGACCTCTAGATTCCGATTTGATGGTCCTAGTCTAAAACCGGCCTTTGATTAATAAAATTGAAATTAAATTATTCATTGATTCAAATTTATTTAAGCTTGCAGCGTAGCAGAGTATGCCCAAGCCCTATGTCATCGATATCTTCATCGACATAGAAACCTGCCTGTTGCAGTAGTTTCAGCAGTATCTTGGAGTGATACATGCGACTGTTGCCATTGGCCATGGCGGTGAAGTAGAGCGAGGTGGCATTGACACAGTAGGCGGAGGCGGCATTGGGCTGCCTGTCCCAGAAGGTTTCCAGAATGCAGAGCTCGGCTGTCGCCGGCATTGCTTTGGCACAAGCCTGCAGGATGGCCAGGATTTGTGCCTCGCTGAAACAGTCGAGGAATTGGCTCATCCAATAGAGATCGCCGTCGGTCACAAAGGGGCCGTCAGGGGCAAGCAGATCGCACGCCAGGCCGGATATCCGCCCGCTCAAATCTGCGGCTTTTGCTGCCTCGGCGGCCAGCTCAAGCTGGGGAGCAAGATCCATTATGGTTACCCGGCACTGTGTATTGTAGCCGGCACATTTCAAGGCCCATTTGCCGGTATTGCCACCGATATCCACCAAATGAGCCGGCCCTTTGGCAAATATGCGCGGCATCAGGCTGTCAAAGGCATGATCTGAATAATAGTGATCGAAGGCGAACCAGCTGTGTTTCGCTTCTGTCGGTAACTGGCTCAGGGCTGGGTAAATAGTGGGCCAATCGCCGAATACTTTCAGTCCCTCGGGAGAGCCTTGCTCCAGCGCCTGTTGCAGATGAAACAGGCCTTGGTAACAGATGTCGTGGATAAAATTGAGGTTGGTGGCGGCCATATCATCATGCAGCAGAAACCAGCCTGTCTTGTCGAGGATGTAATTGTCTCCCTTGTGCCAAACTAGCCCCATGGAGAGCGCCATATCGAGCAGAACGCCCAGAGCATATTCTGTCAGCCCGGTTTGTTCTTTGAGTATCTCAAGGCTAATGCCCTCATCGCCTGCGGCATCTATATGCTTGAGGATGTCGAACTGCAGCAGGCAGCGGGTCACCTGAAAACTGACCGGAGCGAAGGCGATTTTTTGTGCTTCAAATTTGGCTTCGAAGGCACTGAGTTTGGCGGGTTCACTGAAAAAGGGCATTGTCTAGGGAGCCGTGGGAAAGGTTCAAAAAAGCCTTTATGGCCCAAAGCCCAAGTCAAGTACAGGCCAGTTGCATAAAACTTTGATCAAGAGGGCAAATATGTGGTTACTGCTGCTTTGAATTGTGGCATCAAAAGGGGGTCTTCAGTTCGCTGCGTTTGGGCTGATAGCGTTAGAGGTATAAAAAAACCCCGTCATTAGACAGGGCTTTCAAGTTGCGGTTTATGCTTACTTACTGCACGTTTTCCTGATCGCCGAATTGGCCGACAAACAGGGCCGAGGACAGATAACGCTCGGCGGCAGATGGCAGGATCACCACTATATTTTTGTCTGCAAATTCTGGCAGAGCGGCGATGCGGTTGGCGGCAACGACGGCGGCACCGGAGGAGATCCCCACCAAAATGCCTTCCTCTTTCATCAGCCTGTGAGCCATCTCTATCGCTTCGTCATTGGTGACCAGCTCTACCTTGTCAATCAGCTCCAGATCTAGGTTACCCGGAATAAAGCCGGCGCCTATTCCCTGGATCTTGTGCGGACCCGGCTGCACAGGTTGGCCCGCCAGAGTCTGGCTGATCACGGGTGAGTCGGCTGGTTCAACGGCCACAGCAGTGATCGCCTTGCCTTGAGTGTTCTTGATATAACGGCTCACCCCTGTGATGGTGCCGCCGGTACCGACACCGGCAACAAATACATCGATTTGACCATCGGTATCGTTCCAGATCTCAGGACCTGTGGTTTTTTCGTGGATCTCAGGGTTGGCTGGGTTGTCAAACTGTTGCAGCAGCAGATATTTATCCGGCGCCGATTGGCGGATTTCCTCGGCCTTTTCGATGGCCCCTTTCATGCCCTTGGCACCATCAGTCAGTACCAGGTTGGCGCCCAGTGCCTTGAGCAGCTTGCGGCGCTCGAGACTCATGGTGTTGGGCATGGTCAGAGTCAACTTGTAACCTCGGGCCGCGGCAACATAGGCCAGCGCAATACCCGTATTTCCCGAGGTGGGCTCAATCAGCTCTTTGTCTTTGGTCAACAGGCCTTTTTTCTCGGCGTCCCAAATCATATTGGCACCAATACGGCATTTGACACTGAAGCTTGGGTTACGGGCTTCTACCTTGGCCAGCACCTTGCCGTTGCTGACGCGGTTAAGACGAACCAGTGGAGTGTTACCAATGGTGTAGGAATTGTCTTCGAAAATTTTGCTCATGGCTTGCTGGCCTCCTTTGATTGCATCCCTAAAGCATAATCTCCATGAGATCAAAGAGAAGTGAATCTTTGTTCTTCTTTATTCTTTTTAGTTATTACATGAATCTCTGTTATTCGTAACTTCGGAGTAAGCCAGTTTAGCTTTATGTTAATCTCAACGCCAATTCGATGTTAACCAAAAATCAACATTCTATTCCAAATAGGAGAGCAGGCTTGGATCACAACTTCAATGCCGAGGAGGCAAATCCGAATCGAACCGGGGAACAGAGCGGCTTTAAGCTGTATCCGGGCAAAGATCCCCGCAGCATAGTGACACCGGCCGCATTCAGTGTGGCGCCGGAGCTACTCTACACCCCCTTGGCAAAGCCTTGGAAAAGGGCGCTGGCTATCACGATAGACGGTTTGTTGATCGCAGTACTGGCCGAACAGGCCGGCCCGCTGTTTGTGCTTTTGGTGTGCCTGCTGGCTTACTATATACACAATCACGCCAACAGGATCTCCACTTGGGCCAAGGGGCTTTTGTACCTGTTTATGGCGGTGGTTTTGCTTTGGTCTGCGGTGCCGCAGATGATAAAAGTCAACGGCCTGCAAGAGCGTCGCGATAATGAAATTCAGGGGCAGACACTGCTGACCTTGACGCCGCAGCTGTTGCGTTTGAGTTTGTGTGAGGACAAGGCCTGTGCCCAACATGAAGCGGGTTTGCTGGTCAATGCCGCGGCTGAGGCAGGGCTGTCACGTACCCAGGCCGAGACCATGCTGCAAGGTGCATTGGATGACTTGCCGCTTGCTTCAGCCGATATTGCGGCGATAAATGCAGACTTGATGCCGCAGTTGGCTTCAATCAAGCCCGAGTCTGTAGCGGCACTCAATGAAAGGGCTAACGCACAAACCGATGCAAAAAACGATGTAAAAACCGATGAAAAAACCGATGCAAAAATCGATGCAAAAATCGACACACAAACCCAACCAGCATCTGCCGAAGACGACTCAAGACCGGGAGCTGAAGAGGACGAGCAGGAGGAAGAAACACAATACAGTTTGCTCGCTTGGGCCAAGGGGATGCTCAATGACCTCGGGTTTGGATTTGGCTGGGCGGCATTCTATTTTACCTTGTTCACTGCCTGGTTTGATGGTCAGACTTTAGGCAAAAAAATCATGCGGGTGCGGGTGATTTCCCTCGGAGGTGGTAAGCTTTCCCTATGGGACGCCTTTGGCCGTTACGGGGGATACGGTGCAGGCTTTGCCACTGGACTGCTGGGTTTCTTGCAGATTTTTTGGGATGCCAACAGGCAAGCCATCCAGGATAAGATCTCAGCAACAGTTGTCATCGATCTGAGTAAGCCACGCATGAGTCCAACAGAGACGGTGCTGCAGGCGGATCCGGTCACAAAACAATAAGAAGGTAGTTTATGAAGGATGCGATTGTCATTTCCGGTACCGGGCTGTTTACCCCTCCGGAAGGAATAACCAATCAAGAACTGGTGGACAGCTTCAATCAGTATGTTGACCTGTTCAATACCGAGAACCGTGCCCAGATAGATCTTGGTCATGTGGCGGCGCTGAATTACTCATCGAGTGAGTTTATTGAGAAAGCGTCAGGCATCAAACACAGATTTGTGATGGTCAAAGAGGGGATCTTGGATCCTGAAGTCATGATGCCGTTGATCCCTGAACGTGCCAGCGACAGCCTGTCACTGCAGGCTGAAATGGGCTTGCATGCGGCCAAGCAAGCGCTTGATAATGCCGGCCTCAAGGCGGATGACATTGACTTGGTGATAGTCGCCTGTGCCTACACCCAGCGGGCCTATCCGGCGATGGCGATTGAAATTCAACAAGCCCTCGGTACCCGGGGTTATGGCTTTGACATGCAGGTCGCCTGTTCCTCAGCGACTTTTGCCCTGGTGACAGCGGCCAATGCCATTCGCAGTGGTAGCGCCGGGCGCGTGTTGGTCATCAATCCTGAGATATGTTCGGCTCAGGTTAATTATCGAGACCGCGACAGTCACTTCATTTTCGGTGATGTGGCCACAGCCTTGGTATTGGAGCCGGCAGCGACTTGCCGCGCCCAGCAAGTCTTTGAAATTCTGTCGAGCCGCTGCTTTACCCATTACTCGAACAATATCCGCAGCAACTTTGGTTTCCTTAACCGTTGTGATCCGGCTACTTCCTGCGAGGCAGATAAGCTGTTTCATCAACAGGGGCGCAAGGTCTTTAAAGAGCTGCTACCCATGATATACCAGCATTTGGATGCGCAGCTCGAAGAAGCAGGTATCACGCCGGAGCAGTTCAAGCGTCTGTGGCTGCATCAGGCCAATATCAATATGAACCAGTTTGTGGTGAAAAAGCTCCTGGGTGAAACCCCTGAGCCTTTGAAGGCGCCCGTGGTGCTGGATCAATACGCCAACACGGCATCGGCCGGCTCGGTAATCGCTTTCCATAAATATCACCAGGACTTCAAACCGGGGGAGTTGGGCCTGTTGAGCTCCTTTGGTGCGGGTTACTCCATCGGCAGTTTAATTCTGCGTGCCTGTTAAGACAGAGCTTTCCTCAGCAATAAAAATGCCTGCAACTGCAGGCATTTTTGTGTCTCAATTGGCCTTACGGCGCTTAATCTGGTGCTATGGCCGGATTGCGATAGGCTTCGCGATACTTGTCGACCCACATGGAGGTGGCACCGCAAATGGCAACCGGCATCACGATAAAGTTGACAATAGGGATCATGGAAAACAGGGTGACGGCGGCGCCGAAGCTCATACTGCTGCCCTTGGTATTTTTCAGGGCAAACTTCATCTCTTTGAACGCCACCTTGTGGTTATCGAAAGGATAGTCACAGTATTGGATGCTCATCATCCAGGCACTGAAGATAAACCAGACCACAGGGAAAACGGTTTGGCCAATCACAGGAATAAAAAACAGCAGTAAGATCAGTATGGCTCGCGGCAGGTAATACACCAGCTTTTGCCATTCGCGGCCGAGGATCCGCGGCAGATCCTTGATTAAATCCAAGGTGCCGCCGGTATTGAGCGGCTTGCCGGTCAGTAGTTGCTCCACCTTTTCGGCCAACAGGCCGTTAAATGGCGCTGCCAGCCAGTTCATCACAGAGCTGAAGATAAACGACAGCAGCACCAACAGGGTGATAATCGCCAGTGGCCAGAGGATCACATTAAGCCAACTGAGATAGTCGGGCAGTTGGCCTTCGAGCCAGGCAAACACATTCCCCAGTTGGCCTATGGCAAAATAGATGACTCCGGCAAACAACAGCAGGTTGATCATCAGCGGAATAAACACAAAGCTGCGCAAGCCCGGACGTTTGATTAGGCTAAAGCCTTCGAGAAAATAGTTGACGCCGCTCTTGGCGGGTCTTGAAGATGCGGACATGTACCACTTACTCTCAATAAAAGAACACTTAGGGCCGATTTTGAGCAACCAAGGCCACGAAAACAAGGGAAAAACGCAGCCAAGGGAATAAAAAGCGTTACAAAATGCGGCCCGCTTTGCTAAAGTGACAGCGCTTATACAGCTTATTGGGCCAGGACGGCGGCGTTTCAATCAGGCTATTGAATTCCCTTCAGGATTGGCCCGCAAAACAAAAACAATCGGCACTGACATCCAACGGCAAATATGAGACTCAAACAGATAAAACTCGCTGGCTTCAAGTCATTTGTCGATGCTACCAAAATCCCTTTTCTCAATCCGCTGACGGCCATTATCGGCCCCAATGGCTGCGGTAAATCCAATGTGATTGATGCCGTGCGCTGGGTGCTGGGTGAAAGCTCGGCCAAACACCTGCGCGGTGACTCCATGGCCGATGTTATCTTTAACGGCTCCAGTGCTCGTAAGCCTGTTTCTGTCGCCGGCGTTGAGCTGGTATTCGACAACGCCCTTGGGCGTATCGGCGGCCAGTATGCCAACTACGGCGAAATCTCCGTCAAGCGCCAGGTCTCCCGCGATGGCGAAGCCCTTTATTTTCTCAACGGTCAAAAATGCCGCCGCAAGGATATTACGGATATCTTTATGGGCACCGGCCTTGGGCCGCGCAGCTACGCCATTATAGGCCAGGGCACCATCTCCCGCTTGATCGAATGCAAACCGCAGGAACTCAGGGTCTTTATCGAAGAGGCCGCAGGTATCTCCCGTTACAAAGAGCGGCGCAAGGACACGGAAAACCGTATTCGCCATACCCGCGAAAACCTTGAGCGCCTGGGGGATATTCGCTCCGAGCTGGGTAAGCAACTGGATAAGTTGACGATTCAGGCTCAGGCCGCCAAACGCTATCGGGAATACAAGCAAAGCGAGCGGCGCTTGCATGCCGAACTCTTGGTGATGCGTTTCTTGGAGCTCAATGAGCAGGCCGAAGCGCAAAACAGCGAGATAGAAAGGCTGGAGACAGAGCTGGCCCAGCAGCAGGCGCAGAAGCAAGAGTTGGAGTTGAGCCTGACTCGGCAAAAGCTGGCTCAGGATGAACTCAGTGAAAAGGAGCAGCGCCAGGTTGCCGATTTTTATCACAACAACACTGAAATCGCCCGTATCGAGCAGCAGCTCAAGTATCTCAAAGAACGGGATAAACAGCAGGCATCTGAATTGGGTGCGCTGCAACAGCAAATCACCACATTGAATGAGGAGCTGACTCAGGCCAAGCAGCAGGAGCAAACCCTGGATGACAGTTTGCAGCAACATTTGCCGCGCCAGGAAGAGCTGGATGAGCAGCAGTTTGAACTGAGCCAGCAGTATGAAGCGGCGCTCTCGCAAAGTGAAAGCCTTGCCGGCGAGTTGCAACAGGCGGTGACTGCGGTCAGAGATATCAAGCATCAACAGGAGCTGGCCGCTACCCGGGAGCAGCATCTTAAGCAGCAACATGCCCAGCGCAGCGAGCAGCTTGATAAGCTCAGTGCAAGATTGCAGCAACCTGAGGCCGATAACGGGGCAAACCCGGCAGAACTTCAGCAGCAGGTCAGCTTGTGTGAGTCACAATTGGCGGCAGCTAAAACCGATATCGAACGGCATGGCGCAGAGTTGACCAAGGCCCAGGAGGCGCTGGAGCAGGCAAGACAAGCGGAGCAGCAGTTGGTGCAGCGCCGCTCGGGGCTAGTTGGCCGCCTGGAGCTGATAAGTCAGTGGCTCGAAGGCGCCGCTCAAGCAACGCAAGAAACACAAACTGCCTTGACTCAGCTTTGGCAGGAAATTCAGGTTGAGGCCGGTTGGGAGCAAGTGGTTGAGGCCTGGCTTGGCCCCTTGATGCGTGCCGCTGTCTATCCTGACTCCAAACCATTTGATGGCAAAGGTTTTGCTCAGACTCGTCGCCAAAGTTGGGGGCCGGTCAGCGCCAGCGTCAACTTAAGTCCCTGGCTTAACAGGGTGCGCTGGGCCGAGTCGGCGCAGCAGGCATCGAACTTGCTCGAGCAGGGGCTGGCAGAGGGGGAGCTAATCCTCTGCCGCGATGGCAACCTTTTTGCGCATGATGTAAAGCTGACGCTCGCCGAGGATGGCCAGTCATTGGTGAAGCTGACCGGCGAGCAGGGCGCCATTCAGGCTGAGCTCGATAAGCTTGCAAGCGAGAGCCGGCAGGCGCAGCAACAAACCACTGCGGCTCAGGATAGGTTCAACGAATTAAGGCAGGCTCAGCAGCTCAAGTCCGAGGCGCTACAGCAACAGCAACTGGCGTTGGCCCGCGCAGTGATGGCTTGTGAGGCGGCCACCGAGCAGGCGGCACGCGAACTCAGACAAAGGCAACAGATAGAAGCGGAAATCGCCGAGTTGAAAGAGCGCCTCGAGCAGGAGCAGTTTGAGCTGGAGACGCTGATTGAGAGTCAGTTTGCTGCCGATGATACTCTGTATGAGCGCCAGCGGCAGGAGCGATTGCTGAGTGAGCGCCACAACGAGGCCAATCAGCAAAAAAACAGCCTTAAAGTCAGCCTGAGCGAACTCGAGCGCCAGTTAAAAACCTTGAACGGGACTCTGGCGGAGCAGAAAACCGCCTTGGCGTTGGCATCGCAGCGGCGTAAACAGTTGACCGAGCAGTTGCAGCAGGCCGAGCACAAGCGCAGGGAATTGTTGGATAAACCGCAGCAAGATGCAGATACAGCCGAGCTGCAACCGCTGGAGCAACGCCTGGAAGGATTGCTTGCGCAGCAACACGGGATGCAGACGGAGCTTGAGCGCACCCGGGCCAAACTTGCCGAGCAGCAACAGCAGTTGGATAGTACAGCTTTAAAGCAAAAACAACAGCTTGGACAACTGGAGCACTTGACTCAGACAATCAGCACGTTAAAGTTACGTCGCGAGGGATTGAAAGGTCAGGCCGACAGCCAATTGGCGCAGCTCAGCGAGCAACAGATCAAGCTGCATGAAGTGGCGGCAAACCTGCCGGATGAGGCGGAAATAACGCCCTGGCAGGACCAGCTGGAATCGGTTCGGCGCAAGATAAGTCGCCTCGGCGCCATTAACTTGGCGGCCATTGAAGAGTATGAGCAGCAAAAAGAGCGGAAGGCTTATCTCGATGCCCAGGATGAAGATCTCAACAAGGCGCTGGCCAGTCTCGAAGAGGCGATCCGCAAGATAGACAGGGAAACCCGCAGTCGCTTCAAGGCGACTTTTGAGCAGGTCAATGCCGGACTGGGCGAGTTGTTTCCCAAGGTATTTGGTGGCGGCAGTGCCTATTTGGCACTGACAGATGATGATTTGCTCGATACCGGAGTGACCATCATGGCTCGGCCACCGGGCAAGAAGAACAGCACGATTCATCTACTTTCGGGTGGAGAAAAGGCACTGACGGCTTTATCATTGGTGTTTGCGATTTTCAGGCTCAATCCGGCGCCTTTTTGTATGCTGGATGAGGTCGATGCACCCTTGGATGACGCCAACGTCGACAGATTCTGCCGCCTTTTGCAGGAGATGTCGGACAGCGTACAGTTTATCTATATCAGCCACAATAAACTCACCATGGAGATGGCTGATCAGTTGATAGGTGTCACTATGCATGAGCCGGGTGTCTCTCGCATAGTCGCAGTCGATATTGAAGAAGCGGTGGCTATGGCCGACGCCGGATAACCATAGGAAAACAGGTAACCAATGGAAAATTTGCAACTGGTATTGTTTGTGTTGGGTGCGATTGCCATCATCGCCGTGCTGGTTCACGGTTTCTGGTCTATCCGCAAACAGCAGCCCAAGTCGCTTAAAGAAAATCCGCTGACAGGTTTCTACAAGGACCAGGCCCGGCGTGACAGCGAAGGTTTCGATGCCGATGGAATTGGTGAGGTGAGGGTGCGTAAAGTTTCGCCGGACGAGAAGCCGCCCAAGCTCAAGAGCAGCAAGTTGCGTAAACCTGGTTTCCAGCCGCCTCAGCAGGATGAAGTTGAAGGCGAACAGTCGTTTTCCCTCTCAGGCGCCAAACCCGAGCCGAGAGTGAACAGCAAGCCACAACGACAAGAGCCTGTGTTACATATCGATGATGAAGAAGATATTGCCGAAATGCAGATGGAGCTTGGGCTGGGTGCTGATAATCACAGCGACACTCAAACCACACCCCAGGCCGATCATCAGGTAAACAGCCAGCCAGAGCCACAACTTGCCACTGAACAACAGACCCGCGAGCAGGCCAAGGAAGAATCGCGCCACGATGAATTGCCCGATCCCACAGATGTTTTGGTACTGCATGTGGTTGCCAAAGAGGGCGAGAGCCTCAGCGGCGCTGAGCTGCTGCCTTGCCTGTTGGCACTGAACTTCAAGTTTGGTGACATGAACATTTTCCATCGCCATGAAGACAACGCCGGCACAGGTCGGGTGCTGTTTTCCCTGGCCAACATGGTTAAGCCCGGGGTGTTTGACCCGGACAACATGGAGCAGTTCAACACTCAAGGGATAGTTCTGTTTATGACCTTGCCTTGTCACGGTGATCCACTGATGAACTTTTCCATCATGCTCAATTCCGCCCATCAATTGGCGGATGATCTTGGTGCCGATCTGCTGGACGGCCAGCGTCAGCCATGGCATCAGGACACCAAACAAGCTTACCTGGGCCGTATTCGGGCTCAGGGCTGATATCCATCAGGGAGCCTGTGTGAGTCTCTCTATCCAAGGCCGCCTCTGCGGCCTTTGTTTTGTGCGGAATTTTTATGCAAGCCATTGAAAACGAAATTGATCAGCTGATAAGTACCATTAACGAGCACAACATTCGCTACTATGTGGATGACAACCCCAGCATTCCCGATGCCGAATATGACCGCCTGATGCAGCGGCTCAAGATGCTGGAGGCCGAGCACCCTGAGCTGCAACGCAGCGACTCGCCAAGCCTCAGAGTCGGTGGTCTGGCGCTGGCCAAGTTTGAACAGGTGACTCACCTCAAACCTATGCTCAGTCTGGACAACGCCTTCAGTGAAGAAGACTTTGCCGCCTTCCATAAGCGGGTGACTGACAGAGTCGGCGAGTTCAGCTATTGCTGCGAGCCCAAACTCGATGGTCTGGCGGTCAGTATCCTCTATCGCGATGGTGTGCTGGAGCGCGCCGCCACCCGGGGCGATGGCGCGGTCGGTGAAGATATTACCGAAAACGTTCGTACCATTCGGGCGGTGCCGCTGAAACTCAGGGGCGATGATTATCCGCCGCTGTTGGAAGTGCGCGGGGAAGTATTCATGCCCAAGGCGGCCTTCGAGGCGCTCAACGAGCGTAACCGGGTCAAGGGAGACAAGCTGTTTGTCAATCCGCGTAATGCCGCCGCCGGCAGTTTGCGGCAGCTGGACTCCAAGATCACTGCCTCCCGGGCACTGGCGTTTTACGCTTATGCATTGGGTGTGGTTGAGCCGGAATCCTTCCCGCTGGCGGACACCCATCTTGGGCAGTTGCAGCAGCTTAAAACCTGGGGATTGCCGGTCAGCAGTGAGATCCGCCTTGCCAAGGACCTCAGCGAAGTGGATGACTACTACCGGGATATTATGGCGCGCCGCAGTGCTTTGGCCTATGAAATCGATGGTGTGGTATTCAAGGTCAACAGTATAGAAGCACAGCAGACACTGGGATTTGTCTCCCGTGCACCGCGCTGGGCCATCGCCTATAAGTTTCCGGCCCAGGAAGAGATGACTCTGCTCGAAGGGGTCGACTTTCAGGTAGGCCGCACCGGCGCCGTGACACCGGTCGCCAGGCTCAAGCCTGTGTTTGTCGGTGGGGTGACAGTTTCCAACGCCACCTTGCACAACGCCGACGAAATCGCCCGCCTTGGGGTTAAAGTTGGCGATACTGTGATCATTCGCCGCGCCGGTGATGTTATCCCGCAAGTGGTTGCCGTGGTGCCGGAAAAAAGACCTGAGGGTGCCAAAGAGATCAGTTTCCCGGAGCAATGCCCGGTTTGTGGTTCTCAGGTAGAACGCCTCGAGGGCGAAGCCGTGGCCCGCTGCACAGGTGGCCTGTTCTGCGAAGCGCAGCGCAAGGAAGCCATCAAACACTTTGCCTCCCGCAAGGCGCTGGATATAGACGGCATGGGCGACAAGATAGTCGAGCAGCTGATCGATAAGGAGCTGGTAGAGAGCCCGGCGGATCTGTTCTCACTCACGGCTTCGGCCCTGACCATGCTGGAGCGGATGGGGCTCAAGTCGGCCACCAATCTGGTGCAGGCCATAGAAGCGGCCAAACAAACAACCCTGGCCAAGTTTCTCTACGCTTTGGGGATCCGTGAGGTAGGCGAGTCTACCGCTGCCAACCTGGCACGGCACTTTAAAGAGTTGGATGCCCTGAAGCAGGCGAGTGTCGAGCAGCTTATCGAAGTGGAAGATGTCGGTACCATAGTGGCTCAGCATGTGGCGCACTTCTTTGCTCAGCCCCACAACCTTGAGGTGATAGATAAGCTGCTGGCCGCCGGGGTGACCTGGCCGGCCATCGAAGCGCCGTCTGAAGACGAGCAACCGCTCAAGGGGCAGACCTGGGTATTGACCGGCACCCTGAGCCAGATGAGCCGCACTGACGCCAAGGCGCAGCTGGAGGCGCTCGGCGCCAAAGTGTCCGGCAGTGTTTCCAAGAAGACAGACTGCGTGGTGGCCGGCGAGGCCGCTGGATCCAAATTGACCAAGGCCAATGAGCTGGGGGTCAAGGTGTTGGATGAAGCCGGCCTGCTGGCGCTGCTGCAGCCCTGAGCTTTATTTCTCTGTTTAAGCCCCGCCAAGCTGCGCAACGTAGATCAGATAAGGATCGGTTGACCGAACCTCCTGATGAGAGACAGTCGGAAACCTGTTTGTAGGTTTCCGATTTTTTATGTCTATTCAAAACTGCTTTGCCGACTTTGGTTATAACTTGGTGAGACGAGAAGCGAGCCAAGCGGCAGTAGAGCATGGTCGAATGCCCAATGAAATCAGCTTTAAGTACGCTTGTCAGTTCATCGCAAGTCAGCTCAAAGTCATGAGCAAAGCGGTGTCACCAGGTAATACGCCGAAGCGTCTAAACAGTCTGCGAGGAGACTTGTCCATCCTTTTTATAGACAAACGCCCTAAGCCAAATCGGCCCAGGGCGGTAAAAATATCAAAGACCCGATATCCTGTTAATCACAAGGCAGCTCCGCTTAAGTGAACTACGTTGCGCTAAGCTGCGGGGCTTTTTTATGTTCACTTAGCATCAACTGACCCGAGTTGATAAGGACTCTTAACATTTCAGACTCAAAAAAGCCAAACAGTCTGTTCAAGCCCCCCTTATTTAGCTTATTTGCCTTACACAACTTGAATTGCGCCGCCGCAGGACCCACCTCATTGTTTTGGAAGATGCTTCGGACTCAAGGCCTGTAGGTTCATCTGCCTAGAAGCCGGGGTCAGTCACAAGCGTGAGCGCTTTCGGTTACTTTTTTATGATGGCTGCGCCAGGCCCTGTCTGGGTGAGTCACAATGATGGAATTCTGCCCTTGCTTAAATTTGAACATGTACGCTGGCTCGACAATAACGGGCATATCAAGCCGCCGTTACTGCTTTACATCATAGTGCTGTTTCTGGCCCGCGGCTGGTGTGTGTTTGCAGCGTCTCTGACCCAGGCCAGCGACAGGGCTGCTCTGGTGCGGCTGTTTTATCCGGAAAAGAGCGACTTCCTATTGGCTCTGGCCGCCGGCGCCGGCGCCTTGCTGGTCTATGGTTTGATCGTGGCGGAACGTAAACGGGTATTTGAGGTGGTGATCCCACTATTTCGGCAAATTCGTTGGTGGTTGGCGCTGTTGCTGGGGATAGACGGCATGCTGCTTATTCAACGTCTTGGTCACAGCGACTGGCTGTTCAGTTGGAATTTGGCGCTGGATGCCTTGCTGCTGTTCTGGTCTTTGCTGTACCTCGCCAAGTCGGCTCATTTGCGCCACTATTTGAACGACTGGCAAAAACAAGACAAGTTGGAGTGACATACAAGGCAAGGTTGGCAGTTTTTTGCTATATAAAACAGAGACCCCTTGGCATATTTCGGCTTAAATAGTTATCAATTGCAACTATTTTGGATGAAATATGAACAGAAAAGGGCTTCAGCGGCCGTTTAGGAACTAAAACACTGTCAAATATGCTGTTTTTGTCATAAATTTGGCGCTGAAGTCTTACGCTTGGTTTTCAATGGTCTATAGTTAAGACTCTTGGGTATTGGTTTTTAAAACCTTGTTTATCAAGTTGTTCTCTGGAGAAACTTTGAGTGGCCAAAGCTGAAAGGATCCATCTCCCGCTGTCACGCCTGCAAACCGGCATTACAGTCAAGTTGCCTCTGTCCTGGACAGATCATCCCTTTTTGTTCAATCGTATAGAAATCAAAGATGCCAGCCAGATAGAGATGATCCGTAATCTCGGGGTGCCCTATGTCATCTTGCTCTCCGACGAGGAGCTGCTCAATGATGTGATTGAAGAGGAAGACGAGGCGCAGCAGGCAACAGAGCAAACAAAGGACAATAAACCGGATCCCAAAGCCTCTGCCCGCAAGGCGATACGCAAGAGCCAGGGGCGTTTTTTGAATGCCATTAATGACAGTCGTACCGTGGTCAGTAAGTTGGTGTCCGATCCCGAAGGCGCCGTTCGTGAAGCCTCAGCTCTGGTAGAGCTGATGCTGGAGCATCTGTTGGAATCCGATAATCCCAAGTTGGCCTTGGTGTCCAGTGGTGAAGGCGCTCCCAGCGTGACTCAGCACGGGATATCGGTGGCGGTACTGGCCTTGATGATCGGTCATTCGCTTGAGTTGTCCAAGGACAAGCTGAGGGATATTGCTCTGGGGGCACTGCTGCACGATATAGGCAAACTCAAGGTGCCCGATGCCATCAGGCGCAAGCGCGGCCCCTTGAGCCCCCATGAAAGCAATTTTCTCTCCATGCATCCCAATTTTGGCTATGACATGCTCAAGCGCAGTGGCCTGTTCGGCAATGAGGTACTGCATATAGTGATGCATCACCATGAGTTTATCGATGGCTCAGGCTACCCCGATGGGCTCAAGCTGACCAAGCTGCCCCTGACCACTCAGATAGTGGCACTGGCCAATGACTATGACAGCCAATTGGCGCGTCAGGAGATGGTGTCACCGCAAATTGCCCTGGGTTATCTGTTTAAAAATCGGGTCGGCCAACATCAGGAGCAGTTGATTTCGGCGCTGGTCAAGGTGCTGGGTATATATCCGCCTGGCACCCTGGTGAGTCTGTCTGACAACAGTGTCGGCAAGGTGATGATGACGACCGCAGAGGTGCGACAACCCCAGGTCTGGGCCTGTAAACGCGATGGCAGCGAGCCTAAGTTGCGCTTTCTGATGGATGAGGAGGTCAGCGTGGAGGCCGTGCTCAAGTCTGATGAACTGACCGAAGGCGCCTCAAAAACCCTGCAAACCGGTGCCAGCATCAGTTTCTATTTTAGCGCCCTGGAATAGCTTGCAACCCGCTTTCTCTTGCCGTGAGCGGCCAAAGTTTGGCCACTCATAGGCCCACCTCTGGTTTTTATTGTTATTTGTCTTATGCTTGAGCTCGGTTGACAACGGAGTAGGGCGATGAAACATATTGCGGTTTGGGGCTGCGGCTGGTTTGGTTTGCCACTGGCGAAGGAACTGCTGGCCAGAGGCGTTAAGGTTTGCGGCAGTAAGCGTACCGAGGAGGGCGCGGATCTGTTGAGAAAAGAGGGGATGGATGCCGTAACCCTCAATCTTGCTGAGCCTGCACCTTTACCTTCGTTACCGGATGGCTGTGATGCCTTGGTGCTCAATATCCCCCCCGGCCTCAGGCGCGGCGCCAATGATTATCTGTCCTCTCTCGAGCGTTTATTGCCTGTGATTGCAGCAAGTTCCATCAAACGTCTGTTGTTTATAAGTAGTTCAGGGGTTTACCCACAGTCTCAGGGCGTGGTCACAGAGGCAACATCTGTTGATGCTCCATCTGACAGCTATTCCGGCACCTTGGCGATGGCTGAGCAGAAGATACTGGCGCTTGCCAATGAAGGTCTCAAAGTCACTGTCATCCGATTTGCCGGCTTGGTCGGACCTGGCCGTCACCCCGGGCGCTTCCTGGCCGGCAAAACAGGGCTGCCCGGAGCAAACGCCGTGGTGAATCTGGTGCATCTCGATGATTGCATAAAGGCCTGCCTGCAGTTATTGACCGCTGCTAACCCCGGGGCCATCTATAACCTTTGTGCGCCGTGTCATCCAACCAGGCAAGAATTTTATCCGCTTGCCGCCAAGGTGCTTGGCTTGGCATCGCCTGAGTTTGCAACAGGGAGTGAAACCGGTAAGTGGGTGGATGGCTCTCTCATCTGCCGCGAGCTTGACTTTGAATACAGTTACCCCGAGGCTGATAGCCTTATTGCCGCTTGCCAATAAAAAGCGTGACTAAAAACAGAACAAGAGGAAACCCTATGTCTTTTTTATCCAGAATGGTGAGAGCCTTGCCGCTGATACTCTTGGCCTTCGGCAGTTTCAGTGCCAGTGCGGCCGATTTTCAGGAAGGGCGCGATTATGTCAAGGTGCCAGGGATCCCGGAAGCCAAGAGTGGCATAGTCAGAGAGTTTTTCTCCTATAACTGCCCCCATTGCTATCACAAGGATCCCTTGATGCAGCAAACAGCAGCCCTGCTGAAGGGGAAACTGGATTTTGAACGAACCCCGGTCGGTGCCGGGCGCCCCTCCTGGATCCTCAGTCAGGAAGCTTATTATCTGGCGCAAAAATTCAGGATAACCGATCAGGTGCACGGCAATATTTTCAACAGGATCCATGAGAAACATCAGGCCTTTGATCGGCCGCAGCAGTTGAAGGATTTCTTCTTGGCGCAGGGGGTCAATGAGCGAGAGCTTAACCAAACCTTGGGCTCGGCCGACAGCAAGCTGGCGTTGGCCAATTATGATACCCAGACTCAGCTCTCCGGGATCCGTGGTGTGCCTTCACTCTTGGTCAATGGCAAGTATTTGATCACCTCCCAAAGCTCAGATCCCAAGGAGCTGGCAGCGCTAGTCCTCTATTTGAACCAGGAAGCGCCATAGCGACCACTTTGCAAATGCAGTCAAGAAAATGCAATCAAGAGGCCGAATGGCCTCTTTTTTTACGCCTTTTGGGCATTATCTGCCGAGCAAATTCAGACAAGAGCCTGAATGGTCAATTTATCTAAGAGTTTATTCCACCTCGGTTCGATAAAAGCGTTTATGGCAGCTTTGGGTGCTTGTTCGACCCTTCCCATGGCGGAGAAGGGCCGCTTCCTGATGCAAACCATCCTGAAAATCACTTCGACATTGGTCTAATAATAAGCGCCAATTAAACGAGCGTTTTATTGGCGTATTTTGTTTTAACCAGCTGATAAATATTGGATTTTTACAATTGTTATTAATGTGTAAATTTGGGGTTAGACTAAGGTCTTGATTGTGGCACTCCCGGCGGTTGCTAGATTAACTGTGACTTAATAATTATTACCACAGGGGAGTCGCTATGGGTTTTGAAAACAATGACAAGGCAAAGGGGTACTGGCGCGAAAACTTGCGCTTGGTACTGGCACTACTGGCTATCTGGTTCGTGGTTTCCTACGGTTGTGGGATTTTGCTGGTGGATGTTCTCAATGAAATTCATTTTATGGGATTCAAGCTTGGCTTCTGGTTTGCCCAGCAAGGTTCCATGTATGTATTCGTAGTGCTGATTTTCGTATATGCGGCCAAAGCGAATGCCTTAGATAAAAAATATAACGTACACGAAGACTAAGGAGCGGGCCGATGGATGTTCAAGCATTAACGTTTTTGATTGTGGGGCTCTCGTTTGCCCTTTATATAGGGATTGCCATCTGGTCAAGAGCCGGCTCTACCAAAGATTTCTATGTTGCCGGTGGCGGGGTTCACCCAGTGATGAACGGTATGGCGACGGCTGCAGACTGGATGTCGGCCGCTTCCTTTATCTCGCTGGCGGGGATTGTCTCTTTCGTCGGATACGATGGCAGTGTGTACCTGATGGGCTGGACCGGCGGCTATGTGTTGCTGGCTTTGTGTATGGCGCCTTACCTTCGTAAGTTCGGCAAGTTCACTGTGCCTGACTTTATTGGTGAGCGTTATTACTCCCAAGCGGCCCGAGTGGTGGCTGTGATTTGCGCCATCTTTATCTGCTTTACCTATATTGCCGGGCAGATGCGCGGTGTTGGGGTGGTGTTCTCCCGCTTCCTGGAAGTGGATGTCGATACCGGGGTGTATATAGGTATGGCAGTGGTGTTCTTCTACGCCGTACTCGGTGGCATGAAGGGGATCACTTACACTCAGGTGGCCCAATATTGCGTGCTTATTTTCGCCTTTATGGTTCCGGCCATCTTTATCTCTGTGATGATGACAGGCCATATCATTCCACAAATCGGTTTTGGCGCTGAACTGATAGACGCCGCCGGGAATAATACCGGGGTGTATCTGCTGCAAAAACTCGACGGCCTGCAAACCCAGCTGGGTTTCACTGAATACACAGAAGGCGCCAAGAGCACCATAGATGTATTCGCCATCACTGCTGCGCTTATGGTAGGTACTGCCGGTTTGCCACACGTTATTGTGCGTTTCTTTACCGTACCCAAGGTGAAAGATGCCCGTATCAGTGCCGGTTGGGCGCTGGTGTTTATTGCCATTATGTACACCACTGTGCCTGCCTTGGCGGCGTTCTCCCGGGTGAACATGATAGAAACCATCAATGGTCCTGAATCGACCGGTGTTGCCTATGAGTCGGCGCCGCAGTGGATCAAAAACTGGGAAACCACCGGGCTTATCAAGTGGAATGATAAAAACGGCGACGGCAAGATGTACTACGCCAAGGGTAATCTCACCGACGATAGCAGCAATGAGATGAATATCGACCGCGATATCATGGTGTTGGCGACCCCTGAAATCGCCGATCTGCCGGCTTGGGTGATTGCTCTGGTTGCAGCCGGTGGTCTGGCGGCGGCGCTGTCGACTTCTGCGGGCTTGCTGCTGGTTATCTCAACCTCGGTATCCCATGACTTGTTGAAGAAAAACTTTATGCCGGACATCTCAGACAAGAAGGAGTTGTTCTACGCCCGAACCGCGGCGGCTGTTGGTATAGTGATTGCCGGTTACTTCGGGATTAATCCGCCCGGGTTTGTGGCGGCAGTGGTGGCCTTTGCCTTTGGCTTGGCGGCATCGTCACTGTTCCCGGCAATTGTGATGGGTATTTTCTCCAAGTCGATGAACAAGGAAGGGGCCATAGCCGGTATGGTGGTGGGGCTTGGCTTTACCGCGGCTTATATCATCTACTTCAAGTTCATTAATCCTGCCGATAACAGCGCTGAAAACTGGCTGTTTGGTATTTCACCTGAAGGAATAGGCATGATTGGCATGATACTCAACTTTGTTGTGGCGATTATTGTTGCCAAGATGACAGCCGCTGTTCCAGAGCATGTACAGGAAATGGTTGAATCCATCCGTTTCCCCAAAGGTGCAGGCACGGCGCAGGAACACTGATAGTCTGATGCTGCATAAATGGAAGATCCCCCGCTTGGCCGGGGGATTTTTTTATCAGTGTAGTTTGGGTTGGATACTCAACTTTCTATTTTTTATTGGTTTGGGCTTCTGTTTCGGATTTTCTGCCTTGGTTCTGGCGGTATTCGACTAAAGCCAGATAGCCAGCATGATACAGAGTGGGCAATATTGAGATTAGTCAGTCCAACTCTAAAGGCCGCCCATGGATGAAAGTGAACTGCTGCCTATTCGCAGCTTTCTGCAACAGACGGTTCCTTTCGATGAACTGCCGCAACCCTTGCTGGAGCAATGTTGCCGCGCCATCGGCATAGGTTATTACAGCAAGTCGATGAAAGCCGTGCCGCTGGATTCGGCCAACCCCATGCTCTATATCGTTCGCAGCGGTGCCTTTGAAGTGCGCGATGCCGAAGGCGAGTTGCTGGACCGTTTGGGGGAGGGCGATTGCTTTGGCTTTCCCTCTCTGCTGTCGGGCGAGGAGATCAGTAACAAGGTGCTGATCCTCGAAGATGGCCTGGTCTATCATGTGCCACCAGCGCTGTTTGACACTCTGCGCCTGGAGTGCCGCAGCTTCGATCGCTTCTTTAACCGCGCCTATGCCAAGCGGTTGCGCCACCAAGGTCGTTTTCGGGCTAGGGATTTGACCACGACCAGCCGGATCAGCACCCTGATGACCCACGAGCCTGTCAGTGTCGATCACCGCCTTTGTATCACGGATGCGGCCAAGCTGATGCGCAAGCACAGGGTATCGTCTGTCTTGGTACTGGATAATCACAAACTGGTGGGGATCCTCACCGACAGGGATCTGCGTAATAGGGTGCTGGCCGAGGGGCTTACCGGCAATGAAGCCGTGTTTCAAGCCATGACCCGCCAGCCCGTATACATAGATGCCCAGGCCCTGGTATTTGAAGCCATGCTGCTGATGAGCGAGCACAACATTCACCATCTGCCGGTCATGGAGCGAGAGCAGCCGGTCGGGATGATCACCAGCACAGACATACTGCGAAGTCAGGCATCCCAACCTTTGCTGCTGATAGGCGAGATAGAGCGGCAAAAAGATTTGCAAAGCCTTATCGGGGTCAGTCGACAAATTCCACTTTTGCTGCAAAACCTTATCAGTGCGGATGCCCGTGCCGAGGAGATTGGCCGGGTACTGACCTCAGTTACAGATGCGCTTACCCGCAGACTTATCCAGCTCCATCAGGCGCTGCTCGGGGAGGCGCCGATGGCGTTTTGCTGGTTGGCATTTGGCTCTCAGGGGCGGCAGGATCAGGCCGCCTGCTCGGATCAGGACAATGGTTTATTGCTGGCCGAAGAGCCGGATGAGCATGCCAGAGGTTACTTTCAGGCCTTGGCCAAGGGAGTGTGCGCCGGGCTCAACGAATGCGGTTATGTATACTGCCCCGGGGATATCATGGCGCAAAACCCCAACTGGTGTTTGTCGCTGGCAAGTTGGCAGCAGAAGTTTGCCTCTTGGGTTAATACCCCTGAGCCCAAGGCCTTGATGCATGCCAGCATCTTTTTCGATATGCGCTCCGTATATGGGCCGGACAGCCTGTTCGATGCGCTGCAAGACAAGGTGCTGGCGCAGACCAAAGACAAGGATATCTTTCTGGCGGCCCTGACCGGCAATGCCTTAAGTGAGTCGCCGCCATTGGGATTTTTCCGCCAATTCGTGCTCGACAGGGATGGCAGTGAGGTCAAGGGGATGGATCTTAAACACAGGGGCAGCGCCCTTATCAATGACATCGCCCGGGTATATGCCTTGGCCGCCGGCGTCAAAGAGGTTAATACCGCCAAACGGATCCGCGCCTTGATGGAGAGCAAGCTGTTGAGCCGCAAAGATGCCCTTAATCTTGCCGATGCCCATGAATTTATTGCCCATATGCGGCTGGCCAATCAGGGGCGTCAGTTTGAGCAAGGCCAAGGGATAAGCAATTTTCTGATGCCGCAGGCACTCTCTTCACTGATGCGTCATCAACTCAGGGATGCCTTCAAGGTCGTGCATGATGCCCAGGCGGCGCTGAGACTCAAGTTTACCCGGAGTTTCTAGGATGCCTTTGCTGCACAAAGCCCGCCTGGCCTGGCATTGTTGGCAGGCTAAGGAGCCACTTAAGGTTTTTTACCAGTCCTTGAGTCCTGTGTTATCCAAGCCTGTGGCAGAGGCGCCTTTGATGGCGCTGGACCTGGAAATGACCGGCCTAGAGCCGGGTTGCGATCAGATACTCTCCATCGGTGTGGTGCCCATCAACAAAGGCAGACTGGAGCTCAGCGGCGCCCGCCACAAATTGGTGAGTATTGCCGGCAGTGTCGGTCAGAGCGCCACGATTCACGGCATTATGGATCGCCATCTTGAACAGGGGGCGCTGGCGCCCGAACAGCTCTTGCCTTGGCTGTTACGGCAAAGTCAGGGGCGCATTTTACTGATGCATCATGCTCCTTTGGACTGCGCTTTTCTCAGCAGGCTTTGTCAGCAGGCATACGGTACTAAGCTGCATCTTCCCGTGATAGATACCCTGCTGCTGGAAAAGACCCGCCTGCAGCGGCAACAGGAGGTGCTGCCAAGCGGTAGTCTGCGCCTCGGCGCTTGCCGCAGCCGCTATCATCTGCCGCCGTATTCGGCCCACAATGCCCTGACTGACGCGCTGGCCTGTGGTGAGCTGTTTCTGGCGCAAAGCTGTGATGCTGCCAAAGAGCCTGTGGCCGATTTCCTCTCCTGGGTATAGCAGTCGGTGAGCACTTCCTGGGTGTATTCCCTTGGTTTGACAATGAGCAGAGCGTTGTCAGAACTGAGCTTGGTCGAATTGAACTTTGCCAAGCGGCCCGAATTCGATTAATTTCAAAGTGCCACTCAAGGCGTTAAGGAGCAAAGCTATGGCACTTCCGTTACTCTGGCTCGGCTCTGCCGCACTCGGCGCCGTGTGGCTTGCCGATGAAGGGCAGAAGCGTAAGAAAGTCGCCCGCAATCGAGTACTCAAGGATATGCCGACAAAGGGGGCCAAGGGGCAGGCGCGGCTGACACCCAGTGAATGGTTTCACAGTCAGAGTGTCAAACGAGTGCAGCCCGGGATGCTGGTGTGCTGCCACGTATTCGGGGTCATTGAACACACAGGTATCTGGCTCGGTGACGGTATGTTGGCCGAACTCCACGGCAGCGGCCTTGTGCGGCCAGTGTCGGTGAAGCGTTTCCTGGCAGGTCGCAGCGGCAGCAAGGTGTTTGTTGCCTGCGATCATCAAAGAATGCCCCTGGTCAGTGAACAGGCGCTGGCCCGCGCCGGCGAGAGCCTGTTTCAGTATCGGGATTATGACTTGTTTGACAATAACTGCCACAGGTACGTGTGGCACTGTATCAGTGGCAAGCCGCAAAGGGTGAGCAGTTTTTCGCGGCTCAATCAACTGTTGGAAGACTTCTTCGGTCAGGGCATCTATTGGGATCAACTGCCGCTGGAACCCTTTGGGGAAGAGTGAAGATGATTGTCGCCGCAAGGGCCTTAAATATTAACCATGAATTATCTTGGGTGGTTTGCCATTCATGCAACTCAATCGCTTTGAAAAATCGATAGTCAGGCATCCGCTGCGTTTGTGGCTGCAAAGACAGCTGGAGCGGCGGATGTTGTTGAAGCTGTTTGCCAAGCCTTTACCTGCTTTTAGTCGCGCCTTGGAGATAGGCTGCGGCTTTGGTGAGGGAATCGCGCTTGTGCGTCAGGATCTGGGGGCGGAAGAAGTGTGGGCGCTCGATTTTGATTTCGACATGGTCAGCCACTGCGCCGGGCGGTATTCGGATCAAAACTGGTTGCATCTGTGCCAGGGCGATGGCAGCACCTTGCCTTTTGCCGATAGCCAGTTTGACCTTGTGGTCGATTTTGCCGCCTTTCATCATATTCCGGATTGGCAACAGGCGGTGGCCGAAGTACACAGAGTATTGCGCCCTGGCGGCTATTTCGTCATGGAAGAGCTTTATCGCGTTGCTATCTGTAATCCCTTGAGTCGGCGTTTGTTTGAACATCCCCAGGAAAACCGTTTCAATCACGCTGAACTCTTGGCTGTTCTTGAAGATACCGGCAACTTTGAGATTATCCGCCAACACCAGTTGCCGGCGCTGGCGGGTATCATCCTGGCCCGTAAAACCGCTGGCAAAGCTTGAGCAGGATAATGACGGGTCAAGCCGGGCCTTGTCGTGCTTGGCGGTTTGGTTTTGCCCGGCTCCACTCTATAAGCACTTATGCGTTTAATCCTTTTGCAAGCGGTATAACAGCATCCAAGTGCGTATCATTTAAGACAATTTAGCCTAAATTTGCCCTGAAGCATGGTTTGTTGTGCCGCTTTACCACTATAATTTGCTCAATACTCCGAAGTTAAATTGGAAACGCAGTCGTTATGGCAAAAGTATTGGAATCCGTAGATCAACGTACCCAACTCGTGGGTGAGAACCGTCTGGAACTGCTGTTGTTCAGGATCAGTTCGACCCAGCTGTTTGCCATCAATGTATTCAAGGTCAAAGAGGTAGTGAAACTGCCGGAACTGTCGGCCATGCCCGGCAGTCATCCCGCCATCAGTGGCGTCGCCAATATCCGCGGTACGTCCATCCCTGTCATTAACCTGCGCAGTGCCATAGGTTTTTCGCCCATGCCGGTGGGCGAAGACGCTAACCTTATCATCACAGAATACAACCGCAGCGTGCAGGGTTTTCTGGTGGGCAAGGTTGAGCATATCGTCAACATGACCTGGGGCGATATCATGCCACCGCCGAAGACTGCCGGCCGCAATCATTACCTTACCGCCATTACCCGTATTGAGACTCAGGGTAAAACCGAGTTGGTGTCAATTATCGATGTGGAAAAGGTGTTGGCGGAGATCATCCACTATGACGTGCGTCTCTCAGAAGGTGTGCTGGATGAGTCCTTGGTGGCCAAGATGCCGGGGCACAAGATTTTAATTGTCGACGATTCGCCCACCGCCAGACGCCAGGTTCGCGATACTTTGGGACAGTTGGGGCTTGAAGTGATTGAACGCAGCGATGGGCGCGAGGCGCTGACGCTGCTCAAGTCCTGGTGCGATCAGGGGCTCAAGGTGACAGATCAGATTTTGATGATGATCACCGACGCCGAGATGCCTGAAATGGACGGTTACCGTTTGACTTATGAGGTGCGCAACGACAAGCGGATGGCCGATCTCTATATCACCCTCAATACCTCACTCAGTGGCAGTTTCAATAAGGCGATGGTGGAAAAGGTGGGTTGTGATCGCTTTATTTCCAAGTTTCAGCCGGATCTGCTGGTGGAAGCGGTGCAGGACAGAATTCGTCAGCTGAGCTGATTAGCGGCTGTTTTCCTGCTCCAGTTCGCGGATAAGTTGCTTCTTGGTGCGTTTGTCCGCGGCGATGTTGAGTCTGGCCAGGCGCACGGCAAAGGCAAATCTGTCGCGGCCGCAGATCGCAGTCAAGGCCTGCAGAAAGTCTTTATCCAGTGCAAAGTTTTTGGCGTAGTGCTCTATGGCGGCAAACACTGAGCTGTAGTGCAAACCGTCGAAGTCAAACCCGGTATTTGGCGTCTCGTCGCTCAGTGGAACCCCCTCAATACACAGGGGCCAGCCCTTGGCATTGATCCTGTCTCTGGCCACTTCATACATAAACCAGGCGCTGCGTTTAAAGCCGCCAAGAATTTTGCAGGAAAACTCCGATTCTTCCAGCTCTTCACGGGTCCAATTCAGCCCTATGGCCAGATGTTTGGCGTAGCGCTTCATCAACGCATCTTTAACCGCAATACGGCACTCGTATATCGAGGTGAGAGTATGTTGGCGGGCCAGCGTCAGGCACTCCTTACAGGCGGGCACGCTCAGTGAGGCATGTTCTGCATGGGGGGAGGCTCTAAAGGCAAAAACGTGCTCACAGGGTTCGGCACAAAACCAGCAGCTGTGACGGCAATTAAAGGGGATGTCGACCAAGGGACAGGGCATAGGGTTGTGCAGATGCTGCTCTGAGTCTTAAAAGAAGTCGGGAGCCTTGGTGACTCCCGACCGGGTAAGGCTTATTCGGCTTCCACGTCTACCAGGAACTTGGCCAGCTCTACTGGCTCAACTTCGGGACATTCCTGCTCGGCGCGCCAGTCGATACCAATCAATACGCCATCTTCGTTGAGATCTTCAATCCAGAACTCCAGCAGCTCTTCCAGTGAGATAGCTACCGGTGCGAAGTTGACCCACTCCTCGGTGCAATGACTCTGGGCCACTGCCTGATCAGACCATAAAGGCATGACATCTGTGTCTTCATATTCGCTGGAGTCACACACCACCCAGCCTTCGCCGGAGTCGTCCTGTAAGCCCCACACCTGCTGGTGCTCTTTGACGTTATCGATAAATTGGCTCAGTGCCGGCGCTAAATCAGTCATGATCTCTCTCTTGAGCAAGGGTTAGTGGCGCCATTATACGGCATAAGCACTGGAGTCCAAGTGAATCTTAACCTCAGATGAACAAACAGGAATAAATGCTTAAAAATCGGCTCAACGACAGGGAATTATGCCTGCGGGGCTTAAAAAACGCTGTGCGACTGGTTAGGATGGAACTCGATGGGGTGTTTAATCTTTTAAGGAGTCGGAAGGTGTTCAGAGTATTATCCTGGTTTCCCCTGCTGCTGGCCACGCAAACGCTGGCCGCCCCCCAGAATGAGGATCCTGTAGAAGCCCTGATAAAGGCCGGAGAAGCGGCTTTTCCTCAGTGTATTGTGGAGTTGCAGGACAAGGCCCTTAACGATGGCATTAGTCAACAGACCATCGACTCACATCTTAAGCCACTCAAGTTTGTCCCCAGAGTGATAGAGCTGGATCGCAGTCAGCCCGAGTTTACCCAGACATTTGCCAACTATTTCGATAAACGGGTAACAGATTGGCGGGTTTCCAAGGGCCGGGAACTGCTGGTTGAGCACAAGGCGCTGCTGGACAAGCTCAAGCGCGAGTATGGTGTGCCGCCGCAATATCTCTTGTCTTTCTGGGGCATGGAGACCAATTTCGGAGGCTACAAGGGTAAGATGCCGGTCCTGGACTCGCTGGCGACTCTGGCCTGTGACTCCCGCCGTTCGGGTTTCTTTACCCAGGAGTTGATGACAGCGCTGAAGCTGAGCCAGAAATATGGTTTTGCTGCCGCCGATATGCAAGGCTCCTGGGCCGGTGCCATGGGACACACCCAGTTTATGCCCAGTGCCTACGCCAGTTATGCCGTCGATGGTGACGGTGACGGCAAGGCGGATCTCTGGAACAGCATAGATGATGCCCTGACCTCGGCGGCAAACTTTCTTGCTCACCTGGGGTGGCAGCGCAACGAACGTTGGGGCAGGGAGGTTCGCTTACCTGAGGCGTTTGATTATCAGCACCTGGGGCAGAAAAAGTCTCTCGCCGACTGGCAGGCGCTGGGATTGACCCAGAGCAATGGCGAGGTGCTGCCACAGGCCCAGATGGAAGCCACACTCTATCTGCCCGCCGGGCACGAGGGACCTGCGTTTCTCGGCTACGATAACTTCCAGGTGATCCAGCGTTGGAACCGCTCTGAGTTTTATGCCATCTCTGTAGGCCATTTGGCCGACAGAATAAGTGGCGCCGGACGGCTGGCCAAAGCACCGCCGCAGCAAACCCGCTTGAGCCGCGCCCAGATAAAGGCGCTGCAGCAAAAGCTCAATGAGCAGGGGTTTGATGCCGGAAAGCCGGACGGTATTCTCGGGCGTAACTCTCGCGCCAGTTTACAGGCGTTTCAGCTCAGCAAAGGCTTGGTGGCTGACGGTTTCCCCTCTGCCGAAACCTTTAAAGCTCTGGGACTCTAGTTCTGCTAATCAAAATGATTGCCAGCAGCCAAGGGATTGGCTAATGTTAGCTCATAAAGGCGCCAAGAAACTGCCCGGATAATGCCGGCAGCAGAAATTGGCGTTCTCCCTCACCTATTTGAACTCAGGGAATGATATGAGCAGCGAGATGAGCAACATAGATAAGTTGAGTCACGGCCAGCGTCAGCGTCTGGCCTTTATCGATTTCAGTCTGCAGTATTTTGGCCAGGTCAGTCGTCAGGATCTGATTGCCAAGTTTGCCACCGGATTGGCGGCCGCCACCCGCGACTTCAGCCTCTATCGCGAATTGGCGCCGCAGAACCTCAAGCTGATGCACCCCAGTCGTCATTATCAGCGCCAGCATGAATTCAAACCCTTGTTTCATCACGATCCCGAAGCCATTCTCTCGGGTTTGGCCCGTGGCTTTGGTGATGGTTTGTCACAGCCCCTGGTTCCCAGCCAGGTCTGTTTCGATGCGGTGCGGCTTATTCATCCGGATACCGAGATTATCGCGGCGCTGATGCGCTCGATTCAGCAAGGGCAGGCGCTGGCGCTGCAATATGTTTCCACCTCAAGCGGTGAAACCCTTCGCGAAATTGTGCCCCATGCCCTGGTCAACAACGGCCAGCGCTGGCATGTACGGGCATTTGACAGACAGCATGGCAAGTTCAACGACTTTGTGGTGACCCGTATCAAGCAGGCCAGAGAACTTGAAGGCTCTCCCTTGCCCAAGGAGCAACCGGCGGCCGACAGCAACTGGTTGACGCCGGTGGAACTGGTGTTGGTACCCCATCCGAGCCTGAAGCATCCGGAGGCGATTATGCTCGACTATCGTATGGAGGATGGCGAGCTCAAGGTGGCCAGCAACGCGGCCTTGGCCGGATATCTGCTGCGCAGCTGGAGTGTGGATTGCTCCACCAGGCATCAAATCGATGGTGGTGTTTGTCAGTTGGCACTTAAAAACCACCAGGTGCTGGAGCGACTCGAGCATCTAGCGATAGTGCCGGGTGCCGGGCGGTAATCCAAAGCAGTGGAGTGCAGGCGACAGTTTTGTTAAGCTGCGCCGGAATCATGAATACTGAGGACTCAGAATGAGCGTTAAAGAAGATATGGTGGTGCAGTTCAATTACACACTGCGCGATGAAAAGGGTGAAGTGCTGGAAACCAACGAGGGGCACGATCCCATCGCCTATCTGCATGGCCATGACAACATGATGCCTGGAGTCGAGAAAGCCATCGAAGGCAAAGAGGTAGGTGCCAAGTTCAGTGTGACCTTGCCTGCCTCTGAAACTTACGGTGAGCGGGTTGAAGGCGCCGAGCAGCGCGTATCGGTAAAACACCTGATGGGCGCCAAAGTATGGAAGCCAGGCATGCGCGCGGTCGTCAATACAGATCAAGGCCAGCGTCAAGTGACTGTGGTCAAGGTGGGCAAGTTTATGGCCACTGTGGACATCAATCACCCATTGGCCGGTCGCGAGCTGACCTTTGATATCGAAGTGGTCTCAGCCCGTGAAGCCACCCATGAAGAGATAGCCCATGGTCATGCCCATGGCGTCGGTGGCCATCACCACTGAGTTTGGCTTTAACTGAATACGCCCGCTTCTGCGGGCGTTTTTGATTGAGAAACCATTGAGAGGAGAGGGGATGAAAATTGACTGCGAGCAGGGGCGATTGCTGCTGAGTCCCAATGAGCTGCAGGTACGCTTGCCGGCCATGCAGACAGTGTTGATGGCGCTGAGCGATGATATCCGTTTGCTCAAAGGCCCTTGCATTCTGCTGGCCGATGCCGGCGCCGTGCGTTGGCAGCTGCGGCTCGACTCCGATGAGCAGCTCGAGCAACTGGCAGACTTTTACGGCCTGACTCCCGAGTGATTTACTATTCCAGTCTGTGGCGTTGATGGCTGCGCTGATAGTCTAACTCGGGGCCCTTGGGTACGACGCGACTGGGATTTATCTGCCCATGGCTGTAGTAATAGTGCTGTTTGATATGTTCAAAGTTGACCGTGGCAGCAATGCCGGGGTACTGATACAGATCGCGCAGGTATTGGCTCAGCGCCGGGTAGTCTTCAATGCGGCGTTTATTGGTCTTGAAGTGGCCCACATAGACGGCATCGAAACGGATTAAGGTGGTAAACAAGCGCCAGTCGGCCTCAGTGACTTGTGAACCTGTGAGAAAGCGGCGTTCACTCAATTGCAACTCCAATCTGTCAAGGGCACTGAACAGCTGCTCAAAGGCCTCTTCATAGGCTTGTTGTGAGGTGGCAAAACCGGCCCGGTAAACCCCGTTATTGATATTGGGATAGATGAACTCGTTGAGCGTATCTATCTCCTCTCTCAGATGGGGCGGGTAAAAGTCCAGGTTATTGCCGGTCAGATGATCGAAGGCGGAGTTGAATATACGGATGATTTCCGACGATTCATTGTTGACTATGGTCTGATGATGTTTGTCCCACAGCACAGGTACTGTCACCCGACCGCTGTAATCGGCCGCGGCGAGCTGGTAAATTTGGTAGAGGAATGCTTTGCCAAACAAAGGGTCTTGCTCGGCGCCCTGGATATGGTGGCCGCCCTTGGGGCCCGCCGCCTCTGTGGCAAATTCCCAGCCGTTTTCCAACATGTGGGGCTCGACCACAGTGACAGGGATCAGCGCTTCCAATCCCTTCAAGGCGCGAAATATCAAGGTTCTGTGGGCCCAGGGGCAAGCGAGTGAAACATAGAGATGATAGCGGCCCGGCTCGGCCTTGAATCCGCCTTGGCCACTGGGGCCCGGACTGCCGTCCGGGGTGATCCAGTTTCGCAGCTTTGCATCTTCACGGACGAACTTGCCGCCGCTTTTGTCTGTCTGATACCACTGATCAACCCATTTGCCCTGCTGCAATAATCCCATCTGTCGCTCCTTTAACGGCTTTGCTTTCATGGCTCGCATCTCAGTCTAGGTGGTGGTTATTTATGGGTAAAGCGCGAAATACATGTGTTTTTATTCGAATTTTTAGAATGGTACTGGCAAGGAATCTTCAGCCTGATATGATGTCGGTCACATTTTTTGCCTATCAAGAAGGATGTTGTTATGTCGTCAGCCACCCTGGATGCCGTTGTTGTTGAACCCCGGGAGCCGGCCACGGCCTGTGTTATCTGGTTGCATGGTTTGGGTGACTCGGGTGACGGCTTTGCCCCTGTGGTGCCGGCATTGGGACTGCCTGCCGATCACTCGATACGCTTTGTGTTTCCACATGCGCCTGAGCAGGCTGTTACTGTCAATGGTGGCTATGTGATGCGCGCCTGGTATGACATCAAGAGCCTCAATCTCCATGACAGAGCCGATATGCCAGGGGTGTTGCAATCCGAGCGTTTGGTTCGACAACTCATAGAGCAGCAAGTCGCTCAGGGCATTGCCGCCAACCGTATTGTGCTTGCCGGTTTCAGCCAAGGCGGGGTGATGAGCCTCTTTACCGCACTGCGTTATCCCGAAGCCTTGGCCGGTATTATGGCGCTGTCCTGTTATTTGCCGGGGGGTGAGCAACTACCGGAAGACGTGAGCAGCGCCAACTGTAATACGCCGATTTTGCAATGCCACGGCGAGCAGGATGATGTGGTTGCCCTCAGTGCCGGGCTTATGGCTAAAGAGGCGCTCGAGCAGGGGGGATATCGGCTTGAATGGCACACTTTCCCAATGGCGCACGGCGTGGTACCGCAGGAGCTTAATCTCATCAGTCAGTGGCTGCAGGCGCGTTTGAGCTAAGGAAGGTGCGAATAAGTCATCGTGGCCTTCTCTTTTGTAGAGAGTGGCTTGCACACCAATTGGCGTTCAAGGCATCTGACTGAAGGCATGCCGGGGCCTGTCAAAGTCGGATAACGCAGAGAGCCGGTTGCTGTGCAAGCCCCGAAGGGCGTGGCTTACAGACCTGTCTGCTGTGTTGTGCTTCTTGCAAAGGACTCAGGCCATTTGCTGCGAACCACGCCTTGCATCCAGGCCCGTAAGCCGACGCAGAGCATGCATGGGACTTGTTCGCACCTTCCCTAAGTGACAGTTAAGGGTTGAGCGCCTGAAAATTAAGCAGCCTGGGGCAAGAAAATTATCACCCGGGCTGTTTGTTTTGCCAAACAATAGCCATGTCTCATGGCAAGCTTTAGTTATTATCTTAAATAACAGCAAGATAACTATGGTTGGTTAGAGTTCTTAAATCCTGGTCCCGCAGCATATCCCGCTTTGATATCCCCCTCGTTTAGGGGGTTATTTGGTAACGTAAACAAACTGTATTATTTCCCGCCTTAAAATCACACATTTAGCTCACTTTTATTAATAAAAATGACACATGTTCGACTTAATCTTGCTAGTATGTCGGGCGCGGGAAGTTCGCTTCACCGCTTATTAATGATGATGGTAAAAATAAATAAAAACATGGGGTTGATTTAATTATGTCTAATAAACTGATGAAAGGACTTTTGGCGACAGCCATTCTGGCTGCTCTCGCCGGTTGTAACAGTGATGACAAGGATCCGGCACCGGAAGTCTGCGGCGCCGATAACTGCACCAAGTTCACCATTTTACACACCAATGACAACCATGGCCGCTTCTGGGAAAACAGTGACGGTGAGTATGGTATGGCAGCCCGTAAGACGCTGGTTGAGCGCTTACGCAACGAAGTGGAAAGCAACGGTGGCCAGACTCTGTTGCTCTCCGGAGGTGATATCAACACAGGTGTGCCTGAGTCGGATCTGCAAAACGCCGAGCCTGACTTTATCGGCATGAACCTGATTGGCTATGACGCCATGGCCGTGGGTAACCACGAGTTTGATAACCCACTGAGCGTGTTGGATATGCAGCGCGAGCTCGCCGAGTTTCCTATGCTGGCTGCCAACATCTACAAAAAAGATGGCACCCGTTACTTCGAGCCTTACAAGGTTTTCGATGTTAAAGGTCTTAAAGTGGCTGTCATAGGTTTGACCACAGAAGATACCGCCAAGATAGGTAACCCTGAGTTTATCGGCGAGCTTGAGTTTACTGATCCCAAAGAAGAGATCAAAAAGGTCATCAAAGAGATCAATGATAACAAAGCCGCCGATATCATAGTGGCGACCACTCACATGGGTCACTATGCCGATGGCCAGAACGGCAGCAACGCCCCGGGTGACGTGGCCATGGCTCGCGCCCTGGAAGAGGGACAGCTGCAGGTTATCATAGGTGGCCACTCACAGAACCCGGTTTGTATGGAACCGGGTACCCAGAGCTATGCCGATTTCAACCCAGGTGATGATTGTCGCCCTGATCAGCAAAACGGCACCTGGATCATGCAGGCCCATGAATGGGGTAAATATGTTGGCCGCGCCGATTTTGAATATTATGGCGGCAAACTGCACCTGGCCAGCTACAAGCTGATCCCGGTCAACCTGAGAAAACTGGATGCCGAAGGCAAGAAGACAGAGGAACTGGCCGGTGAGCCTATCCCTGCCGATACCACAGTGAAGGCTGTGCTGCAGCAATATCAGGACAAGGGTAGTGAAAAACTGGGCGAAATCATCGCCACTACCGATGGCAAACTGGAAGGCGATCGCGCCGTGGTTCGTGGTCAGCAGACCAACCTGGGCCGTTTGCTCGCCATGGCGCAGGCCACCAAGGTTAATGCCGATATCGGCGTGATGAACTCGGGTGGTGTACGTGACTCTATCGCCGCCGGTGATATCAGCTACCGTGATGTACTGACAGTGCAGCCTTTCGGTAACATGATCACCCTGAGCACTATGACAGGTGCCGAGCTCAGCGATTATCTGGGGGTAGTGGCTACCATGCAGCGCGGTTCAGGGGCTTATGCCCAGATCACGGGTGTGAAAATGACAGTTGACTGTCAGGCCAAGTCGGTCGCTATCAGCGAAGTCAACGGCAAGGATTACAGTGCAACAGACAGCTACACCTTCACTGTACCCAGCTTCAACGCCGCGGGCGGTGACGGCTATCCCAAGCTGGATCCTGTACAAACCGGCTATGTTGATGCCGAAGTCTTCTACAGCTTCCTGAAAGAGAAGCAAAGCATCAAGGCCGTTGATTACGAGCCGGTAGGCGATATCGTTTATGAAAACTCCAACAGCCCACTGGGTTGTGAAGTGCCTCAGTAAATAGCATTTTAAGTCACTTTACAGGCAGCCCTTCGGGGCTGCTTTTTTGTGGCAAAAGAGCAGGGTGGTCATGTAGCTTTGGGTGATTTTTAACCAAATAATTCTACCTGGACTTGAAATACCATTGCCCGGCCCTATCTATTGAGTGTCGGCAGGGGAAGCGCCTTGACCGATAAATTAAAGGCCGTGCCATTGGGCGGCCGTTTGAACCTAGGGTGCGATGATTCGGCCCGACACTACATATTGCTTAATCTATGAGGATATGACTATGCGTAACTATGATTTGACTCCCCTTTATCGCAGCGCTATCGGTTTTGATCGTTTGGCCCGTTTGGCCGAACATGCCGCCGCCAACAATGGCAATGCCGGTTACCCTCCATACAATATTGAACTCTTGGGTGAGAACCGGTACCGGATCACCATGGCGGTTGCAGGTTTTGCCATGGATGAGCTGGAGATCACCAGCGAGGGCGAAAAGCTGTTGGTGAAAGGCACCAAGGGCGAACAGGCTCCGGAGCGTAAATATCTGTATCAGGGCATTGCCGAGCGCGGCTTTGAACGTACCTTCCAGTTGGCCGATTATGTGACCGTCGAAGGCGCCCATCTGGAACACGGCCTGCTCAATATAGACTTGGTGCGCGAGATCCCTGAAGCCATGAAACCGCGGAAAATTGAGATAGGCTCAGGTAACCGCCTGATAGAAGAAATTCAGGCCTGAAACCGCGCTGATAAGCTCGGCCCCGGCTTGTAAAGCAGGCCGCTAAAGCAAAAAAGCCAGTCTGATACAGACTGGCTTTTTGTATTCAGGGCCATCATTCCCCAAGGCAGTGCTTAGAGTACCATGGCGGCAATCCAGCCGAAGATCAGCAGTGGGATATTGTAGTGAATAAAGGTTGGGATCACGCTGTCGCGGATATGGTCGTGTTGACCATCGGCATTCAGGCCGGCGGTGGGGCCGAGCGTCGAGTCCGATGCCGGTGAGCCGGCATCCCCAAGCGCTGCGGCGGTGCCGACCAGGGCGATAACCGCAGGCACAGAGAAACCAAAGTTCAGCGCCAGCGGCACATAGATGGTGGCAATAATGGGGATAGTCGAGAAGGATGAGCCAATACCCATGGTGATCAACAGACCCACCACCAGCATCAACAATGCGCCCAGGCCCTTGTTGTCACCAATCAACTCACCTATGGCACTCACCAGAGTCAGCACTTCACCGGTTTGTTTGACCACGGCGGCGAAACCGGCGGCGGCTATCATGATAAAGCCTATGTTGGCCATCATGCGCACGCCTTGGTTAAAGATATCTTCATCGGCCACATGTTTGAGCGCGCCGCTGAATGAGAAGATCATAAAGCCAACCAGCGCGCCGAAAATCATCGAATCTGTCTGCAGTTGCACCAGCAGAGTCGCCAGAATGGCCAGCACGGCAATGATGATGTTGCGCTTGCTGAGTCCGGTTTCCGGCTCGGCGGCGAGGATCTGCTCTTCCCGGTACTCTCTTGGCTTGCGATAGCTGATAAACACGGCCGTCAACAGTCCGGCCAGCATGCCGGCGGCCGGAATAAGCATGGCTTGGGGAATATCCCCTGACTGGGCCTCTAAGCCGTTGGACTGCAGGTTTGCCAGCAGTATGTCGTTTAGAAATATGCCGCCAAAGCCCACAGGCAACACCATATAAGTGGTGACCAGGCCGAAGGTGATAACACAGGCGACCAAACGCCTGTCCAGCTTGAGTTTGGACATCAGATGCAAGAGTGGCGGCACCAGAATGGGGATAAAGGCGATATGGATCGGCAGAATGTTTTGTGAGCTGATAGCCATGGCCAGCAGGGACAGCAGCAACAGGCTGCGAACCCACTTGAGGTTTTGACTATCGGGATCTTTGCCAAGGGCCTTGATCACAGAGGTGGAGATCAAAGTGGTCAGCCCGGAATGGGACAGGGCCACGGCAAAGGCGCCGAGCAGGGCATAACTCAGGGCTATCTGGGCTCCACCGCCCAGGCCGGTATTGAATGCCTCTATGGTCTGGTGGATGTCCAGTCCTCCCATCAAGCCGGCAACCAGGGCGCTGATCGTCAAGGCGATCACCACATTGACCCGGGCCAGGCTGAGAGCGAGCATCAGACAGACGGCAATCACAACTGCGTTCATAGTAAAGTCTTATTCGCTAAACAAAGGGGCTATTTTTGACTGGGGTGGCTTGGATGTCCAGCTGCAATCAGTGTTTGCGGGAAAAAATCTCTCTTTGTGAACTGGATCCTAAGGTTATTGAGTCGCTTTGTGAGCCAGGTAATTGCGGTGGCCGCACACTTGCCGATTTCTTACCCAGACAAGCCTTAAAATGCAGCAAAAGCGTGATATTGATCCTAAATAGGTTGTCAGGTGCATGGCACCTCTTATAATGGCTTGTAGTTAAAACGGATTCTGTTTTATTCACAGCTCAATCCATAGATGGAGGTATAAAATGAGCGTATTAGTAGGCCGTCCGGCTCCGGACTTTACTGCAGCAGCTGTTCTGGGTTCTGGTGAAATTGTTGACAGCTTCAACCTGACTGCAGCAATCAAAGGCAAGCCTGCGGTAGTGTTCTTCTACCCACTGGATTTCACCTTCGTGTGCCCATCTGAGCTGATCGCCTTCGATCACCGCATGGAAGAGTTCAAGAAGCGTGGCGTTGAAGTGATCGGTGTTTCTATCGATTCTCAGTTTACTCACAATGCATGGCGTAACACCCCAGTGGAAAAAGGCGGTATCGGCCAGGTTCAATACACTCTGGTAGCCGACGTTCGCCACGATATCTGTAAGGCTTACGATGTTGAGCACCCTGAAGCCGGTGTGGCTTTCCGTGGTTCTTTCCTGATCGACAAAGAAGGCATGGTGCGTCACCAGGTCGTTAACGATCTGCCTCTTGGCCGTAACGTCGATGAAATGCTGCGTATGATTGACGCGCTGCAATTCCACGAAGAGCACGGTGAAGTTTGTCCTGCAGGTTGGGAAAAAGGCAAGAAAGGCATGAAAGACAGCCCAGACGGTGTTGCTGCCTACCTGTCTGAGAACGCTGAAGAGCTGTAATTGCATGTATGGCTTTATAAAGCTGCCCTCGGGCAGCTTTTTTTACACCTATCTAAACCTTTATTGCCCATTCCAGAGCTCAGAACTTGACGAAAGGTTCAAGATAGTTGCTAATTGAACCGGAAAAATAGCAAGGAAAACAGGATGAATTCAATGGAGTTTGCTATTCCGGAGCAAGACAAGCAGGCCTTCGGCCAATATTATGCGCAAAAGATTGCACCCAAGTGTCGACGTTATGAGTCGGTTCGAGAGGCCGCTGCTGCCAGGTATAAAGAGCGTAGAAAGATAGTTGCGCCTCTCACCTTTATTGGCATTCCGGCATTTTTGCTGTTTTTTGCCATGAGTTTCTACGGCGCCTTCATGCTGGATTTTAAAGAAGGGGTGTTTTTTATCGGCTTTGGCGGCGCCGTGCTATCTCTGGCGGTGGTGGTGTTGGCCAACATCTGGGCTGGCAGTGAGATAAGTGAACTGCGTACCCAGATAGTTGAGGAGATCTATCCTCTACTGCTGGGGTATTTCGGTAAAAGCTTTGCGTTCAACCCCTCGGGATTGCCTGAACTGGAAAGCTATAAAGACTATGGTCTCTTTCCCGACTATGACAAAGGTTATTTTCAAAACTCGGTCAGAGGCAAATATCTTAATGTGCCTTTTCTGCTTAGGGAACTGACGTTACTCGAACGCACAGGCAAGAACGATAATGGTCCCCAATATAAGACGCTGTTCGATGGCATAGTGATAGAGTTTGACCTGCCGAAGACATTTTCCGCGACCATCCAAGTGCGCCGCGATAAAGGTTTTATGGCCAATGGCTTGGCGCAGTTCAGAAACAAGCTCTCGAGGGTAAAGCTGGAAGACCCGGACTTTGAGCGTAGATTTGAGGTCTACAGTGACGATCAGCTCGAAGCCAGATATGTGCTCAATACAGCGACTATGGAACGTTTGTTGTCACTATCAGGATTTTATCAAGGCGAGCTGGAAGCCTGTTTTAGACAGGGGCGATTGTTTGTCAAAATAGCCTGTCAGCACAGCTATTTTGAGCCGCAACTGGATCTTCTCAAGCCGCTGGATCTCAGCGCAGACATAGAGCAAGTGTTCAAAGAAATCCATGAAGTATTCGACTTGATTAAAGCCCTGAAACTCGATAGTCGCACCGGGCTTTAAACATGAGGCTCAAGACTTTGGTTTTGAGCCAGGCTATCTTTGGTTTCCGGTCACTGGTTTCTGAACGGGTTTCTGAACGCTGGTCTTTGGTCGCTGGGTTTTGATGCGCCCTCACACCAGATGCTCAAAGGATTTGGCGTGAGGACGGGAAACACTTTAGTTTGAGTCGGCTTATATGTCCGAGCCGACTTGCTATGTTTGAGCGTATCTTTGAGCGGGTTTAGACCACATCCTGTGGGGTTTCGGCAGCGGCAGGCAAAGGCCAGCCGCCAAGGGCTTTCCAGCGGTTCACTATATAGCAGAACAGCTCGGCGGTGCGCTCTGTATCATAAAGCGCCGAATGGGCTTCTTTGTTGTCGAAGGGGATCCCGGCCAAGGCGCAGGCCTTGGCCAGCACTGTGTGGCCTATGGCCAATCCGGCCAGAGTGGCGGTATCGAAGGTGGCAAAGGGATGAAACGGCGAGCGCTTGATATCATTGCGCTCAATTGCCTTACTGACAAAGCCGTGATCGAAGGCGGCATTGTGAGCCACTATGATAGAACGGTGGCAATCGGCCGCCTTCTGCGCCTTCTTCACCGCCTTGAATATTTCCAGAAAAGCTTCTTTCTCGCTGACGGCGCCCCTGAGAGGGTTGTTGGGATCTATGCCGTTGAATGCCAGTGCCTCCGGCTCGAGATTGGCGCCTTCAAAAGGCTCGATATGGAAGTGCAGGGTTCTGTCTATTCCCAGATTGCCCTCGGTATCCATCTTCAGCAGGGTGACGGCAATCTCCAGCAGCGCGTCGGTCTGCGCATTGAAGCCAGCGGTCTCCACGTCGATCACCACAGGGAAATAGCCCCTGAATCTGTGCTTGAGTTGGTTGGCTAGGCTTGGCTGAGTCATGCATTTCCCCTGGAAAATAACGAAGCGGCTATTATGCTAAAACATCAACAGGGTGTCATGTTCGATTGTTGTTTTTATAGGCTAAAGGAATGAATTTCTTTGCCGATAGAGACAACATGGTATGCGAAAAGAGAGATTTCTATGTGGCGTAAACTGTTCCTGCTGTCGACTCTTTGTCTGCCGCTGTCGGCGATGGCGGATCTCAGGCACTATGTGGCGTCACTTGACGACTCTCATTGGCGCGTGGCGCAAAATACCCCCATAGGTTGCAGCCTGGAGCACGACATCCCCGCCTACGGCAAGGCGGTGTTTTCCAGTCATGCGGGTAAAGAGCTGAATCTGCAGTTTACTCTGGATATGTGGCAAAAGCCTGATGCCGTGACCCATGCCCGCTTGATGAGCAAGGCGCCGGCCTGGCGTCCCGGGGTGACATCCAAGGCGATTACCGAGTTGAGCTACCAGAAATACTTCAATGGTGAAGTGCCGAAAAAGGCCGCCTGGTCCATGCTGGCAGAGCTGGATCGCGGTATGGAACCCACTTTCTACTACAGCGATTGGTACAACCAAAGCAACAAGGTGGCGGTCGGCCTTTCTGCGGCCAACTTTGCCCAGAAATACCGCGAGTTCAAGCAGTGCCTGGCCAATCTATTGCCTTACAGTTTCGATGATATCGCCTTTACCGTGCTTACCTATGAGATGGGCGGTACCGAGTTGACCCGTTATTCCAAGGCGCAGCTGGCGCGGGTGCAGGAGTACCTGGCCTATGATCCCGAAGTGGAACTGGTGCTGATAGACGCCTATACCGACAGCTATGGTGGTCGTAGTATCAACCAGAAGGTGTCTCAGCAGCGCGCCGGTTCAGTCAAAGAGTTCTTCGTGGCGCGGGGTATCCCGGGTGACAGGATCCATACCGAAGGGCACGGCGAGCGCCGCCATGTGGCTTCAAACGACTCCAGTGACGAGCGGGCCCGCAACCGCCGGGTGGTTATCCGGATAAGCAAACCTCTGCAATAACATAAGTTTTCACAGACAGTAAAAAACCAGGTTCAAGCCTGGTTTTTTCATGCGTGGACTTTGGCGGGGAGACTCAGGCGCGCATCGCCTTGTCGCCTCTGGCAAGCCCCACGACTCCGGAGCGAGACACTTCCACCACTTTGGTGACTTCGGTCAGCGCGGCAATAAAGGCATCCAGTTTATCGCTGGTGCCGGCCATCTGTACTGTGTAGAGATTGGCTGTCACATCAACGATTTGGCCGCGGAAGATATCGGCGGTGCGTTTCACTTCTTCCCGCAATGCGCCGCTTGCCTTGACCTTGACCAAGGCAAGTTCCCGCTCCACATGGGTGGACTCTGTGATGTTGGACACCTTGAGCACATCGATAAGCTTGTGCAGCTGCTTCTCTATCTGCTCCAGAATGCTTTCATCGGCCTCAACCGCGACTGTCAGCCGGGACAGGGTAGGGTCATCGGTGGGCGCAACCGTAAGAGTTTCAATGTTGTAGCCGCGTTGGGAGAAGAGACCGACAACTCTTGACAGGGCGCCGGGCTGGTTTTCCATCAATACAGATATGATTCGACGTCTCATCAGCTTTTCTCCGTCTTGCTCAGCCACATTTCATTCATAGCGCCACCACGAATTTGCATCGGGTAGACGTGCTCGGTTTCATCGACACTGATATCCACAAACACCAGCCTGTCTTTCATGGCCAGGGCTTGTGCCAGTTTGCTCTCCAGCTCATCCACATGGTCGATATTGATCCCCACATGGCCGTAGGCTTCGGCGATTTTGGCAAAATCAGGGACTGAGTCCATATAGGAGTGGGAGTGGCGGCCCGAGTAGATCATGTCCTGCCACTGTTTCACCATCCCGAGGAAGCGGTTGTTGAGGTTGATGATTTTCACCGGCACATCGTATTGCAAGGCGGTGGAAAGCTCTTGAATATTCATCTGAATCGAGCCGTCGCCGGTGACGCACACAACGGTTTCATCCGGCATCGCCATCTTGACCCCCATGGCGGCCGGCAAGCCGAATCCCATGGTGCCCAGGCCTCCTGAGTTGATCCAGCGCCGCGGTTTGTCGAAAGGATAATAGAGTGCGGCAAACATCTGGTGCTGGCCAACATCCGAGGCCACATAGGCATCACCGTTTGTCAGGCGATAGAGGGTTTCTATCACTTGCTGAGGCTTGATCCGTTCGGCATTGCGCTGATACTCGAGGCAGTTGCGGCTGCGCCAGGAAGCAATTTGCTGCCACCAGTGTTGCAGCGCCTCGTCATCCTGAGGCGTTACCTTGTCTTCATCCAGCAATTGCAGCATCTCGTTCAGCACCTTATCGGCCGAGCCCACAATCGGAATATCCACCTTGATGGTCTTGGAGATGGATGAAGGGTCGATATCTATGTGCAGTATGGTGGCATCCGGGCAATATTTGGCAACATTATTGGTGGTTCTGTCATCGAACCTCACGCCAATGCCGAAGATTAAATCTGAATGGTGCATGGCCATATTGGCTTCGTACAGGCCGTGCATCCCCAGCATGCCCAGGTTGTTGTGATGAGAGCCGGGAAAGGCGCCCAGCCCCATAAGCGTATTGACCACAGGCAGTTTCAGTTGTTCGGCCAGTGTCAACAGCTGCTGGTGGCAGCCGGAGATAATGGCGCCTCCGCCCACATACAGCACAGGTTTCTTGGCGGCCATCAAGGCCTGCAAACCCCGGCGGATCTGGCCCTTGTGACCCGAAAGCGTCGGGTTGTAGGAGCGCATCTTAATCTCTTCCGGGTATTGATACTCGTGCAGTATCGCCGGGTTGAGGCTGTCTTTGGGCAGATCCACTACCACAGGGCCTGGGCGGCCGCTGGCCGCGATATAGAAGGCTTTCTTGATAATGGTGGGAATTTCGGTGGGATCTGTCACCAAAAAGCTGTGTTTCACCACAGGGCGGGAGATCCCTATCATGTCGCATTCCTGAAAGGCATCATTGCCGATCAGGTTACTGGGCACCTGGCCCGAAAGCACCACCAGAGGGACTGAATCCATGTAGGCGGTGGCGATGCCGGTAATGGCATTGGTCGCTCCCGGGCCGGATGTCACCAACACCACGCCGACCTTGCCCGTGGCTCTGGCGTAACCATCGGCCATGTGCACGGCCGCCTGTTCATGGCGGACAAGAATATGTTCGATATCGGATTTTTGATGCAGGGCATCGTAGATGTCGAGAACTGAGCCACCCGGGTAGCCGAATATATGTTTTACGCCTTCGTCAATTAACGAACGCACTATCATGCTGGCGCCTGAAAGCATCTCCATTTGGTACTCCTTGATAAGATACCGTTACGGTAAACAGTAACTTTTACAGCGACGGTTATCGCTCTAATTCGGGCCGGAAGGGTAGTTCCGGCCAGCTGTCGACCCGGCCTTGGGGCACACTTCCCTGTAGGGAAGGGGTCTCTGTCACCAATGGACAGAATTTCATCATATTGGAAAGAGAGAAGTTTTCAAGCCCCTGGGAGCGGCTTTTTTATGAGCATGAATAAATTTCATTTTTGCCGCCGAAAAGCGGCCTTGATTGCGGTAGGCTTTTGCTAAAGTGCTATTTATTATACATTGAATTTATTATGTTTTATTCCTAATTGAGGATCTTTTTAGACTTTGGTCTAAAGCGCCGCTAATTCCTTGTGTATGAACCCAGTCTTTGAAAATTGTGGTTCTTGGGGTTGCAGAAAGTCTACAAACGGCGCTTTTCGCTCAAGCGGTTTCAAACGCTTGAGCGTGCTTTACCGCCAGCTTTATTTTAGGAACCGGTACTGCGGCATTCGGGCACAGGGCGGCGACTGACAGCGAACTGGCACAGACCCACCAGTAGCACAGAGGCCAGCATCAGCGCGGCAAAGGGCACGGCAGTACCTGTGTAAAACAGCGCCAGCAGCGGTCCCGCCAGAGCACCAAAGCCAAACCTCAGGGTGCCGATAACCGCGGTGGCTGTGCCTGTTTCCTGCTGAAACTTCATCAGTACTATGGCATCGGCGTTAACCGACATTATCCCCAGGCATCCCATCAGGGGGATCAGCATGGCCACGGTAAAGTGGTAACTCAAGTCGAGCAGGTTCACCAGTAACAGCCCGGTAGCGGCAATACTACCGAGCATAGTGGCGGCAACCAACATGCGTCTTGAGCCATAGCGACCAACAATGCGTGAGTTGATAATATTGGCCAGCATCAAGGCGCCTACGTTGGTACTGAATAGTATGGCAAACAGTGACTTATCCAAGTTAAATACCGACATATAGACAAACGGCGAGGCTGTCAGATAGCAGAAGAAGGCGAATGAAGTCAGCACGCCGCTGCCAATATGCAGCTTAACCCCTGGCCGGGTAAAGACGGTGGCATAGGCGCCAAAGAATGACTTGCGGCTGCGCTCGGCGCCTTGCATATCCGAAGGCAAACGTAGTTTCAGCAATACCAGCATGAGCAGCAGCAGGGCATAGAAGGCGAGAATAAAGAAAATCAAATGCCATTCACCCAGCTCCAGAATTAAGCTGCCTATGGATGGAGCCAGCAGTGGCGCCAGCATCATTATTAGGCTGACATAGGACATGCCCTTGGCCGTATTGTCACCATAGACCTCCTTGATATAGCCGGGGATCACCACGGTAGCGGCGGCGCCGATAAACGCCTGGACAAATCTGAGGCTTAAAAATATTTCTATCGTTTGCGACAGCGCCAATCCCAGGCTGACCAACATAAATCCCGATAGGCCAATGATCACCAAAGGGCGACGGCCGAAGCGATCGGCCAAAGGCCCAAAGGTAAGCATACCCAGAGAATACCCGGCCAGATACAGGCTCAGAGACTGCTGCACTGTAGTGATATCGGAATGGAAGCTTTCGGCTATGGTAGCCATGGCCGGCAGATACATGTCGATAGCCAAAGGCGTTATCGCCACGATGGCCGACAGCATGGGAATAAGCAAGGCCAGATGCAGCCCTTGGGGCGTGCGCCTGGTTATCTGGGGTTGGGTATCCAATTTAACCTCATTATATTGGCCAAAAAGCATTGGATGCTTGGTCAGGAGTGTGATTCATGCCACGAAAAAGGGCTTGGAGTTTATGTTAAGTCGTGGCGGCCAATTAGCCAATCCCCCCAAGTGTTTTCTTTACATTACTGACAAACAAAAGCGGAAATGTGAATAGTGAGAATATTTTATTTCGCCCTGGATGACTTCCTGGCATAAGCTCACTACATTATCCACTCAGGACAGTATGCGCTTAAATTGATGGAGTTGAGTGCTGAATATGCGAGTTAATTTTCCACAATGGAACACCAGGGAGTTGCTGACTCAATCACTTCCAGGGTTGGCAGGATTGCTGAATTATCAGAAAGAATGGTTGCGGGACGATCTTCGCGCCGCCTTGTCGGTAACCGCGGTGGCCTTGCCGGTAGCTATCGCCTATGCCCAGCTTACCGGAGTTAGTGCCGTGGCCGGGCTATACTCCTGTATTTTACCTATGTTGATTTATGCCCTGCTGGGTACATCGAGGCAACTGATAGTGGGTCCGGATGCCGCGACCTGCGCCGTAATTGCCGCTGTGGTGACGCCACTGGCCGCCGGCGATGCCAAGGTGCACTGGCAGTTGGTGATGACTATGACCCTGATGACGGGTATTTGGTGTTTGCTGGCCAGCCGTTTTCGGCTCGGGGTGCTTGCCGAGTTTCTCTCGCGGCCGATTTTGATGGGGCTGCTCAACGGGGTGGCGATAACCATTATCGTCGGCCAGTTCTCGAAGATTTTTGGCTTTAGCTTCGACTCCCGCTATTTGCTGGAGCGCCTGGCAGGCGGCGCCGAGTATCTGTCGCGCACCCACTGGCCAACATTGGGCATGAGTCTGGCCACCTTGCTGGTGTTCCTGCTGGTCAAGCGTCTGCGGCCGCAACTGCCTGCCTCCATGGTAGCGATTGCGGTGGCCGGATTATTGGTATGGCTGTTTGATTTGCAGCAGTATCAACTGGCGGTGGTCGGCACTATTGAAGGGGGGCTGCCGGAGTTTCAGGCACCGGTATTTGATTTGGGGCTCAGCCGTGAACTGGTGATGCCGGCGCTTAACCTTGCCATGGTGAGCTTTGTCTCCATGATGCTGACGGCGCGCAGCTTTGCCGCCAAAAACGGCTACGACATAGATCCCGATAAAGAGTTTCGCGCGCTTGGGGTAGCCAATATCGCCTCGGCGCTGTCTCAGGGTTTTGCCATCAGCGGCGCTGATTCGCGCACCGCGGTTAATGATGCCAATGGCGGCAAGTCGCAGTTGGTTTCTGTGATAGCGGCGCTGCTGATAGCCCTGGTGGCCCTGTTCCTGACTGCGCCGCTGCAATATATCCCTTCGGCGGCGCTCGGGGTGGTGCTGGTTATCGCATCGCTCTCTTTGATTGATATCAAGGGGATCTGGAAGCTGAGAAAGCGTGACAACGGCGCCTTTACCCTGGCGTTGATCACCCTGTTGGCCGTGCTCTTCATCGGGGTGATCCCGGGGATCACCCTGGCAGTGCTGCTGGGCTTGTTCCAATTTATCCGGGTAGTGATGAAACCCTCGGAGCAGCTGCTCGGTGTCGATCGCAAAGGGGTGCTGCGCAGTATCGACCGCAGTGACAAGGCTACGGCGATCCCGGGGATCATGATCTACCGTTTCAACTCACCCTTGACCTATTTCAACGCAGGTTATTTCAAACGCCAGTTGCTGGCCAGGTTAAAAGAGCAGCCCGAGCCGGTGGATTGCGTGATAGTCGATGCGGTGGCCTGTTTCAGTCATCTGGATATCAGTGTGATGGCCATGATTGCCGATTTGGCGCACCTGTTGAAGCGCCGCGGTGTCAGCCTGGTACTGGCGGGCCGTAAACGTCAACTGCTCAGCTGGTGTGAAGCAAGTGGCATAGATGTGGCGGAGGATGGTTTGATCATCAGGCCTGATTTGGCCTTGGCGGTGCGTATGCATCAAAACTACAAACAAGCGGTCGCTGAGGGCCAGGCCCCCGAAGTGCGGCGTTTGGCCGGCGATGATACCAGCGCCCCCAGACCGTCACACCTGTAAAACCTGGCGGGCTCCCGATAGCACGCAAACGCCTGCCAAGATTGCTCGGCAGGCGCTAAAGTGGCTGTTGCTCGCCGCTTTCCAGCCACAGTGGCTTGGGTTTCATGGCGCGGATAAACCAGGGGTGCTCGAGCCAGGCCTGCAGCCATTGAGTCAGACAGGGCAGGGGGGCTGCATTGAACCTGGCGCTATCCACATGGGCAAATTGGCGCACAAAAGGGAAGATGGCGAGGTCCGCCGCGCTCATACGCCCGAGCAACATGGCTTGCTCTTGCTGCCCTTGAGCCTCAGCCAGTCTCTGCTCCAGTGGCAGCAAGTACTCGAGCGCTTGTTCGAAATAGCTTTGCTGGCTGAACTCAGGGTAACGGTCAAAGTACTTGTATCTGTCCAGCAAAGGCTTGAATGCCCTGTCATTGGTTGCAATCAGTGCCGAGGTAAGGTTTTCTTCCTCAGGATTTTGCGGCAGCAATGAGTGGGGATCGGCTTGTGCCAATGCCCAGAAGAGGATATCCAGACTCTCGTCCAGCACTCTTCCATCAGCGAGTTGCATCACAGGCACTGTGCCCTTTGGCGATAGGGCCAGCATCTCCTGCGGCTTATTTTTCAGCAGAATTTCCCGCACCACAACAGACTGGTCGGCGGCAATCAAGCCCAGTCTGGCGCGCATGGCATAGGGGCAGCGGCGAAAGCTGTACAGCATAGTTCGACTGCTTACTTGAGTCACAAGAGTCCCTTGGCATTTCAATAAAACAGCCATTGTAGGAATGACTCGGGTGACAGGCAAGGTCGCCTGCCCAAAGACGTGTATAGGATTAAGTCGTTACGATACGGCTACTTGATTCAGAAATCGCCTAATAACCCTACTTTTTCTGTCTATTTGCGCTACTGTGATTGGGGTAGAATGGCGCCCCCATTTTGGGAGGCCGATCACCTAAGGAAGGTTCCAGAAGGTGAGGCTGTTATGCACTGGAAATTAGGTTCCAGCCAGCAGAAGTTGAGGTAATGATGTCCAAAATAGTTGTATGCGCTTTATATAAGTTTGTTTCCCTGCCGGATTATGAGGCTTTGCGTCAGCCGTTGCTCGAGACCATGGAAGACAATGGCATTCGCGGCACCTTGCTGCTGGCTGCCGAAGGCATTAATGGCACAGTGGCCGGCTCGGAAAGCGGCATCAATACCCTGATGGCCTGGTTGGATGCCCAGAATGGCCTGGATAATATCGTCTCCAAGCGCTCATTTGATGATGAGATGCCGTTTTACCGCACCAAGGTCAAACTCAAGAAAGAGATAGTCACCATGGGGGTGGAAGGCATAGATCCCAGAGAAGTGGTCGGCACCTATGTCAAACCCCAAGATTGGAATGCGCTGATCTCCGATCCCGATGTGCTGCTGGTTGATACCCGCAACGACTATGAAGTGCAAATTGGTACCTTCAAGAATGCCGTCAATCCCGAGACCGAGACTTTCCGCGAGTTCCCGGAATATGTGAAGCAGCAGCTGGATCCGGCCAAGCACAAGAAGGTAGCCATGTTTTGCACCGGCGGGATCCGCTGTGAAAAGTCCACCGCCTACCTTAAGCAACAAGGCTTTGATGAGGTGTATCACCTTGAAGGTGGGATCCTCAAATATCTGGAAGAAGTGCCCGAAGAGCAGAGTCTGTGGCAGGGAGAATGCTTTGTCTTCGACAACCGGGTTTCAGTGGATCACCAGTTGCAAAAAGGCCAGTACGATCAGTGTAATGCCTGCCGGATGCCGATAACCGAGGCCGATATGCAGAGCCCGGCCTATGAGCAGGGTGTCAGCTGTCCCCATTGCATAGATAAGCTGGATGAAAAGCAGCGCCGGCGCTTTATCGAGCGTGAGCGGCAGATGCAACTGGCCAAGCGCCGCGGTGAGGCTCACATAGGCGCCGATGTCAAAGAAGTGATCCATAAGCGCCGTGAGCAAAAACAGCGTCAGAAAGAGCAGGCCAAGCAAACCTCTTGATAGCGGTAAAAGTTGAAGCAGGAAATGAGCAGTAGCTACTGAATTCTGTCGTTCGACTGTGAGTTCGGGCAAATAGTTTGGTCTGAGCTACTACAGCGAATGCGGTTTACTGCTCGTTTCCACGTTTCTAATATTGTCGCAGGCGCTGAATATCTTTTTGGGGCGGTAATCCAAATAAACGACTGTATTCACGACTAAACTGAGAGGCACTTTCATAGCCCACCAGATTACTGGCTTGAGTTGCGTCAAGACCATTTAATAGCATCTGCTCCCGCGCTTCTTGTAGCCTTAGGTTTTTCATGTATTGCAACGGGCTGCTGCCAGTCAAGGCTTTAAAGTGCACTCGAAAGCTTGAAGCGCTCATGTGCGCCTGCCCCGCTAGCTCATTCATGCCGACGGTTTCGGTGAAGTTCTTCTTCATCCACGTCACGATTTTCAGGATGTGATTGCTGGGCGAACCGACTGATGCAATATGGCGCAGTTGCATGCCATGCGGCCCATGAAGCAAGCGGATCACGAGTTCCTTTTTTATCAGTGGCACCAAACTCGCGAGATACTCAGGCTCTTGCTCCAACGCTAGCAGACGGCTCATCGTCCGGTATATGCCATCGTCCATGTTCTGAATGGAAATCGATTGATACTCAAAGTGACGATCCGGCTTGTCGAGCTGCAACTCCGTGCACGTTTGCATGATCAGGTCATAATCTAATTTCAGGGCGAGCGCCAAAAATGGCTGATGGCGCATCGCCTCCGTCACATGCGATACAATCGGTGTGTCAAAGGTGGTCAACATTGATTGCCCGGCTTCGACAGGGACTTGCCTGTCATCAATCGCCAGTTGCTTGCTCCCTTGTAAGATCAGCGAAAATCCAAGGCTATAAATGCAATGCAGCGGCGCTGTCGGCGTATTTCGAATATGCACTTCAAGCCCGGGGATATCGGTGACGTAGCTGCCCTCTTTACTGCTGTAGGCGCGCACTTGATCCACCAGCGCTTGATTGGCGTTATTGCTGTTCATCACGTTCACCTGCTCTGTCGTTGATTCTTTTCATATTGTATTTTTCATCGAATCGTTGGGTTAACTCTTGCGAGGATATTTGGCTTCCCATTCTTCCCCGCTTCACGTATTGATGAGCAAAACTGATCGCGCCTTTCGAACGCACGAGTGCTTCAAATTCATCAATAAAATGCTGCTTAAATTGACTGTTAAACGTATTCACCAACACCACATGTTTGTTGGTGAAATCGGTATTGTTCGCAAATTGCCAGATCGGTGGCGCTGGGCTGTATAGCCAGATGGGCGATCCCAGATACACGGTGTCATAGTGCGAAACATCGATATGATTCGGCGTGATGTCCGCGAAATCGTTCCGAGCATCGCTCAATGCGTTTATCCAGCCAACCATTCCAAGCTGATAGTCGTTTGCCACTAATTCATGGACATCCGCATCCAACGTTTCAGCAATGTGATCGGCTAAAACGCCCGTGTTCCCTGAACGAGAAAAGACGACAACAGCCACGTTTCGAGGCTTTTCCGAAGCGCTGTGATGTTTTAAATCATCGTGCTTGGAATCATTGTGCTTTAACGCGTGATTTCTTAACACCTGATTGGCCGCATCTTGTGCATTTTCAATACGCGTAACCACAAATGCAACCACGAACAAGATGAGAGCGAGCGCCAACAGCAACATCAGGAACAAACGGATCATCAGTGCCATCCCTTACGATTTAAAAAAGGTGAATGTTGCGTTCTTTACTCACGCGAAGAACGCATTGAAGTCACTTATTGGAGATATTTCGCCAAGAATGGCGCCATGCGTTCCATGGCCAAACTCACCGCCTCGGGATGGTCATACAGCTCGTAGTGCGACCAATTCTCCAGATCCACCAATTGACGATCTTTCGAAGCCGCCGCTCGACCATAAATTTCTTGCCCATCACGGAACGCGCCAAACGCGCCCACTTTCTGGCCAACCACCGCCATCATGGGTTGTGTCATCAAGGTTTCTGCAAATGCGAAGGCATCCCAGCTTAATGTCTTTTGAGCGTGAGAAAAGACCATGCGCGTTGCGCCGCCTTCCGACTGCCCCCGCGGTGTTTTGTAGTACTCTGTGGCTTCAAACACATCGCGATCGGTCAAACCGTTTTCTTTTGCAAATTCGAGGCTTGGTGGCAACAGTTCATTCACTTGTAACTCAGCACCACGAGCTTCAGCAGTGCGTTGCGTTGCCATGGCTTCCAATGTGCCGATGGGGTTGTACAAGCTAAACCCTTCGCGGAATAAACGACCCACATTAACCGGTGTAATACCCACAACGGCTTTCAGACGTTTCTCGGTCAGGGCAGAATTGAGAATGTAACCGCCACCACCACAGATGCCCAATCCGCCAATGCGGGTCTCATCCACATAAGGCAAGGTGACGGCATAATCGATCACGCGGCTGATGTCTTCGACGCGTTGCGTAGGATCTTCCACATAACGGGGCATGCCGCCCGACTCACCTTGAAAACTCGCATCAAAGGCAATCACAACATAGCCTAATTCAGTCAACGCCTTACCATAAACTGCGCTGGAGGTTTGCTCTTTGCAGCTCCCAAATGGGTGAACACTAACCATGGTCGGATAGCGTTTTGCTGCGTCAAAGCCGTCTGGCAACAAGATGAATGCGGCCATATCCCAAGCCATATCGGCGTTTCGGAACGAGACTTTTTTAATATCCATCATTTTTATCCTCGTGGAAGGCTCAACGCATTGAGCCTTCGTCGATATTCATCGTGCGTGTTACAACGTGCGTTGGAAGAATGGTGCAAGTACGCCAATGGCTTCAGCAATCGGTGACTCGCCATCGTAGAGGTCCATGTGGTTGGCACCATCGACAATGTACATCTGTTTGTCGTTGCTCGCCGCACGCGCCATCAGATCATCACTCATCCATTTGCTGCCCGCATTGCTGCCGACCACGGTTAAAAGAGGCTGCGTGAGGAACGCTTCCGCTTTAAAGAATGCATCATACGAGATGATTTGAGTCAGGCTACGAGCCGTCGCAAAACCCGGAGCGGTGCAATACGCCGCGCGATCGGTATGGTAATACTCCCAAGCCTGACGCAGCTCTTCATTCGGTGCATCTTCTTCCTTCATCGGCGCCATTGGCATGGTTGCAGGCTCCGCGCCACTCGCATCAGCAGTGCGCGCACCAGAACCGGCTTCAAGGTAAGGAATCGCATCGCTGTCTTTGACGTTGTTGTCCCAACCGTTGCGGAACATTTGGCCGATGTTCACCATGCTGACCGTACCCACAGCTTTGATGCGACGATCATTGATGGCGGCATTGGCGGTATAACCCGCACCCGCACAGATCCCCATCGCACCAATGCGGTCGTTGTCGACGTAATCCAGTGTGGTGAGGTAATCAATCACGGCACTCACATCTTCCGAACGTACGTGTGGGTTTTCCAACTGGCGCGGATTGCCGGTACTTTCACCTTGATAAGACGCATCATAAGCAATGGCAACAAACCCGTGCTCTGCAAGTTTTTTTGCGTATGTACCCGCGGTTTGCTCTTTCACACCACCACCTGGGTGCGACACTACAATCGCGGGGTAACGCTTGGTCGCATCAAAATTGTCTGGGAAGTTGATCAGCCCAGCGAGCGTAATGTCCAGACCGTTGGTATTGGGGAAGTAGACTTTGTTCATTTGGGTTGCTCCTAACTAGAATTGGTCGTTATCAGGAAGTATTGCTGAAACAGTGTTTGTCATTTGCTCCTGAATTAGCACCAGTATAGGCAGGGGATGCCGAGTAAGTTTGCCTAAAATGACGAGTTGCTTGCCTGATTTGCCTTAATGCCTGAAATAACGAATTGAAATGCTTTTGTGAAACGTTTCCTAATGATGAAATCTATTAATACACTGATAAACAAGGCATATTTATATATATTTGAAGAGGGTGCCTTTGTGGGATCCAACAGGTTCTAGTGTTGGTTAAGTGCTTGCTCTGTCATTGTTTTCCCAAATTGCCAAACAGTTGCAACCAGTCGGTGACAAACACATAAGAACCAAATGGCTCTTTTATCATAGTTTTCCTGAGCTTTTCAGTGCTTCTCTGGTGGATATTCAAGCTATGGTCTGGTGGCTGCGACCACTGTTTTTCGATAGTCAGAACAAACAAGTGTCTCCTTTGACATATTTCCTATCCAATCCCCATTCAGGTTTCTTGGCCAAAAAGCCAGCTTTTCCTTTGAGTTGTGTCGTTTAAACGCAGAGCTTCACATAACTGCAATCTTGATTAATCAAATCTGTCATCTGGATCCCTGACAATCAGGCCGCTTTATTTTTAATAGCGAACAATTTACTTCAACCCAATACGGATGATGAAAGTGATGAAAAATAGATTAGCTGCGTTGATCTCATGCAGCCTGGTAACCATGGCGGCCAATAGCGCCGTGTTACCCAGTGTTCAAACTGACAGCCATTGGTATAAGGAAAGCGCCCAGCGGGTGTCAGACAAGGCTACATTAGAATCAAAAGCAAAAGCCAAAAACGTCATTTTGTTTGTCGGTGACGGCATGGGGATCTCCACCTTGACTGCTGCGCGTATCTACCAAGGACAGCAGCTGGCCGGTAACCAGGGTGGTGAAGAGAATTTCCTGAGTTTTGAGAAGTTTGACCATACCGCATTGATCAAGACCTATAACACCAACCAGCAAACACCGGACAGCGCAGGCACCATGACGGCCATTGCGACCGGGGTAAAGTCCAAAGCGGGGGTGATTTCGGTATCCGAACAGAGCCTTCGTGGCAACTGCCTGTCATCCAAAGGCAATGAGCTGGTGACTCTGGTGGATCTGGCCAATGCCAAAGGCTTATCTACCGGTGTGGTGAGCACTGCACGTATCACCCACGCCACTCCGGCAGCAACCTATGCCCATAGCCCGGAGCGCGACTGGGAATCTGACGCCAACCTGCCTGCCGAGGCGGTAGCCAACGAGTGTAAAGATATCGCCTACCAGATGGTGATGCGCGATAAAGACAATGCCCTGTCAGTCGCCCTGGGCGGCGGTCGGCGTGCCTTTATCCCTGAAACAGTGACTGATGGCGAGAACAAGAAAGGGCAGCGTAAGGATGGCCTGGACTTGACCAAGGCTTGGGTCGACAACCTGGACAACGCCGCCTATGTATGGAATAGCGCAGAGTTTGATGCCATAGATGCCGGCACTACAGATCACCTGCTGGGCTTGTTCAACTCCTCCCATATGGAATATGAAGCGGACCGCGCCGATGATGTGGGCGGCGAACCTTCATTGACCCAGATGACAGCAAAATCTCTCGAGATTTTGCAGAAGAACGACAAGGGCTATCTGCTGATTGTCGAGTCGGGTCGTATCGACCATGGTCACCACGCCGGTAACGCCAAGCGCGCCCTGGCCGATGCGGTGGAACTCTCCAACGCCGTTAAGGCGGCGGTCGAAAACACCAACCCGGAAGAGACGCTCATTCTGGTCACCGCCGACCACAGCCACGTGTTCACCATCGCAGGTTATCCGAAGCGGGGTAACCCCATTCTTGGTCTGGTGCACGGCGTAGATGGAAACCTTTCTACTGCCCTCGACGGTAAGCCATACACCACCTTGGGTTATACCAATGGCCCGGGCGCAGTTGTGGGGAACCGTGACGACCTGACCTCAGTGGACACTCAAGACAAAGACTTTATGCAACAAGCTCTGATTCCTATGGGAAGTGAAACCCACGCCGGTGAAGATATCAGTTTGCATGCCACAGGCCCCGGCGCCAACCTGGTGCAGGGTGTAATGGAGCAGAACGTGATTTTCCACATTATCAATCAAGCCCAAGAGCTTGGCGGTACTAAGTATTAATTGGGAGCAAGGAAATGAATAAGAAATTACTGGTACTGTCTTTGGCCGCGATTCTCGGTTTGGCGGCCTGTGGAAGTGACGGTGACAACGGCAAGGACGGCACCGCAGGTACCCCGGGCACGGATGGAAGCAACGGCAGTGACGGAAAAGACTGGACCGCCGTTAATCAATGGTATGTCGATGGTCAAAACCGCGTCACCAAGGCATCCAATATGAGTAATAACACTCAGGCGGGGGCGGCGAAAAACATCATCTTGTTTGTCGGCGATGGCATGGGCGTTTCAACTGTGACGGCGGCGCGGATCCTCGATGGTCAGCTCAAGGGGCAAACCGGAGAGGAAAACTCACTCTCCTTTGAGACTCTGCCTTATCTTGGCCTGGCCAAGACATATAACGTTGATGGTCAAACCCCGGATTCGGCCGGCACCATGACGGCCATGGTCACCGGGGTGAAGACGGACGTTGGCGTGATCTCACAGGCTGAAGGTGTCGAGCGCGGTGTTTGTTCCTCCGTCAGCGGTCAAAACCTGGTGACTTCGCTGGAGCTGGCCGCCATGGCGGGCATGGCTACCGGTGTGGTTTCAACGGCACGTATCACTCACGCTACCCCGGCTGCCACTTATGCCCATGTGCCGGATCGCGACTGGGAAGCGGACAGCAACTTGCCGGCCGAAGCCGTCAGCAACGGCTGTAAAGACATTGCCGCCCAGATGCTGGACTTCAATAACGGCAAAGGGATCAATGTGGTTATGGGCGGTGGTCGCCGCGCGTTTATTCCCAACACTACTATCGATCCTGAAGGCAAAGCGGGTAAGCGTAACGATGGTCGCGATCTGACCGCCGAGTGGCTGTCCCAGTACCCCAACGCCAGTTACGTTACCGACCGTGACAGCTTCCTGGCGATGGATACCGGCAGCACAGAGCATGCGCTGGGGCTGTTTAACTCCTCTCATATGGAATATGACTACGACAGAGTCGAGACCGGTGTTACCGGCGAGCCTTCTCTGGCAGAGATGACGGCCAAGAGTATCGATATTCTGAAAAAGAACGACAAAGGCTTTGTCCTGATAGTTGAAGCCGGTCGTATCGACCATGCTCACCATGCCGGTAATGCGGCCCGTGCCCTGCACGACACCATAGCCTTGTCTGAGGCGGTACGTGTCGCCATGGAGAAGACTTCGGCCAATGACACCTTGCTGATGGTTACCGCCGACCACAGCCATGTGTTCACCATCGCCGGCTATCCGACCCGAGGTAATCCTATCCTGGGCCTGGTGAAGAGTAACGATGCCAACGGTCAGCCGTCGGTCACCAACTCTACCGATGCCAACGGCATGCCTTATACCACGGTTGGTTATGCCAATGGCCTGGGCTTTGGCTCGCTGGCGACCGGTGGCGATGAGCGTTACAACTATGCCGCCGAGCCTGGTCGGGTGGATCTGAATTACATAGACACCCAGAGTGTGGGGTTCCATCAGGAGGCATTGGTGCCGCTGGAAAGTGAAACCCATGCCGGTGAAGATGTGGCCATCTTCGCTCGCGGCCCGGGTGCCAGCCTGGTCCAGGGTACGGTTGAGCAGAACCACATCTTCCATGTGATGAACTTTGCCGGTGATTTGGTCAATAAGGCCGAGGCCGCCGCGGCGCAATAAGGTTTAGCGTTTCGCAGCCTGATGCCCCTGCCTGCCCCTAGTTTCAGGCAGGGTGTCAGGCTGCTTCTTTGGTTTTGGTCTTTGGTTTTAGTCTTTTGTTTTAGAGTCATATCAGTAGGTTTATTATGTCCCGTGTAACATTCAAGCCAGCGTTACCCTGTTTTTCCCGCGTAGCACTTCATATCGCTCCTCGCACAGCTCTTTGCACAGCTCATTGCACAGCCCCTCGCGTTCTTGGTCGCCCACTCGCATTGTCAATCACATTGTCACTCACGCTGTCACTCGCTTTGGGGATCACAGCTTCTCTGGGGCAGTTTGCCATGGCCAATACCCAGTCTGTCAGCAACCAGCCTGGCAGCCAGGAGCACGCCCATGTCAAAGCGGGCGGCTCAATTGGCGATGATACTAATGTTTGTGCCGCCAAACCCGGTCGTTTTCAAGCCAGCTATCAGATCACCGTTGGCAGCGGTGAGCAGGCCAGGCAGCAGCAACTGACCCTGACGCGCTTTGACGATACCATCATCTATCAGCGCAGCCCTGTCAGCTATGAGGCTTGGCATAAAAATGGCGAGTATGTGCGTTATTTCCCCCAGGAGAAACGCTCTATCAGCTATCGCCGCGGCGATCTCTTGGCGCTGAATATTCACACCGATCTCGATAGGCAGTTCCACCTGATATCGCCTGCTGCCTTGAGTCAATTTGAAAAGGGCCAAAGCCTGCAGGATAGCTGCTTCACCCGTCAGAGCTATTCCTTTAATAGCAAGGGTCATGAAGAGAACCATAGTCATGACGAAGGTCATGAAGAAAGTCATGAAGAAAGTCATGAAGAAAGTCATGAAGAAAGTCATGAAGAAAACCATAGTCACGCGAACAAAAGTGCCACCGAGTCGCAGTCTTTGCAACTGAGCTGGATAAGCGAGCTGGAACTGCCGGCCGAGATGACCATCACTCAAGGTGAGCAGCGTATTGTTTATCGGCTCAGCAAACTGACGCCTGTGAGCCAGGAGGGTTTCAAGCGGCTTACCTCAGGTTTCCAGGACCTCGATTTTGCCGATGTGGGCGACAGTGAGTCTGACCCTTTTATTGCCAAGATGATCACTCAGGGCTTTATTCAACATGGCAGCTCAGGTTTCTACTCGGCAGATGGTCAGCAGCTTGAAGGCGGGCATCACAGCCACTGACATCATAGCCACTGATTAGCCCCAGTTACCGATATAACAAGGGCCTAGTCACAGGACGTCAGTTATCGGCATAACTTATCTGCAGCTCAAAACCCAACTGGGCGAGCTGCTTTTGCTCCCGCTGTAGGTCTTTGGCAAACAGGCTGATGCGTTGACGTGGCTCGGGCAGGCTTATCTGCATACCTGTTGCCGTGGGTTTTACCCGGGTGATTTTCAAGCTGCGGGCGATACGGCCGAGATTCAGCAACACGGCGAGCCGCAGCAGCGCCATTAGGCGGATTAGGGGTAATTTCTGAGCGGGCTCCAGTTGTGCCAGCGCCTCCAGGTTGGGTTTCTTGCGCTGGTTGCCAATCAGCAGTGCCAGCAGCTGTTGCTGCTCTTGGCTGAAACCGGGCAGATCGCTATTGGCTATGATGTAGGCGCCGTGTTTGTGGTGAGCGCGGGAATTGATATGGATCCCTATCTCATGCAGTTTCACCGCATGTTCCAGCAGGGAGCGCCAGGGCTCGAGTTGCCAACAGTCGGCAACAGCATCAAACAGCTGTTTGGCGGAAGTGGCCACCTTGGCGGCATGGTTCAAGTCCACATGATAGAGTTTGGCCATGCTCTCGACAGTGCGGCCGCTGACATCACCGAATTGGCTGATCCCGGCAAGTTCGTAAAGTACGCCTTCGCGCAGAGCCCCTTGCGCAAACTGCAACTCGGTGACCGGCAGCCTCTTGAAGAAGCTGATCAGGATAGCCAGCCCCGCCGGTAGCAAAGGCGCACGTTTGCTGTCCACCTGCGGCAGTTCAATCTGATCCACATGCCCCCAGTCCAGCAACTGCTGTTTCAGTTGCTTGAGCCTGGGCAGAGTGATGGTTTCATCGTTGAAGAAGTGCTGCATCGCCTCGCAGATGGCCTTGACACTGCCAGAGCTGCCGAGAGTGAGATCCCACTGGCCACTGAAATATTCCTTGGCCAGTGAGGCAAACTGTTTATCGGCCGCTGCCTGGGCGGCGCGAAAGTTCTCCAGCGTCAACTTGCCGTCGACAAAGTATTTCTGGTTATAACTGACACAGCCACAGCGCAGGCTGGAGAGTATCTGCGCCTGAGTCTTGTGGCCAAGCACCACTTCGGTGGAGCCTCCGCCGATATCTATGATGAGGTTGCGCTCTGCCAGCTCCTGGCTGTGGGCTATGCCCTTGTAGATAAGGCGCGCCTCTTCATGGCCGGAGACCACTTCGACCGGGTAGGGCATAATGGCCCTGGCAGCCTCGATAAAGGCCTCACGGTTACGGGCGACTCTCAGAGTGTGGGTGGCCACCAGTCTGACTCTGGCCTGATCCAGAGTGGAAAACCTGAGGTTGAAATCCTTGAGGCAGGCGAGACCGCGCGCTATGGCGTCATTATCCAGCCTGTTGTCCTGATCCAGCCCCTCGGCCAACTGTACCAGACGTTTCTCTTTATGCAGGATCTGAATGCTGCCATCCTGCTCGCGGGCTATCACTAGATGAAAGCTGTTGGAGCCCATATCCACAGCGACAAAATGCTTGGGTGTTGCAGTCAAGGTGGTCCTCATTTTGCTATTGCGTCGGTTCCTGGGGCTTGGCCAGATCCAGTTGCCGCTGTTTTTCGTAGTTGCCCAGATACTGATGTATGGCTATCTGGGATCTTACCTTACGCTTGTTGCCCCGCTTACGGTAGGGGTTGGATTGATCTTTGTTGATCACCCGCGCCTTGATGTTGTCGGTAAATTGCAGCGCCAGGGTATCGAGGATCATCTGCTTCAAGCCAGGATCATATACCGGGGTGCTGACTTCAATACGGTTATCGATATTACGCCCCATCCAGTCGGCGGAGCAGAGAAAGAGTTTGTTTTCACCGCCTGAGTGGAACAGCATCACCCGCGAGTGCTCGAGGAATCGGTCCACTATGCTGAAGACCTCAATATTGTTGCTGATCCCGGGAATATCGGGAATAAGCGCGCACATGCCGCGAATAAGCAGACGGATTTTGACGCCGGCGCTGGAAGCTTCATACAGCTTTTGGATCATCGCCTCATCCACCAGATTATTGAGCTTGAGGGTGATGGCGGCCTTGATGCCGCTCTGGGCATTGATGATCTCTTGCTCGATAAGGCCGGTCAGCTTCTGGCGCGCATCATAGGGTGAAACTATCAGATGCTGGAAGTTATCCCGTCTGTAAGGGTGCTCAATCAACTCAAATACCTGCTCTATCTCGGCGGCAATTTCCTGATTGGCGGTAAACAGCGAAAGGTCGGTGTACACCCTGGCCGTGCCCTCGTTGAAGTTGCCCGAGCCAATATGGCCATAGAGGCGCATTGCACCGGCTTCCTCGCGGCCGATAAGGCACATCTTGGCATGGACCTTCAAGCTTGGGATCCCATGGTGCACCTTGACACCGGCCTCGGCGAGCACCCGGCTCCACTCGATATTGGCCTGCTCATCGAAACGGGCCCTGAGTTCAATCACTGTGGTGACCTGTTTGCCGTTTTTCACTGCATCTATCAGCGACTGGATGATATGGGACTTTCTCGCCACCCGATAGAGGCTGATTTTGATGAACTTGACGGCAGGATCATAGGCCGCTTGGCGTACCAGCTCGGTAAAGTGGGAAAACTTGTGATAGGGGTAATAAAGCATGATGTCGCCGCGGCGAATGGCGTCAAACTTGTTGGCACAGACACTGAATCCGGCCGAGTCCAGTGCCGGAAGCTTGTCGTTTTCCAGGTATTTGCGTCCCGGATTGGGAAAGCCGATAAAGTCCTTGAAACTGTGGTAACGGCCGCCGGGGATCAGGCACTCGGTATTGGAGATATTCAGCTGCGCCGTGAGCATGCTTAGCATATGCTCCGGCATCTCTTTGTCATACACCAGACGCACAGGCTCGGCGGTGAGGCGCTTTTTCAGGCCCTTGGTGAGCTTTTCCAGTTGGCTCTGTTCCAGCTCATCGGTGAGATCGAAGTCGGCATCGCGGGTCAGCTTCATGGAGAAGACTTCAATCTCTTCATATTCGAAGAAGGGGGCGAATAGCTCATCGACACAGTGCCTTATTATGTTGTCTAGCAAAATCAAATGCTTGCGGCGCTTTGAGGTTTCTGCCGGCAGTTGGATGAAACGCGGCACATTCTTGGTGGGCACTTCCACCAGGGCGTACTGACGCTTTTCCCGGCTGTAGAGGCACACCGCCAGATAAGTGGTGTCATCGTTGAGTTGTTTGAACAGCTCGGAGCGGTTGCTGAGGATAAGCGGCGTGATGTGGCGCTTTAGCTGATCCTTGAAATGCTTTTTCAGCCACTGGCTGTGAAAATCGCTCAACTGTTTCTCATTGATGAGAAAGATGCTGTGTCTTGCCAGTTCCCGCATTAACTCGCCGTAAATGGCGTCGAAACGCTCTTGCAGTATCAATACCTTGGTCTGGATCTTGGCCATCAAATGGCGGCTGGAGTTGCGACCTTCCTGCAGGCTGGATAACAGAATCGAGCGGCGCACCGCAGCAACCCTGACCCGGAAGAACTCATCCATATTGTTGGAGAATATGCCCAGAAAGCGAACCCGTTCCACCAGTGGAACCAGAGGGTCGGCTGCTTCCTGCAAGACTCTTTCATTGAAAGACAGCCAGGAAAGCTCCTTATCCAGAGAAAATTTTTCGACGGACGGTGACACGGCAAAGACTCCTCGTGAGCAGACGCCGGACATAGAAAAAGCCCGGCAGATATACAATAACACTCCGATATCCGCTTGTAATCAGAGAATAAAGGCGGGCGCAGTTTCTTGGTTTTACGCTATTTCGGCCCGGCTCAGGTTTGCATTCGGGGCTGCGCCGGCGCTAAGGAAGGTGCGAACAAGCCCCATGTGTGCTCTGCATCGGCTTATAGACCTGGATGCAAGGCGCGGTTTGCAGCAAATGGCCTTAACCCTTTGTCCTTTGCAAGAACGCAAGAGCGCAAGAAGCATTCCCTAAAGGTAGAGCGAATTTATGTCGAAAGAATGACAATGCCCCCACTTTGGTCAAAGAGAGCGATATTGGCGATTGGGCTTTCTGCCCGGCTTATGCTATGTTGCGCTCTTTTTTCTCGGCCGGTTTCCTGGCCGGGAGCGGGCGCTGAGGCTTTGTCTTCAAAGCAAAAAGCGGCGCCCGGGCCACTTCGAGCCAGCGAAAGCAGGAGGACGGAATGTTTGCAGGTTTTGACTATGGCAGTGCCAACTGCGCCATTGGTGTGATGGATGGGGGCCAGACCCGGCTCTTGCCTCTGGCCGAGGATGGCAACTATATGCCGTCGACCATTTATGCCATGGAGCGGGAACTCATTTCCGAATCTGTGCTGCAGCGCTTGCCTTTGGCGGCCCAGGCTGATTTCAAACCCAAACGCGCCGCCGAGCTGAGTCGCGCCCGAACGGCGCGTTTGGAGCTGGATTTGCTTGCCAACGAGCAAGCGGTATTCATCGGCAATCAGGCGATTGAAACCTATATGGAGATGCCGGAAGAGGGCTTCTATGTTCGCTCGCCCAAGTCCTTCCTCGGCGCTTCGGGCCTGCTCAGCAATCAGATGGCGCTGTTTGAAGATATCGTCACCCTGATGATGCAGGAAATTCATACCCGGGCGCAGCAGAGCCTGAAACAGGCTATTTCCCAGGTGGTGATCGGGCGACCGGTTAACTTTCAGGGCATTGGCGGCGAGCAGAGCAACAAGCAAGCCGAGGCCATCTTGACTCTGGGGGCCCGGCGCGCCGGGTTCACCGATGTGGCTTTTCTGTATGAGCCTATGGCGGCTGCCCTTGAGTTTGAGTCGACACTCACCCGGGAGCAGCGGGTGCTGGTGGTGGATATTGGCGGCGGTACCAGCGATTGCTCCTTTGTGCGCATGGGGCCTGAGCTTAAAGACAAGAAAGATCGCAGTGACGACTGCCTGGGCCACAGTGGTCAAAGGGTAGGGGGCAACGATCTGGATATCGCCTTGGCGATGGCCGGTTTTATGCCGCACTTGGGGCTCGGCAGTGCGCTGATCACAGGTAAGCCTATGCCAAGGCAACCCTTCTGGAACGCGGTCGCCGTCAACGATGTCAGTGCCCAGCGGGAATTCTCTGCCTTGAGTAGTCGCAAGCTGATTGAAGAGCTGCTGCGGGATGCCAAAGAGCAGGCGAAACTTGCGCGCTTATTGAAGGTGCAAAAAGATCAGCTGGGTTATCGTTTGGTGCGTAGTGCAGAGCAGCTTAAAATCGCCCTGAGCGACAGTAAGCAAGCCGCTATGGATATAGGTTTTGTCGAAGCGCCCAAACCGCAGCCCTTGACTGTGAATGTCGATGCCGCCACCTTTGTGGCCGCCATCGATGAATCGCTCGAAACGGTGCACAAGCTTATCACCCAGGCTTTGGCGGAAGGAGGATGTCAGCCGGATGTCATTTATCTCACAGGTGGCAGTGCCAAGAGCCCGTATATTACCGAGCAGATCCGCGCGCGTTTCCCGGATGTGGCTTTGGTCAGTGGCGATCACTTCGGCTCTGTGGTGGCCGGCTTGACCCGCTGGGCCGAGCGCCTGTACCGTTAAATTGCACTTTAATTGAAAGAGGACTCTTCATGGCACTGAAAAAAACGCCACTCTTGGCCGCCTTAGTCGTGACTGCGGCAACAGGCTTGCTCGCCGGGTGCGGCGATGATGTGGGTAAGGTCAGCCTGGGCGTATTTACCACCAAAGATGTGATCATAGATGCCAAGACAGATCCCAAACTGCCCGGTGTTACCTGTCATATCAGCCGCATAGAGGCCAATCTGGATTTTGCCGACCCATCGGATATGAGTATCAGCTGTCGCCAGACAGGACCGATAACCAAGGCGCAACTGGCCAGTATCGAACTGGGGAAGAAGGGCGAGATAGTGTTTACCGAGTCCTTGAGCATCTTGTTCAAGAGCCTCAAGGTGAGACGTATCTATGACAGCGAACACCAGACACTCCTGTATCTGTCCTATTCCACCAAAGAAACCAACGGCAGCCACAAGCACGCCCTGTCCACTGTGCCGCTGTGGGGAACCGATGCCTATGAGCCAAGGCCCCAGGCGGTAAACTGATAGGTCAAGATATAAAAAAGAAAAGCCTCGAAATCGAGGCTTTTTTGGGGTTGCTACTGGATTAGAACTTGTAATTCACACCCAGGGTGATGCGCTGACCCAGCATGTCGTAGTAAGCACCTTGGTTATATACGCCTGGCTGGCGAGGTGGGGTGCGGTCAAACATGTTGAGTATGCCGGCGCGAACCTGCAATGCATCAGTGATGTTGTAACGGCTGGTCAAATCAAAAGTGGTATAAGACGGGATGTCGTTATAGTTGTTTTGATTGGGTGACCATTCGTTGTCCAGCACAGTGCCGCTGCGATAGTTGGCTGTCAGCACGGCAGAGAAGTCATTGTAGGTGTAGTCTGTGGTGAAGCGGTGACGCCAGCGTGGACGCTCCTGCTCACCCACTTCCTTGACTTCATCATCGGCGAATCCGGTAGAGTTGAATGAACGCTCTTCCAGATAAGTACTGAACAGGCGGAAGCCCCAGTCACCGAAGCTGGTTTCAAGGCGATAGTTGGCTTCAATATCGAAACCTGAAGTGATACTGGATGCCGAGTTAACCGGCTTCTCATAGTAGTTAACTATCTCATGGGTATCGGGATCACGTTCAAGCAAAGGACAGAAGTCGTTATCTAAGCTGCTGGACTGATAGCAGTACTTGACTACTTCAGCACCGCTGAAGCTGTTGATCACGTTCTCCATGTCGAACTTCCAGTAATCCACCGTCAGGCTGAAGTTTTCCAGGTAAGACGGGGTGTACACAAAGCCCAGAGTGATGTCGTCTGCAACTTCGTTTTTCAGGTCCTGGTTACCCACAATAAAGCCTGGACGAGTTGAACCGTACCAGTCCTGGGAAGGTTCAAAGTCGGTCGGGATCCCTTGAGCCGCACAGTTGGCCAACACATTGTCCAGGTAATCAGGGTTGATCCTGTTCCTGAAGCTGGCAGCACAATAATCGTTGATCGTGCGGAAGGTTTGGCTGGATGGGTTGTACAGTTCGGCAATGTTAGGTGCCCGTACAGACTTTGAACGGTTGGCACGGATGCGCAGATCGTCGTTCAGCGCCCAGTTGATACCCACTTTCCAGGCTGTATCAGAGCCGGAGGTGGAGTAGTCCATGTAACGGAAAGCGGTTTCCAGCGTCAGATCCTGCACCAACATCACATCCTGCAGCAGCGGGATGGACAATTCGGCTGATGCCTCGGTCACATCAAACTCACCATAAAGAGGTTGAGACTGGTTGTTGAACAGTAAACCTTCACGCATTGCCGGATCCGGCAGGGTTTCAGCCGTTTCCTTACGGTATTCAACGCTGAATGCAGCAGCGATAAAGCCGGCAGGCAGTTCAAACAGATCGCCGCTGACAGAGGCACCGGCGACGTATTGATCTATCGATGAGCGGCGAATGGCATCTGTGCTGACCCAGTTGTAGGCGGCTTCATCGTATTGGCCGCGGCCAAATACGTTCAGTGGCTTACAGCCATTGGCTCGGGCGTATTCGTCACGACATACCAGATTACCGTCGGTATCTTTAATCACATCAACAGCGTCATAGAAGCGCTGCTCGAACATTTCGCCGTACCATTCGGTGTCGGCTTGAACATGGCCAACGGTGGCGTAAACATCATAGGACCAGGTATCGGACAGCGCACCTTCAACACCCAGTGCCAAACGCGCTGTGGTTCTGTCCTGACTGTATTTACGGTTGCCGAAATCAGATGCCAGATAGCCTACGTTTACCCCAGCGCCAGCCTTGGATTCGCCGGCCGTCACCAAAGCCGCTGCTTCGGGTGAGAGCAGGGCATTGTCATCGTACAGACGGAAGTTGAGGAATGCAGGTGAACTTTCACCATAGGCTTCAGACTTGGTGTAGTTGGCCTCCATGGTAAATTTATGATCATCATTGATGTCATAGTTCATGACAGTAAAGAAATTGATCCTGTCCAGTGGTGTCTTGATGAAAGAGTTCTCGGCAAAGTTGTAGCCTTCACCACCGAGATAGTCCACCCGGCCGCTGGTCAGCGGCGGCAGTGGCTGACCCAGATCCATTGGCCGAATTTGACCGTCATCGCTGAAGGTATAACGGGTGCCGTTGGAGACAAAAGTTCCTGTCTTGCTGTATGAAGCCAGTACCTGTTGACCATAGCCCCACATTACGGCCTGCGGATCATTCGGGCCATTGGCATTCTGATTGCGAACCACAATCGGCGCTTCACGCAGGAACTCTCTGTCCATGTATGAAATCTGCCCCTGGCGTGACCAACTGATGTTGGTCACAAAGTTGGCTTTACCCAAGTCAGAGCCGAAAGTCAGCGAGGCGTATTCCTCTTCACCGCCATCTTCGGTAGGGCGGGTGGTAGAAGCATCGATAGCCAAGCCATCAAAACTGGTTTTGGTCACAATGTTGACCACCCCGGCAATGGCATCAGAGCCATAAACTGCAGAAGCGCCACCTGTAGTGATTTCAATACGCTCAACCATGGCGGTTGGGATGTTGTTTAAATCCACGGCGCCTGAGCTTGGCGAGCCGGCTACAAAGCGCCGGCCGTTAACCAGCACCAGAGTACGGTCGGAGCCCAGTCCTCTCAGGTCAGTGTTATTTAGACCACTGGCAAAAACAGTGTTGTTGGTGGTTTCCGGTGACAGACCAACCAGAGTGTTAGGCATCTTATGCAGCAGATCTGCTACGTTGGTAACACCTGCTTCGATAAGGCCATCGCCTGTGATCACTGTGACGGGTGTTGGTGCTATCTCCCCTATACGCTTGATTTTTGAACCTGTGACTTCAATACGTTCAAATGTTTCAGGCTTATCTTCAGCATAACTGAAACCTGTACAAGCAATACTGGTTGCAGCAGCCAGAAGACCGAAGCGAACGGCCTTGGCTGTTGTAGATATGGATGTCATATCTCTCTCCTTGATTATTATTGTATATTGCCTTGCGTGGCAATGTTTTTATTTTGTTTGTCAAATGTTTCAATGACAAAGATATGATTCAATTTAAACCTAGATTTGGCAACACTTGTCTATATTTATTAATTTAAAATTAATTTAAAATTAACATTTATAAAACAACTAAGGATGAAGAGTTAATCTATTTAAAATCAATATGTTATTTTTGCTCTTATTGCTCTTTAAAACACGTTGTTAAATATATGTTTTTATTTAAACAAATTTGTATCACCGATAATAGTAAGCAAATGTTTCTATGCATTTATAAGGTGTGTCGTGCGTTAATTAATTGAGCGTTTGCACTTGTTTGTTTTTTATACGCCTGAGTTTTTGCTGAACGGGATTAAAATAAGGGAACTTTCCGATAGGAACGGGCTCTTTAATAAGGCATGATGTGAGGGTTGCCGGTGTGTTTAATACCGGATGTGTCGTTTTTAACTCCGGGTTACCGGCTTTGCCCCAAGTGAGCAGGAAGCGCTCTTGAGACAGCTGGAGAGAACCGGCGTGAAGTTAAGGGAAGAACATGTCATTTAATCAATCTGTGAGTAGAGGCAAGAGCGAAGCGGCCCAAGAGGGAACACTGACATCCAATAACCGGGTCAGTAAAAAAGACATACGGATAAGCGCTGCACGCAGGCGAATAGAGGATATTCGTGAGCAGATGGCCTTATCCCGTGAATTGGGCGTAGGAGTGTCGGCAGATGAGCTGGACTTTGACTGACGCTAACAGCGATAAGCTTAAAAAGCCCGCATTCAAGCGGGCTTTTTGCTGATTAAGCCTGCATCGCGGCGTGATAACGCTCGAAGGCTCGCTCGAGGTCGGCAATCAAATCGTCCGGATCTTCCAAACCTATATGCAGTCTTACCAGGGGCTTGCTGCTGTCCCACTGGGTTGCCGTGCGCAATTTCTCTATACCGGATATCGCCAGAATAAGGCTCTCGAAGCCACCCCATGAAAATCCCATCTTGAAGTGCTCCATCCCTTCGACGAAGGCGGTCATCGCCTGGCGGTTACCCTCCGTGAGCACAAAGGAAAACAAGCCGTTGGCGGCGCTGAAGTCACGCTGGAAAAACTCGTGACCCGGGCAACTGGCAAACGCCGGGTGGCGCAGGTGATCCACTTCCGGGCGCTGCGCCAGGAAATTGGCCACTTTGAGAGCATTTTTTTCATGTTGCGCCATTCTCACCCCCAGGGTTCTCAGCCCCCTGGCCGCCAGAAAGATATCGTCTGCAGAGGTGCATTGGCCCATGAGATAGCTGTTCTCCCTCAGGGTATCCCAGTGTGCTTCATTGGCGGTCGCCGTACCCAGCATCACATCCGAGTGACCCACTATGTACTTGGTAGCGGCCTGAATCGAGATATCGACGCCCATCTCAAACGGGCGACAATTGATGGGGGAGGCCCAGGTGTTGTCCAGCATGGTGACCAATTGATGCTCATGCGCGATGCGGCATAGGGTCGGCACATCCTGGACTTCCATGGTGATGGAGCCGGGAGATTCCAGAAACAGCACTTTGGTATTGGGGCGGATAAGCTCGCGGATACCGGTGCCAATCAAGGGATCATAGTAACTGGTTTCAATCCCCAGCCCCTTGAGCAGCTTGTCGCACAGATCCCGGGTGGGCTCGTAGACACTGTCTACCATCAGCAAGTGATCACCGGCCTTCAGAAAAGACAGCAGGGCGCCACTGATGGCCGCAGAGCCTGAAGGGTAGAGCGCAGTGCCAACACCACCTTCGAGTTCGGCAATGGCCGCCTGAAAGGCAAAGTGAGTCGGGGTGCCGCGGCGGCCATAGAACATCTCCCCTTTGGCGCGATTGGCCGTGGCGTGGCGCATCTGTTCCATGCTGTCAAATACGACGGTTGATGCTCGAAACACGGGAGGATTGATCACTCCCTTGCTCCACTTTTTGTCCCGGCCGAGCGAGACCAGCTTGGTGGCTTTCTTCATGGATGCAACTCTTGTCTGTGATTGCGGGGCGAGCGCCCCTTTGAGGCATATTAACATTGAATCTTGTCATTGCCAGTGCGGCGGGCTTGAGACTTGTTCAAGTTGTCCGCGGCTTAAAGCAGCGGCAGGCTGACCCGAATTTCGACACCTGAGCCGTCGCTCAGGTTGCTGGCACTGATATGGCCGCCATGGAAGGCGGTGATAAGCCTGGCGATATAAAGTCCCAGTCCCAGATGAGGTTTGGACTGCATCGTTTGTGGCCGCACTGAGACCATGGACTCGAAGATCTGCTCGGTCATGTTTTCCGGCAACAGTGGCCCTTGGTTTTCCACCCTGAGCAGGGCCTGTTTGCCCTGCACCTTGAGGCTGATGCGGATATCGGTATCGGCTTTGCTGAACTCAATGGCGTTGGTGACCAGCTTATCCATCAGCTGGGCGACATATTCAGGCACGCCACGCATGGTCAAAGGTTCATCCGGCAACACCAGCACGAAACCTTGTTCCTTGTAAGTCATCTGATACCCGGCGACGCAGCCTGCCACAACCTTGGTCAGTGGGAATTCATCTATCTCGGCCTGGGACAGGGACTCCTCGAGCCGGGTGGCTTCGCTCATGTTGGCGAGGATCAGCCACAAGCGATTGACCCCTTCCTGGGCGCGGTCGACGTACTTGGCCGTGTCCTTGTCCAGTTGCTGCAGACTCAAGTGCTCCAATGAGCTGCGTACCACGGCCACCGGGGTTCTCAATTCGTGGGATAGCCGCGAGGACATGTTTTCCAGATAGTGGGTATATTGCCCCAATCGGTTGACGATATTGGCAAAACTGCGCGACAGATCGCCAATTTCATCGCGCACTTTTGAAGGTGGAATGGTGTCGCGAACCCGCCCCTGGCTGTCGATGGCGCGCTCGGCCTGATCCCTGAGTTTGCGAATGCGGCTGGAGATCCCGGAGGCAAACACAAACAGTGCCAGGGTTCCCATGGCCATCACGGTCAGGATCACATTGAACAGCTTCTCCAGTGCCCGGTTACGCAGGGTACGGATACCATGGGTGGTTTCCTCGGCAACCACGGCGCCCATCACCTTATCGTCAATCCAGATGGGGCTGGCCGCCGCCAACACCACCGCCTTGTTATCCGGTGTCAGGCGCCAGGTGGAGGCCATCTGGCCATTCAGCGCCCGGCGAATATGGCTACCGCCGAGTTCGGTCGAGTCCTGCAGTGAGTCGATAAAATCCATAGGCGGCTTGGTCAGCACTGTGTAGTAGATGGGGTGTAGATAGTCGTGTTCCAGTTTGCCAAAGAAGCTTTCCGGTTGCCGCTCCTCCTCGACCGAGCGGGTCCAGACACTGGAATCGGCGCGAATATCGCCCGACTTGGCCAGCACCCGGCCATGGACATCCACCACCCATATCCGCGAGCTGTTATGCCCCATACCTTTGATAATACTTTCAATTTCCGGTGATGGTACCAGAACCGTCCCCAGCTTATCGGCGCGGTCAGTGGCCGAGGTACCAACTATGGCTTCCAGCCTGCGGCTCTTTTTGTCGTTGACATCATGAATGGCAAAACTGAGTTTACTGCCCACCATCTCCAGCGGCATTCTGAGTTCAATATTGTAACCCTTATCGGTTTTCAACCACTGGCCCTGAATGCGGACCTCTGGTGTCACCGGGGCGCTGAGCGCCGGATTTTCAGGCAACTCGAAGGCGCTGAGCCAGCCATCGTGCTTGTTGGCTATGGTGTAGCGGCGAAAACGGCCATCCGGGGCCAGGGTGGCGATAGCCAGATAGTCGTTGCGATCCACACTCAGGCTGTTGCGGCCGCGGTAAATCACCTTTGGATCCGTTACCTCGAAAAAGCCGTAAAGGTAGCCGCCATATTTACCTACCATATGGGTAAAGCTCAGCGTTGACTGGCTGTCACTCAAGCGCATCAGGGTATGCTCTTCGCCATAGGTCATGGCGCGATGGCGGTAGGCCTCCCAATCATTGAGGCGGCCATCCAGCTGAATGGGGCCGTTGAGCGGATAGGCGTAGAGATCGCGGCCCTTTTCTACTTGATTGAGGAAACTGGCCTGGCTGTCGAACAGCCTGGGTCTTTCATGTAGCGCCGTAGCCAGGGCCTGAGTGGTTCCTTCCAGGGTTTTCTCCTGGCCGTGACGCAGATATTTCTCCATCTCCCACACATACTGATAGCCAAGCCAGGGCAGGCACAGCAAAAACAGCGACAGTACCAGAGTCTTGGTTCTGAGGCCTATTGGCGGGTGATAGGAGGGAAACTTCAAGATTCGGGATCCCAGCGATAACCCATGCCATAGACGGTATCTATACAGTCAAAGGCCGGATCGGCGGCGATAAACTTGCGCCTGATCCGCTTTACATGGGAGGTAATGGTGCTGTCATCGACATAAATCTTGGCTTCCTGCATCAATTCGGTGCGGCTGCGCACATGGCCGGGATGTTTGGCCAGGGCGTACACCATCCAGAATTCGGTCACTGTCAATTCAATCGGCTGCTGTTGCCAGTATACCTGAATTCGGTTGGCATCTATGGTGAGGGCGCCGCGCTCCATCAGGGTATCGGCCGGAGCGCTGCTGCCGGCGAGTTCGCAGCGGCGAAACAGCGCCGCCAACCGCGCCAGTAAATGGGGAAAACTGACATCTTTGCTCAGGTAGTCATCGGCACCCAGACGCAGGCCACAAACCGTATCGAAGTCGCTGTCTCTGGCGGTGAGAAAAATAATCGGCAGGGTGCCCGACATCGCTCGCAGCGACTGGCACAAGGTAAAGCCACCATCGATTTCATGCTCCAGACCTATGTCAATAATGGCCAAATCCGGTAAGCGGGTGTTGAAGGCCTGCATGGCCTCGGGGCGGTTGGCGTAAGTCTGCACAGAGTAACCCTGTGATTGCAGCACATCTTTGTAGTTTTCTCTTATTGCAGCTTCATCTTCCACTATGGCAATGCGTTTCATCTGCCTCTTGTTCCTGCCGAGCCGTGAATAGCCGTGACTATACAGGATTTTAGCCGTGAAAAAAGCGATAGCTTCCAATTGCCATTTTGTTGCCACAATTGATAGCCAAAGTGCCATTTTTGCTCCCCAGACTTGCCATTTCAATGGGGTTTAATCATCTCAACGACGAGGAACGCTGCCAACTGGGCAGCAGGCTCTACAAGACAAAAGGAATCGAGATGATGAAAAAGACCCCCACCCCCATAGCCCCCCTGATCATGGCATCACTGTTGCTGACTTCTTCTCTGGCGCACGCCGACAGCCAGCCAAACTTACCGACTCAGGAGAGAGACCACAACGAAGAGTTGGTTGGCTTTGGCACAGGCGCACTGCTGGGCGCCGTGGTTGGGGGGCCTGTGGGGGCCGTTATCGGTGCCTTCACCGGCGGCATAGTGGGTAAGTCTGTGGGCGATGACGAGCAGCTCAAGAGTCAGCAGCAACAGCTGGCCGAGCAAACCGAACAACTGGCGAGTCTCAGTGAGAAGCAGCGAGCGCTGAAGGAGTTATCGTTGCAATACGCCGATGCCCAGAGTCGCCTCAATGCGCTTTCCCGCGACCGGGCTGCTCAGCTCGAAGAGTTGATAGTGGGTATGAATGTGCAGTTTCGTACCGGCACCGCCGAAATCGAACCCCACTTTGCCCGCCAGCTGGACGATTTGGCCTATGCCATGAGCCTGTCGCCTGAGCTGATGTTGGATCTGACCGGTTACGCCGATCGCCGCGGTAATTCTGATTACAACCAGACGCTGTCCGAGCAGCGGGTCGAGGCGGTGAAAAGTTATTTGGTTAGCCAAGGCGTTGCCGAAGAGCGTTTGCAAACCCAGGCTTTTGGCGCCAGTTCACCCCTCAGTGCCAAACAGAGCCGCGAGAGCGACTTCTTTGACCGTCGGGTCACGCTGAAATTGCAGACTCAGGGAGCTGCTCTGGCAGCCAATCAACAAAGCAGTAATTGAGAGGGAGCGACAAAATGAATATGGATATTCCTCGGCAGGAAAACGAGCAGTTTCAGAGAATGCCCGCCGCCAGTCACAGCGATTCTGATACTTATTTATGCAGGGCCGTTAACGCCCTGCAATTTTCAGGCTTTGCCCTGCTGGCACTGCTGGTGTTTAACCTGGTGAGCTCGGTTGAAGCCTGGGCCGAGAATGGCCCCCAACTTACCGAAGAGCCTGCAAGTGCCCAGGCTCAGGAAGGTACCCTTCAACTGATTGATAACCCGCAGTGGCCAGGTGCCGGGGTGCTCGCCTTCGGCGACACCCAGGCCCCGGCACTGGCAACCGAAGTCAGCATGAGCATCAGTGGCTGGAGTAACAGAGTCAGCGTCACCCAGTCATTCACCAATGATAGCCAGGAGTGGATCCACGGCCGTTACCTGTTCCCGCTGCCCAATGAGGCGGCGGTGGACAGCATGCAGCTGAGAATAGGTGAGCGGATCATCGAGGGGGTTATTCAACCAAAGGAAGAGGCCAAGCGCACTTTTGAGCAGGCCAAGGCTCAGGGCAAGCGCGCCAGTTTACTGAGTCAGGAGCGGCCCAACCTGTTCACCACTCAGGTGGCTAATTTGGCCCCGGGGGAAACCCTTAAAGTCAGCTTCAGCTACCAGCAAGCATTGGATTACCGTGATGGTCAGTTCAGCCTGCGCTTTCCCATGACCCACACGCCCCGTTATCTGCCTCAAAGCATGCTGCAAAGCTTCAAGGGCGTGGAAGAGGCGGCGCGGTTGTTGAGCCCTGTGATTGAAGCCGCGGGCCTTGAAAAGATGTTCACCGGCGCTGATAGCGAAAGCTCTGAGCCTATAAGCACCCAAGCGCAAAGCGGTGGCCAGGAGAATCGTCTCAGTTTGGATATTATCCTGGATGCTGGTTTTCCCTTGCTGTCGCTGGAATCCCCTTATCATGCTATTTCTCAACAAACCCTGAGTGATGGCCGTATTCGGGTGCAGCTGCAACAAGACAATACCAAGGCCGACAGCGACTTTGTGTTGCAATGGCAAGCGGATACGGGCGCCAAGCCCGCAGCGGCGCTGTTCAGCCAGCAAGGCCAGACCCATACCCCAGCACCTTCTTTAGCGCAGGCCGAAGGCCAAGCTGCCAGGGATGAATACAGTCTATTGATGTTGATGCCTCCACAGAGCAAAGAGGTGGCCAAGCCCTTGCCCAGGGAGCTTATTCTGGTGATAGATACTTCGGGCTCCATGGGGGGAGATGCAATAGTTCAGGCCAAACAGGCATTGCTGTATGCATTGAGCAGTCTCAAATCGGAGGACAGTTTCAATGTTGTTGAATTCAATTCTGCAGTGCAGACCATGGCGGCCAACTCTTTGCCGGCGACGGCCCACAATATAGGTCGGGCACAGCAGTTTATTCGTGCCCTGGAAGCCAACGGTGGTACCGAGATGGCCAAGGCGCTTGAGTTGGCATTGAACAATGATTTTGCCGCTCAAAATAAAGTCGGCACGCAAGGTGAGATTAAGGCGCTCAGGCAAGTGATTTTCATGACGGATGGCGCCGTAGGCAATGAACAGGCGCTATTTGAACTGATTAAAGACAGGCTCGGCGAAAACCGCCTGTTTACCGTAGGCATAGGCAGTGCCCCCAACTCCCACTTTATGCAGCGCGCCGCAGAGCTGGGGCGTGGCAGCTTTACCTATATTGGCAAGATGCAGGAGGTGGAGCAAAAGGTGGTTGCCTTGCTGGAAAAAATCTCCGCTCCCAGGATCACAGATGTGTCGCTGCGCTACCCTGACGGCACAGTGCCGGATTACTGGCCGGCACAAATTCCGGATCTCTATCAGGGTGAGCCGGTATTGGTGAGCATCAAACAGCGTAGCAATGCCCACAAGGCAGTTATCGTATCCGGTCTTATCGATGGCCAATTCTGGCAGCAGGAGCTGGCGCTCAATGCCAAGGCTGATCCCAAAGGGCTGGATCTTATCTGGGCCAGAAAACAGATAGCCGCGCTGGAGCTGGCCAAAGATGCTGCCAACAGTGAACGCATTGAACGCCAGGTCACAGCGCTGTCGCTGAAGTACCACTTGGTCAGTCCGTACACCAGCCTGGTGGCAGTGGATGTCACCCCGGTCAATCCGGACGCCGCGGCGACCCGGGAAGGGCTAGTGGCCAGTCATGCGCCCAAGGGCTGGCAGGGTAAGTTGCCGCAGACCGCCACCGACAGCCGGCTGATGTTGCTGCTGGGGTTGGCAAGTTTGCTGGCGGCGTTGATGCTGGCGGCTTTCCCCAGGGCTTTTGGCCGCCGTGCTTGTGAGGGGGCTGGGCGATGAGCCAGGCTGAGCAGGCCCTGACAGCAGGCGCTATGCCCTCGGTCAATAGGGGGCGTTTTAGCGATATCTGCTCAATAGTGATAGTTGTTCTGGTTGTGGCAGGTTCGGCCATGCTGTTTAAAGGAGGATATATGCAAGCCAAAGCCATGTTCGCCCAGTTTTTGATTGAAAAGGCCTGGGCCAAGAGTCTGACTGACGGCCAGGCACACAAACCCTGGTCCTGGGCCGATACCCACCCCACGGCCAAATTGTGGATAGGCAAGCATGAGCCACTCTATGTGCTGGCCGGGGCCAGTGGCCGTAACCTGGCCTTTGGACCGGCGCAGATGCTTTCGGGAGCCGGCGCCGGAGAGACAGGCAATACAGTGATTGCCGGTCACAGGGATACCCATTTCGCGATCCTGGCCGGGGCCAGGGTGGGGCAGGAGATCCGCTTGCAGGGAATGGATGGCCAGATCCATTTTTATCGAATACGTGCTACCGCAGTCGTGCATGAATCTGAGACACGTTGGTTGATGGGCAGTGATGAGCGGCTATTGACGCTGATCACCTGTTATCCCTTCGACAGCCTGAGCGGCGGCGCCGAGCTTAGATTTGTGGTGCAGGCAGAAGCCTTGCAAACGCTGGCGGTTTCAGCCTGATATCGGCATCACCCGATTGCGGCCCAAACGCTTGGCTTCATAGAGCAAGGTGTCGGCGCGTTCGGTAAGGGATTGGCGGGTATCCAGTTGCTGCCATTCTGCAACCCCGAAGGAGGCGCTGATATTGCTGATGAGCTGGCCCTTGCGCCTGTCTCTGACGCTAACCTTCTCCAGTGCCCGTCTCATGGCTTCGGCCAGTTGGCGGGCTACTCTCAGCTGACTGGTCGGCACCAGAATAGCGAACTCTTCACCACCGAAACGATACAACTTGGTGCCGTCACGGCAACTATCCTGCAGACGCTTGGCCACCGCCTTGAGCACCTGGTCCCCCAAAAGATGCCCATATTCATCGTTGAAACGCTTGAAGTGATCCACATCCACCAGAATAAGGCAGCAGCCCTTCGGCGACTGACTCAACAAGCTATCGAAGTCGGCATCGAAGGCACGGCGGTTAAGGCAGCCGGTGAGGGCATCAAACAATATGTCTTTTTCGGTGTTTTGCAGCTGTAGCCGCAGACTGTCTATCTCCTGCTGGGCCTTGCTCAGTTGCGAGCTCAAATAATCCGTGCTACTGCGAATATCATCCGAGTCTTTCACCAGGGCTCGGACCATGCCCATCACTTGCTCAAGATCCATGGCGTCCTGATCCAAGCGGCTGATACGGCCAAAGTTACGCTCGATTTTGGCGCGAAAACTGTCGGCATCGCAGCTGGTATCCTTGAGTGACTGAGACAGCTCGGTCGCTATCGCCTCCATACTCTGGCGCATATCTCTGACATCCAGTTCATCTTCCGGGGCCAGATGATGACGGTAGAGGAGTTCCGCCGTTGAGGGCGGACAGGTGTTGTACTGGCTGACGGCTTCATCCAGGCTGGCATTGAGTACCGGGTTGCGCTCGCTGACATAGGCATACCAGAGCGCATAGTTGACCGGCGTTGTCGGTATCTGATGTTTTAACATCAACGGCAAGGCTTTTTTCAGGTATTGGGCGGCTTGTTGAAGCAGAGTCATGGTCATAGGGGAACTCATTGTCAATGCAATTACCTATTCAGCTTGACATAAATTAAGCCGCTTGTGGATCCAAAGGCTCACAGAATGTCACCTTGTTGCGCCGATTGCCGAATGCTGCCCCGCTGTTACAATGGCTGAACAAAATAGATAATAGCAAGGAATGAAGTCGTGAAATTTACCTCTGTCTGTGGCCTGTTGGCCACACTGTTAACGCCCGCTCTGGCGTTGGCTGCCCCCTTTGAACTGGATGAATCCAGCTATCGCCAGGATGTGAAAACCCTTGCCAGTGACGCGTTTGGAGGCCGTGCGCCTCTGTCGGCCGGTGAACAGCTGACCTTGGATTACCTTACCGAGGCCTTCAAGGAGATGGGGCTTGAGCCCGGGTTTGGCAACAGTTATCTGCAAGCCGTTCCCATGGCCAGGATCACTGCAGATCAGAATATGCAGTTAAAGCTGGGCTCAATGAGTTTCAGCAATGGCGAGGAGTTCACCGCCCGCACTCAAAGAGTGACGCCCAAGGTGCAGCTGCAAGACAGCGAGGTGGTATTTGTCGGCTACGGTATCAATGCCCCGGAATACGGCTGGAATGACTTTGAAGGCCTGGATGTTCGTGGTAAGACCCTGATTGTACTGGTCAATGATCCCGGCTTTGCCACTCAGGATCCCCAGGTATTCAAGGGCAATGCCATGACCTATTACGGTCGCTGGACCTATAAATATGAAGAAGCGGCCCGTCAGGGCGCCGAAGCCGTGTTTATTGTGCATGAAACTGCGCCCGCCGCTTACGGTTGGGGGGTGGTGCGTAACAGCAACACCAATACCAAGTACACCCTGGTGGATAAAGATAACAACGCATCATCGGTTGGCGTGATGGGGTGGATCCAGCATGATAGCGCCAAGAAGCTGTTCAGCCAGGCGGGTCTGGACTTTGATATCTTGAAGCAACAGGCGGTCAATAAAGGCTTCGAGGCGGTGCCGTTGAAACTCAAGGCCAATCTGACCTTGAACAACAAGATAGAACTGGCGCAATCCCACAATGTGGCGGCCTTGTTGCCTGGAACCGAGCACAAAAATGAATACTTGGTGATGCACGCTCACTGGGATCACCTGGGAAAGACCATTGAAGATGGCAAGGAAGTGGTGCTCAACGGCGCTGTGGATAACGCCTCAGGTGTGGCCGGTGTTCTGGCACTGGCAAAGCACTTCAAACAGCAAAAGGGCATTGATGCCCCGAAACGCTCGATTCTGTTCAGCGCCTTTACTGCCGAGGAAACCGGACTCATTGGCGCCCAGTACTTTGCCGAAAATCCCCCGGTTCCCACCAAGCAGCTGGTGGCATTTCTCAATATAGACGGCATGAATATGGGTAAAGGCGTGGATTACATCCTGCGTTATGGTGAGGGTGTGTCAGAGCTGGAGCAGTATTTGAATGATGCCGCCAAAGGGCAGGGACGCAGCGTCAAGGCCGATCCCCGACCGCAAAATGGCTTGATGTTCCGCTCGGACCATTTCGCTCTGGCCAAGGAAGGGGTACCCGGCTTGCTGTTTATGAGTTTGGGGGATACAGACCCGGATTATATTGCCCACAAATATCATAAGGCAGCCGATGATTATGACCCAAGCTGGAGTCTGGATGGGGTTCAGCAGGACTTGGCCTTGATAAGCGATATCCTGGCGCGGTTGGCCAATAACAATGACTGGCCCCAATGGCTTGAAGATTCGGACTTCAAGAAGCGCCGGGCTCAGGATCAGCGCTGAGTTTGGTGGCAGGTGTGACTCAAAAAGGGTTACACCTGTCCATGCTTCTTGTCACTTGAAAGCGTAATTAATGGAAAGCCTTTGTTTTTCATGGCTGCTCGACACAGGCATGCACCAGAAAGCTGGAGTGGAAGTATTTGGGTATGTATTTGGACAGCAGATAATTGAAGAAACCTACTCGTTTCCACTCTTTGAAATCGGCGTAATGCGCGACTGAAATCACCTTTAGCTTTCCATGCCATTGCTCAATCTCCCGTGGCGAGTCGAGCGCCAACTTAAAACCGGCACCGGCATATTTTACGCTGTCGTGGTTATCTGAATTGTCCCTCATCCAGCGACTGATACCGTCGAATAGAATATGGCAACCAGGAAAGCGGCTGGCCAGTTCTTGAAGCAACTGTTGTACCTGACAATTGTCGAAGTATATCAGCAGGCCTTCAGCAATAAAAACAAAGGTTGCGCCCTGATGACGGGCATTGAGTTCATCCATCCAATCGCTATCAAATACAGAAGCACTGATGCATGTCTCACAACTGTCCGCAGGAAGGAGCTGCTCTCTGAGGGCAATCACTTCAGGCAGATCCAGGTTGTAAAACGAGGCCTTGTCTTCCATCGTGTTTCCCATCAGCATTTGAACCCTCTGAAAGCGGGCATCGAGCCCGGCTCCGAGGTTGACTACAACACAGGACTGTGCCGTAGCGATAATATCCGCCGTGAGTCTGTCAAAGTAACCCGCGCGGATGGCGACCCCTACTGAGCTCAATACAGATTGGTCAAAACTTGAGAAGTCATAATCAAATTGTTCGATAAGCGCGCAGGCCCAAGGATCTGAGAAGAAGGCATCTTTCAGTTTGGATTGGCACGATTTCATATAGAGCGGGATAAAAAGTGTTTGGGCGATAGGATCATTTAGCCCTGTGACTGCCAGCTTGTTACTCATCTTTGCCTCCTCCCTCATCCCTTCTGTTAAATGATAACCATTATCAAATGCGTAACTGTGAGCAAGAGTGGATTTTTATCAAACTCACTTTTTGAGAGGCTTGGCAGGCGAGAGGACTGGAATACTTGGTGATTGTCGGCAAAAGATAGTGGATGACAGCTTTGACTCGAGCTGCCAATAAGCGACTATGGTCAGGGAAAGGGGGCAGGAAAAAGCGTCAGGAAAAAGCGTCAGGAAAAAGCGTCAGGAAAAAGCGTGATTGTACCGTCAAGCGGAGAACAAGTTCAGAAACGGTAGCTGATCGATAACATAGGGCCGATAAAACTATAGTAGAGGTTGTAGTCGGCCACTTTTACCGCGGCGTCCGATGCGCTCTGACGCACATCCACATCCACTTTGTAATAGTTATAGGCCAAGGTGATGTCCCAACGATCACTCAGGGTGGTTTTCATGCCGGCTCTGATATCGACCAGTGAGCCCTTGAGATCATCAAGGCGCACGGAAAAATATTGGGCATGCAAATTAAATTGCCAACCGGGTGCCAGCTCATAGTCACCAAAGAGGCCAATATTCGGCAAAGGTGCGGTAACGCTTTCATCCACCAGTCTGGGAATGGGCTGGGCGCTGCAGATATTGCCGCTGAGCTCTGAGGTGGCACAGGCCCCGATTGAACCTTCGAAGCTGCTTTCAATGAACATGGTATGCAGCCCTACACTGACCCCTATGTTATAGCCGTTGCCTTGAAACAGATCATAGCCATAGCCGATGCGGGCGATATCGATATTGAGCGTGGTGCCCAGCTGGCCACCGGCCTTGACATCATAGACGGTATCGTCAATCTGGACCTGAAATGGTCGACTGACCGCTTGAGTTTCAGCGCTGCGGTGTAGTTGTTTCCAGTCAAAATAGATGTGGTGTCTATCGTTGAAACGGTATCCCAATTCAAACAGAGGCAGAAACTCGTTTTCCGCCAACTGCAGATCAGACTCAAAATCCAGATCGAAATCGTTGCCGACCAAGGGATCGGTAACTTGCATATTGGTGTCGGACTGAGAGTAGAAACCACCAATATTCAAGCTCCACTCGCCGGCTTGGGCTTGGGTAGTGGCGCAGCAGAGCAGGGCGAGTGTCAGCGACAGTCTCAAACCTGAATTGTTAATAGAGTGTGGTGTCAACAATGGGTAATCTCTTTTCGTTACTCAGATAATCCAAGTGCCTTCTCAGAGATTCCTTTTCCGGGATAAATCGGCACGTGCGCGGTTTGAGTGCTTGCCAGCTCTAGTTTGTAGGATGACACTTCTTGTATTTTCGAATGCTGAAAATCCGCGCGACTGCAAAGAGTCTAAACCAGAATGATGGTTTTTGTGAATAGAATGTTTACAAATGTGTGGTTTTTTATGATCTACCACAAAAAAGCGCCCCATAAAGGAGCGCTTCAGTCTGATATTAAAGCTCGTGTTCGGATCAGGCCTCGGACTCGCTGCTGTCGCTTTTCTTGGAATCCTTGTTGAACATGCCCAAACGGATGCGGATAAAGTGCAGTATTTGTGCTGCTATATCCAGGTGGAGACAGGACTCCAGTCCTTCAAAGCCCGGCGAGGAGTTGGCCTCGCAAATCTTGTAGTGACCGTTGTCAAACAGCAGATCTATCCCGGCAACATCCAGATCCAGTATGTTGGCTGTCTGGGTTGCCAGCCACTCTATTTCAGGTGTGACCGCAAAGGGGCTGGCTGAGCCACCGGCGCTGACATTGGCTTTGAAACTGTCCTCTTGGCCGCGTCTCTCGTAGCAACCTGCTACCCGGCCACCTATGGTGAAGACTCGCAAGTCCCGGCCATGGCTGTTGGAGATAAACTCCTGCAGAATGATGTTGGCATTCTTGTTGGTGGCCTCGATAAGTTGCATCAGATCATCGAACTCACGTGCCTTGTGTGACAGAAACACGCCGCTGCCTTGTGAGCCGGAGAGTGTCTTGATCACCACAGGGAAACCCAAGTGACGTTCAACCAGGTCAACATCAACCGGGAATTTCACCAGCATGGTCTTGGGTGTTGGCAGATTCTTTTCGGCCAACAGTTGCTGGGAAAACAGCTTGTCCTTAACGGTTTCTATCGCCTTGGAAGAGTTGAGGCAATAAACACCAAGACGTTCCAGGTGGCGGATAATCGCCAAGGCAAAATAGGTGGTACCCGAGCCCATACGGGGAATAATAAAATCGGGCAACTCTACTGGTTGCCCGTTCAGTAAAATACTCTTGTTGTCCTCTCGGGTCACTGTGAGGTCAAACTCATCGGGAGCATAGACCTCAAGTTCGATATTGTCGGCCTTGGCGGCCTCCAACAATCGGTTTATTTCATACAATTCAGGTTTTAGCTGAGTCGCGGTCTCTTTATATAAAATCCAACCACGCATTTAGTCGCAAACCCTAATTTTCATTGGTCATCCTCAAGTTCAGGCTCATCCTGAACATCGTCATCTATCATATCGTCGATATACTCAGCATCGGCCTTTTTCACTAAAGTGGTGCCGACTACTGCGTAGAAAGGCTTCCCAGAAGCCAACTTGACATACTTTACCCAGATCTTTTCCAACAAGCTACCGGGAGCGGAATTTCCGCGGACAACTTCAACAAAATGACTCTCCTCCGGATTCCGGGGGGCTTGGCGTCCCTCCGCCAGAGCCTGCATGGCAACGCCATGTTTTTCGAGTAATTCTGCTTCGTTGTAAGTAAAATCCCCGCTGCGGCGAAAGCCCTTGGGGAAGTTCTTGTCGTCATAGAAACGGCGTTCGCTGACGAAACTCTCATTGGCGGCTTGTTGCACAGATGCACTCTGCAGTGCCGATGGTGAAGGAGTCGTGGTCAACATGGCGATATTCCTTACAAAAATGGTTCTTGAGGAGATTTGCAAGCAGAGTATTGGCTAGTATGATTGATTTATAAATCAAAAAAATTTGTCTATGACGATAAAGAATTTTTTATGGACACGGATTTACTCAAGACATTTCTGGAAGTTTCCCATACCCGCCATTTTGGGAAGGCCGCTGAAAACCTCTATCTGACCCGCAGTGCCGTATCTTTCAGGGTTAAGCAGCTGGAGAGCATTCTCGGGGTCGAGCTGTTTGAACGGCAGCGAAACAACATACAACCGACCCCGGCCGGGGTGCGGATGCTGGCGCATGCCGAAGCGGTACTGACCGCCTGGGAGCGGGCCAAACAGGATATCTCCCTGAGTGAACACCAATCGGTGCAATTGGTTATCGGCGCGGCGCCCAATATCTGGGACGCTTATCTGCAGGGATATATGCAAGGTTTACATCAGGGGCTTGCCGGAGTGGCGCTGCGCACCGAAATTCTGGCACCGGCGGCCATGACCAAACAGTTGATGGACCGGACGCTGGATCTGGCCATTGCTTTTGACCCCCCTAAGCTGGAAGAGTTTGAGTTGTTGCAGATAGGAGAGGTGTCGCTGCATCTGGTGAGCACAGAGGCGGCTTCCTCCGTCGATGAACTAACGGACAGGCATTACATCAAGGTCGATTGGGGCACGGCATTCAATATCCAACATGCCAGAGACTATGCCGAGTTACCCATTCCTGTGCTGCATACCGGCTCGGCTCGTATTGCGCTGGACTTTCTGCTCAATAATGGTGGCAGTGCATTTTTGCCGCAAAACATGATTGAACCTTATCTGGCGAAAGGGGAGCTGTTTGTGATTGATGATAAGACACCGCTCAGGCGCAATGTTTACGTAGCCTACTTACCGGGCAACGACCGATTGGAGCAGATACTGCAAGCGGTCAACTACCTCAGAAGTCAGTTCTAAATTTGGCCGGGCATTGAGCGTTTTGCCTTGATGCCCGGTTGCCTTACTACTGAAGCATTCAAAATACCAAAGCGTGCATTCAACATACCAAAGCGCTTTAGAACACCAAAGGCCAGATAACCACGGCCCAGGTCAGGCCGCATAAACACAGGCTGATAAAGACTGCCGCCGAGGCAATATCTTTGGCCTGGCCGCTCAAGGGGTGAATTTCATCGCCCACTCTGTCGACCACCGCTTCAATGGCCGAATTCAACAGCTCGGTAATAATGACGATAAATACCGTCGCTATCAGCAGTAATTTTTCTGTCTTGGCCACATCCAGATATAACGCCAGCGGGATCATTAACAATGCCAGTACGGCTTCCTGGCGAAAGGCGGCTTCATGTTTCCAGGCTGAGCATAAGCCCTTGATGGAAAAGCCGGTGGCGCGGAAAATGCGTTTCAGTCCGTGATTGTTGGCGGGTTTCATATTCTCTCAATTCTTGATCTGTGGCTATGGCCGGTTGCTGTATAAAGACCCGCTGAACCGTGAAAGGTTCCTGGGCTAATGGGGTTGCAACTTGTCGCTTCCTTTATTGACCTCGCGTTGGTCACTAGTGACTAATTTGACTATTAGTGCAGTGGCGCTGAGGTTTCCAAGGTGCGGCGGCATTATAGCAGCTCATCTTGCCGCTGATATAACAGTTACTGCACCTACCACGGGTGTTTGGCCGTTATTATGCCAAGGCGGAAGGTTTGGCAAAGGGGGAGGACCGTTTCAATAATCGTTACACTAGTTGTCACCATAACCGCCACGACTTTCTATACTCTTTGTAGTTTTGATCTTTGTAGTTTTGGTCTCTGCTATAGGATGTAGCAGGCAATTGGTCGATAGCCAGGGAGGGCTTATGCAATATCCGCAATCTTTACCGACAACAGCATATCTTAAGCGTTTTCCGGCCATGCTGTTACTGCTGCAAACTTTTCTGCTCTCGTTTCCGGCCGCCGAACGAGAATTACCGGCCCCGGAGCTGGCCGGTCGTTGGCAACAACAGAAGGCCGAAATCAAGGATTTTCTTGTCAGTGAAAAACTCGATGGTGTTCGCGCCAGATGGGACGGCAGGCGTTTGCTGAGCCGCTCGGGCAGAGTGATTCCTGCACCAATTTGGTTTGTGAAGGACTTTCCTGCCGTGGCACTCGAAGGAGAGCTTTGGGGCGGCTATCACAGCTTTGATACTGCATCGCTGCTGGCCAGAGGTTTAGGCGAAGCAGACTCCTGGCGCCAGCTGGGTTTTTATCTGTTCGATGCCCCCGGGCTGAAAATGGCTTTTGCCGAACGTTATCAGGCGTTCAAGCAGTATCACCAACTGACCCCTTATCTCTATGTCATCGAGCAGCGGCGTCTCAACAGCACGCAAGAGTTACATCTGTGGTTACAACAGGTGGTGGCCAAAGGGGGCGAAGGCCTGATGGCGCACCGCATCGATGCCATGTATCTGGCGGGGCGCAGTGATGCCTTGTTAAAACTCAAACCTGTGGAAGATGCCGAGGCGCGAGTACTGGCGATACTTCCGGGAAAGGGCAAGTATCAAGGCATGATGGGCGCCTTGCTGGTGGAAACCGAGGCTGGGGTAAGCTTTCGTCTGGGAACAGGTTTCACCGATGCCGAGAGGGCTTCACCGCCACTTCCCGGAACCTGGGTGACCTTTGCTTTCTCCGGGCTGACCTCGGGCGGCAAGCCTAGGTTTGCCCGCTTCCTTAGGGTAAGATCCGACTATCGACTCAGTTTCCCGGCAGAGGCTATTGAGGCAAAAGTCTCTGCCGCCGACCCGGCTGCGGAACGCAATCCTGCCGAGTCAGCCAATGAGGAACCTTAAGGTGGAATTTCAAAGCGTACCAAGTGTCAGCGAGGGCGAAATCAACCGTATCTTGATGGTTTGTATGGGCAATATCTGCCGCTCACCAAGCGCTGAAGCTGTGGCCCGGGCCAAGGCTCAGGCCATGGGACTGACACTGGAGTTGGATTCTGCCGGTACCATAGGCTATCACGCTGGGGAGTCACCGGACAGGCGCGCCCGCGCCGCAGGTGAGCGGCGCGGGCTGGACTTTTCAGGGATCAAAGCCAGGCAGGTGTGTACGCGGGACTTTGCCCATTTCGATCTTATTCTGGCGGCCGATCGTGAGAATCTTCAGGCCCTACATGAGGCTTGTCCCCAGATTTACAAACACAAGCTGGCCTTGATGCTGGACTTTGCCGATACTCCCATCAGGGAAGTCCCGGATCCTTACTATGGTGGCGACAGCGGATTTGAACAGGTTTTGGATCTGTTGGAGTTGAGTATTGCCGGGCTGTTTGCCAGGATCCAGGCCGCCAGGCCCAGGAGTATCCCGCCGGCGCGGTGAGCGGTTCTGCAAAGGACTTAAGTCATAAAGCTTATGCGGGATTTAGTTGGATAATTGGTTGGATAAGTGACATACAAAAACAGACCACAATGGCGGCCTGTTTTCGCTAAGTTTGCTTCTTGAGGGAAACTTAACCCTGATGGCGTTTGCCGGAGCGCTTCAGCCTGTCGGCTTCTTTCTTTGCCTGCTTCAGGGCCTCTTTCTCCGCCAGCAGCTTGGCCACTTCGACCTCTTCTGCCTGGGCCATTTCCGGCGTTTCCAGGGACAGCTGGCCGATTTTCCCTGAGCGGAACTCATGTAACAGCAGTTCCGAGGCCTTGTGTAAATCGATATGACCGCCGCTTCTGAGGGCGCCGCGCCTGCGGCCTATCTCTTCGAGCAGTTCGATGTCGGTGGCGGGCAGGGAGGTCAGCTTATAACGCTCCATCATCGCCTCCGGGTAGGCATGCAGGAAGTAAGCTGCGGCAAACAGGGCCACATCCTCATACTCCATGGCGGTATCCTTGATGGCACCTGTGACCGCCAGGCGATAACCCGAGGCTTCATTGTCCACTTTGGGCCAAAGGATCCCCGGCGTGTCGGACAGCACTATGCCGTTTTTAAGGTTGATCCTTTGTTGCGCCTTGGTCACCGCAGGTTCATTACCTGTCTTGGCAATCACCCGGCCGGCCAGGGTGTTGATGATGGTGGACTTGCCCACATTGGGGATGCCCATGATCATGGTGCGAATATCCTTGAGCGCACCTTCGCTCACGGGAACCAGTTTGCGGCACAGCTCGGGGATCTTTCTGACCATGGCAGGTTGCAGGGTAGTGATGGCTTGTGCCCGCACTCCTTGTTCCTGCTCCAGGTACTCAATCCAGCGATTGGTTATCTCGGGATCGGCCAGATCAGACTTATTCAGCAACTTGATACAAGGCTTGTCCTGGCGCAGCTTGGCCACCATGGGGTTTTCACTGCTGTAGGGTATTCGGGCGTCCAGCACTTCGATCACCAGATCTATCTGAGGCATCACCTCTTCTATCTCTTTGCGGGCCTTGTGCATGTGTCCCGGATACCATTGAATCGCCATCTATTTCTTATCCTGCTGAAAACTGAAAAAAGAGCGCTATTGTAACATTCCGAACTGAAAAAAGCGCCCGCAGGCGCTAGATAACCCCAAGTTCGCGCAGGCGCTCCATCAGGTAGCTGTCGGCGGTATAGCGCTCTGACAGCACAACGTCGGGGCGAGGGTGCAGGAACAGCGGCAGTGAGATCCGCGACTTGCTCATATCGGCACCTTCCGGGTTGATCACCCTATGAGTGGTCGATGGGAAGTAACCGGCGGAAGCCTCCTGGAGCATATCGCCTATGTTAATGATAAGGTTGCCAAAATCGCTGGGAACATCCAGCCATTCCCCGTCGAGGCTCTTCACCTGCAGCCCGGGCTCGTTGGCGGCGGGCAATACGGTAAGCAGGTTGATATCTTCATGGGCGGCGGCGCGAATGGCGCCCGGGGTCTCATCACCTGTCATTGGCGGATAATGCAGCACCCGCAGCAGCGTCTTGTGGCTATTGGCTATCATTTGCGACAGCGCAGTGCGGTAGTTGGCTGCCACCTCGGCAGGCGAGTGCGCCTCGACCCAGTCCAGAAGCTCGGCGGCCAGCGCATTGGCTTCTTGGTAGTAGGTGAGGATATTGTCCTGCAATTGCTCTGGAATGCGGCCCCAGGGGTAGACATGAAAGTACTCTTTGATGTCTTTGACCGTATGGCCTTTGGCGGTTTCTGAAATGCTCGCAGGAAAGAAACCATCCTGGGTTTCCGGCTTGAACATGAAGGCCTGTTTTTCTTCACTGTTGAAGAACTCCTGCCAGTCGCGGTAGATATCCTGCACCAACTGTTGTGAAATAGGGTGGTTGCGCAACACGCCAAAGCCGGTGCTGCGCAGGGATTCTACAAAGCGCTCGGCAGCATCTGCGGCGCGATAGTCTATGGTTTCCAGTTTCATCATCATCTTTCTTGGTTATTTTTATTGACCCGATACTCGTGTCTCTAAGGACATTTTGTTGGCAGTCGGGTGACCCGGGCGCAAGTCTACCTTGATGTCTTTATAGGGGCAACGTAAAGTGATCCAAGTCACTTTTATGGCTCTGTGTAACTAGAGTGAACGGTAACCACTGCAATTCGGGTCTTATGGGTTACGCAGAGCAATCGAGGAGCGTTAAATGAAACCCCTGAACGAGTTTGAGCGTTATGTCATAGAGGAAAAAGGCACAGAGCGCCCTTTCAGTGGAGAGCTGTATCAACACAATGCCAAGGGGCGATATCTGTGCCGTAAATGCGGTGCCCCCTTGTATTTGTCCGAGCATAAATTCAATGCCCATTGTGGCTGGCCCGCCTTTGACGATGAAATCTTTGGTGCCGTCACCCGGATACCCGACGCCGATGGTCGCAGAACCGAAATCGTTTGCAGTCAATGTGGTGGTCATCTGGGACATGTGTTTGAAGGAGAGGGGTTAACGGCCAAGAACTTGCGACATTGCGTCAATTCTGTCTCCATGGTCTTTGAGGCCATAGATGATGCCGAGGCTCAGCAGCCGGCAACTGAAAAGCGTTTGGAGACGGCCACCCTGGGCGGCGGCTGTTTCTGGTGCTCAGAAGCGGTATTTTTAAGTTTGGCCGGGGTTACGCAAGTGACTTCCGGCTATGCCGGCGGCGCGGCAAAAGATGCCAACTACAAGGCGGTATGCAGCGGCGCAACCGGCCATGCCGAAGTGGTGCAGATAGTTTTTGACCCCACTGTCATCAGCTATGCCGAGCTGTTGGAGGTATTTTTTGCCAGTCATGATCCCACCACCTTGAATCGCCAAGGCAACGATGTGGGGCCTCAGTATCGTTCGGTGATTTTCGCGCACTCGGATAAGCAGATTGAGACGGCGTCCTCTATGATTAAGGCGCTGGATGAGGAAGGCGTCTTTAGCGCGCCGATAGTGACAGAGTTGACCGCCTTTGATGGTTTCTATCCGGCGGAGAACTATCATAACGACTATTTTGCGCTCCATGGTGAGCAGCCCTATTGTGCCTTGGTGATTAAACCCAAGCTGGATAAGGTGCGACGGCGTTTCAGTGCCAAGCTGAAGTAGAATAAAAAAACGGCAAGCCTCAGCTTGCCGTTTTTCTATGGTCTGGACAGTGTTAATTTACGAGTCTAACTTGTCGTCGGCAATCTTGTATCTGGGATCTTCAATCTGATTGACTTCCACCAGATCGCCGGCCTTGTGCAGCAACTGCTTGCAGTCGTTGGAAAGATGACGAAGATGCAGGCGTTTGCCTTGGTTCACATAGCGCTCGGCCAAGGTGTCTATGGCATCGAGAGCCGAGTGGTCACAGACCCGGGATGACTGGAAGTCGACCACGACATCCTTGGGGTCATTGTTGGCATCAAACAACTCAAGGAACGAAGCCGCCGAGCCGAAAAACAGTGGGCCATTGAGGCGGTAAACCGCCCAACCGTTGGCATCTATACTCTTTTGAGCACTGATCTGTTTGGCATGCTCCCAGGCAAATACCAGCGCAGATACTATCACCCCGACAAATACCGCAATCGCCAAATCGGTAAATACCGTCACCACAGTCACCAGCACGATAACAAAGGCATCGTGCTTGGGCACCTTGCGCATCACTTTAAAGCTGGCCCATTCAAAGGTCCCCAGCACCACCATAAACATGACCCCGACCAAGGCGGCCAGCGGGATCATCTCGATAAAGGCGGCGGCAAACAGAATAAAGCACAGCAAGGTGAGGGCGGCGGTGATCCCGGAAAGACGACCGCGGCCCCCTGAGTTGATGTTAATCATCGACTGACCAATCATGGCGCAGCCACCCATGGCACCGAAAAAGCCACTGGTGACGTTACCCACGCCTTGGCCGACACATTCCTTGTTGCCACGGCCGCGGGTCTGGGTCATCTCATCGACCACAGTCAGGGTCAGCAGAGATTCAATCAGGCCAACAGCTGCCAGGATAACGGCATAGGGCGCTATGATATAAAGGGTTTCCAGATTGAAGGGCACGGCCGGAATGGCAAAGCTTGGCAGTGTGCCGGCGATAGTAGCCTCAGGATTACCGCTCATATTGCGCAAATAATCGAGCACGTTGCGGGTATCCAGATCCAGGCCCACCACCAGAGCGGTTACTGCCAGTATGGCCACCAGGGATGAAGGCACGGCTGTGGTCAGCTTAGGCAGAAAATGTATGATAGCCATGGTCATGGCTATCAGCGCCAGCATCAGCCAGATATCTGCACCGGGTAGCCAGGCCATCTCCTCTTCGCCGACTTTGACTTGAAATTGCCCCAGTTGCGCCAGGAATATTACTATGGCCAGGCCGTTGACGAAGCCTATCATCACAGGATAAGGCACTATGCGAATGAACTTACCAAGACGCAGTGCTCCGGCGGTAATTTGAATTATTCCGGCCAGCACCACGGCGGCAAACAGATAGCTGACTCCGTGGGACACCACCAGACTGGTCATGACCACGGCCATCGCGCCGGTGGCGCCTGAGATCATGCCGGGACGGCCGCCGATGAGGGCTGTGATCAGTCCCATAATAAAGGCGGCATAAAGGCCCACCATAGGCTCTACTTTAGCAACGAAGGCAAAGGCTACCGCTTCGGGCACCAGCGCCATAGCAACCGTTAGGCCGGAGAGTATATCCGCCTTGTGACTGCTGGTTTTATGGCGTATCAGTTCAAACATTCAGCTTGGGATCCCATCTTGAGGGTTAAAAACAAAGTTGCGCATACTAGCAAAATTTCTGTTGTGACAGAAGTGTGAAGCAGATCAAAATAAAAAACCATGCCCGAGGGCATGGTTTTTTCTCAGCAACACTTAGGTTCAGGGACGGGCCATATCTGACTCGGCGCTGTTACCATGGCTCTTGCGTGGCGCGCTTTCGCCATTGGCCTGATACTCACGGCCTTTGGGCACTTCAACGTGAGCACGTTGATCCACCTGTGGCTTGGTTGTATCTGAGCCAACCATAGTGCTGAAGCGACTGACTCTTGGTGCGGCGCTTGCCTGGGTTGTTGCAGGTGTTGCTGCCGGGCTTTCCTTGGCTTCATTGCTTGCCTGACGCGCAGGGCGGCTGATAGCAGCCGGCTTGGCCATAGGGGCAGAGGCGGCGACGCTTGCCGATGCAGTTTCTGCCTTGGGCTTGGATGCAATCTCTTCAGCAGCTTTTGCCTTGGGCGCTTCGCTCGCTTTCTCTGCCGTTTTTGATGGCGCAGCTTCTTTTGCAACTTCAGCTTTTTCAGCTTGGGCTTCAGGCGCTGTCACTGGCTCGGCTTCTGCTGTTTTGGGCTCAGTTTTTACCTCGACTTCGGCGGCTTTTGCATCGGCAACGACTTCTACCTTGGCAGCGACCTCGGCTTGAGGCTTGGTCTCAACCTGAGCTTCGGCTGTTGCTTCAGCTTTGGCTTCAACCTGAGGAGCCGGCTTGGCAACAACTTGAGGTTCAGCTTGCTCTTGAGCTTTGTCGGCAGGCTTTGCTTGCTCAGCGGCGACTTCAACGGCAGCGGCAGGCGCTGATGCCTCGGCGACAACCGCTTCTTTAGCGTTATTTGCTACTTCAGAGGCTGCTTTTTCAGTGCTTGCCTTTTCAGTGCTTTCAGACTCTTCGCCTTCCTGTTCAGTACGGCGGCGACGCTGACCGGCTGCGCGCAGATGACGAGGGCTGCGGCGGCTACGGCGTTGGCCTTCGCGCTTGGGCTTGTCGTCTTCTTCAGCGCCCTCAATGGCTTCGGCATCACTTTGAACACCACTAGCTTGAACACTGGTTTCAGCGATTTGCTCGGCATTGGCAACAGGGCTGGCTTCGGCGCTTGCCTGAATGTCTTGTGAAACCTCTGCACCTTGGGCTTTAGTGGCAACCTGAGTTGACTCTTCACCCTTCAGCTCGGCAGCGGTTTCGCTCTTGGCTTCTGACTTGGCTTCAACTTCGGCCTGAACTTCCATTTCCTTGGACTCAGCCTGAGTTGCGGCAGGCTTACGACGGCTGCGACGCGGCTTGTCAGTTTGCTCGGCGTTATCCTTGGCATCGCTCTCTTTGGTGCGAGTTGGCTTGGCCTCGGTTTTTGCCTCAACCTTTACTTCAGATTTGGCCTGGGCGCTGGCTTTCACTTCGGCGCTGGTTGCCTCTGCTGTATTGTCAACGGTTTCCTGTGCATCGCTGGCCTCAATGCGCACCTTACGACGCAGGTTGCGACGTTGGCGACGCTCACGGGCGGCTTCCTGTTTTGGTTCCTGCTCGCTTTCGTCACGGGCCTTGCTGCGGCTCTTGCGTTCATCCACAGCTTCAGACTTGGGAGCCTTGTCGTTACGGTCACCACGGGTTGGCTTGCCGGTATCGTTTGCCTGACGCTTGTTGCCTTGCTCGTCTTTATCACGGGCAGGGCGCTCATTGGCGGACGATTTACGGTTGCGGCTGCGTGAATCGCGGTTACCGTCTTTGTCATCACCACTCTTGCGACGTCTGTCGTTGCGGTCATTGCGACGGTTACGGCGGTTGTTCTGGCCGCTGCCTTCCTGATTGTCTTTAGTGCTCTTTTCCTGCTTCTTGTCGGCTTGTGGCTCGGAAGAGGAGAAGATGGCACCCAGGGCGGCGAAGAAACGGGAAATTATTCCGGGCTTGGCCGCTTCAGTCGTTGCGGCTTTGGCCGCCGGTTTGGCTGTCTGTGGTGCTTCGGCAGTTTCCTGCTTGAGAGGTGTAGCAAAACCACTCAAGGCTGGCTTGGGTGCAGCAGCACGTTCCAGTTTACGTGGCTCATACAGTTTGTTTTCCGGCTCTTCCACACGCTGGTAGCTGACTTCAGAGATCTGGTCGTCCTTGCGATGACGTACCACGCGGTAGTTCGGGGTCATCATGTGTGGATCCGGGATCACATAGACTTCAACATCATGGCGCTGCTCAGTGATGCGTATGGCCTTGCGCTTTTCGTTCAGCAGGTAAGCCGCGACATCCACAGGCACTATGGCCTCAATCTGAGAGGTGTTTTCCTTGATGGCTTCTTCTTCCATCAGGCGCAGAATCGACAGTGCCAGCGACTCGGTACCACGAATGGTGCCTTGGCCGTTACAGCGTGGGCAGATGTGAGCGGCGGACTCTTCCAGAGACGGACGCAGACGCTGACGGGACATTTCCATCAGACCGAAGCGGGAAATACGGCCCAATTGCACACGGGCACGGTCATGGTGAACTGCGTCACGCAGACGGTTTTCCACTTCACGTTGGTGTCTGACCGGAGTCATATCGATGAAGTCGATAACCACCAGGCCGCCCAAGTCGCGCAGACGCAACTGACGGGCAATCTCGTCGGCGGCTTCCAGGTTGGTGTTCAGTGCGGTTTCTTCGATATCGCCGCCCTTGGTGGCTCTGGCGGAGTTGATATCGATAGAGGTCAGTGCTTCGGTGGGATCGATAACGATAGAGCCGCCGGAAGGCAGTCTAACTTCGCGCTGGAATGCGGATTCTATCTGTGACTCAATCTGATAGTGGGTAAAGAGCGGCACTTCAGATGAGTAGGGTTTGACTCTGTCGACAAAATCAGGACGTACCAGGGCGATATGCTGCTTGGCATCGGCATAAATTTGTGGGTGGTCGATTAGAATTTCGCCTACATCACGGCGCAGGTAATCACGGATGGCGCGAACGATAACATTGCTTTCCTGATGAATCAGGAAAGGAGCAGGGCGACTCTCGGCCGCTTCCTGAATCGCTGTCCAATGGTGCAGCAATACCTTCAAGTCCCACTGCAGATCGGCGGCGGCCTTGCCAACACCTGCGGTGCGGACAATCAGCCCCATGCCGTTGGGCACTTCCAGGTTTTCCATGGCCTCTTTCAGCTCAGTGCGCTCATCACCTTCTATCCGACGGGAGATACCACCGGCGCGAGGGTTGTTGGGCATGAGTACCAGGTAAGAGCCGGCCAGACTGATAAAGGTGGTCAGGGCGGCGCCCTTGTTACCACGTTCTTCTTTATCTATCTGAACTATGACTTCCTGGCCTTCACTGACTACTTCTTTAATGCTGGGACGACCCTGGAAGGAGTAACCTTTGGGGAAGTACTCGCGGGCGATCTCTTTCAGGGGCAGAAAGCCATGGCGTTCGGCACCATAGTCAACAAAAGCCGCTTCCAGAGAGGGTTCTACGCGGGTGATTTTACCTTTATAAATATTGGCTTTCTTCTGCTCATGGCCTGGGCTTTCGATATCCAGATCATAGAGTTGTTGCCCATCAACCAGGGCAACGCGCAACTCCTCGGATTGAGTCGCATTGATTAACATCCGTTTCATGATGACGTCATTCTTCTTAATAAGAGGTCATCAAACGTACTGGTCGCTGCATTACGGGCCTGGTCTCATTCGGGCGACGCCTCTCGGCGTTCCTCCAGGCTGGGAGGTGCGCATTGCTGTTAGACGCATTCGCTGCGTGTCGCATCCTATTTATGGCTTATTTTTCAATGATTACAAAAACAAGGAATTCGTTGTAAAACATCAACCAACCCCATAAATTCTTCAATAATAATCCGGTAATGCCGAAGTCGAGCCTTGTCGTTTGATGACGAGTTAACATTAACTTTCGAAAACAGCATAGTGGCGGCTTGAAAGTGGTCTGAATTTCGTGTTTCCGTCCAGGTTTAACCGTAAAAACAATTTTTTCAGTAGTGTTCTTTTATGTACGGTTTGCAAATCAACTATTTGCGACCTCGGAGGTCAGACATCGCTCAAGCGCTTTCCACTGTTCGAACCGTTCATAGATTGAGCAATGGCTCATCAATACGCAGGGTTCGCCGCTGAAATATAGCTGAATTCAAAAAAATCGGCAATCAAAAGCCTCAACATGTTGTACAATAGCGCGCCCCGAACCGCAACATAAGTGTTATGAATACCGAGACGCCATCACCCAATCAGCAAGTTCGCCTGGTGACCATTGACGAAGACAATGTTGGCCAGCGCATTGACAATTTTCTGCTCAGCAAGCTCAAAGGCGTGCCCAAGAGCATGATCTATCGCATAGTGCGCAAGGGCGAAGTCAGGGTCAACAAGAAAAGGATAAAGCCTGAATACAAGTTGGCCGAAGGGGACCAGGTACGCATTCCGCCGGTTAGGGTCAGTGAAGAAAACTACCGCACCGCGCCTTCCGCCAACCTGGAGCGGGTATCGCGCCTAGAAGACAGAATTCTTTTTGAAGACAAGCATATTCTGGTACTGAACAAACCGGCCGGCATCGCCGTACACGGTGGCAGTGGTGTGGATTACGGCGTGATTGAAGCGCTGAGATCCCTGCGGCCGCAACAAAAGTTTCTCGAGTTGGTGCACCGTCTGGATAAAGATACTTCCGGAGTGCTTTTGGTTGCCAAGAAGCGCAGCGCGCTAAAGCACTTGCATGACCAGCTCAGGCACAAGCAGATGCAAAAAGACTATCAGGCGCTGGTTCGCGGTGAGTGGCAAAAGCACGACAAGGTGGTTAAGGCGCCATTGCTGAAGCTGACGCTCAAATCGGGTGAACGCATTGTGCGGGTAAATACCGAAGGCAAGGCCTCGGAAACCCGCTTCAAAATTTTGCAGCGTTATGACGGTGCCACACTGGTGCAGGCCAGCCCGGTTACCGGTCGTACTCATCAGATCCGGGTACACTGCCAGTATGCCGGTCATCCTATTGCCTGTGACGAAAAGTACAGTGAGCAAAAGTTTGATGACAGTATGCGGGCACTCGGGTTGAATCGCCTGTTTCTACATGCGGCGCAACTTAAGTTCATTCACCCTGACACAGAGACTGAAATGACAGTGCAGGCTCCTTTGGATCCTGAGTTACTTGAGTTGTTGGAGAAACTTACTCGGGTATAGCAAAGAATAAGGAAACAGGCCATGAAGGCATACGAGCTGCTGATATTCGATTGGGACGGCACCCTGATGGACTCAATAGGCAAGATTGTCCGCTGTATGGAAAATACGGCAAGGGTAATGGCCTTGCCTATACCCTCGGAGCAGGCAGTACGTGACATTATTGGCCTATCTATGACAGAGGCCTTGCAATGCCTCTATCCAGCGGGAAGCGTTGGCGAATATCAGGCGCTCAGGGAGGAATATAAGCAGCAGTTCCTGCAGCTTGATACCACGCCTAGCCCACTTTTCAGTGAAACTCCGGCACTGCTGTCACAGCTGCGCAATGAGAAGTATCTGCTGGCGGTGGCGACAGGTAAGGCAAGGGCAGGTCTTGAACGTGTACTGCGGGAAACTGGGCTTGGAGAGTTTTTTCATGCCAGTCGCAGCGCCGATGAGGCGAGAAGTAAACCACACCCGGATATGCTGCAGCAGCTATTGGCTGAATTAAAGATAGCGCCTGAGAGAGCTTTGATGGTGGGTGATTCGGTACACGATCTCAATATGGCTGCCAGTGCCGGTATGGATGCCATAGGGGTCAGTTATGGCGCCCATAGTCGCGAACGCTTACATGAAGCAGCGCCCAAAGCTATTATCGACACGCCATTGGGGCTTTTACATCACCTATGATGCTTACGGGAATACAGTCCCTAGTGCACAGTGAAAAGGCCTGCATCTGCAGGCCTTTTACTTTCTGTATTCTACTAAATAAAGTGAAGTGAAAGTTCAGGAATTGGCGGTTTTCAACTCCTGGCCCAATTGGGGACTCAGGTTATTCGCGTTTGGGGGCTCTGCGCTCAAGTTCTCTTTGCTCAGGTTCTTTGTGCTCAAGTCCTTTGCACCAAGGCTCCCGCTATTAAGATCCAATGGCTCAGTGCCCAGGCTGGACAAGGCCAGCGCCGACAGACGGGTGATGTCGTGCGATGAGACTATGACGCCGCAAATTTCGCCGGCATCATTGATGCAGGGTGAATGTCGTACACTCATCAGTATCGGCGCGGCCAGATGCGGTGGATGCAACCACTGATTGGCTTCCAGCGTTTCGCCGTTAAAGGCCCGCTCAAGTAGCGGCCGGATCTTCTTCTCAAACGCGCTTACACCGTGCAGTTCAGCAATATGCTTACCTATGATCTCCTCTTGAACGCGGTTGAAAAGCTGCTCATACCCTTTGGAGACCATACGGTAACAGTAATCGGTACCGATAAATGCCAACAGATGATCTGTGGTGGCTATCATCTGCTTGTGCATGGCGAGCTCGCGACTGACCAACATTCTGTGATATTCGAGACCGATACGCTGGGCCAAGATCCGGAAAAACTCTTTTGACTTGGCGCTTTCGGCCTGGGGTAGGGTGTCGAGTACAAAAATATGGCCGACCGGTTTGCCATCACTGCCGAGGATCAACTCGGCCTGATAACTCTGGGCGCCTATCTCGCGGATCATGGCAAAATGGGGAAATCGTTTCTGCAGATCACGGGCGTGGAGTATGTGAGTGCTGGTTTCCTGTTGTTGATAGAGGGACTCACAGGGAGAGCCGGCCAATTCAAACTCAAAAGCAGGCAGAGACTGTTTGTTGTCACAAAAGGCGATGATCTCGCCTTGGGAATCGTTTTTGAGTCGGCCAAAGCCGGCCCAGCGACATTGGGTCACCAAGGCGAGTGCGCGCAGTGCCCGTTGAAAAAAGCGTTTATCTGTGCAGGGAGCAGCCAGTAGAGCCAAGGCTTCTTCGGTATCTGTCATCTTTTCACTCTACAAGGGATCATCAAAAGAGATATGTTGATTAATTGTTATTAGTGTAGAGCGAAAGCCGCGCTGACGCACTTCAATTTACCTTGTTGAGATAAGATTCGGACCCATCCGACACCCGTATCATCTTGCATCACAGTGCCACATGTGCTTTGGCAAGTCTGTAGGAGAGAATAGGTACAGGTAAGAGGCAGCGCCTGAGCCTTCATCTTCCTGGCGCCGCAGCATCTCCCAATACTTTTATACCTTGACGGGAGAGCATTTCGATGAGCAGGATTAAGGGTAAACCTATTAGTGTGTTGGGATCCCGTCCTTCAAGGGCCCGAAACAGGGCGATGCCCAAGCCTTCACACTTAAAGCTGCCGGCACACCAGAGCGGTTGCTCGCGGCGAACATAGTCGGCGATTTCATCTTGGCTCAGGTTTCTGAAATGCACAGTGAAGGGTTCGACTTCCACCTGAGTTTGGCCGCTGCGGCTGTCAAAGAGCGCCAGCCCGGTATAAAAGGTGATGCTTTTCCCCGAGGCAGCCTGTAATTGTTTGCAGGCTTTCTCTTCAGTCAGTGGCTTGCCGACGATTTGACCATCAATCACAGCGACCTGATCAGAACCTATCACCAGTGCGTTGCATAGCTGCTTTGCCCCGGCCTGCGCTTTGGCTGCCGCCAGACGCTTGACCAAATCAAAGGCGGTTTCTTCAGGCTGGGGCGTTTCATCCACTTCGGGAGCCACACACTCAAACGCCAAATCCAATTTTGCCAATAGTGCCTTTCGATAGCTGGAGGTTGAGGCTAAAATCAACTGAGGTTCTGTGGTTGATACCGCAGCCTGGGTGCTGTCATCTTGGTGGGTCATATCTTGGGTTCCAAAGCGATGTGGGAGCCGGATATTGTCGCCAAATTTGCCAATGCCTGGCAAGAGTGGCTTTGGGATGAGATGACTGGCTTTATTTTGCGCGGCAACGGCTTGTGAAGAGCCCTATGCTTGGGTAGAATTCTGCGTCCGTCAATTTCGAACCCGTTGGAACAGGCCTATGATGGCTGGGAGCGCACAGGTTTTGTTTCCTTTGCGAGCCTCATCATCATTTTTCCTTTGACTCCGGCGGTTTCAAACTATAATATGCGCGCCTTATGCAAACAGTAAAGATACCGGTTTCAATTGATCCCATTCGTGCTGCTACCAGCCGCCTTAGCTATCAAGGTGTTGTTCCTGGTACGCAACTGAAGCGATTGAATGAATTATGTGCCGGCGACTGTTCCGATGTGACAGTGTCAATTGAGTGTGGTGTGGATTTACAGGGGATAGTCTACCTGAAAGGGAAGGCTGTGACGGAGCTCACTCTGCTATGTCAACGCTGCATGACACTATTTACCACAGAGGTTACGGTCGAGTTTAGTTTCAGTCCTTGCCGGAATGAAGCTGAAATCGATGAGCTCCCGGATGCGTATGACCCTATTGAGTGTAATGAAATTGGCGAAGTTCGTCTGCATCAATTGATTGAAGATGAATTGATACTGGCTATGCCCTTGATACCTACTCATGACGTAGATGAATGTCATACAGGTTCCAAGGATGTGGCTATAGGCGAGATTGAAGCCGCTCAAGAGGAGCGTCCAAATCCGTTTGCAGTGTTAGAAAAACTGAAGAGCAAGTAATCCAGGAGACAGATCAATGGCTGTACAACAGAATAAAAAATCTCGTTCAAAGCGCGGTATGCGCCGTTCACACGATGCACTGAGCACTGCTCAGCTGTCTGTAGACGCTACCAGCGGTGAACTGCATCGTCGTCACAATGTGACTGCTGACGGTTTCTACCGTGGCAAAAAGGTAATCAACAAGTAAGTTGTTGATTGTCTTATGACGAGTCTGACGCTTGCGTTAGATGCGATGGGTGGCGACCATGGCCCCCACGTGACTGTGCCTGCAGCCCTGCAGGCACTTAAATTATATCCAGATCTCAGGTTTATTCTGGTTGGTGACCAAGACCAGATACAGCCATATCTCGCCCAATCCGGGCAAGACATTACAGATAGAATAGAACTCAGGCATACCACTGAAGTGGTCAGTATGTCCGACAGGCCAGTGCATGCTTTGCGTTGCCGGCGTGACAGCTCAATGCGTCAGGCGCTGGATGCTGTGCATAGAGGCGAGGCCCAGGCGTGTGTCAGTGCGGGAAATACCGGCGCGCTGATGGCGATGGCCAAGGTTGTACTAAAGACGCTGCCGGGTATAGACAGACCCGCTTTGGTCAGTTGTCTTCCCACCATCAATCATAAGCCAGTCTATCTGCTGGATCTCGGGGCTAATGTTTCCTGTGATTCAGATACTCTGTTCCAGTTTTCCGTCATGGGTTCAGTACTCTGCGAAGCAGTGACCAAACAACCCAGACCCAAGGTTGCGCTGCTCAATGTCGGTAGCGAAGAGATCAAAGGCAACGATCAGGTGCAGCAGGCTGCCCAGTTGTTGCAACATACTCCTCAAATCAATTATCAAGGTTTTATCGAAGGGGATGAGATTTACCGAGGCAAAGTCGATGTGATTGTCTGCGACGGTTTTGTCGGTAATATTACCCTGAAAACTTCAGAAGGCATTGCCAGACTGTTGATCCATCAGCTTAAGGAAGGGCTGACCCGAGGCTTTTTTGTACGCATGTTGGCCAAATTATTGGCTCCCAGTATTCAAAGCGTGCTCAAACAGATGAACCCCGACCACTATAACGGAGCAAGTCTGATAGGATTGCGCGGAATAGTCGTCAAGAGCCATGGGAATGCGGATGAAACTGCCTATTTACAAGCGATTAGCTTGGCAGTCACTGAAGCAAGACGTCGACTCCCTGAGATGATCAAGCAGCGTCTCGAGTCGATACTTTTAGATATAAACAGCTGATTTCTCCTTATGCATACAAAAATTCTTGGAACTGGCAGTTATCTGCCGGCGCAGGTGCGTAGCAATCAGGATCTGGAAAAAATGGTGGAAACCAGTGACCAGTGGATTGTTGAGCGCACGGGTATTTCTGAGCGTCGGATCGCTGATGCCAGTGAAACGGTTGCCACTATGGGTTATCAGGCGGCGCTGAAGGCCATTGAAATGGCAGGCATCGAAGCCGGTGAACTCGATATGATTATCTGCGGCACCACAAGTGCGGCAAACGCTTTTCCGGCAGCCGCTTGTGAAGTGCAGGCCATGTTGGGGGTTCATACCATCCCGGCATTTGATGTCGCTGCGGCTTGTTCCGGCTTTGTCTATGCGCTGTCGGTTGCCGATCAGTTCGTGAAAACCGGTGCGGCCAAGAAAGTGCTGGTAATAGGCGCCGATGTGCTTTCCAGACTCTGTGAGCCGGAAGACAGGACCACCATTATTCTCTTTGGTGATGGTGCCGGTGCCGCCGTGGTGGGCGCCAGTGAAGAGCCGGGGATCATCTCTACCCATATCTACGCCGATGGCCGTCAGGGCGATCTGCTCAAATGTGCCTTTCCACCCAGAGCCGGAGAAACCTCCGAAGCCGTGGGCTTTATGACCATGAAGGGCAACGATGTCTTCAAGGTCGCCGTGACTCAGTTGTCCCATGTGGTGACAGAAACCCTGAGATTGAATAACGTCGACAAGTCAGAAATAGATTGGCTGGTGCCACATCAGGCCAATTTCCGCATTATTAATGCTACAGCCAAGAAATTGGACATGAGTCTTGATAAAGTGGTGCTGACGCTGGCCAAACATGGCAATACTTCAGCTGCCTCAGTGCCGATTGCACTGGACGAAGCGGTGCGCGATGGCCGCATCAAGCGCGGGCAACTCTTGCTGCTTGAAGCCTTCGGTGCCGGTTTTGCCTGGGGTAGCGCCTTGGTTCGCTTCTGATATTCAGTGCCTGCTTTCTTCGCGTAAGTGAGCGGGACGTCTCAATGCATACAAGTTGATCTGCCGGGCAGATCAGTGGACTCGGGCAGCGGCATCAGCTTTGCTGCCTGCAATCATAGGTAAATGAATATGGAAAACTTCGCTTTCGTGTTCCCGGGACAAGGTTCTCAGGCTGTTGGCATGCTTGCCGATCTTGCCGAAGGCTATCCGGTCGTGACCGAGACTTTTCGTGAAGCCAGTGAAGTACTGGGTTACGACTTGTGGCAACTGGTGCAGCAGGGACCGGCCGAAACTCTTAACGAGACTGACAAGACCCAGCCTGCCTTGCTGAGCGCCAGTGTCGCCCTGTATCGCGCCTGGCAAGCGGCCGGCAAATCCGCGCCCAGCATGATGGCAGGCCACAGTTTGGGTGAATACTCGGCGCTGGTGTGTGCCGGGGTGCTCAAGTTTACCGATGCAGTTAAGTTGGTTGAACTGCGTGGTCAATTGATGCAGCAAGCGGTTCCTGCCGGAACCGGCGCCATGTTTGCCATCATAGGCCTGGATAACGACGCCATTGCCAAGGCCTGTGAAGACAGCGCCGAAGGCGCTGTGGTTAGCCCGGTTAACTACAATAGCCCAGGCCAGGTCGTGATTGCCGGTGAAAAAGCCGCGGTTGAGCGCGCCGCCGCAGCCTGTAAGGCAGCAGGCGCCAAAATGGCGGTTGCCTTGCCTGTGAGCGTGCCTTCCCATTGCGCTTTGATGAAGCCTGCCGCCGATAAACTGGCCAGTGCACTGGGTAACATCGAATTTAGCCAGCCGCAAATTCCCGTGATTAACAATGCGGATGTCGCCCAGCCACAAGCTGCCGCTGATATCCGTGATGCCTTGGTACGTCAGCTATACAGCCCGGTGCGCTGGACTGAAACCGTTGAAGCCATGGCGGCCATGGGGGTCACTGAGCTCTATGAAGTGGGTCCGGGTAAAGTCTTGACCGGGCTTTGCAAGCGCATTAATAAATCCCTTACTGCCAAGGCAGTCAACGATGCCGCTTCTCTGGCTGCATTGATCGAATAAGGAGCTTTTCATGAGCGTAACATTAGACTTAAGCGGCAAGATTGCCCTGGTTACCGGCGCCAGTCGTGGCATTGGCAAGTCGATTGCCACTACTCTGGCCGAGGCCGGTGCCACAGTATTCGGTACCGCAACCAGTGAGCGTGGCGCTGAAGCCATCTCGGCTTATCTGGGCGATAAGGGCCATGGTTTGGTGCTGAATGTCACAGATCCACAATCTGTTGAAAATTTATTTGCCTCGATCAAAGAAAAAGCCGGTGATGTTGATATTCTGGTAAACAATGCTGGCATCACCCGTGACAATTTATTGATGCTGATGAAAGAGGATGAGTGGCAGGATATCCTGGACACCAACCTGACATCTCTTTTCAGGTTATCCAAGCCAGTGATGCGCTCAATGATGAAGAAACGTCATGGTCGTATCATCAATATCGGCTCTGTGGTAGGTACCATGGGCAATGCGGGCCAAGTGAACTACTCTGCGGCCAAAGCGGGTTTGATCGGATTTACAAAATCTCTCGCCAGAGAGGTTGCATCTCGTCAAATTACAGTTAATGCTATTGCTCCTGGTTTTATCCAGACAGATATGACGGATGAGCTGACAGAAGATCAGCAACAGGCCATCATGTCCCAGGTTCCAATGAGACGCTTGGGTCAGGCACAGGAAATTGCCAACGCCGTGCTCTTTTTGGCCTCGGATGCCGCCGCTTACATCACAGGGGAAACCTTGCATGTAAATGGCGGGATGTATATGGTTTAAGGGCGAATGGCAGGGATACTGTCGCAATTGGGTGGTGATCTGCAGCAATTGAGGGCCTAAAATCGTGGTTAGACCACGAATTCTAGGCTTGCAATGTTGGTCAAATCTAATAAACTACTCGCAATCTTACGCAAGTGCGTAATTTGAATAGGAAAGAAAACTAATGAGCAACATCGAAGAACGTGTAAAGAAAATCATCGTAGAGCAACTGGGCGTTAAAGAAGAAGACGTTAAGCCAGCAGCTTCTTTCGTAGACGATCTGGGTGCAGATTCTCTGGACACTGTTGAGTTGGTTATGGCTCTGGAAGAAGAGTTTGATACCGAGATCCCTGATGAGGAAGCTGAGAAAATCACTACCGTTCAGGCAGCGATCGATTACGTTTCCAAGAATCAGTAATCCAGAATTCCAGAAAACAGGCGGCATAATTGCCGCCTGTTTTTGTTTTCGCCCCGTCAGTTTCTGGTTGTACCAGTATCAGCCGATGCATTATCGTGTCTTGTGACCATTCGGCTGCTGGCCGGCGGCAATGGTAGGCTGCAACAGCCTGGCCTATCATGGTAACTCACCCGTTAATCTAAGGTGGACACAGTGACTAAACGTCGAGTCGTTATCACTGGCCTGGGTCTGGTGACCCCGGTCGGCAACACAGTGGACAGCACCTGGCAAGCCTTGCTGGCAGGTCAGAGCGGTATCGCGCCTATCACCAAGTTTGATGCCAGCGAATTCAGCACCCGTTTTTCAGGCTCAGTCAAAGATTTTGACGTAGAGCAGTACCTGTCCCGTAAAGACGCCCGCAAGATGGACCTCTTTATTCAGTACGGTATGGCTGCCGGCATTCAGGCCATGCGTGATTCCGGATTGGAGATGGATAAAGAAGATCCGACCCGAGTCGGAACCGCTATCGGCGCTGGTATGGGCGGCATGTGGTTGATTGAGCAAAACCACAGCGCCTTGATGGCCGGTGGCCCACGTAAAATTTCCCCTTTCTTTGTGCCCAGCACCATCATCAATATGATTGCCGGTCATCTGTCCATCATGTACGGCATGACCGGCCCTAACTTTGCGGTGACAACTGCCTGTACCACCGGGGTTCACAACATAGGTTTCGCAGCCCGTACCATAGCTTATGGCGATGCCGATGTGATGGTTGCCGGTGGCGCAGAAGATGTGACTTGTCCTCTGGGCGTGGGTGGCTTTGCCGCGGCCAAGGCCTTGTCTACCCGTAATGATGACCCTCAGGCGGCCAGCCGCCCATGGGATAAAGACAGAGACGGTTTTGTTATCGGCGACGGCGCCGGGGTACTGGTGCTGGAAGAGTATGAGCGCGCCAAGGCTCGCGGTGCCAAGATTTATGCCGAGCTGGTTGGTTTCGGTATGAGCGGCGATGCCTTCCATATGACCTCGCCGCCAGCCGATGGCGCCGGCGCTGCGGCAGCCATGAAAAATGCGCTGAGAGATGCAAGCCTGGCTCCCGAAAGCATAGATTATATTAACGCTCACGGTACTTCTACGCCGGCAGGCGATAAGGCCGAAGCGGCGGCAGTGAAGTCCATCTTTGGCGATCATGCCTATAAGCTGATGGTGAGCTCCACCAAGTCGATGACGGGTCATTTGCTCGGGGCTGCCGGTGCAGTGGAAACCATTTTCTCTGTGTTGGCCCTTAAAGATCAGGTAGTTCCGCCTACCATCAACCTGGACAATCCGGACGAAGGTTGCGATCTGGACTTTGTTGCCCATACCGCACGTCAGACCAAAGTAGAGCATGTGCTATGTAACTCTTTCGGGTTCGGTGGCACCAATGGCTCTTTGTTGCTGAAGCGAGTTTAAGATTCAACCTCTTGAAAAAGCGCCAGATGGCGCTTTTTTTATCTTTAAAATCAGTTAGTCATATTCTCAAGCTAAACCCAGAATTAACCTTTGTTCATCTCTATTGGCATTCCCTGAATATAGCGCCAGAATCCCGCCAAATGATTCTGGAGTTTTCACTATGCTCAATCCTGCAATGTTTCCTGTTATGGCCGTAGTCGGAGCGATTGCTGCCAATTTAACCGAGTTGGTGCGGGGCGAAAACAGCCGCTGGCAACCGGCGATGGAAATTGGTGTTCGCACTTTTAGTTTGGCCATAGCTGCCTATACAGTGCTCTGGTTTGCCTTGCTGACAGCAGCGGTTTATGCCGGCGGCGATGCCGATGTGATAGCCGGGGTAGAGGTGCTTGGCATCTTCCTGCTGGCGATGGGCATTTACTCGCTGTTTCATCTGTCCCGTTTTATCGGCAGCAAATTGCAGCTTTGGATCTATCGGCTGGCCTTACCTCTGGTGATTGGCGGAAGTTTCCTGGTATGTAAGTTTGGGTGATTGCGAAATTTTCGCGTACACTCTCAGCCAGGTGCGGTCAGCAGATCGCCAAGCCTGATGAGAGGATCCCATGGCAGGAACAGAGAGACAGATAACCCTGAGGTTTTTAGCCGAGCCCGCTGACGTCAACTTTGGCGGCAAGGTACACGGCGGCGCAGTAATGAAGTGGATTGACTTGGCGGCCTATGCCTGTGCGGCCGGTTGGAGCGGTAAATACTGCATCACGGTTTATGCCGGTGGGATCAGATTTGTCAAACCTATTCATGTGGGCAATATAGTGGAGGTGAGCGCCAAGGTGATCTATACCGGCAGCACCTCCATGCACATAGGTTTGGACGTAAAGGCCGGCGATCCCAAGGATTCGGAGCGCCATCTGACCACTCACTGTATCGTCATCATGGTGGCGGTAGACGATGAAGGTAAACCTACGCCTGTACCTGAATGGCAGCCGACATCGGCAAGAGACATAGAGCTCAGGGATTCGGCAATCAAGTTGATGGAGATGCGCAAGAAAATAGGCGCGGAAATGGAAGCGCACGTTCATCCTTAAGTGTTGATTTCAAGAGCCACATTCGTGGCTCTTTTCTGTATGCGGGATGCTGAGTTTGCCCGTATCAACTTCTCCTTTACGCTGCCCCATGGCAAAATGCGGCTTAAACATCGGCTCGAATTGTCACTCTCGGCTTTGGTTTAAACTAAGAATTTTGCTTTAAACCAAAACCTTGGCTTTACGCCAAACGTTTTGAAGCATGGTCGGCAATCGGGCCAGCCTGTTCCCGCACTTAAAACAATCAAGGAAATATCATGGCGAATGTCGCATTTCTCGGTCTAGGTGTTATGGGGTATCCCATGGCTGGGCATCTGCAAAAACAGGGGCACCAGGTCACTGTTTACAACCGTACTTTCTCCAAGGCTGAAGCCTGGGCGGCAGAGTTTGGTGGGCGCTGCTGCGCGACTCCGGCCCAAGCCGCCGAGGGACAGGATATTGTCTTTGCCTGTGTCGGCAATGATGATGACTTACGCCAGGTCGTACTGGGTGAAGAGGGCGCAGTACATAGTATGGCTCCGGGAAGTATCTTTGTCGATCACACCACTGCCTCATGCGACGTGGCGCGGGAGTTGGCCGTTTTGCTGGCCGAGAAGGACATCGCTTTTATGGACGCGCCGGTTTCCGGCGGTCAGGCCGGCGCCGAGAATGGGGTATTGACCATTATGGCCGGCGGCTCTGAGGCGGTATTTGCGCGGGTAAAACCTGTGATGGCTGCCTATGCCCGCTGCGCCGAACTATTGGGAGATGTTGGCGCCGGGCAGTTGACCAAGATGGTCAATCAAATCTGCATTGCCGGTGTGGTACAAGGTTTGGCCGAAGCCATGCATTTTGCCAAGAGCGCCGGGCTCGATGGCGAGAAGGTAGTTGAGGTGATCAGCAAAGGCGCGGCCCAGAGCTGGCAAATGGAAAATCGTCACAAGACCATGCTGAAGGGTGAGTATGATTTTGGATTTGCGGTGGACTGGATGCGCAAAGACTTAGGCATAGCCCTCAATGAAGCCAGACGCAATGGCTCGCATTTGCCGCTGACCGCCATGGTTGATCAATTTTACGGTGAAGTACAGGCCATGGGCGGTAACCGCTGGGATACTTCCAGTCTGATGGCTCGCCAAGAGAAGTGCCGTAGCAAGTAAGGCAGGCGATTGGAGATAACAAAAGGACAGCTTCTGCTGTCCTTTTTGGGTTTTGAGTCTGCTATCAGTTGGGCTCGGGGCTGACCACTATATGTTCCAGCTCTACAGGCGCCACAGCGTGCAGGGCGTCCATGCTGGCTCCCACCAGAGAGATTTTGCCATCGGCCGATTCCAGCAGCAGTGCCCGTTTGATTTCACTGAAGCTGCGGTTATGGCGCAGCAGGGTCGACAGTGCCATCTGCATTGGCATCATGGATGGGTTAAAGGCGGCGTTCTCGGCGTAACGGCCACAGAAGGTGGCGCCATCAGCCGTTTCCAGTACTACCGCACAATGACTCTTGCTATACGGCGCATAGCTGAGGCTGGCGTGATCCAGCGCTTCAATCACCATGGGATCGGAGCTTTCAAGCGCCAGGTTTACCTGTTGTTTACTCAGCAAAGGCGTGGTGACATTGAGATCTTTGGGACCAAAGGCGTAGGGCAGGTAATGACTCAAAGGCGCTGTAGGCTGCTTGGGCAGATGAATGCGGATCTCTTGCCCGGCCACCAACTCATTCATAAACTGACGGCAGTGGCCGCAGGGACTCTCGTTGACTATGATATCGACTACCTGGCTTTCACCGCTCAGCCAGGCATGACTGATGGCGCTTTGCTCGGCGTGAACCGAGTGACACAAGGCTTCACCCGGTAGTTCGATATTGGCGCCCATATAGATATCACCGCTCTTGCCTTTGGCGATGGCGCCGACATAGAACTCGCTGATTGGCGGATTGGCCAGTGCCGCAGCAATAGGCAAGAGTGCCAGCAGTAATTCATCATCACCAAGGCCGCTGACCTTGGCCAACTCACTCAGCTGCTGTGCATCCAGATGACCGGCGAACTCATCGTTGAGCAGTGGCACCAATTGCTCGGCAAGTGTCTTGGGCAACTGGTTCAGGCTGTTTACAAATCTGTCTTGCATTGGCCATTCCTTGTTAAATGTTAAGCTAATGGTTATCCAGTTTAGTCAGGAAGTTACAGTGGAAACGGGACTGGCTTCGCAAAATTCCGTTAAAGCGCCTGTAAGTATTGCACCAGAGCCTTGAGAAGTCGCTGGTGACTTTCATTTTCGGCAGTTTCTTCCAACAGATTTTCCAAGCGAATGACATAATCCGGATCGTTGAGTCTTTGCTGACAGAACTCATGCCAGCGCAGTGTTTCTTTGTCCGTAAGTGTCGAAGGATAGTTGCGGGCACGGTAACGAAACAGCATCTCCTTGAGCCTGGGGTCGTCAAAGCTGAGATCCAGCGCCGCCAGATTATCGGGGGCGGTATGGCGGATCATCTCCATCTTGGCCTTATCCGCCGGAGAGAAGAATCCTCCGCTGTAGAGCATAAGATCCGGATCTGTACTCTGGTTGTCCCTTGGGGTATCAAACAGGCTTGCCAGCTTGGCGCGGATCTGCGGATGCTGGCGCAGGCGCTTGTATTGCTCGCGGGCAAAGGCCTTGTCAAATCCAATCCGCTCGGCGGCTTCATCGGTCAGTGTCTTGGCGGTGGCAATAAAGGGGCACTTATTGATATGCACCTGTTTAACCGGTATGGGTAATTCATCTTCTGCCAATTCGCTTCTTGGCGTATAGAGGCGCTCGCGAATGCTGTCTACATCCAATTCAATCAGCGGGCTGATATCCATATGCAGGTTAACGCAGACAATGGCATTCTTGTTCTCCGGATGATGGGCCACAGGGGCAATGAGAGTGGCACAGCCCTGAGTCGCCGGGATCTTGGAGCTGATATGCACCAAAGGTTGCATATTGAGTACATCGATTTGCTCAGAGACTGCCTGCTTACGTCTGAGTTTGAAATAGTAGTCAAACAGTCTTGGTTGTTTCTCTTTGATCAGTTTGGCCAAGGCTATGGTGGCGTAAACATCTGACATGGCATCGTGAGCCTTTTCATGGCCGAGTCCGTTGGCCTGGGTCAGATGTTCGAGCTTGAAACTGGGAGAGCCGTCCTCTTTGGTTGACCAGTTGATCCCGTCCGGGCGCAGGGCATAGCAGGCCCGAACCAGATCGATAATATCCCAGCGGGAATTGCCTTGCTGCCATTCTCTGGCATAGGGATCGATAAAGTTACGGTAAAAACCATAACGGCTGACCTCATCATCAAATCGCAGCGAGTTGTAGCCGGCGACGCAGGTATTGGCTTGGCTGAACAGGGCATTGATCCGCCCCATAAACTCGGTTTCCGGCAGCCCTTTGCCATTCGCCAGCTGCGGCGTGATACCTGTGATGAGGATCGCCTCGGGAGAGGGCAGGTAATCGCTGGCTATCTGACAGTAAAAGGTCTCGGGCTCGCCAATGATGTTCAGCTCCAGATCGGTACGTATCCCGGCAAACTGCGCCGGCCTGTCTTTCGCCGGATTAGCACCGAATGTTTCATAATCATGCCAGAATATTGTTGGCATTGTATCGTTGTTTCTTGTCATTTATAACTCTTCAAATATTCTGCTCAACTATCTGATAAATATCGCCAACGCTGACCATGCTTGTTTATTTGTTTTCACCAGATTTTAAGACCGTTTGAACCCATGTGTGTACATACCTGTGTACATGTTGCTCAAGCTAACTTATGCTTAATCTAAAATATGTACACAGGTTAGTGAAATGTCTTTGTCTGATGCTAAGTTACGCGCGATTCTTGGCAAACCATATCAGGGTAAACCCGAGCTTTCAGACCGTGATGGCCTTGGGGTACGCATCACACCTCAGGGCACTATAACATGGCAGTGGCGTTTTCGCTGGCAAGGAAAGTCTTGTCGGTTATCTGTTGGCCGATATCCCGACTTAAAGGTTGCAGAAGCGAGGCAGCTGATTCCTGAAATCCGCAATGTATTGAGTAATGGTACAGACCCACGCCTTTACTGGAAACACCGAACTACCCAAGAAGGTATGCCTACACTGAAAGATATCTGTGAGGCATTCTTGCAGCTACGGGCCCCAGGGTTAAAGCCGGGCACAGTTGCTATCTATCGTTCTGCGTTCAATGCTTATCTGTTCAACGCATTCCCCGGTAAACCAGTTGAAAGAATCACTATGAGTGAGTGGATCGATTTCTTCGACGGTATCGCCAAAACCAGCCGGGTAACTGCAGGCGCCATGCTCAAGCACGTAAAAGCAATATGCAATTGGGCTATTCGCCGGCAGATGATCTCTAATCTTGATGTACTTCAACTGCGTGTATCTGATGTTGGTTCACCCTCCAAGGTAGGTGACAGGGTACTTACCTTTCCCGAGTGCCATAAAATACTCGCTGAGTTAGATAAAAGCCGTGCAACTACTACAGTTATCAACTCGATAAAGGCTTGCTTGTACTCCGGGGCAAGGATCTCTGAGCTGTTGAAATCAAAGCGTGCCGATTATGATTTGGAGTCCATGGTCTGGACAGTACCTGCTGAAAATAGTAAAACTAATTTGCCTGTTCGCAGGCCAATCACGGAAGACTTACTGGCCATTCTGCAGCAGCAGTGGTCACTTTATCAGTCAGAGTGGAGTTTTCCGGCCCCTAATGAGCACAGAAAGCCCCTGGGGGTAGCATCGGTCAATAAGCTAGTGCGTGAGATACGTGCCAGAATGGATATTCCACACTGGCGCTTGCATGATTTCCGTCGCACTCTGTCTACCAGGCTCAGTGAGGTAGGGGTATTGCCCCATGTAACCGAGAAAATGCTTGGCCATGTGCTCGGCGGGGTAATGGCGGTATATAACAAGCATGATTGGCTTGATGAACAGCGAACTGCTTATACGTTGTGGAATTCAAAATTATTAAATAACACCAGTGCAGGGACGATATGAGAGCAACATTTCCATGGTTTTATAAAAAAACAGAGCAAGAGTTAAAAGAAATTTTTGATAAGGCTGTATTTGTTTTTGATACAAATATATTGCTAAACTTATACCGATATTCAAATGAAACCAAGAATGATTTTTTAAACGTTATTAGAGGCCTGAGTGAACGTTGTTTTATGCCTAATAGAGTAGCGTTGGAATTCTTTAATGGTCGTTTGGGTGTCATTAACTCTCAGTTGGATTTATATGAAAAAGCAGTCGGGAAAATAAGAGAATTAAAAAGGGATATCGATCACTCAAAACAGCACCCTTTTGTTGGTGAGGATTTACATAAGAGATCGAATGAACTATTTGAAGAGCTTTCAGAAGAGTTAAAGGCTGGGAAAGCTAAACATGCATCAAGAATCAATGTCGATGATATACTTGACGACGTATCAGATATCTTTGATGGTAAGGTTGGTCCGTCAAAGTCTGAAGATGAACTGAAAAAAATTACCACTGAAGCAGAGAATAGATTTAAGAATAAAACCCCCCCAGGATTTGAAGATGGATCTAAGGCCAAAGACTGCACTGCACTTCGTGATAAACTCCGTGCTTATGGTGATTACATCATCTGGGATGAAATTATGGACTACGCGAAGAGTGAAGATGTTGATATTATCTTTGTTACTGATGATGTTAAAATAGATTGGTGGCATAAAAACAATAAGGATTTGATAGGCCCTAGAACGGAGTTGTTAGAAGAGTTTTTAATTCAAACAGGAAAGAAGTTTCATATGTATACTTCTGATCAGTTTTTCGACTTCGCTACAGACTATCTTAAATTGAATGTTAGTGATAAAAGTATTCATGAAGTGCAAGAGTTGACTTATACTGATTCACTCTTGAAAGATACCATAAGTGGTGAAGGTTCTACGCCTGAAATAAGTCATCATTTGAGTGATTTCGAGGATTTTGTTAATTCAGGTGATGCGAATGCTCTAAATAGTTTTTTGATAAATAAGGATTTTGAATCTATTTGGGCATGGGTTATGGAAGAAGAGAGAAGACAAATTCCTAGACTTGGTGATATTAGCGACAAAAGGTTGTCTTTACTTGATACAATTGCCGGTTTGTGCAGCAGGTTGAATGGTTTTTCAACTGAAGGACGTACAAGCATGAAATTTTTAATATTGCAGTATAAACTTTTTAAAGCTATTAATGAATATAAGCGGCATCAATTCTAAAGTAATGGGCAAGTCAGTATCTTCGCTACTGACTTGCCCATTTCCTTAAGCCGCCTCTTGCTCTCTGTCCCAAGCTTCCAGCTGCTTTCTCGAGTAAAACCTCCCGTTGTGAATAGGAGCGGGGAAACCAATTTTACGGCGCCAGTTCCACAGTGTTGTGGGGCTGGAAAGCCGGTAACGTTCCATTACCTCTTTGGTGGTTAAAAACAGTTTCTCTTCTGTGTGCTGTATTACCAGTTGGGTTGTTTGCTGTTGCTCATTACTCATGCTGCCTTCCTCCTCAATTGATCCATTTGATGCAGGAAGCGGGCATAAGGGGCCGCCTCCTTTCGTTCTGCAATATCCAAGTAACTCGGCCGTTGCTCTTGCTGCTTGTTTGCCATGGCCACCGCCTCGGTACGTGAGCGGGTGATCCCCAAGCTTTGCAGGTGGCGCTTTACTCGATGAACAGGCAACTGCAGTTCAGCGGCTACTCGTTCAAAGCTCAGGCCGCGTTTGTAGAGTTCTGCTATCTGGTCCATATAGTCTCCTTAAGCGGCTTTGTTGCCGGCAGTGAGTAATGGGATTGAGTGCTCAACTTCGTTACCCCATGCATGCCACCCTGGGTGATTTTGACGGGCGAACAACTCTACGCGCGGCAGATCACCCATCAGTTCAATAATGCGGTCTCTAGTGCAATCCGGTTTCCGTGAGTGCTCGCGTATCGGTTCGATAATGAGTTGCCGCACACCCTTGCCCTGACGCTTGGGCTTACCCCTAACAGCAATCAGGCAATCCTCAGTGTTGCCACGGGTCCAGTGCCCGAGGCCTATCTTGGTGGCGGCCATCAGCAACTGAAGCAGTTGTTCTTCCGGCATGGTTTGCAGGTCAATCTGGTTGACTCTAAATTCACGCTGCAGGTTGTTTAAAAAGCGTTTGTTCAGCTTTACCCAGGTGAATGCCTTCATGGTCTTAAGGGTGAACCCCCAAGCCTTTACCAGTTCCAGTGCTTCCAATGGCATGGCGGGAACGTGCCACATGAACAGGGTGCAATCAGCCGCCGCCATATCAGCAACCGGCATGGCCTTCATTTGCTCAAGGCTCATAACGTCATACTTACAGCTGGCGCCTCGGTTGCCGTTCTGGTTCTTGTCGTTGAACTGCCAGGCAGGGTCAGCATAGATAATTTGATAACTCATCGAGCCGCCTCCTTGTTGGTTAACCCACAACTATTCGTTGCTTTGTAGCCAAAGCGCTGCCAATCGATTTCCTTCACACGCTCGATGCGGGCGGCAACTTGTTCCATTGATTTCTGGTTAGTGCTGAGGTTGCCCGGGTCTATGCCATTAATCTTGGCGGCCACGCTGGCCGGGTGCCCCTTCACATAGTGATCCTGCAAGGCGCTGATCATTGGCTCTGATGTGATATCGGTGAAGCTGATTAGCAGCTCAAAGCGCTCTTGGCTTTCCATGCCGGGGATGAGGTGTTTCATTGCCGTTCTCCTTACGCCGCTTCAACCTGATCCGCTGCTGCCGCAGCGCGCTTTTTATCGAGGTATGCCGCCAGGTCGGTGAGGTTTACCAGCCAAGTGGCTTTCTGGCTTTCGCCCCCGCGGAACGCAGGCACCGGCAACAACCCGGCCTTGGCCTTTTTGGCTGCCGTGGTGGGGTTCATGCCAAAATACTTCTCGCAAATGGACTCCAGCGGGACAATGGCCGCGCTGTGCTCAGCCATCAGTAAAAACACAGTATTCATTGCGACTCCTTTTGTTGCTCCAGCGGCTTGAGTAGCACCCAACCCATTAAGGTTTTGAAGATGTGTTCGCCCTTCATGCCGCTGCCTCCTTGGTTAGCTCAATGCAGAGTAGGGTGGCTAACTGCTGTGGCGGTACTTGGATGGCCTCGGCCATTTCCAAAACAAAGGCCTCGCCTTGGAAGTCGCAGGTAATGCGGTTATCAAACCATTGAACCAATCCACCAAAGTAGGGATAGTCATCACATTCACTTGCTGTTAAATTCACATAACGTGATGTTTGCGCGAGTATTTCCCAACAGTTATGGCATGTTTTAAAACTGGCGGGTTCGCCGTTCCATACACCTGAGGTAAAGGCATATTGCTCGCCCTGGTTGATGGTGGTGTGGCACTCACAACATTGGTGCGGTTTACGGGCAGTGCGGGTGCGAGTTGATTGGCAGTCCATGTCGGCCTCCTACGCAATAGCGTTGCTAAACAGCGGTGTGATAGCGGCAGCATGATGATGGCTGCGCCAGATAGTGGCTTGGTAGTTTTGGCTGTGTACCCGAAGGGCAAAGCTTTCACCAAGTTCGCCAGCGCAATCGACATATACCTGGTCGAACCGTTGGCTTGGATGGTGTTGGTAGAGGTAGCGCTCCAACTCTGCCACACGTTGCTTTACCCGTGGGCAGTCCATTGGATTGCTGTGCTTGGTCATCAAGCAGGCGAAGCGCAGTGACACTAACAAGCGGTGTTCGGCGCGTTCCTTCGCGGTGCTTGGGTTGGTGGTCAGAATTGGCATGGTCCCGTCCTCTGGTTAAGTGGTACGGGTTAAATATAACCAAAGTAAACTACTTTGGTTAATTACTTTGGTCATGTTTTGTAAGATGTCTTCAATCAGTATTCTCAATTTATTTCTGTTATTGTGAGCAACTGATGAAGCTTTCTGATTATGAAACATATAAAATCGATATAATTGATACGGTTATCTATTCGACAATGGAGTTTTTACGTGGCAAGGAATATTCAATCTTTATCTGTCAATTCAATCAAACTTGATCAGGAAAACGTCAGGTTTGGCGGTGATGTTGCCCAGAATCAGCGTGAAGCCCTAGATCTCATGATGGCTGATCCAGAAGATGCCAAGAAAATAGTTAAGCTTGCTGAGCACATAGCAAAATTTGGCCTGGATCCAACTGAATTACAGTTAGTTACACCAGATCCATCTGACGAAAGTAGTTATATCGTTCTTGAGGGAAATCGTAGACTGACCGCCCTTAAACTGCTACAAAATCCAGATCTTGCGTCAGATAGTAAAATTGCCAAGTCAATTCAAGAAATTATCTCAGCCATAGAAAATCTTCAGCTCCCTTCAGAAGTAGAATGCAGTGTAGTACCAGACAGAAAAAGTGGTGATATTTGGATTGAACTCAAACACACCGGGCCAAACGGGGGCGTTGGTCGGGTAGGATGGGACAGCGACATTCGTGATGAGAGAAGAGCGCGGCTTACCGGCGTTGAGTCTATTGGTAGACAAATTAGAAACTTAGTTAAAGATAACAAACACATTTTTTCTGATGAGACTGTTAAAGGCGTTATGTATATTCCTGTTACTACACTTACGCGTTTATTCAGCTCAAAGCCTGCGCAGGAAGCCTTTATGCTTCAAGTAAAGAACCGGGTCCTTGAGCCAAATTTGGAACTACATTTTATTGCACCATCTGTTGATTTCGCAATAAACCTCTTTACTACACAAGGCTATAATGTAAATGATATACGGAATCATGATGATCGAGTGAAATTTATTGGTCATATTCCGCCTGAACTTTTACCAGTTCGACTAAAGGAAAAAGCAGCTTCAACCGAAGTTCCCAATGCTACAGATTCAGGTCAATCACCAAATTCCGGAGGTACTAATTCTACGGGAAATGGAAATACCGCAGATGATAGTAGTAATGGCAACAACGATAACAATAACTCAGGGAACAATCGCGGCGGGAGCGGCGAAGACAATTCAAACAATCCTAAAATTAAAGCTAAGCCTTCGACTTTAATGAGGAAACACCTAATCCCATGGTCCCTCAAAATAACCAACTCCAGAATTAACGAAATTTATCGTGAATTGAGACATTCTATAAATGTACATGAGTCGCCTAATGCAGCTGGAGTTATGTTTAGAGTGTTCCTTGAGCTCACATTAGATACCTTCATTTCTAATCAAAAAGCAGCAAATGATCAAGTATGTCGTGTTGATAATCACAAGCCAATTAAAGACGATGATAAGCTTTCAGTAAAATTAGTTGCTGTGGTGTCGAAGTTAGAGCAGCTTACTTTACTCGATAAGTCCCAAAGTCGAGCTATACGTAACAGAGCGACAGGCTCTAATGATAGTTCTATAGGTTCAATAGAACATCTCAACCAATTGGTACATAATCAGTTTTCGGCACCAATTCCAACGGAATTGAATAGTGTTGCTGAGACATATAAACCTCTTTTTGATACCATTTGGGGCTAGGCTTCAGTGCTGGCCATTACTTGTAGTTTATGTTTTCATATGCGGAAGGCTCAAAAAGATAGTTATTAAGATGAAGAAATTTGCAACTCCCTTGAGGTACCCTGGTGGTAAAGGAAAATTTTCTCAGTTTGTGAAGCAAGTCTTTGAAGCAAATGGGCTTTTAGATGGTCATTATTTGGAGCCATACGCTGGCGGTGCTGGAGTAGCGATTGAACTGTTGTTCAATGAGTACGCATCAAAAATTCACATTAATGACTATGACCCTGCAGTGTATGCCTTTTGGGTATCTGTTAAAGAGCACAATGATGATCTATGCAAACTGATCAGTGATACGCCAGTTACTATAGACAATTGGCATGTTCAGAAGAATGTGCTTGCGAATGTTGAGGAATACTCAACTTTAGATGTAGCGTTCGCGACATTTTTTCTTAATCGAACAAACCGTTCCGGCATCCTTAAGGCTGGTGTAATCGGCGGGAAAGAACAGTCTGGTAAATGGAAGTTGGATGTTCGCTACAACAAGAAAGATTTGATTAAGCGAATAGAGCTGATTGGTCGTTACAAAGAAAGAATATTTGTCTACAACATGGATGCTGTACAACTAGTTCGCGAGGTTGTTCCGACTTTGCCTAAAAAGACACTAATTTATCTTGATCCTCCATACTACGTTAAGGGCTCTGGGTTATACCGTAACTTCTACAATCATGATGATCATGTTGAAATAGCTGCAACAATGGCAAATGTCCGTCATCCTTGGATCGTTTCATACGATGATGTGCCTGAAATTAGAGAGATATATAAGGACTATCGTCAAGACTCATATTTTTTGAGTTATACGGCTCAGGAGAAAAGAAAGGGCTCAGAAGTGATGATATATGGCCCTGATGTCGAAATACCTTCCAAAGATTTTTTGCATAAGAATATGCCGCTAAAGCTAGCAGTCTAAATTCAAAATCTTACAGCAGCACAGAATACCAAAACACGCGACCAATAACGGTAATCACTTTTACTTGGTCGCCACTATAACTCTCATCAGGGTATTCATCTTGATTGTAGCTGCGCAGGCGTAAGCCATTACCGGGAAGGGTATAGAGCAGCTTAACCCGCAACATGCCATCGTGATTAATGGCATACATTTTCCCATCGACAATAGTTTTGTTGGCAGTATCAATACCGACAGTGCTGCCGTTTGGCAAAACCGGTTCCATACTGTTACCCGAAACCTTCACACATACAGCAGCAGCTGGCTCCACGCCTTGACTACGCATGGTTAATTTAGAGAAGCGCAGTTTAGGACCGTGGTTTTCGATATCGGCCACAATGCCGTTGCCTGCTGCCAGTTTCACTTCAGTGAAGAACGGCACTTCAAGTTCGTCTTTGCCCAGCGGTGTTTTGTCATCCCAGACAGCAAACGAACCCGAATACTCTGAAATCTCATCATCTGCCCTTTGCTCAATACCATAAAGCAATCTTTCTGGTGAGCACTTTAGGGCGCGCGCAAGCTCCACAATCTTTGCGGAGGACTTTACCTTGCCTGATACCAACTTGTGAACCATTGGTTGAGAAATGCCAGAAAGCTCAGCCAGCTCCTTTTGAGAAATGCCAAGTTCTTTCATGCGCTGCACTACGTTAGTGCTGAGAGGATTCGTATTCATATCCGAATGATATTACGCAGGTTATATTTAATCACTTTCATATGGTAATATTTTTCTTGATGTGTAATTTACTTTGGTTATATTATCAGGGCATGACCAACGGAAAGGTGTCACATCATGAAAAAATCTGACGTACTCAACTTCTTTCAAACTCAACAAAAGGTTGCTGCTTCGCTCACCGAAGCAGGATTCCCAATCAGCCAAGCGGCAGTTTCCAAATGGGGCGATAACGTCCCGCCACTTAGAGCGTATCAGCTCGAACGCATCACCAACGGCAAGCTAATGGCTGATGATTCGCAAAATGATGACGAGCAGCAAGCAGCTTGATTACACGGTAAACCTAAAAGGGAGTTTAGCCATGAAACACAAATCACGCCTTGACCTGCTAATGGTTGCTATTCACCGCTGGTTGGAGTTGCCCAAGGTGAGCCGTGCATCACTGGCGGCCAGCGTTGTGGAGGTTGTTGATCGCCTGGGCCTGAAAAAGCCACTGGCCAGAGAGGGGATTAGCTTTGCGCGAACCGACGACCCTTACAACGATTCCAGGATCAATGCCCAGAAGATCTTCCGCTGGCTCGGCCAGTATCAAGAGTGCCATCCAAACCCGGAACGCCTGTTTCATGTAGAGCAAGCTTTGCTTGCCGCTATGCCAACGCATTTGCGTATGGCTTACCTGAATGATGTGTATGGCCCGATAGGGGTAACGGTAGTTGCAGACTCGGGCCTTGTTGGCGGGCAGTTGGAGCCGGGCAGGGTGGCGGCAATTCTCACCAAGGAAAACAGCGAAGCACAGATTGCGGTTATTACCCTAGGCTCGCAGCCGACCCGCGAGCAGGTTATTCAATGCCACCGTGAGCTGAGGGAATCGCGGGCGACGACTGAGGCCAGTATTCAATTGCTGGAAGCCGAGTTTTCTTTCCTTCGCGCTGGCAGAGCCACCGCCAATGAGTAACGAAGCAGACGAAGCCCAACGGGTATCTGAGCTGTTTGACAGCCTGGCAATAGCCCAAGCAAGGAAGCCAGCGCAGGCAGCTGCAAGCACCGGCCGCTGTTTGTATTGCAGTGCTCCGGTTGCCGCTGAGGCCCGTTTTTGTGATGCGGATTGCCGTGATGATTTTGAATGGATTAACAGGAGGAAGCATGGACGAGCTTGATCTGATTGAACTCGATATTTACCCGCAAATGCAGGCTGAGAACGTTAACGCTTGGCGTGAGGCGAACCGCTGCGGGTTTTCGCGCGGCGCCTTGGCGGTGATTGGCAAGGCATATGCCGCGACTGTGGTGGCCTATCAAGTGGCGATTGAGCTGCCGGCAAACTCAATTGAGAGAGGGCTGGCGATAGACGCATTCAGGGCGGCATCACTGGAACTTGACCGGGTGATTGACGAAATGGAACAGCGTGAAGCGTTGGCGCTGGCCTGGCATGAGTTTGTTGCAGTGTTGCGCTCTACGTTGCGCAAGACGTTGGGATTGGAGGCGATATGAGCGAAGGCAATGTTATCAGCATCGAAACGGCAGAGGAACGCGAGGCGTTTGAGTTTATGGCCAACCGCCAAAAGCACCGGCAGCCAGACAGTGAGCGCCAGAGCAGCAGATAGCCAAAATGGCGGCTATTGCGGCGCGTTCTCACTCAACCAGCTTTACCGGCATTTGCGCCCGTTTGTATGACGCAGGCTGCCGTTTGCCTGACGATGGACCGGAGGCCGCATGAGCCACAAAAACAGAAGCGCCCGCGTTAGTTTAGTGACAGCTGCGGGCGCTTACCTGAGTTCAGGCTTGGTCATCATAGCCAAGCCATTGATGTGCGTCAATTTGGCGCAAGGCGGTGACGTATGAGCATGGACAATAAAAATGATGATGGTCTTGTGGCGCTAAACAGCCACTTAACTGGAGAGCAGCGAGCGCAGTATGACGCCATGTTAACGCCTGTCGCTTTGGATGCAGAAAAGCCTTTGTGTTTGGTGCCGATGCAATCTGACGGTGCTTGCTTTGATGGCATGAACGCGCATGAGATTTATGCGAGGCACATGCAGTGTTTGATCCGAAACGCGTTAATTAGTGCCGTTTCTAATGTGGGTTGGTATGACGTTTTGGTATCAAAAATTGATCACCATACGGTGAGACAGCAGTTCGATGAGGTGGCAAAAACCATTGTGAATGAGGCGCTGCTTGGGCAGCGTGCATTGCCGATGCCCACTGCGGCCGTTGAATACTTTTTGGCTTACTTGGAAATGGAGCAAGGCCGTTGTGATGAGGTGATGCTACGCAAGCGTTATGTGCAGCCATTCGATGGGCTTGAGGAGCACTTGAAACGCTGGGGTGAACGGCGTGCGTTGTTAGAGCTATTGCACGACAACTTACTGCGCAAGATAACTCAGGAGGACATGTGATGGCGAAAGTTCTTTTCAGTGCAGCCGGTGGCTTCAACAACAACCTGAATTTCTTGCCTTTTGGCGGGATGAAAAATTGTTTGACCACCAACGTAATCCAACGGGCCGTAAACAACATCGTTCAGCTCAATGTCGTAAGAGTCAACCACATTAAAAACGGTGATGCCGGTGCCTTCGATGCTGACAGCCACCATGCCCCGTTTGCGGTGAATAGCAATTACAACGCCGTATTCATTGCGGTTTTTCGGCATATCAAGTTCCTTTTGATGGTAGTAAAACGCCCACTCGATCTTGGCGGACTGGTGGGCGAGTGCAACAACATTCGTGGAGAAAGTGAGCTGCGTGGTGATAGTAGCTCAGTTTCAACACCTTGCGCAATGTGGGGTGGGTTATGAGCCGTGCTGCGACTGATTGGGCTTGGTCGTTAGCGATTAAGCCTGCGAGTTTGAAATTGCTGTTGTTGTCGATGGCTGACCGTGCGGACGAGTATCACCGCTGTTATCCGTCGGTTGAGCGGTTGGTGAAAGACACGGGCCTGGACCGTAAAACCATTATTGGCAACATTGCCAAGCTGCAAGACGCGGGTGTGCTAACCGATACGGGTAAGCGAGCCGGCAGAACGGGCAAGGTGAAGATTTACCGTCTGAATTTGGTGGATGTTTCGCAGCCAATAAGCACCGGTGATAACAGTCCCAAAAGCGGAATGGTTCCGAAAACGGAATCATCCCAAAAACGGACAGGAAATAGTCCCAAAAACGGTACTTTGAATAGTCCCAAAAACGGTACTCAGAACCAGTCATTTAACCAGTCAATGAACCAAGAGCGTGTTGGCGTGCCCGCCAAGCGCAATTCTCCAAGCGACAAGTTTATTTTTGATAAGTGGCCTGCGGCGCCATCGGATGAGGTATTTGCCGATTGGGTGAAAGCACGCGCAGCGGCTAAGAAGCCCTTGACGCAAGGTGCGGTTGATTACGTTGCCCCTGAGCTGCACAAGGCGGTTGCAGCTGGCATGAGTGTGGATGACTGCTTGCGAGTGACGTTGGGCGAGGGCTGGCAGGGGTTCAAGTTTGATTGGGCGGTAAACCGTGGGCTGGTGCCAACCAGTGGCCAGGCACTGCAGCACTGGACCAGCAATGTTTTTGACGATGGAGATCCGCTGATATGACACAACGAAACCATCAACCACAGCCGATTCAGGCGTTGGATTTTATGCCGTCGGCGCAGCAATCGCGCCCTGTGGTGTCGGAGTTTGACGGGCAGCTGATTGATAGCGTGTTTGCGAAGCTGAAAATCTTGTTTCCGATTGGGGCGCCCAAGCCTGAGCAAGAGCCCAGCATGAAGGCGGAATGGTTGAAAACCTTGGTAGCGCAGCGCATTGGCAGCGTTGAAGTGGTGCAGCGTGGCATTAACCGTGCCCGTTGTGAGCGCGATGGTAAGCGGCAGTTTTGGCCTTCGCCTTTGCAGTTTTGCCATTGGTGCCATGCGGAACCCGATGATTTAGGACTGCCAAGCGTTGAGCAGGCTTATCGTGAAGCTATGCGGCATTACTCGCATGTTGCCAAACACAAGTGGAGCCATGCCATTGTGCGGTTGGCGTTGCGTGAGTCTGGCGGGAGTTGGCTGTTTGGGGCATCCACAGCAGATGATTCGTTCAAGGTATTTGAGCGCAATTACACCATGTTGATCCGCCGTTATGCCAATGGTGAGGAGATTGATTTTAATCTGCCCAAGGCACTGCCAACGAGGGTTACTCGACCTACAGCGGCCAATAAAGCAAGAGCGAACATTGCAGATTTACGGGTGAAGTTTGGCCTACGGACAACGAAAGGAGCAAACGATGAGTAAGCAATTACCGAAAACCCAGAAGCAACGCTTGGTTGCGATGCTGGATGATGGCAAGTGGCACACGTTGTTTGAGCTTCAGCGGTTAAGCCGAGAACGCTTTGGAACGCTTGATAGCGAAACAGCTCTGAGTGCCCGTTGGCGGGAGTTACCCGCCGAAAAGCGGATGAAGCGCATTCGCCAGGGTACGAACAAAACCTATGAATACAGGATGGTGGCTTGATGGCGAGCGGTGTTGAAGTTGGCAAGCTGAAGCGGGCGCCGCTGCGCCGTTGGTTGAGCGGCGGTGTTACCCGGGATTATCGGGATCCTCAGTATCCGACAGTGAGACTGCGGGCCAATGGTGAGCGCACCAAGGCGAGTATTTTTCTGGTGTTCAATGAGCAGAACGTGACTCGATGGCGCAAGGTGGGCACTTGGCCGGATCTGTGTATCGATACGTTTTTGGAGCAGCTGCCGGCCACTCTGGCCGAGCGAGCAGCTGGAGGTGAGGTTATGTTTGGGCAGTTTGTGACTGTGGCTGATGTGGTTACCTGGTATGTCGGGCATGTGGCAGATAACACGACTATGAGTGTGAGTTGGCGCCGGAATGTGCGTTCGATAGTTACCAGGCACTTGATCCCAAGGGCTGGGCAGTTGCCGCTGGCATCACTGAGTTGGAGTGATTTGGATAGTGCGCTGGTTAAGTCGATGCTGGCTGATGGGTATTCGCCCCGCTATGTGGTGGAGGTGGTAAGTAAGCTCAAGACGGCGTTCAGTTCTGCCGCTGGGCTGCACTTGCTCGATAGCAACCCTTTGGCCGGGTTCAAGCCCAGTGTGAGGCTGCCAAAGGCGCTGGATGCGAGGCTGTATGACTCTGACCTTGGCGAGCTGTTCAAGCTGTTATCAGAGACTGTGATGGTTCAGGCTATGCTGTTTGTGTTGATGATGATGTTTGGTACCCGTATCAATGAAACCCGCCAGGCTAGGTGGGACCAGTTCACCGGCGATGTTTGGGTGATACCGCCGTCAAACACCAAAAACGGTAATGAGTTGCGGTTGCCGTTGACCAAATCTGCCCGGGCTTTGATTGATCATTACCGCCGCTGGCAGTTGGCCAATGTTGGCAAGCGTGCCTGGCTGTTCCCCGGCCGAGGTCAGGCGCCTATTGCTGTGCGCACTGCTCAGGATTGGTCTGTTGGCCTTCGCTTTAAATACTTCACTTCACACGATATCAGGCGGCTTTTTCGCACCATTATTGCTGAGATTGGTATTGATACCGTGATTGGTGAGTTGTTGCTCAATCACTCCCTGCCTGTGCTTTTGCGTACCTATGTTCAGTCATCCCTCAATGCAGGGGTGAGCCAGGCACTTGAGCAGTATCACCAGTATTTGATTGAGCGCGGATTTAATCAGATCGCGCCCGAGATAATCCCTAGATCGCATTCAGATCTTGGTAACGGGCAAAGTCAGATGGCAAGCGGGTGGCTGTGATGATCACTGCATCATTGTCAAAAGAGGATGCAATTGCACGAAAAGGGGCGTTTTAGGATGGCAAAAGCGGCGGCAGCATCAGGGGCAAAACTGCTGGCAATGGGGCGGAGATTGCGCCAAATGACCCAGGAGGAAGTGGCAAGCGCCTACGGGGTGAATGTCAAAACCTATCGGCGCTGGGAGAAGGGACAAAGCCCGGTACCGTATGACGACCTTTGCGCCATCTGTGCTGATATTTTTGCCCTGGACTTGTTCAACTTAAGGGGGCTGGCCGATGCAGCATAAGCACGATGCGCAGCATGAAGCGCTGATGAACATGAAGCAGCTCCGCCTCGAGTTGCGAGCGTGGGCTAACTGGTGGCTCAGGCATGAGTATGGCAAAGGGTACGCCGTCCGCAGTAGCTGTGACCGGCTCAAGGACCCTATCACCTACGGAACGACAGTGAGTGAGCGTGACATTAACCCACCGCCCGGGGTTATTCGTTACGACTGGCGCATTGAGCAGCTGGCGCCCGAGTGCCGCCGAGCTATTCGAGCTCAGTACCTGTGCCGGGGTAAGTGGGCATTGCTGGACTTCGACAGTCGTAAGTCCTTTGTATTCTGGTTAAGACGCGCAGAACTGGCGCTGGTGAGGTGAGTATGGGATGGTGAAACAGTGGCTATGATTCAATTGGTCGGCCTATAGGTTATATGTTTGAAACGACCTGTGATCACCATGATTGTAGTGAAAAGGTCTGTGGAGGTATGCATGGCAATAGTGTGTTTGCGAAGAGTAGGCAAAGCGTTGTATGTGTTGATGAAAAATGTAATTGCGTATGTGATAAATATATCATAGAGGAAGTATAATCTGTTATTTTTGTAGAAAATTACGAAGATTTATGGTTGTAGTACGTTCTTGTGCGTAAACTCGGAAGTTTTCAATTGTGTTAAATTTCGTATGCATGATTCATTTGAAATCTTGGTTGCGATAAATTTTTTAGTGATGTTAGTGAAAGTGTATTTGTACTAATTTATTTGGTGATTGAAAAATGATTGGGTATGTAAAGTATTTTTTTGTTCCTTTGTTTATAGTTTTCGTGCTTTTGACAGGGGTTTATTTTAACTTGATTGTTGCTTGGTTTGGTGGGATGGAATTTAATATTTTAAAAGAGATTACATCATTTTTGGCCAATATCGCAACAATCTTAGGTGTTATGGGTATTGCATATGCCTACATGACATATGTGCGTGACAAAAAAGTACATGATCTTAATCAGTTATATGAGATAGCTGAATTGTTTGAAAAAAGGTTGTCGGAAATTAGGACGCACCAGTCAAATATTAACGAGCTGATATTTGATTCTGTATTAGCCGATAGGGAAGGAAAGGAATTTAAGGCTGGGATAAAATTTTATCTTGAACATAATGAATTAGTGACTAAGGATAGGTATATTTTAGAATCAATAAAGAATAAAGTGAATTACGCAAAACAAATACATACGTCACCTGTTTTGTTGGAGGCGGTTGATAATTTGTTGAATTGTGATTTTGTGGTTGATTACGGTGATGCGAATCATTTGAATGCTGCCTCTTTATCTAATGAAGAGGCTTTAGATTTTTACTCTAAATGGTTTAATGAGCAGCAAAAAAAGAATATTGCTGTTGGAAATTGCATAGCTGAACTAAGGAAGCTCCAAATATAGTTTGCGGGTCCTTCTCACCAACTGTATTGCGGGGGCGGGGACTCGCAATCCTTCACTACATATGAAAAATTTTGGTGGTTGGTTGTTGTTTTATAACCATTGATTATAGGCACCTTTCCTAGGTGCCTTCTCTGTATCACAATCTGTTGATTGTAAATGCAAAAATGCTTATGGGTTTTCGCCTGGTCCATGGTTCGCTGATACACCAACTTTGCAGATCCTTTTTTGATCACGCCGATCTTTTGCATATGTTTGGTTTTGTACTAGGCTTTCAGTGACAGATTTAGACTCCTGTCATAAGTAAACCGAATCCCGCGCCCTTTCCTGCGGGCTTTGTTTATTTACAGCTTAACTTTTTCCCACACGCCTTGTGCGTCACGGTAGTGAACCATATCGCCAATGAGTACCCTTACTTTGGTTCCATCGCTCAAAACACCATATCCAGAACCATTCGTAAGACTGGGGCCTGTCCTCAATACCTGAACCTTTCCTGTTCTTCCATCTGAGCATGTTATGTCAGTAATGATATGCTTAGAGTTAGACAGGAGGTTGTAAGAGCCCACGCAGGTAGTGCCTTCTAAGTTTGATAGCTCAAAGCCTCCACCTCCAGCCTCTCCAATTAGCGCGGGTTCCTCGTTAGAAAACTCCATTGCAATAGGTGTATATGCACATCCGCTTAATATTCCGCAAAGTAATATTGTTAAAGCGTACTTCATTGAAGGCCCTCTTAGTTAGTGTTTTAATTCATCGAAATATATAGCAAAATCTTTAAATTTCAATTAGTAAGTTAGTGAACTGTGAGCCACAACCTTGATTGAAATTGTTTTAACTTCATTGATGTTTGTACTGAGAGGCTTGTCTCGCCATCCGATATCGGTAACAAACTTGTGTGTTAACACACAACTTTCAAACCGCATTTATCAAATGGGGCAGATCTAGGACTAAAACGGACAGAAAAGGGTTTTTTTTGCCCCCCGAAAATCGCTATGTTTATGGCATGCTCGCCAGAGCTAAAAATGACTGCCAACCACCAAAGACCCTCATCGGGTCTTTTTTACTTTAGGGCTTTCGATGCCACGTAAAAGTAAGCGCGTTTACATTGATACCCCACTGAGCACTCGCCCTGGAGCATAGTCAGCGAGAAGAACCCCTAGAGGGATGACGCAGCCGCCGGTTGGCGCCCGGTTAATCCATCAGTAAGCCTACCTATATGAATGAATCTAAGGAGCCATGATGACCAACAGGATCAAAGTGGCCAGCTTAAGCTTATCGGCCGCAGCTCTTATCACCCTGGTCGTATCTGAGGGATTTTCCCCATCGGCGACTATCCCGATGCAAGGTGACAGGCCTACAGTGGGCTTCGGCTCGACCTATCATGCCAACGGTAAACCAGTGAAGCTTGGCGACAAGCTCACGCCAGTGCAGGCCCTGAAAACAACCCAGGCCCATGTCGCAAACGATGAAGTGCGCTTTAAGGAGAGCTTGCCTGGCGTTGAAATGACGCAGGGCGAATACGACCTCTATATCAATTGGGTATACCAGTATGGCATTGGCCGATGGCGCGAATCGGCTATGCGCAGTTATTTGCTGAAAGGCCGTCACCTTGAAGCCTGTAATGCGTTGTTGCTGCCAGAATATCGCACAGTTGGCGGTTTTGACTGTTCAACCCCAGGCAACAAACGCTGCATGGGCGTGTGGACAAGAGCACAGGAACGACATCAACTCTGCATTCAGGAGCAATCACATGATTAAAGTTGCCGCCGGCCGCGCCCATCTGTACTTGATTGGCGGTCTTATTCTGGCCTGTGTGGCCTTGGGTCTGGCACTCACTGTCACTCGCTCAGAGGTCAGCCTATTGCAGGCGAATCTTGAAACCGCCAGCGCCAATCAACTCGGGCTGCAACTGGATGTGTCGGCACTGACGACTGCCGTTGAAAGGCAGGAAGCGGATAAAGCCAAGATATGGCAGCAGCTGACGGCGCTCGCCGTGTCTGAGCAGCAATATCGCACCGACTTGGCTGGTATTCGCGGTCGCCAAGAAGTTCTCAGCGTTACCCTAGGTGAATACAGGAGCAGCCATGATGAAAGCCTTAACCAGTGGATGGGCACTGCTGTGCCTGATGATGTTCAGCGGTTGCTCAGCAACGCCGCCAATTGTGCGCACCGTAACAATCGAGGTGCCGAGGCCTGTAGAGATCCCACCTCAGATCATTGGTAGATGTGACCCGCCACCTTATCCGATTGGCGGTACCGACAATGGCGACCATACCGGCTACATCAGTCGGTTGCTAGCCGTGATCTCCAACTGTGACTCTCAATGGCAACGCCTCGAACTGTTTCTGAACGAGCAGCGAAAGCCTGTACCGAAACAGGGTGCGCATGATGAATGACCTACCAGCGCAAAAGGCCTTCAATCTGGCCAGCTATTTATCTTCTTTCGCCAGCGCTATTGGGGGGCTGCTATCCGTGGACAAGGTAGCTGTAGTGCTGGGGATGGTGTTGGCTATTGCAACCTATTTGGGTAACCGCGCCCACAACGCGTATCTGCGGCGTATCAAAGACAAAGAGCACACCAGCGCAGAGTCGAGGGCGCAAGAACTTCACCTAATTGAAATGCGACTGGCTCAGGCAAAGCTGGAGCAGTTAAACCCCCGTCAAGTGAACAGGCAGCCAGATCAGCATGAGAAAAACTCCACCCAAAGCCCCGGATGTTGTGTTGCTGAACAAGCGGGATCTGTGCTCAAGCCTGGGGATTAGCACTCAGGCCTTCGATAAGTGGGGAGTAAACTTTCGAGAAAAGCGCGGTCGTGAGTGTTTATATTCCGTGGCCGATGTAGTGGCCAACCGGGTTGGCCATGCCGAGCGAAAGTTTGCTGCATCAGTACCAGAGGATGATCCCGAAAAGCCAAACCTCGACTTTGAGCGCTGGCGTCTGACCAAAGCTCAGGCGGATGGGCAAGAGCTCAAGAACGATAAGGACCGAAAGTTAGTTGTAGAGGTTGGTTTCGCCACTTTCCTTCTTAACAAAATAGCGGTGCAAATTGGTCCAATCCTCGACCAGGCACCGCTCAATGTCAAAAGGCAACACCCCGACACCGACGAACACCAACTGGAAACCATGCGCGCCGAAATCATCAAGGCGGGCAATATCGCGTCAGGCATCGGGGAACGTATAGAGGATTATCTGGATGAATATCTCCGCAGCACAGATTAACAATCTGAAAGCTGCGGTTACTGCTGGACTCAAAGCCATGTGGCGCCCGCCAAGGATGACATGCGCTGAGTACGCCGATGAGCATTTTTATATGTCGTCTGAGTCCAGTTACTCAGAGGGTAAGTGGAAGAGTCTGCCGTTCCAGGTTGGCATTCTCAATGCCATGGGTAACGACCTGATCACCACTCTGAATGTGATGAAGTCGGCGCGGGTTGGTTACACCAAAATGCTGATGGCCAATGCCAGCTATAAGATAGAGCACAAAAAGCGCAATGTGCTTATCTATCAGCCCCGCGATAAGCAAGCCGTCAGCTTTATGAAGAAGCACGTTGAAACGGCTATCCGGGACATTCCAGTATGGCGCGCTCTTGCGCCATGGCTGGGGAAGAAGCATAAAGACAGCACGTTGGAAGATAAGATGTTTTCCAACGGCAAAACCTTGATGGTTCGAGGTGGCACGGCTGCTGCCAACTATCGTGAAATATCAACCGATGATGTGATTTACGATGAGTTGGCCGGCTTCGATGAATCCATTGAGCATGAAGGCAACGCTACCGGGCTTGGTGATACTCGAGTTGAGTTGTCGGTGTTTCCAAAGTCTATCCGTGGTTCAACGCCAAAGATACTTGGCCGCTGTCAAATGGAGAAGGCCTGCAGCGAAAGCCCTCACCATTTTCATTTCTATTTGCCGTGTCCTCACTGCGGTGAGTTACAGCGGCTTAAGTGGGGTGGCAAAGACGAGCCCTTTGGTATCAAGTGGCATGGGGACGACCCCAAAACCGCCTATTACCTGTGTGAACACTGCGCCTGCGTAATCGAAAACAAATGCCTCACGGCCATGCAGGAACACCCTGATGCCAAGTGGATTTGCGAAAAAACAGGCATCTGGACTAGAGATTTTCTGGCGTTCTTCGACAGCGAAGGCCGCGAGATAGCCACCCCTGAAAACATAGCTATCTACATTTGGTCGGCCTACAACCCCCTTTCAAGTTGGCGAAAGTTGGTGGCCGACTTCTACAAGGCCAAGGACGACAAAGAAAAGCTGCAAACATTCGTCAATACCAAGCTCGGCCAACCCTGGGATGATGACACCGGCGAAAAGCTGGAATGGGAAGATCTTCTTCGCCGCCGGGAAATGTATCCGGATGGCAAGATGCCGCAGCGTGTCGTTTATCTCACAGCAGGTGTTGATACTCAAGACAATCGCTATGAAGGCAGAATTTGGGGCTGGGGAGCCAACAAAGAAAAGTGGTTGATTGATCGATTCATTCTTCACGGCCGTCCTGATGACAATGAACTCCTGGGCAGGGTTGAAGATAGGTTAAATAGAACTTATACCCGTGCCGATGGAATCATTCTGAACATCGGGATTATTTGTTGGGATACCGGTGGTCACTACCACGATACAGTTGTCTCAATGTCAAAGCGTATGGGTATCCAAAGGGTTATCCCTATCTTTGGTGCAAAAACCTATGGCAAGCCTATTGCCAATTTCCCTCGCAAGCGAAATCGCAAAGGAGTTTACCTAACTGAAATTGGTACCGATGGTGCCAAAGAACAGCTGATGTCTCACTTGTTAATCCAGCCTGATCCATCTGTTCCGAAGGCAAATGCCATCCACCTACCAATGGATGACAGTATCTGCGATGAAACCGAGCTGCAGCAACTGACATCAGAACGCAAGATCCCTCAGCGTAGGGACGGCAAGATAGTTTATCGCTGGGACAACGGGAATCGCCGTAATGAAGCGCTGGACTGCTTTGTGTATGCCCTGGCCGCGCTCTATATCGCCATTGAGCGTTTCGGCATAGATCTCGAAAAGCTAAGCCTGCAGGCCGTAAGTCAGGAAAGTGAACCTGAGCCTGAGCATACCCAACCAAAACCCAAACCCCAAAAAACAAAATCCAGCGAGAGCAATGGCTGGCTGAAAACGTCCGGCGGAGGCTGGCTGTGAACAAAGAGCAAATCGAGAAAATGATTGCCGTTTATCTGCAGGCTGAAATTGATGTGTTGGATGGCAAGTCCACCACTATCAACGGCAAGCAGATGGCAATGGAAGATCTGGAGTCCATTCGCAAAGGACGTCAGGAATGGGAACGGCGGTTGGCATCCATAGGGCGCCAACGTGGTGGTGCCAGCCTGGCCACTTTCAATTAAATCAACACAAACCCGAGGGCATTCATGAGTTGGCTCAATGACATCATTGTCACAGTCTCGCCCGCGTGGGCGCTAAAACGTGCTGTTTCCACACTGCAATACCAGAATATCAGGGCGTATGAAGCCGCTAGCCCAAGCCGCACTCATAAGGGCAAGCGTGAAGGCCGAGGTGCAAACCAGGCTGTATTCGCCGCCGGCAAAAACTTGCGAGAGCAAGCACGCTGGCTGGATGAAAACCACGATCTCAGTATCGGCATTCTCGACCGGCTGGAAGAGAGGGTGGTCGGCGCCAATGGCATTGTGGTGGAGCCGCAGCCAAAAGACATGGCGGGCAATATACTCGGTGACTTTGCCGAAGAACTGGCGCGTCGCTTTGCTGCCTGGAGTCTTAAGCCTGATGTAACAGGGCGTTACACCCGTCCAGAGCTTGAGCGTTTGGTGCTTCGCACTGCGCTGCGTGATGGTGAATGTTTCGGCCAGCATGTGGTTGGCAAAATCCCTAGTCTTATCCACCCCAATCCACAGGGCACCCCTTACTCTATCGAAGCGCTTGAGCCTGACTTTGTTCCCTATGAGCTCAACGATACGGCAAAGAAGATCCGCCAAGGGCTAACCGTGAACGACTGGGGCCAGGTCACTGCATATAACGTACTCAAGCAGCACCCCGCTGATGTAATGGGGTTCAAGCACGTTACCAAACAGATCCCTGCCAAGGCCATGATGCACTTGGCCCAGCTCAAGCGCCTGCATCAGTTGCGCGGTGTGAGTGTGTTTCACGGCATTCTCACCCGTCTTGCTGATATCAAGGACTATGAGGAAAGTGAGCGGGTAGCGGCGCGGATTGCCGCGGCGCTGGCGTTTTACATCAAGCGCGGCAACCCCGATATGTACACCGACTCTGGTAATAACGGAGGCAGCCGGGAAATCCCGATAGCCCCAGGCATGACCTTTGACGACCTCGCACCCGGCGAGGATGTTGGCATGATTGAGAGCAATCGCCCCAATGTACATATGGTGGATTTCAGAAATGGCCAGTTGCGTGCAGCTGCGGCCGGAACACGTACCAGTTACTCAAGCATCGCCCGCGAATATGCCGGTAGTTACTCAAGCCAGCGCCAAGAATTGGTTGAGCAGGATGAATCCAACCGCATCTTGCAGCAGTGGTTTTGCGCCGGCTGGTCGCGGCCTGTTTATCGCCAATGGCTTGTTGCTGAGCAACTTAACAAAGTTGATCCGTTAAAGCTGCCGCGCGAGCTGGATATTCGCACGTTATTTGATGCCCAGTATTACGGCCCCACCATGCCGTGGATTGACCCGCGCAAAGAGGCTGAGGGCTGGGAAATGATGATCGCGGGCAATGCTGCGACAGAGGCAGAGTGGGCTCGGGCGCGAGGCCGCAACCCTGCAGAAGTGAAGCGTCAGCGCCGCCGCGAAGTTGAATACAACCGCGATAACGGCATGTTGACCGCCAACGATCCAGACCCAGAAACCAATGGAGCTAAAAATGAAACGAACTCATCTAGCGGCAGCGTGCGCGACCGCGCTAACCAGCGCCGCGCTGATCGCGCCGCAAGGCGCACTGACGCCGACCAATAAGCCAGAGAAAAGCTGGTATAGCCTCAAAGCATCCGCCAACGGCGAAGCCGAGTTGATGATTTACGATGAAATCGGCGGTTGGGGCATAACCGCCAAACAGTTTGCCCGAGATCTTAAAGACCTTGGGAAAATTACTCAGCTTATTGCACGCATCCACAGCCCTGGCGGTGATGTGTTCGAAGGGATGGCTATTTACAACATCCTCAAAAATTACCCTGCGCACAAAGTGGCCCATATAGATGGGCTGGCAGCTTCTATGGCTTCGGTTATCGCCATGGCGTTTGACGAGGTAGTCATGCCAGAGAACGCCATGATGATGGTTCACAAGCCATGGGGTGGCACCATGGGTGACGCCGATGATATGCGCAAATATGCCGATCTGCTCGACAAGGTAGAAGGCAATCTGGTTGGTGCCTACCGAGACAAGACCGGCATGACCGATGAACAACTGCACGCCCTGCTGGCAGAAGAAACCTGGCTCACCGGCCGCGAGGCGGTTGAAAAGGGTTTTGCTGACACGCTTACCGAGCCGCTCGCAATGGCGGCATCACTCCAATCCAATCGAATGAAGGATTACGCCAATATGCCTAAAGCTCTTCAAATCCTGCTGGCACCGCAGGCCAATAGTGCTAACCCGCAGAATGTTCCAACTCCTGCACCTGTTAACCAGCCGGCTCCATCGCCAGCACCATCGGCACAGCCAACGCAAGAGCAGATCAATGCAGCCGCAGCTGAGCTGAACCGCACCCGGGTTGATGGGCTGAACACCTTGTTTGCCAGTTGGCCTCAGTTTGCCGAGCTGAAAAACGAGTGTATTGCTGACGTTGAAATGACCGCTGAAAAAGCCAAGGACAAGATCCTGGCTAAACTCGGTGAGAATACTACCCCTGCAGCAGCCCAGCCTCGCAGTGTGATCATCCATGCCGGCAACGGCAATCTGGTTGGTGATTCTATTCGCGCTCACATTATGGCTCGTGCCGGCCACGGCGAACATGAAAAGGATAACGGCTATTCAAGCTATAACCTGCGCGAACTGGCCAGAGCATCATTGGTTGATCGTGGTATTAGTGTGGCCAGCATGAACGTGATGCAGATGGTTGGTCTGGCATTCACCCACTCAAGCTCCGACTTTGGCAATATCCTGCTGGATGTGGCCAATAAGTCTGTGCTCAAGGGTTGGGAAGCGCAGCCAGAGTCCTTCGAGCGCTTCTGTAAGAAAGGCCAACTGAGCGACTTCAAGATTGCCAACCGTGTTGGCCTAGATGGCTTTAAGGCGCTGGATAAGGTTGAAGAGGGGGCCGAGTACAAATACGCCACTTTGTCTGACCACGGCGAAAAAATCATGCTGGCCACCTACGGCAAAATTTTCTCTATCACCCGTCAGGCCATCATCAACGATGACATGAACATGTTGATGTCGGTACCAGAAAAAATGGGGCGAGCTGCCAAGCGCACAATTGGCAACCTGGTGTGGGCCATTATTACCGGCAACCCCAAGATGAGCGATAACAAGGCCTTGTTCCATGCCGATCACAAGAACCTTGGTTCAGGTGCGCCCAGCGTTGAAACCATCAGCGCGCTGTGTGAACTGATGGAGTCGCAGATGATTGGCGAAGAATCGCTGAATATTCAGCCAGCCTTCGCCATGGTGCCACCTAACCTGAAACGCACCATGCTGCAGACCGTCAAATCCAGTTCGGTCAAAGGTGCTGATGTTAATGCTGGAATCGCCAACCCAATTCAAGATTTGCTTGAGGTGATCTCAGAACCTCGTCTCAAGACAAACAGCGATAAAGCTTGGTACGTGGCTGCTGGTTTGGGCGAGGACACTATTGAGGTGGCATACCTCGACGGTATCGATACCCCTTACATCGAGCAGCAGGACGGCTTCACCGTGGATGGCGTGGCCACCAAGGTACGTATCGATGCCGGTGTAGCGCCGTTGGATTACCGTGGTCTGGCCAAGTCCACTGGCGTATAACTGCAGCCAACATAGCTAAGCCGCCTTCGGGCGGCTTCTTTATATCCGAAATCTAAAAGGACAGCCCAATGAAAAACCTTATTCAAGATGGCACCACCATTACTCACGCTCCAACCGTGGATGTTGTGAGTGGTACTCCTGTGCTGATTGGCGCAATGCTTGCTGTTGCCTTGGCAAATGTTCCGGCAAATACACCTGGCACTTTTATACCAGAAGGCGTGTTTGAACTCGCCAAAGCCCAGGCTGACGATATCGGCCAAGGTGATCAAGTGTATTGGGATGCAGCTGCCAAGGTGATCACTACCACAGCCACCGATAACACCCCGGCAGGTAAAGCCTGGGCTGCTGCCGGTAACGGCGCGCTTTCTGTTGAAGTGAAGATCAATGTCTGACATTGATCAGCTCTTTTCCATGAGTAGAGCAGACAGACAGGCGGCGAAGTTTCGCCGTCTGTTTGAACGCATGGGGCAATGGTGCAGGATTGTTCCTTTCGACGGCGCTGAGCCCGTTGTAAGGCTGGTGAATCTTGCCGGCTCAAAAGGCGAGATAGCCGCATCAGCAGGCAATGAATACATGCCTGAAAAAATTATGCAGGCCGAGTTTCTCCTGCAAGATGGCAAGGTTTTCTCCGGCGACACTGTTGAGCTCGGAGACATTGATGCACATGGTGATTTTGTTGCCGATGGCACCAAGCTGCAACTGACGCTGCTTTCGGCAATAGACGCAGTGTCTGTCACTTATGTTTATTTGGAACTGTAATGGCAAGCATTCGAGCTGAGGGGTTCAACGCTGTCGCCAGAGAGTTGCAGCGAATACGAAATGCCCAGGCACCGGCTATCGCTGCAGCTGTGAAAGAGGCCAGTCGTTTTGGCGAAGAGCTTGCAGTTACCGAAGTATTTAAGCGCTACGGCTTTCGTGATCGTAGTTACGTTGCCCGCCACTTGTCAGTTTCATTTAACGAACGAACTCTGCAGGGGCGAGTGTCAGCGCGCTATCGCCCCTGCACTTTAAACCGATTCATTGTCCGCCGTAATACCCGAACCAGCAAAGGCGGCGGCAGCGCAGTTCCTGATGGCATGACGATAGCCGCTATTCGCAACAAACCAACATGGTTCAGAGGTGCGTTTACTTTTATTGGCCGAAATGGCAATGAGCTGATGGTTTCGCGCCAAAAAGGTGATAACCGCTGGCGCAGCCTTAAAGGCCGCAAAACCCTATACGGGCCCAGCGTTGCCGGTTCATTCGGTGTTATCAGGGATGACATAGATCCCCCCATTATCCGCCATTTGCGTGAGCGGTATCGGCATCACGCCAAGCGTTAGGACATTCCATGATCAACGACATTATTGAACGGCTGCAGTTGGTGCCGGGCGCCACTGTGCGCGAAGGCTTTTATGCCCAGTCATTGGTGCGTGAATCCAAATTCATATTCCTGCAACCTTATACAAGCAAAGCATCTGTTCCGGGAATGCAACCTGGATACAAAGAAGACCTCACTTTGCAAATTGTCGCCGGCATCAAGATACCTGGTTTTACCCAACCTACCAGCGAGCTGATCAACCTAACCAGAGAGATCCGCTCATCCCTGTTTTCAAAACAACGGGATCCCGCTCGCCCCGATTGGCTTCATGGCGCCTATGGCGTTGCTGAAGTCGAAGAATGCAAATACATCATGCCGGAAGCTCATGAACACCACGGCCTTGCAGTGATCACCATCTCCATTTCAAACAGCCCAACCTTCGAGGATAGATTATGAGTGTAATAGTCAAAGAGTCGTACATCGGCGCCGGCATCGTGTACGTTGCCGGCCGGGATGTTGGCAACGCATCCGGCGTTGAAGTTTCAATCGAACAGGAAGAAAAGTCTCTGCCCAACTATCGTGGTGGTGGCGGTAACTATGACTCAGTTACAAAAGTGTCATCTGTAAAACTCAAGATGACACTCAACGCATTCAGCAATGAAAACCTGGCTCTCGCGCTGCGCGGCAAAGTTTCAGTGCTGACAGCTGATCCTGTTGATAATGAGATTGTTGTTGCAAAACTGGATGGACTGGCCCCAACCGAGAAGTTGATAGACATATCTAAGCCGGTAACAGTCACCAATAGTGACGGCACCACTGCATACGATGTGGACGTTGATTACTACGTTAGCGCTGCCGGTATCCGCGCCATTGGCACAGGGGAAATTGTTGATGGGGCCCAGTTGAAGGTGTCATATACCTCTGCTGCAGGCAATGCCCTCGAAGCATTGACCGAGGCCGGTGTTACCGTCCCTGTGGTGATCGACGGTATGAACGATGCAAACGGCAAACCTTGTGTGCTGAGGTTCTATCTGTGGAAGCCTTCGCCAACGTCCAGCCTGTCATTGATTACCGATGACTATGGTTCATTCGACATTGAGGGCGAAGTGCTCGCAAACGATGCGATAGTTGCCGCCGGCAAGTCGAAATTCTTCAAGCGCCTGGCTGCGTAAAACAGAGCGGCACCCAATGGGTGCCGCTTTCATGTTAAGCCTGTAAACGTTTCATCAACTGAGAGAGTTGCACTAAAAAATCGTCTTGGTTGCGGTGCAGTTCCCGCTCTAACAAAGGAATTCAGAGGGCAATATCCAGCTTGGCTGTTGCAGCTTGCTCACACATTGCGCCAAACAGTCGGTGCTCGACAATTTTCAGTAACGGCAATATGCGCTCAATGTATAAGCGCATGTGCTCGGCGCGGTTCAGCAGCAAACCAAGACTGTACAGGTCTTGCGTTCTAACAGGCTAATATTATTTAGTATCTTTCCCCTGAAACGTATGATTTCAGTTAGTGTTAGGGGAGACATCTCCAGTAGCCAATTGCTCAGATTTTGATGTATTTTAGCAATGGTTTTGGCTTTGTTTTCACTGGGTTTAGGATATGACATTAACTGCCGAAGAGGCTGAAGTTGAGCGGCGTGCGATTGCTTATTCTAAGAGCAATAGAACACAAATTTGCCGTAATTTAACTGATAAGACCAAGTATGTTCCAGAACAAGAACCTGTATCTGTGTTCATGTGTGGTTCACCGGGGGCGGGGAAAACCGAGTCATCCAAGCAGTTCATCAAGGGTATTTCTGGTGATGGTGAAGAGGGAGTTCTTCGGTTAGATCCTGATGAATTGAGAGAATTATTTGAAGAGTACAATGGGAGAAATTCTCATTTGTTTCAAAGGGCTGTGTCATTCATTGTCGAAAGGGCTTTAGATTATTGCTTTAAAAACAATCAGAGTTTTCTACTTGATGGTACGTTAGCTCATTATGGCGTTGCTGAAAAAAACGTCGAAAGGTCCTTGCGTAAAGGGCGACAAGTATTGATAATATTCGTCCTTCAACGTCCCGAACTGGCTTGGAGCTTCGTTCAATCAAGAGAAAAGCTTGAAGGTCGCAAGATCCTTCCTGAGCATTTTGTAGAACAATTTTTCGGCTCGCAGCAAGTTGTTGAGCAACTTAAGGCTAAGTTCAAAAAAGATGTTGCTGTGGATTTACTTATCAAGGACAATGATGGTAAAACAAAGGTGTACTATAGTAATGTTGCAAGTATTAAACCTTACTTGCCCAAAGAGTACACAAGAGAAGAAGTTATGGAAATCGTCGGTATAGCATGAGAGAGTTTGTATGATTAGAATGCTCACCACACGTAAAAAGGCTTCATCTACACCTCTATCTAGATTTGTTAGAGAGGCTGATTCTAGGCATAAAAAACGTGTCTACAAGAAAGCGATTGATGAAGCAATCAAAGAACAGAACTATGTTATTGAAATGGCAAAGCAAACAGCCTAACAGACAGATATAGTTAAAAAAACCGCCTTAGATTGGCGGTTTTTTGTTGAGGAAACTCTGAAGGATTCCAGCGGTAACCAATTGATTAACAAGGTTATTGTGGGAATTTATTCTGTCACCAATGTGGGTGTCTGCCATGCACAAGAACCGCCTTTTGGGCGGTTCTTGCATTTCTGGCATCGGCAATCTATCGAGGATTTGCAGTGCCTTATGACAGTAGGGCTGAATATCTATTTATGAAAAGCAAAACCCCGAATACGGCAAATAGTCGGTTTTTTACATCCGCCCCTAAGCACTATTTAGGAGTAAAGCATACGTAGATAATAGCAAATCCAAGTGCTAAAGATGGTCTTAGTAACGTAACAGGTAAGTGGATTCGAAAGTGTGCTGGTGCAGCGGTGATTATGGCTGCATTAGCTTTGTTGCTTCTGTCATCAACACCTTTGATTTATGCCATTCGGTGGTGGTAATCAAAATGAGCTCCAAAACTTGGCGCCGTCAATTAACCAACTGGTGTGGGCCCGGTAATACACCACACATTAACTCGTCATACTCGGTGGCTATTGCTTCGCGCCATTGGTCAGTGACATCACGAATCGCAAACCGATAGGTAAACCCTAACCACACGGTGAGTTGCCTAGATGCATTAAAGTGTTCAACCACAAAGCTATCTTCGTTAAACGCATAAACATCTTCAAATTGCTTGATGTCGTGCTGTACAAACGCCTGCTGTAGTAGGCCGTTGTAAATCTCTGTTTTATCCAATGAGTGTTCCATCAACCTGTTCTCAAGCCGCTTTCGGGATGGTTTAAGGATAGCTATTGCCGCAAATAAGGCGTGAAGCGTTGCTCACGGCTACGGCGTCATCGAGGCTCTAATGGCATTTAAAGACCACATTATCAACCTGATCATTCAGGGGCGGGATCTCTTTAGCAGCGAAGCCAAAAAGTCTGAAAAGACGTTGGCCGAGTTGGCTGCACAAAGCGAAAAACTCAACCAACGGCTGGAAGAATTACAAGACCAGAAACAGGCCGTTGATACCATTGAGGATTTAACCGCTGCGATAAGCAAGGGCACTCGTTCATATTCAGAAGCTGCCGCGGCACTTTCAAAGTTACAGCAGGAACAACGCGATGCCGCCGGCTCTGCCAAAAAACTACAGCAAGAACAGGCTCAGGCTGCCACTCAAACAGCAAAGCTTGAGCAGGATTATCAGCAGCTGAGTGATGAGCTGCAACAATACAACTCTCAGATAGATGCTACGCGGTCCAGGCTTGAACAACTGACAGCAGAGCAGCAATCCGGGGCCGTGGCCAGCGGCAAACATGCAACTGCCATTGCGGCTGCCAAAGCTGATCTGCAGGCGCTGGAGCAGGCTCAGTCATCAACCAGAACCGCCGCCGACCAGCTTAACACTGAGTTGGAACAACAGCGCCAGGTACTGGATAGGCTCAATACTGAATCAGATGAAGCGGCGCTGGCCAGTGCCGACTATGCGGCTAAAGTAAAACTCGCCAGGGGCGAACTTAACACACTGGGCTCAAGCCTCAACAAAAACCAGCGCACGCTTAATCAGCAAAAGGCTGTTCTCGATAAAGCCGGGATCAGCATGGATAAGCTGGCCGAAGCCAGCGAAGATCTGAAACAGCAGCAAGCTGCGGCTGAAAATGCGCTTGAGGGCGTTAATAAAAACCTGGCGCGTCAGAACAGGCTGCTCGATGAAAGTAGCAAAGGCGCAGAGAACTTTGGCGGTTCAATAAAGCAAGCCACGGCATCACTGCTTGCCATGGCTTCGGCTTATATCGGTGTTGATCGCCTCTGGGCTAGTTTGACCGGCATCTTATCGGCAGGTGATAAGGCCAAGGCATTCACTGCCCAAATGACTGCCATGATGGGCAGCTTGTCTGCCGGCGAACAGGCCACCGCCTGGATTAAAGAGTTTGCCAACAATACCGGCTCAAAACTCGATACTATCAAGCAGGCCTTTGCCAGCCTGAAGGCGTTTGGCATCGACCCCATGAATGGCAGCTTACAAGCCATGGTGGACTACAACGCCAAGCTAGGCGGTAGCCAAGAAAAGTTAGAGGGCATCATCCTTGCCGTCGGCCAGGCGTGGGCTAAACAAAAGCTGCAAGGGGAAGAGATACTGCAGCTTGTTGAGCGTGGCGTGCCCGTGTGGGAGCTGCTGGAGAAAGTGACCGGCAAGAACACTGTGCAGCTTTCAAAGCTTTCAGAACAAGGCAAGCTCGGGCGTGAAACTATCCAAGCCCTGTTTGAGGAAATGGGCAAGGGCGCCACCGGCCAAGCCGCCAAATCACTCGAGCGCCTTTCTGGTCAGGTCAATGTGCTGTCAAACAATTGGGAATTGTTTCAGCAAAAAATTGCCGATTCAGGTCTGTATGAGGTTGGCCTGCAGTTTCTGGATGATCTCAACAACAAATTTGATGAGCTCAACGGCAATGGCAAGCTGCAACAGGCTGCTGCTGATATCAGTAACTTCTTCTCCACTATCATCAAAGATGGCGGCGAAAGTCTCACTGCAACCATTGATAACATCCGCGCCTTCACTCAGGGGTTAACTGTTGTTGGCGCCAGTATCCAACTGGTTTGGAATGGTATCACTGCAGGCCTGTCAACACTGGCAATGACCGCCACGGCTGCCTATGCGACCATTCTCAGCGGTTGGGCAAAACTGCTTGATGCTGTTGGGGCAGATGCTCTGGCTGCCAAAATCCGCGAGGCGACCGGGGCCATCTATGCGATCTCCAAAGGTTTCAAGGATCAGGTAGAGCAGGACGGCGCCGATATTCGTCAGGCATGGGCAACCGTCACCAAAGCGATGGCCAAGAGCAGTAAGGACTCTTACAAAGCCAGCGCAACTGCCGCCAAAGAATCTGCCGCTAAACAGAAAGCAGCGGCAAACGAAACATCCAGCGCACTCGACAAACAAGTCGCAAAAGCCAAGGCCTATGAATTAGCTATGGCCAAGGCTGGGATCACAACCGTTCGAGCTCTGCGCGAGCAGGCTGATATTGCCAAGTCAACGTTTGCTCAAGTTTCCGCGGCCATGAAAGACGGTACCGCGTCCGCCTATGATCAAAAGCAAGCCTTTCTTGAGTGGGCTGAAGCTGAGGTAAAAGTGGCTGCAGCTGGAAAGCAGCAGGTTTCGGTAATGGTACAGCAAGCCGCCGCTGCCCTAGGCTTAAACGCTGAATTGCAGCGACTCATTGCTACTCAGCAAAACTTGAGTAACTCGCAACAGAATGTTGAGCAGGGAGCTGACAACACCGCAGACTCAGTGGAGCAATCCGGCGAGCGAATGAATCAGGCCATGCAGGATGTCGGCGACACTACTGAGAATGTTGGCAAACAGGTATCCGGGGTAGCGGCTGTTATCAGTCAAGCCGGTTATGCAGCTTATGCAGCGGTAAAAGAACTCAGCGAGGGAACGGTTGCGCTGTTCAAATCGCTGACATCAGGTGTCGCTGCATATAACCGTGAGTTGTCTGGTATTGAGCAAACGCAAGAGAAAATCGAAAACCTGCGGCATGCCATTAACGAGCTTTATCTTGAGCAATCAAAAACACTCGATTTTACCCGTCTGCGCCGCTGGCAGTATGAGCAGGACATAGCCAGCAAATCCGCTCAAATGGCCTACTACGAGCAGCGTGTAGAGTTGCTGAAGTTAGTTGAAGCATTAGACGATACTGACAGTGCCAACATGCAATTGCTGCGTAGTGCCGAACATGCAAGCAATACCCTGGGGCTATTGAACGAACAGGATCTTGATCTGCTCACTGCCGCAATAGATAAGGCGCGTTCGAGAATGGACGCTCTGAAAGACTCGGCATCAGACACGCTCAGCTCATTGCTTGATGAGCTGGACGAGTACGAAGGGCGCCAAGCCGATATTGAGAAGCGCCGTTATCAACAAGAGTTGGCCGATATCAAAAGCCAGCTGGCCGAGGCTGAAAAGACAGGCGACAGGGAGTTGCTTAATCAACTGCGCCGCGCCGAGCAGACGCTGAACAAAGTTTACAAGTATCGCACTGAGGAAGTTAAAGCCCAGCAACAGCAGAACCAGCGCGACACCCAATCAAACCCCACTTCTACCCAGCAGCAAGCCCAATCAAAACAAACAACCAGTCAGTCCAGTTTCGGCAATAGCTATAACGCCACGCTGACTCTGATTGTTGAGGGGCGCCGTACCCAACTGGATACCAATAAAGATCAGCTGGACGAGCTGCTGCGTTCTATCGAGAAAGCAAAACTGACCCAGGGGGGCTAATGCAGCGCATTGACACCATTATCCCAGAGCACCAGCAGTTGCTCTGGTTGAACCAAAACGAACAGCAGCGAGTAATGGCTGTGGCAGAGCGCGGCGGGAATGGGTCCCTGATATACGAGCAATTTGTTTTGCCTGGCGGGTTCCCTTTGGTCATCGGCACCGCAAACTCTGGAATGACCCGCACAGATTTTGAAGCGCTGCAACAGCACAACTATTCAACCCTCACCCCGTTTGAACTGGAGCTCGATGGCAACAGCTGGAATGTGATCTGGGATAACCGCGATGGCCCGGCTGTTGTCGGAGCGGATTTATTCCCAACAGTCGGCGGCGACTCGCTGCTGAGCAATGTCGTTCTTAAATTTCTGACTGCAGAGGCATAGCATCGTGATTAATCGGAACAATCTGATAGTTTACAAACCCGAAAAGCTTGGCCAGAACGAAGATGCCGGGGGCCAGCGTACTCTTAACCCCATTCGGTCGGGGATCCTGAATGAATTATTTCGGGCCATTTCCGATGTTGATCACGCTGAGGCCGCCATTGATATCGCCAAGGCGTTTCCGTCACTGGTCACCCAGGACACGGCAACACTGCGCGGGGCGCACGTTTTCTGGTCTTCGCCCCCTCAGGATCCCCTGGTCAATCTGTTTCTGGTGGAGTCGCCAACCCTGGATGATGCCAGCCGCATGCAGGAAATGGTTAACGCCATTGAGTCATCGGTTACTGCCGGTTCACTGTTTCGATCCGGGGCGCCCGGGTTCCTGCCAAATCAAAACTCTTTCAGCCGCGAATATCTGGAAAGCATTTATATGCTGAACGGCAAAGAATACGTGCGCCGGATAGATCTCAGGGTAGGGCAGATCATTGCCATTTCAACCGAGTATGAGGGCCAGGAGGATAAGAACTGGCCGCGCCGCACTCATTACGCCATGGTGACTGAAACCAATGCCCCAGGTAACAACATCGGCAACATAGTGTTTGACCCGCCGATAGATTTTGCGACCCCTGAGCATGACAGGTTGATCAATGGTGAGGCCAACTGCACCAAGCTGCGCCTCACCAACTCGGCCGACAATGTGATTTTCCACGGTGTCACTAAGCTGACGGCCCCCGCCGCTTCCGGTGATAACAGCCTGGAGGTGAAAGAAACCAAGCAGCAGCTGCTGCCTGCGATTGTCACTGAGCAAACCAAGTCGGGGATCCGTATCACTGCAGGCGATAACAGCATTGTGCGCAAGATAGTGACTACCGCCGCCAGTGGTGCCCAGAGCTACAGCTGGCCAGCGGCTGATGTGCTGCAGGGTGAAAACCAGAACGTGGATTATCAGCCGGTGATCAGCTTCATTTCCGGCGGCGTGATCTACGGCAACGAGGAAGCAGTGGTCACGGTTGGCACGGGTGAAATTGCCGCGACCCTGACACGCAAGCCGGATTTGGGCTCGGAAGTGTCATGTGCCTATATCAGCTCAGAGGTGTATCAAGAACACATGCTGGCCGACCCACTGCCCCGGGGTGCGATAATCGCGGAAGGCAGTTTCTTTGGTAGCGCTGTCGAAGAGTCAAACGGATGGGGCGCCAAGATTACATTAGAGAAAGATAGTGCTCTATACAGCTTTAACACCAGAGTTGCGATTGTTGACTATGAGGGCGGCACAGTCACATTTGAACAGGGATACAGTGACATACAGTTTTTGATCCGCAGCCAGGTAGGCGAAACAGAGTGTGCTTTTAATCTCAACTCTCAGGATCCTCTGCTGGACTCGCTCTATATCCAAGTGCAAGCGGTTGCCGGTTCACTGCTCAGTGCCAGTGGCAATAATGACGGAACGGTAACCGGCGCCGGGGTAAACGGCACTATCAGCAATGGCCTGGTAACCCTGACGTTTGATCAGCCGGTAAACCTCAGCACTCTGACCTATGACCTCACTGAACGGGTGCGGCTGCTGCCGCCGCCGGAAATGTATGGCCTGAACCCGCTGAGGATCCCTGGCGGTGGCCAGGTCGATATTTTCCGCAAGTTCGGCACTGTCAGCGTTCAGCACAGCAACTTTCAGCCGGTGAATAACCCGCAGGCAGGGCAAACGCTCAACGTGCGCCAGAATGCCCGTTTTGTTGATATCACGGATGCCGATGGCCTCAGTCTCTGGACTGTTGACGATCAGCATTTCGAGCATGACAAAGAAACCGGCGTGGTAACAATCAAGAGCGCGTTCCCTGGCTTCACGGCGCCTTTCATTCTGTCAGACACCATTGGCGAGCTGGCCATGGTAACTGGGGTATCAGATAACTCTTTGCTGCTCGCCGGCCAGTTGAAAAATGACTATCAGCTTGGCGCCACAGTATCGAGCATTCTCAAACTCGGTGAGCTGGAATCCCGCATTGGTGAGGTGCGCGATATGACCGCCTGGGATGGCAACTGGGATCAAGACGGGGCGCCAGCAAATGGCAGCTTGAACGTAATTGAATACCCCATCGAAGTGGTCAACGAAAGCGCTGTAAATGAAGACTGGGCGCTGGTGTTTACCGGCTCTGGGGAAACCTTCAAGCTCATTGGCCGCGGTCGGGGCCAGGTGGCCACTGGTGACATTCATCAGGAGTTCAGGCCAATAAACCAAGCCACAGGATTACCGTTCTTTGTTATGCCTCAGGGAATATTCGGCGGCGGCTGGCAACCGGGTGAAGCGGCCAGGTTCCAGCAGTATGCTGCATCAAAACCAGTTCAGGCAATTCGCTCAGTCCAGAGCGGCCACAGCCAGATAACCGATGATAAATCTGTGCTCAGCTTCCGTGGTACCGAATCGTAATCAAAGTCTCAGCCCAACCGGGCCTTAATTTGGAGTTTATCAAATGTCTTTACCAGTAACGGTTTACCGCTGGGACGATCCCGGCGCACCTCAGCTGCAAAATAGAACTTATGCTGAATGGCTTGAGATCCTTCGCAAGTGCTTGGTTGATGGATATGGCACCAAGCAGCCTGCAGGGTGGAGCGTTATTTTGGACGATGCCGCAAATAATTACATGATTTTCAAAACTGCTGATAATGTGCCTGGTTATCCTGGTGGTTGCATGTGGTTGTCGTCAAGGTACAAGGATGGCCGCAATAGTGAAAATATGCAGGTAAGAACAGCTCCGGCAATATCATCGTCCAATCCTGATTGGGCTTCTGTTCCGGGTCTCAGTTACCTTTTTTCTTGGGGTGGGTCTTATGCTACAAAGTGGATCGTTATTGCCACTGCCGTTTCGTTTTACATCCTGACCAGCTCGGACTTTAAGCCGATAATGGCGCAGGGCACCTATGAGCATCCAGCATTCGGCATAGGGAGTATTGATAGCTTTTACGTCAATGATGTTAACGGATTCGGGGTTCTTACTTATCATCAGAATTCAGACAACCTTACTTCTTCATGGCAGTTTGGGCTTGGTTACACCAACAATACTTCAATTATTGGAAGATTTGGCCAGGTAACAGGTGAAGATACCAGAAAAGATCATGAGGTAGCCCTGTTTTTTCCTGGTACAAGTTCTCTTAATACAACGCACAATGGTGAGGGTTCGCCAAACCCAATATACTCGAAAATGACCATAGTCATTGACGCATATAGTGCATCAAGTACCGGCGAAACATACAAGGACTCAGAGGGAGTATTATTCAAAGATAGTTTGTTGCAGCCTCAAGTAAGGGGGCAGTTCCCCGGGATATTGGTGAGTTCATCGGCCGCATATTCTGACGCTATTTTCCCGGTCACCAAAGTGATTAATGGGGCCGAGCATTATTTGGTTCCGAACCCACATAACGGAGCTTGCCAATACTGGATTAATGCGGAGTCATGGTATGAGTAAAGTGCTTGTAGCTTCACCAGATAAGACTATCCCCCGCAATATGTCGAAACTGACCATTGTTAACGCCGATACTGCGTCAGAGAGATACATGGTTATTGACCGTGATATCTGCAAGGTATTGCGGGTCGGTGTGTTTGGCAGTTCCCACGACAGAACGCTGATATTTGCACCAAGATATCAGCACACAAACTCAGTGATATTGATGATACTGGATGATGACAAGCAATATGCTGCCGAGGTTATTGACGGCATAAAGCTGGAGGCTACTGACGCGAATATTCCAGTAGTGTAAGGATAACCGATGAGATTCAGCAAAGCATGGATCGAGCTTCAATCGCCGGTATCACCAAAATTCGATAAGGGCGGGGTAACCATCACATTCAGCCGACCATGGCAGAATGTGACTTCACCCGTTGAGATAAAGTTTGGTGGTGATATCCCACCGGATCCCGGGCCGGATATTCCAGAGCCGTCTCTTGGCGCCGATATCGCTATTCGCTGGATCCATAATCACCAGACTGAGCAGCAGCTGCAGCTGCCTATGGTTGGGCCGCACACTACGGCCCAGCTGGCACTCAGTTGGCAGAGTCCAACGGCCATTGCCGACAGGCTGCAGGTTTACTGGAGCCAAGGCAGGCAGCATGGCATTGAGGTACTGACAAACTGGCAAAGCAAAGATGCCCTGCAGCATTCAACTGCAGTTACCTGGCGCCTGCCGGTACCGCTGCAGACGGCCGCCGGTATTCGCTGGTTAAACCCTGCAGCCTGGCAAGCCATCTGGCAGCTGGGATGGAAGGCGCTTAGCAGTGTTTATTTACCTCAGCCTATTGCTTGGGCCTTTGGTATTGAATGCTATGGCGAAACCGAGATTAGCTACAGCCATGAAGATCAGCGCGGCGCAGAACCTGCCATAGCTTGGGGGCCGCATCGTGGCGTTTGGATTTGCTCTGATGCCTACCTGCCACCTGAGCCAGGGCCAATCACTATCCGTTTCAGTGAACCTTGGCAGGACAACCAGAGCCCAGTCAGCTTGAAGTTCAAGCCAAACCCAAGGCATTGCTATTGGGATGATGGCGGTGGCTTGATAGATGCCAATCCGGTTCAGCCACCGCTTGATCTCAAAGTCCCCATTGAACCACAGATCCGGAGACTGTATTTAATGCAACCGACACTGACCTGTCACCGCCTCTCTGATAACCGCGAGCTTGTTATTACTGAATGCAGCATAACTGACAGCCGCAGCCAGTTTGTGAAATCTGGCAGTATTAAGTTTTCCAGTAAAGTGGATGCACTGCTTGCCGTTGACGAAGTGCTGCGTATCGGTATCAATGGCTATGAGTTTTACCTGCTGGCCGAGGCGCCAAGCAGCAGCGAAGCCTGGGCCTCTAACAGCTACACCTCATCCGCCCGGGGCCGGGCTTCTCAGCTGGCATGGCCCTGGAAGCGCGAGATCAGTTATCACAACCAAGCGGCGCGTTCCTTCGCCGGTTGCCTGAGCGATATTGTGGCCAACAGCGGCTGGAGCATTGAACTGGTTCAGGTACCGGACTTTGTGATCCCCGCCGGAGTTTGCTCAGTTAGCGGCAAAACGCCGCTGGATGCCGTGGCCGAGTTGGCCGGACTGGTTGGCTGCATGGTGGACCCGGACGAAGATAACAGCAAACTCAGGATCCTGCCGCGCTGGACCTATACCCCCTGGAGCATGGCCGCCGCAATTCCTGACGTATTGCTGCACGATGCGGTGATCTTCAATCACAGCGAGCAAACAGAACGTGGCCAGCAATGCAATGTCGCCTGGGTGCGCGGGGAACAGCAGGGCGTTTCGGTAGAAGTTCGGCTCAATGGTACCGCCGGTGACGAACCAACAGACGATATCAGCAACATGCTGATTGTCGATACTCAGGCCGCCAGGCTGGCAGGTACCAATGCCATTGCCGATTCTGGTACCAAGCGCCGAGTCAGTATCAACACCACAGTGATGGCCGACCTGCCGCCGCTGCGCCCTGGCCAGCTGATTGGTATTACATGGCGCGGTGAAGTCTATAAAGCGCTGTGTGATACCGTGACCATCAGCGCAAACATGAGCAGTAGCGGTCTGACAGTGCGCCAGAAAGCTGGTTTAATCAGGCAGGGGGCATAATGCTGAAACAACTGAAACGGGAGCTGCTGCCAGCGCGGGAGATAGCCAAGGTCAACGCAGAGAACGCCGATGGCACAGTGACTGCCACAACGCGAAGCGGTAAAACATTCCGGGCAACCGGCAGCGGCAATGTTGGCTCATACGTTTATATTCAGGATGGCCGGGTACTGGGCCCGGCGCCTGACTTGCCGCACTCGCAAATCCTTGTGTAGACTGAAACAGATCAAGGAGGAACAGCAGCATGAGAACGATAGCGCTAATATTGGCCCTGGGTTCTTCGGCAGCATTTGCAGAGGTGTACGAGTGCGAGCCTGGGGTTTTCCAAGCAGAGCCATGTAGCATTGACAGCAAGCCGTTAGAGCTTCGACAAGGATCCAACGTTGAATACCGGGTCCCACCTAAAGTGGAATATGAACCTGCGGTGGAAGAAAAACCTTCCACAGACATGACCAATAATCACCCTTGTTATGGGAAAAAAATACCACGTGATGCAATACGTTGGCGGCATTTGGCTATTTGTATGACCGAGAGCCAAATGCTGAGTATTGCTGGGCCTCAGCAATACAACGTTTATGAGTATTATAAAGACGGTAAGCATTACAAAGAGTATCGGTTCACCGAACCCCGTTATGGATTTCCGTCTTATGCGATAGTGGAAGGGGGGTATGTGGTCGATCCTGGTGGCAGCAAGAGTTTTTCTAACTCCCAATAGCAACTAACAGCGCCAGTAACGTAGCCCACAATGACCATTTGGACATCAGCAGTGAACGATGGGAAATATGGTCATTGTACGCTTGCGGGGTAAGCTCCCATTTTACATAGGATGCATGCGAGTATGTTGAATCTACCTTAGTATTGAATTCCAGATGGCCTTCCCATAGATCCAAGCAAATGCTCCGCAGTACCGTGGCAACGGTGTGAACACCTATACCGTTTAGCTCCTTCGAATTTGATGCAGAGAGCACGCTGAATCCATTTTTCCCGTGATCTAAAACGTATTGGGTTACACGAACTATATCAGGTTGACTATTCTTGTAACTATTCTGCTTGGTAAATGATAGCAAGCTAGTGAATGTCATCGTCTTTCCTTCATGGTTTACAGTGTTTCCCATACTAGCCATTGTTCATTTCCCCGTCACCTGTACCCGTTAACGGGTACATCAACTTAAATAATCCCCAAATCGCACACTAAACTGTATGTATATACAGTATTGTTTGTGTCAAATGAAAGTCATTCCTTTACTCGCAAGAGCCGGGATAACAGGCTTCGAAAGCCCGGCAGCGGATTATTATCAACTTCCGTTGAGCTTTAGATGAGCTCTTGGTTGAACATCCCAGTGCTACATTCATAGGACAAGCAGCAGGGGATTGAACAGAAATGGTCAATGAGGCGTCAATTACTAACCCCGCAATACACTACCAATTGGCATCACTTACCAATAATCAGCTGTAAGTGAAGGTTAAGGAAGAGCGGGGGAGGCGGGCTGAATCCCATGACACAAATGGTCTATATAAGTGGTAAATGAGCGCTGTGTACATTGATGCGTACATTTTAGAAAAGTTTATCTTTGAAAATCTGATTTCAATCAACACCTTGTATTTTTATGTTTCATAATCATGCCAGAATATGGAAGGCTGAGGTTGGGCTTGACTCATGCTGATGACTTTGGCTCTGTAGACAAAAGCTTATCTTAACATTTTTTTACGGAAATGGGATTTTGCCAGTATTATCGCTGGTATTTCGGTTAAAAACCGCCCTTGGTGAATCGATGGCCTCTGGTTACAATAAGCGGCCTGCCGGCAGGGACAACGAGGTTCGGATTACCCGAAGGGATGCAGATGTACAGTCAGTTTTTCAGTTCACCCACCATAGTCAATCTTTCAATGCCGACCAGGTTGTGCCTCAGCCTGCCGGACAGTGTCAGTGATTTTGTGTTGTCGGAGGCCTTGCGCTCGCCGCTGCTTGAGTGGGTAATGCTTGAAGGAGAAGACAAGGCTTCGCAGGGGCAGTTTATTTTGAGGCTGCAACCTTTTCTGACTCAGCAGTTGCTACCCTTGGAATCCGTCAGGAAGGATGGAGTGTCGCGCACGGCAGGTCAGGGCTTTAGACTTTACTCTGAAGTTGGAACCAGTACTTCAAGTTGCATCGCTGCCCTGAGGCAGGGAGTGTGTCTCGATTTATGGCCGGGGCAGACATTTCTCTGCTCGTTACAAACCGGCAGATTCGAGCTGCTGCCTCTGGAGCAGGATTTGCGTTTGTCACAGGAGCCAAGAGAGATCATTCTGGCCAAGACAGCGTTGGCCGAAGCTCAGGATTATCAAGCCAGTAGTGAAAAGTTGGCGGTGCAACTCAGTGAAGTGACTCAGGCTCGAATCAGGCTGGAACGATACCAGCAGGCGCATGGGGCTAAATTGCCCGAAGGCCTGCTCAACGAAGTCTGGCATCTGCTCACAGGTCTATCCCAGAAACGTCAATGGCTGCTGCGATGTTATAATCAGTCGCTTGAGCGTCCCAATTACCGCCAGAGTGCCAACCATGATGGCACCGAAGAAAAGCTCAGGCGCGCGCTTGAGTGCTATGAACTCTTGTCATCGCCGGAGCTCAATGCCATGGTCAGGCAGTTGACCGACGAAGAGTAAAACCACCTTGGGCTGCAAAGCCCGATTCTGATGGAAGTAATGCATGACTTATATTTGTCCCCTGTGCCGCAGCGAGTTGGTGCAGGACGGAAAACAATGGCGTTGTGGCCAAAACCACAGTTTTGATCAGGCAAAGGAAGGCTATGTCAACCTGTTGCCGGTGCAGAAGAAAAACTCCCGCGATCCCGGTGACAACAAGCAGATGATGCAGGCCAGGCGTGCTTTTTTGAACGCCGGCTATTATCAGGCTCTCAGCGACAGGGTCAACGAGCTGGCGCTGGAGTATGGCAAGGGACAACCCGAGATTTTGGATCTGGGCTGCGGTGAAGGCTACTACAGCGAGCGTTTGCAACAAGCTGTTGGTGGCGAACTCTATGGATTGGATATTTCCAGAACCGCGATTCGCTACGCCGCCAAGGCACATCCCCAGATGCGCTTTTGTGTGGCCAGCGCCTACGACATGCCTTTTGCCGATGCTGCTTTTGAGCTCATGTTGCGTATCTATGCGCCATCAAAAGATAAGGAGTTGGCGCGGGTGTGTAGGCCAGGCGGCATTTTTATCTGTGTATCCCCAGGCCCCAGACATCACTTTCAGTTGAAAGAGATCATCTACAGTGAGCCAAGAGAGCATGAGCCGACCAAGTCAGAGCTACCGGGTTTTGGTCTGCTGCATGATGAGCGATTGCAGTGGCCGCTGGTTTTACCGGCCGGGCAGGTTTGCAATGACTTTTTGGAGATGACTCCCTATGCTTGGAAGCTCAGCGCCGAACAAAAACAGCAGCTGCAGGCTGAGGGATTGGGTTGTGAGCTGGATTTTTACATTCAGGTTTACCGGCGTAATACATAAGACGTAGAACTATAAGATAGGTTTCAACTTGTTACGGCAAATACTCGAAATTTAAGTAAAAAAAACCTCAAGGGCTCAATTAAGTTTGTTGACTTATCTCCAGAATGATTTATAGTCTACTTAGCTTGAAAGTTGGGCTTATTTTTATGTCTTCAATACGACCAGTTCGTCCTGTAAACATAAGTAATACCGGCATTTTCAGCTCCACCGCCGTTAAGGCTTAAAAGATAGTTTTATTTACAGGATTTATATCATGTCACAAGTAACTGGTGTAGTTAAGTGGTTCAACTCTGACAAAGGTTTCGGTTTCATCGAGCAAGAGTCTGGTCCAGACGTGTTTGTACACTTCCGCGCCATCAACTCTGACGGCTTCAAGACTCTGGACGAAGGTCAGAAAGTATCCTTCACTGTTACTCAGGGCCAGAAAGGTCCTCAAGCTGAAAACGTTTCTGTTATCGGCTAATCGCTTTTCGGGGTAACCCGAGCGATACAGTAATAAACCGCGCGAGCCTACACTTTCTGGTGTAAGGAAGCGCGGTTTTTTTATGCCTTGATTTTATGTATTGGCTTTTTATGTCTTCATAGTTAAGCCCGCTCAATTTCTATCTCTTCAGTCTTTTATCTCTTCAACAAGTGGTCTCTGGCTAGAGCTTTTATTCTAATTTGTAGTGATCTCTCAAATTAAGATTAACTTATTTCAAGCTATTACTCTGTTTTAAAAAATATACCTTCATTTATCCCGATAACCGCAATTGAGTCTCTGATTTATCCGATTTTGGCAGGCCCCCGGTACGACTTCTGTCAGGCCCAAGCCACTCCTTACGAAAAATAACGCACTTGTGCCTTTCCCAAGACTTTGTTGGTGAAAATAGCAGGCATAAAGTAGAAAGGGATGTGATTAAGCTGCTGCAAACTGATTTTGATACAAATTGATATGAATGAGTGTAAATAGCGGGGCTAGGTGAAAATACCCTGGGTGGTTCGATTAAAAAAGTAAAAGCGTGACACTAACCTGCTGTAGACGAAAGAAAAAACCTATGCCAAGGCATAGGTTTTTGCGTGTCAGGGCTCGACAGGTATAGACGAGTGGCTGAGATTCAGGCTGCGCCGTCGAACAGGGTATCTTCCAGTGTGCGGCCTCGCATCAGGCTGCGATATTGCCAGCCATTTTGCTTGAGTAGCTGCAGCAGCTCGATATCCAAGGTGTCCTTCTCCGGTTGGTAACGGATAAGGTAGTTTTGTTTGCCCTTGGCCGAGACCTCGTAAACACCTTCAAGGGCGTAGAGTGCCTCCAGCAGTTTTTCCTGATCACAGTGTTGCATCTGCAACGTCAGATAGGCTTCGGCGCTGCTCTGCTGCATGGTGACCGACTGGCTCAGTTTACCTTTGTCCAGATACAGCACTCTATCACAGAGCTTTTCCAGCTCATCCAGATTGTGGGAGCTGATAATAAAGGTGGTGTCTGCGCTCAGGGATTCTACCAACTCGCGAATTTTGCGGGCGTTGGCGGGATCCAGTCCGGCCGTGGGTTCATCCAGCAGCACCAACTTGGGGTTGCCTATCAGCGCCTGAGCAATCGCGGCGCGTTTCCCCATACCATGACTCAGAGAGTTGGGTTTTTGATTGGCGACGTCCTCAAGGCCTACCAGCGCCAGCACCCGCATGGATTCAGCCTTGGCAGCTTCGGCGCCCATACCTTGCATGCGGGCAAACAGGCTGAATTGAGTCAGCAGGCTGAAGCCGGGATCCAGGGCGGCGTCCTGGGGCAGGGCAGAGATCTGCCCCAAAAGTTCGCTACTACCCGGGCGCTGTCCCATCACAGTGATTTCACCACTACTTGGACGTATATAACCCAGCAGCAGGCTCATTAAGGTGGTCTTGCCGGCACCGTTGGGGCCGACCAGGGCGATGGGACTACCGGGCTCCAGTTGCAAGTCGACGCAATCCAATGCCCGCTTGCCGCCGTAGAGTTTGCTCAGGCCTTTACAGTTAATCAGACTCATAGATCACCTCGCTGCATCATGGTGCGGCCTATCGCCAATAATCCAATGGTTTGCAGCAGCGGCAACCAAGCACTTGACAGTGCCGTTAGCGGCTGGGCATTGAGCATGGCATCTATCTGTGCTCCGGGCACCAGATAACCGATGAAAGAGAGCATGGGCAGCTGAGCATTGATAACCGCCATTACTATCATCATGGCGGCAAAGAAAAGCACCGCAAAAACGCTGGCCAATCTGGCCGAGCTTGCCCAGAGTGAGAACAGCGCCATCAGGGCGGTGTAGGGCAGCAGGATCAATACCAGATTGAGTGTCATCATCAAGCCGGAAGTCAGCGCGGGTAGCACCAACGCCATATCCCGGCTCATGGCCAAAAATACGGTTGCTATGACTGTGATGACAACCAACAGCAATTGGATCAACATCATGCCGAGGAAGCGGCCGAAGAAGAGGGCATCGCGGCCCGAACGCAGGCTGAGGAAGCGCAGTGTGCCGCGGTTTTTGTCCGAGGCGAACTGATCGCCGCAGATAAGAATGCTGAACATGGGGAACAGGTAGAGACTGATGACCCAATAGACGGCTTGCTCGGCAACCGGCCAGGCAAACAGTTGATCCAGAGTGCCTTCACCGAAGGCGCCGGTAACAAAATGCTTGAAGTCCGGGTTCAACAGAAAGCTGGCGGCACCTCGGACCGGATAGGCGAGGATCAGCAGCCACACCAGGGCGAAAGCTATCATCGCCAGGGTGCCACGGCGGTGGAAAATGAGTTTATAGAGTTCAAATCCCGCGAGTTGCAGGGCGTTTTTCAGCCCTCCGGGATGAGTGCTGTGAGTTGCAGTTGTCATGTGGTTCCTTGTTTTGCTCCAAATATGGAGTCCTTGCAGCGACCGGAGCAAGCACTGGGTTGCCGATAAGACGCCAGCCTAACACCATGAGGCCAGGCAGGCCAACGCCTGGCCGCTATTTCAAGCCGTAGCTGTCGTTTTTAAGGCCAATTATGCCAGTTGCGCCTTAAGCTCGGCCAATTCCTGTTTTAGTAAAGCCAGCTCTTGCTTCATTGTCGCCAGTTCTTGTTCAAGCAAGGCTATCCGGCTCTGGCTCGCCGTTTCTGGCTCTCTTTCGCGCTCACCTTCATGGTGAGCTGCAGCTTGATTGGCAATCTGAGTGGTATCTGCGCCGCCGGAACCTTCAGATACACCATCATTCTCGGTGAAGTTCTCGGCAAAGCGTATCTCACGTTTTCCAGGCTCCCTGGCCAGTTGGCGGATAAAGCCTTTGTCTTTCAGCGCCAATAGGGTTTGCTCCACTTGTGGCAGGCCGTCAAATTCAAACAGCCGCTGAGCCCGGCTTCTGAGTTCACCTGCGGTTTGGGCGCCGCGCAGCAGCAACAAACACACTATCGCCAGCTCCGCCGGGGAAAACTGCAGCTCGCCAAATTCAGTGTTACAGAATCTGTGGCGGTATTTTATGACCCGGCTGCCAAAGCCGGATTGCTCACTCAGCAGACGTTTTTTACTCAGGCTGTCCAAGGCTTGCTGCACTTCAGACTCGCTCAGTTCCATCACGGGATCGCGGCTGGTCTTTTGATTGCAGGCTTGGGTCAGTGAATTGAGAGACAGGGGATAAAGATCCGGAGTGGTGACTTCTTTTTCCAGCAGGCAGCCAATCACTCTGGCTTCGATGGCATTGAGTTGCAACATAATTGACAGTTCCATTCAAGGCAGATGTCGGCCAACTGACCGACATTTTACTCAGTGTTTTTGAGTTATATCAGAGCCTTGAGCCGATGTCGCGGTTTTCCTCGGCTGCGCCTTTCCTGAATAGGGCAGGCGCGTTATTTTTGCTCAATTCTTTGCCAGTTCTTTGTTCAATTATTGGCGTGGATACCGTCATCTTCGATGCGCAGTTTTCCGGCCTTGAACAGGCCGCCGATGGCTTTTTTGAAGGCCTTCTTGCTCATGCCGAGCTCGGCGTAGATCACCTCGGGCGAGGTCTTGTCGCTGTAGGGCAGGAAGCCGCCGGCCTGAGCCAGCTTCTTCATGATCCGCTGTGATTGCTGATCCAACTCCTGACGGTCAGCCTTTTGCAGGGTCAGATCCAGTTTGTTGTCGTGACGCACCTGCTTGATATAACCCTTGAGCTTTTGGCCAAACTTCAGCTTACGGAACACCTCATTTTGATAGATGACGCCCCAATGCTTGTTGTTGACTATCGCCTTGTAGCCGAGATCTGTGGTACCTGCGATGATAAGGTCAACCTGTTGACCATTCTTGTACCAAGCCGGGCTCTTATCGACAAACTTATCGATTTTGGACGAAGCGACAATCCGCTCGTCGGCGCGGTTACGGTGAACATAGACCAGATAACTGCGGCCTTCTTCGGCCTGCTTGTGCTGCTCACCGAAGGGCAGCAGCAGATCTTTTTCCAGTCCCCAATCGAGGAAGGCACCGACCCGACCAATGGAAACCACCTTGAGATAAGCAAACTCACCCACCTGAGCCAGGGGCTTTTTAGTGGTTGCGATGGGCAGGTCGTTGGAGTCCAGATAGAGGAACACCTCCAACTTGTCGCCAACCTGACAACCCTTGGGCACCACTTTATTGGGTAATAACACCTGTCCCAACTCATGAGCGTTGAGGTAAACCCCGAAATCAACCTGTTTGACCACTTCCAGGGTGCAACTTTGACCTATTTCTGCCATCTGTTTTTGAACCTGATTAACTTTGTTTCAGCTGCGGCGGATTATAACGGATTGCGCCCACCTATGCCCGTGCCTTTTGTTAGGGAGGTGCGAATAAGTCCTCGTGGCCTTCTCTTTTGTAGGGCGTGGCTTGCACAGCAATTGGCGTTCAAGGCATCTGACTGAAGGCATGCCGGGGCCTGTCGAAGTCAGACTTCCCTAAGTTTGAATAAGACTAAAGTTAGCGCTGCTTTTTGCAGCAGAACTGGTTAAGCTGAAAATAAAAACCTTTGCCTATGTTCTCTATCTGGTCCGTCAGCCTGCTGGCACTCTTGTATCTCGCGCTGTTGTTTATCATCGCCTGGTGGGCGGATAAATATAAACCTAAACGCTTTCGGGCGCTGTTTTATAGCCTGACACTCGGCGTCTACTGCACCTCCTGGGCCTTTTTCGGTACCACGGCCCAGGCTGCCAATCATGGTTGGTGGCTGGCGCCCACCTATGCCGGTACCTTGATCCTGTTTCTATTTGGCTGGCGGCTTTACTGCCGGGTGGCGCAAATCTGCCGCGATGAAAAACTCACATCCCTGGCCGACTTTATCGCCAGCCGCTATGGCCAGTCTTCCAGCCTCTCCGGGCTGGTGTCTTTTATTTCCGTGATTGCCATAGTGCCCTATATTTCGTTGCAGCTGTCGGCCACCTCGGAAAGTATCGCCATGCTCACGGGTGAAGAAGTTTCCTCCGGCGGATTCTGGCAAGACAGTACCTTTTATATCATGTTGCTGCTGGCGCTGTTTGCCGTACTGTTTGGTGCCCGGCGTCCAAGACCCAGCGAGCACAACCCGGGGCTGGTGGCCAGTATGGCGTTTGAATCGCTGGTGAAGCTGGCTGCCTTTATCTCGGTTGGACTGTTTGTCTGTTTCGGTTTGTTCGACAGCCCGCTGGCACTCTGGCAACAGGCTCAGAGCGCCAAGGCCGAAGGGCGCTTGAGCTTTGAGGTCGACTCCGGCTACATCTATGCCACCCATACCCTGCTTGGGGTGTTGGCCATGTTCTGTTTGCCGCGTCAGTTTCATATGCAGTTTATTGAACCGGGCGGCGAGGGCCATCTCAGTACGGCGCGCTGGCTGTTTCCGCTGTATCTCATTCTTATCAATCTGTTTATTTTACCTATCGCGGTAGCCGGCCTGTTATGGTTCGGTAAGGAGCAGGTGGCGCCGGACTCCTTCGTACTGGCCTTGCCGATGGCGGTAGAGAATCACGCCGTTTCCCTGATGGTGTTTCTCGGCGGGTTTTCGGCGGCCACCAGCATGGTGATAGTCTCGGCGATAGTGCTGTCAATCATGATCACCAACGACTTTATCAATCAGTTTATTCTGCGGCGCTCATCGCTGGCCTCCGGCAGTCGCGGCCTCAGCCAAAACGCCTTGCTGCAGGCCAGAAGGGCGGTGATCTTCGCGCTGTTGCTGCTGAGTTACTTCACCCACAGAATACTGGCCGATACCAACTCCCTGGCCATGGTGGGCTTGATGTCTTTTTCCCTGGTGGCACAGTTTGCACCTGCGCTGATCATAGGTTTATGGTGGCGTCAGGCCTCTTGTCTCGGGGCACAACTGGGGATCGCCTCTGGCTCGCTGGTGTGGTTTTATACCTTGCTGCTGCCGAACCTGGTGATAGGCGCAGTCGGTTACCAGCCCTGGCTCGACAATGGCCCATTCGGTGTTCAGGCTTTGGCGCCGCGGGATCTACTTGGGCTAGGGCTGGATGATATTACCCAGTCCATGCTGCTGTCGCTTGGGCTCAATTTAATGGTGTATATCTTGCTGCCTGTACTGCGCCCGGCGGGGCTCGCCGAGCGGCTGCAGAGCAGCAAGTTTGTTATCAGCCGGGATGACAGACGGGAAGGTGTGCCCAAGGCCAGTTTGAGTTTTCATGATCTGGCGGCCTTGCTGAAACGCTTCGGCGAAGCCGACTCGGCCAGTCAGTTGGTTGCCAGCGAGTTCCCGCTGGATCCCAATCACTGGAAAGTGGATGCGCCGGTGCGAACCGAACAGCTGGTCGAGAGAGAGCTCGCCGCCATGGTCGGCGGCGCTTCGGCCAGGTTGATTATCGATGCCGCCAAAGATGAGAAACATCAGGGGCTGGAGCAGGTGGCCGAATTTGTCGATGAGGCCCGCGAAGTGCTGCGCTTTAATCGCGACTTGCTGCAATCGACCATAGAAAATATCCAACAGGGGATCAGTGTGGTGGACTCCCAGCTGAGGCTGGTGGCCTGGAATCAGGGCTACAAGGATATGTTTCTCTACCCGGATGAGGCGCTCTATATAGGTCGGCCGGTGGAAGAGATCATTCGCCTCAACGCCCACAGAGGTATGTTTCGTGGCGAGGATCCCGAGCAGGAAATTGCCAAGCGTCTCGACTATCTGCGTCAGGGCAGTGCCTATAAGTATCAGCGCACCCACAGCAATGGCCGGGTGTATGAGATGCAGGGTAACCCCTTACCCGGTGGCGGCTTTGTGACCACCTATACGGACGTGACCGACTTTGTCAGCCAGCAGCGCCAGCTGGAACACGTCAATGCCTCGCTGGAAGAAAAGGTCAACCAGCGCACCCGGGCGTTGACCCAGGCCAACCGTGAACTGTCCAATGCCAAACGGGTGGCCGAGCAGGCAACCGAGAGCAAGACCCGCTTTTTTGCCGCCGCCAGTCACGATCTGTTGCAACCCTTCAATGCCGCCAGCCTGTTCTGCTCCTTGATGAGTGATAAAGCCAGGGGCAGTGAGCTGGAAACCCTGGCCGATAATATCCGCAGCTCCCTTGGCAGCGCCGAAGAGCTGCTCAGCAGTATTCTGGAACTGACCAAGCTCAACGCCGGAGCCTTCAAGGTGAATGTCAGTGAATTTCCATTGCGGCAAATCATAGATCCCCTCAGGCACGAGTATCAGGCGCTTGCGGCGCAAAAAGGCATAGGCTTTCATCTCGAGAGTCAGGAAGTGCTGCTCAATACCGACAAGGCGCTGCTCAAACGTGTGCTGCGTAATCTGCTCAGCAACGCTATTCGTTATACCGAGCAGGGTGAAGTGCGGCTGAAGACCTATCTTGAAAACGGACTCTTGTCATTGATAGTGGAAGACACGGGCATTGGTATCGCCAAGGAAGATCAACTGACCATATTTGAAGAGTTCAAGCAGCTCGGCAGCCGCGGTAACGCCGAAGGACTGGGGCTTGGGCTGGCGATTACCAAGCGTATCTGCGATCTGTTGGACATCCCCTTGCTACTGGGTTCCCAGGTAGGGACCGGTACTCAGTTTACCTTGTTGCTGCAATGCAAGTCGCTGCCGGGGGCTGTGGCCGCGGTCAAACCCAAGACTTTGGAGAGTGAGTCCGATTTTGCCGGGTTGCGGGTTTGGCTGGTGGATAATGATCAAACCGTGCTCGAAGCCCTGGGGCAGGTCATGGGCAGTTGGGGCTGCGAGATAGAAAAGGCCACCGGCGCCGAACAGTTGGCTGAACTGCAAGCGCGTTTGCCCTTGCCGCAACTTTTGATAGTCGATTATCAGTTGGATGCCGGTCTCACCGGGGTTGAGCTGTTGGCCTCCCAGGGGTTGTCCGGATTACCTGTGATTATCAATACCGCCAATCAGGCCGAAAGCATTCGCGAGCAGGTCAGTGATGCCGGTTTCCCCTTGCTTTACAAGCCACTGAAGTTGCCGGCGCTCAGGCGCAGTATCAAGCGTTTGCTCAATTGAGGCGCGCTTTTAAATAAAGCGCTTTGTGGGGAAGGGGAAACCGTTATTCGGGGCGGCTGAGCTGGTTATAGCGGATGCCGGCCTGGGTTCGGTTGTTGAGGCCGAGCTTGCGCAGAATGGCCGATACATGCTGCTTGACCGTGGTTTCCTGCACCTGCATTTCATAGGCTATCTGCTTATTGAGCAGGCCATCGGCAATCATCGCCAGCACCTTGTATTGTTGCGGCGTCAGTTTTTCCAGATTTCTGGCAAAGTCCGTCTGCTCGTCATCGGCGTCCAGAGTGTCCAGCGCCAAATCCGCCGGTAGCCAGGTTTCGCCATTGAGCACCTCGGCGATGGCTTCGGATATCCGCTCCAGCGGCGAGGACTTGGGCACATAGGCCGAAGCGCCCAGGGCGATGGCTTGCTGCATAATCGCCGGTGCTTCGGTGGCCGACACCATGATGATCAACACATCCGGATATTGATTGCGCAGTTGCGACAGTCCCTGCAAACCATTGGCTCCTGGTATGCCGAGGTCGAGAAACACCAGCTCAGTTTCACTGTGTCGCCCGAGCAGCTCAAACAACCCCTCGAGATCGGCGCATTCGCGTATCTGTGCTTCATCCAATACGCAGGCGGCGGCCTGCTTGAGGGCGCTGCGAAACAGCGGGTGATCATCGGCAATTATGGCTTTCACCAGACTCATCCTAAGGGCTCCGGGTTTCAAATTTTATACGGGAAAGTATCAATAAAAACAAGGCTTACCCTAGGGTAAGCCTTGTTCGGGGTACGGATTAAAAGCGGTAGCCTACCGTCAGGGTCACTGTGCGTGGATCACCGTAATAACCAATCAGGGTGTTGTCGCCACCGAGTCCCGGGGTGTACTTGCTGACATCTGTCGGATCGCTCGGATCCGGGGTGACAAACTGATAGCCGCCGATAAGGTACTCTTCATCGGTGAGGTTTTTGCCATAGAGGCCGGCATACCAGCTGCCGTCATTGCTATACCAGGTGATCCCCAGATTCAACAGGCCGTAGGCGTCCTGGGTTAGCAGGCTGTCTTCCTCAAACAGCACATAATCACCGCGATAGTAATAGTTGCCGTTAAAGACAAACTCACCGATATCGGCATAGAGGCGATAGGTGAAACCCAGGTTAAAGGTGAGATCCGGGGTATTGGCTATGGTAAACCTGTCCGATTTGTCGAAGGTTTCACCTGTGACAGGGTCGGTATCGAACACTTCACTGAATTCAGCATCGATATAGCCCACCGCCAGGTCAAAGTTCAGCGCGTCTGTGGCCACCCAGGTCATCTCAAGCTCTGCGCCACGTGCCTCCGAAGAGCCTATGTTACCCAGGCGCTGATTGAGGTCGGCGGCCGTGTCGCCCGGCAATACAGAGATATACTGCCTGTCCTTATGATCCAGGCTGAACAGGGTCAGGTTGGCCCTTAAGTTGCGGCCCCATTCGCTCTTCATCCCCAGCTCGAAGCTGTCAACGGTTTCAGGATCTGCCGCCGGCTCGGCGCTTTCGGCCCTGGGATTAAAGGTGCCGGATTTGAAGCCCTGGGCGTAACTGGCAAAGAACATGATGTCATCCGAGTACTGGTATTCCACCCCGACTCTTGGGGTCAGCTTGGACCAGTCTTCACTGTCGTCCAATACCAAGGGCACCAAGTCGCCTTCGGGGCGGACATAGCCCGGCACCCAGCCGGATTCGGGATAGACGGTATCGAATATCAGGCCGTTGCGGACATAGGCTTGCTTTTCGTCCTGGGTGTATCTCAGCCCCAGGGTTATGGACCAGCTGTCACTCAAGTCTACGCTGCCCTGAATGTAGGCCGCCTTGCTGGTGGAGTTGGAACAGCCGCTCACTTCACGGGTCAGCCCAGGGGCGTTGAGCGCCTTTCCAAGCTCTTCGAGAATCGCCTGAAACTGGCCGCAGGACTCGGCATCATAGTAGTAAAGACCGGACACCAGCTTATAGTTGTCGCCGCTGTGATGCAGTTGCAACTCATGGGTGGTTTGCTCGTCGTCATAGATGGCCGGTACGTCGAAAATCTGCAGTGAGGTGTTGTCGAAATCTATGTTGGTGGGTGAGTAACTCTCTCTTCTGGCCGCGATATATTTCAGCTGCGTTGAGTGGTTTATGTCCCAGCTGCCGGTGAAGCTCCAACCTTCGAGGTCCACCTCGTTCCAGGTGGGCAGACTGGTGTAGGAGTCGAACTTGCTGTCCGGTACCGGGGCATTGGTCAGCAGACTCGGCAGCAGGCGATAGCCCCCCTTGGCGTTGGACTTATCGTCTGTTTTATCCCAGGCGAGGCGGAAAAACAGTGAGTCTGTCGGGTGATACTCCAGGGTGAGTCGCATGGCACTGAGATCTTTGTTGTAGTTCTCTTTGTCCTGGTTCGGCTCGGCCGAGGTCAAAAACTCACCGAAACCATCGCGGTTGAGGTTGGCATAGCCAAAGCCCAGATACAGCTGCTCGTCTATCAACGGATACTGGCCGGTGATCTTGAGATCTTTCTGATTAAAGCTGCCGTAGGAGCCCTGAATATTCAGCTGGGGATCGCCGGACATCACCTTGGTTACATACTTGACCGCACCGCCTATGGTGTTCTTGCCGTAAAGCGTGCCCTGAGGGCCGCGCAGTATCTCTATCTGCTGCACGTCCAGCAGATCCAGTACCGCCCCCTGTGGGCGGGCGATATAGATATCATCCACATAGATACCGACGCCGGGCTCATAACCCCAGAGCGGGTCCTGCTGGCCCACGCCGCGAATAAAGGCGGTCATGGTGGAGTTGGTTCCCCGACTCGCCTGCAGCGTGGTATTGGGGGAGAACTGCTGCACTTCGGTCACCACGGTAATACCGCGTTCATTAAGCTCGGCCTCACTGACTGAGGTGACGGCGACTGGTACTTCCTGCAGGTTTTCCACTGTGCGTCTGGCGGTGACTTCAATACGTTCCAGCTCGCCCTTATTGTTGGTTTCTTCTGCCTGAGCCGCTATCGGTGTCAGTGCCGAAGCTATGGCCAGTGCCAGCAGAGAGTAGGGGATCTTGGCTTGACTCATGATTAAGTCCTTTTGCTGTTTTGTTTGTTTTGTTTTTGTTAATACTTCGGCGTTTACTCTAGAGCAAAGGAAGCAGAAGGGAATTAGCACCTTAGTACAGTGTTATTTAATGATTTGAAATTTATTGGTTATTTTTTGTATAGCACTATGGTGTTATGTTCAATCCGGCTTTTGCTTGTCACTCTCTTGGTTGCAAAAATTGGTTGCAAAAAATTAACAATGGCGCCTGATCAATCGCTGCAAATTTGCGGCGACGGAACAGGGCGGCCAACAACAAGAGATGGGCTTATGTTGAGTATGCTGGGACTCTTCGGTGGCTTACTGCTGCTGATCATTTTGACACTCAGAGGTGTCAACCTGTTTGTCGCCGCGCCACTGTGCGCGGCCTTGGTGGCACTGAGCAACCATATTCCGTTATTTGATGCCTCGGGGGCTGACTTTGTCAGTGCCTATATGGGCGGTTTTTCCGGCTTTCTGGCGTCCTGGTTCTTTATGTTTTTGCTGGGCTCTTTGTTCGGCAAGTTTATGGAAGATACCGGCGCGGCCGATGCGGTGGCGCATTTTATTGTGGGGAAACTCGGGATCCGCTATGCGGTGCTGGCCGTGGTGGCCGCCTGTGCCGTGCTGACCTATGGCGGCGTCAGCGTATTTATTGTGGCATTTTCCGTCTATCCCATGGCGCTGGGGCTGTTCAAGGACGCCAATCTGCCGCGGCGCTTTATTCCGGCGGCGCTGGCATTGGGCTCGGTGACTTTTACCATGACCTCGGCCGGTTCGCCTGAGATCCAGAACTGGATCCCGATCAAATACCTCAATACCTCTCCCTGGGCCGCCTGGGAAGTGAGCCTGGTGGTGGCCCTGTTTATGGCGGTCAGCGGTTATTTCTGGCTCAAGTGGATGATTAACCGAGCCATCGCCAGAGGCGAGCGTTTCGAGGCGCGCAGTGATGATCCTGAAGTGCCGGAGCGGGATCTGCCCCATCCCATCACAGGGGTGATCCCTCTCATTGTGGTGCTGGTTATCTCCTTTTGGCTGCACGATACCCTGGCACAAAATGCCCTGATAGTTGCCTTGCTCGGTGGGGTGCTGACGCTGATGTTAATCAACTTCCGCCATTTTCATCATCTGGGACGGGCGGTCAATGACGGCACCACAGGCGCTTTGGTGGCCATAGGCAATACCAGCGCCGTGGTCGGCTTTGGCGCCGTGGCCAAATCATCGGCTGCCTTTGCCACTGCGGTTGAGGTGATGACCAATATGCCGGGCAATGAGCTGTTGGGGGCTGCGGTGGCGGTGAGCGTGATTGCCGGCCTTACCGGCTCTGCCAGCGGCGGCCAGGCGATAGCCCTGCCTTTGGTGGCGCCCCATTATCTGGATATGGGGGTGAACCCGGATCAGTTGCATCGAGTGGTGGCCATTTCTTCCGGTGCTTTGGATACCTTGCCCCATAACGGTTATGTGGTTACCACCATTCGAGCCATCTGTAAGGAAACCCACAAGCGCGCCTATTGGGCGATGGCGGCGCTGACGACCCTGCTGCCCCTTATCGGTGTCGCGCTGGCACTGGCTCTGTTTATTTGGTTTTAAGAGGTGAATATGAAGTTATTTGCATCCTGCATGTTTGTGGCGCTGCTTGGGATTGCCCAAGCCAGTGCTCCGGCTTCGGCCGAGTCCGTTTCTGCCACGGCTGCTTCGTCCTTGAAAGCGGCCGCCCAGCCTATGCTGGTGGAGAAAAAGTCGTTTACCACCACTGAGTTTCGCACAGTATCGGGCAAAGTGTTGCCCAGTGTGACCGTCGGCTGGGAAAGCTACGGCAGTCTCAATGCGGCCAAGGACAATGTCATACTGATCACTCATTTCTTTTCCGGTAATTCCCACGCCGCCGGCAAGTACGCCGAGTCTGATCCCCAAAGCGGCTATTGGGACGCCATCATAGGGCCGGGCAAGGCGATAGATACCAATCGCTTCTTTGTTGTCAGCGCCGACACTCTGGTCAACGCCAATGTGCACGACGGTCATACCATCACCACAGGGCCTGCCAGTATCAACCCTGAAACCGGCAAACCCTGGGGATTGGATTTCCCCGTGGTGACCATTCATGACTTCGTCGAGGTGCAGCGCTTGCTGCTGGAGAGTCTCGGCATTGAAAAACTCCATGCGGTGATGGGTGCCTCCATGGGGTCATTTCAGGCGCTAGATTGGGCGGTGAGTTACCCGGACAGAGTCGAGCGGCTCATTCATGTTATCGGTGCCGACAGCATGGATGCCTGGAGCGTACCGGCACTGGAAAAATGGGCCCTGCCTATCCGGCTGGATCCCAACTGGCGCGGCGGCGACTACTACGGCAAGGCGCCCCCGGTGGCAGGGCTGACCGCGGCGCTGCTCAATATCACCCAGGATGCAATGGCGCCGGAGGCTTATCTGGCCAGCTTCAAGGATTTCACTGTGGCCGACAAAGGCGCGCTGGCGGATATTCGCACGCTGCCGCAAATCAGCCAGATCTTGCAACAGCGCGCCGGGGCCAGGGCGGCATTGCAGGATGCCAACCATGTACTGTATCTGGTACGGGCCTCACAACTGTTCAGTGCCGATTGGCAAGGGGGCGAGCTGAAACTCGCCTTGGCCAAGATAAAGGCCAAGAGCCTGTTGCTGCCCGCCAGTGGCGATCTGCTGCTGCGGCCCCAGAGAGTGAGGCAGATGGCTGCCACCATGAAGGAACTGGGTAAAGAGGTAGAGATAAGTGAAATTAAAGGCCCCTGGGGGCATCTCGATGGCTTGTTCTCCATTCAGAGCAAGAGTGATGAAATCCGTACATTTCTGGCGGACTGAGTCACGCCGCCGCAGGGCGTAATTTAAGGAGCCTGTATGAAAGACCCTAAAACCGTATTGATCACCGGCGCGGCCAGCGGTATCGGCCTGGCGATTGCCTCCGAGCTGGCGGCCTTTGGCCACAGGATATTGCTGAGCGATCTCGACCCTGAGCGGGCGATATTGGCCGCCAACACGCTCAATCAAGCCGGCGGCAACTGCTTGGGTCTTGGGCTCAATGTCGCCGACCCCCGGGCCATTGAAGCGCTGACCGAGCAACTGGCTGACATTGAAGTGGATGTGCTCATCAACAATGCCGGACTGCAGCATGTGGCGCGCCTCGATGCCTTTCCGGCCGAGAAGTGGCAACTGCTGCAACAGGTGATGCTCACCGGCCCGGCGATGCTTTGCAAGGCATTGCTGCCGGGAATGCGGGAGCGCAACTTTGGCCGCATCATCAATATCGGCTCTATCCATGCACTGGTGGCATCCAGGTACAAGTCGGCCTATGTGGCCGCCAAACACGGTTTGCTGGGGCTGAGCAAGGTAGTAGCGCTAGAAAACGCCGACTGGGATATTACCGTCAACACTATCTGCCCGGCTTATGTGAAAACACCGCTGGTGGAGGCGCAGATAGCGTCTCAGGCAAGGGAGCACGGCATGAGCGAGCAAGAGGTTATCGACAACATCATGCTGTCCCCCATGCCGAAGAAGGCGTTTATCGGCGTCGATGAAATCGTGCATTCGGTAGCGTTTTTGATGGCGCCGGCGGCGCGCAATATTACCGCCCAGACACTGGTGTTGGACGGTGGCTGGACCGCGCAATAAGGCAAGACAGGCTGACACTGGAGAATCACTATGGCCGGGTTGGATAAAAGGGTTGCCAGTCATGAACAGGCATTGGAGGGGATAACCCATGAGATGCGGATCATTGCCGGAGGCTTTGGCCTTTGTGGCATTCCCGAGGGCTTGATAGCCGAGTTGGTGCGCAGAGAGGTGCGTGATCTGGAGCTGGTGTCCAACAACTGTGGCGTCGACGACTTCGGTCTTGGACTCTTGTTGCAAAACCGCCAAATTCGCAAGATGGTGGCGTCATACGTGGGTGAAAATGCTCTGTTTGAGCAATTGATGATGACTGGTGAGCTGGAGGTGGAGCTGGTGCCTCAGGGCACTCTGGCCGAGCGGATCCGCGCCGGCGGCGCCGGGATCCCGGCGTTTTACACGGCCACGGGAGTCGGTACTCCGGTGGCCGAGGGCAAACCCAGTGAACATTTCGAAGGGCGGGAGTATCTGCTGGAGCGCGGCATAGTCGCCGACTTTGCGCTGGTTCGCGCCTGGAAGGCCGATTGGCAGGGCAACTGCATCTATCGCCACACCGCGATGAACTTCAACCCCTTGGCAGCGATGGCGGGCAAGGTAACCGTGGTAGAGGCCGAAGAGATAGTCGAGCCCGGCAGCCTGCCGCCATCACAAATTCATACGCCGGGGATTTTTGTCGATCGCCTGGTGCAGGGACAGTTTGAAAAACGCATCGAAAAGCGCACCTTTCGGCCCAGCTAACAGGAGAACAGCATTATGGCGTTGAGTCGCGAACAGATGGCTATGCGGGTCGCCAGAGAGATCCGTGACGGTGACTATGTCAATCTGGGCATAGGCATTCCCACTCTGGTAGCCAACTACCTGCCACCCGGGATAGAGGTGATGCTGCATTCGGAAAATGGTCTATTGGGAATGGGTCCGTTTCCGCTGGAGGAAAAGATAGATGCCGACATGATCAATGCCGGTAAGGAGACGGTCACTGCGGTCAAAGGCGCGGCGATTTTCGACTCGGCCCTGAGCTTTGCCATGATAAGGGGCGGGCATGTGGATCTCACAGTGTTGGGGGCGATGGAGGTGGATCAACAGGGCAATATTGCCAGTTGGATGATCCCAGGCAAGATGGTCAAAGGAATGGGCGGCGCCATGGATCTGGTGGCCGGTGCGGCCAACATTATATGTACCATGATGCACTGCAGCAAACAGGGTGAGCCCAAGTTGCTTGAGCGCTGTACGCTGCCGCTGACCGGGGTTAACTGTATCAAGCGGGTGCTGACGGACTTGGCACTGCTGGAGATCCGTGACGGCGGCTTTCATCTACTGGAGCGCGCGCCGGGGGTGACTGTTGAGGAGATCCGTGCCAAGACGGCGGGCAGACTGCATTGTGGCGAGTCTGTGCCGGAAATGACCTTTGATTAATTCGCTAAATTGGGGGGCATTTTTAGCTGCCGTGATTTGCGCTCGAATCGCCAGGTTTCAAGATAACAAACCTTTGTTTGAGGGTGAGTTTTCACCCTCAAATTCCCCAAGGGGGCGGCATTGAATCAAACCAGGTACCCAAAGCGGTATCTGGCCATCAAAATAGGGAGCCTGAGTATTTAAAAAATCTTGAACAGATAAAATCAGCTTTCAAAGCTCAATTTATTGATATAAATCGAAAAAAGCTCGCTTAAATGGCATAGGTGAACATCGCAACTGTAGTTTATATTTCAAAGCCTTGGATAAACTGTGATTCGTGCTTGCATTATGGGGCACAGCAAGGTTTAATTGCGCCGTTTTGAAGGTACATTCAGTCCTGACAGGCAAACGTGAGTAACAGGGTTATTATGGTTCACGAGTCATTAACCGTGTAAATGAACAAAGCACCATTTACACGGGGTTAAGAGGGTTTTAGCTAATGCACAGCCATTCATTTGCCGCACTGGTTCGCCAAGTGCCACAACACAGGTTTTCAACCATTGTCAGCTATGACAATACCGGCTTGAAACATCTCACGTTAATCCGCATCAATTCCGGCCGCGAACAGGCCAATAGTCCCAACTGAGCCCGTCGTCCATCTACGACGATACATTCACTCGGCATTCATTTTTGAATCGCCGAGGACGGGTTATTTGTCCACCCTTACATTCAACACCAAGAGTTTTAGGTTAAATGCAAGCCAAGAATATTTACTACGAGACACTGCATCCGGCATACGGACAGTATTTTGAGGTGGAAAAGGTGCTGTTCGAGCAAAAGACCGAACAGTGGCACCTGAGCATTTTTGAAAATGCCGCTATGGGACGGGTCATGGCGCTCAATGGTGCCATCCAGACCACTGAGAAAGATGAGTTTGTCTATCACGAAATGTTGACCCATGTGCCTATTCTGGCCCACGGCGATGTCAAGCGGGTGCTTATCATAGGCGGCGGTGACGGCGGCATGCTGCGGGAAGTGGTCAAACATAAACAGATTGAATCCATTACCATGGTGGAGATTGATGCCGCCGTGGTGGAAATGTGTAAAAGCTATTTTCCAAACCATTCCCAAGGTGCCTATGATGACCCCAGAGTCAACTTGGTGATCAGCGACGGGATGGATTATGTTAGGCAATCACAGCAAAAATTTGATGTGATTATCTCTGACTGCACAGATCCCCTTGGTCCGGGAGAAGTGCTGTTCAGTTCCGACTTTTACGAGGGCTGTAAGCGTTGTCTCAATGAAAATGGGATTTTTGTCGCTCAGAACGGCGTGCCTTTTATGCAGCTGGATGAAGTGCAAAATACCGTCAGACGCATGAGCTCTTATGTGAAAGAGTGTCGGTTCTATATGGCGGCCGTGCCTACCTATGTGGGTGGCAGCATGGCCTTTGCCTGGGCAACCGATGATCTTGAGGCGCGTCAGCATAGCCTGGCGACTCTCGAAGAGCGTTTTGAACGGGCCGGTATTACCACCCGTTATTACACGCCGGCTATCCATCAGGCAAGCTTTGCGCTGCCGGCGTTTGTCGAACAGGCGGTCGCGTCAGCGATGACGGTTACCGCATAACCCATTTTTTGATAACAGGCTAACGAACATGAGTGATTGGTCTATTGACGATGCCCGCGTCGGCTACAACGTCGCATACTGGAGCCAGGGATTTTACGGGATCAGCGATCAGGGTGAGGTGACAGTGTCACCGGATCCTTTGAATCCGGACAGCAAAATCGGCCTGAACGAACTGGCCAAGGACATGGTGAAGGCCGGTGTTAACCTGCCTGTGCTGGTCCGTTTTCCGCAGATTTTGCACCACAGGGTCGATAGCCTGTGCCAGGCCTTTAATCAGGCGATTCAAAAGTATGAGTACAGCGAGGACTATCTGCTGGTTTATCCCATCAAGGTGAACCAGCAGCAGACAGTGGTTGAGGAAATCCTCGCCAGCCAGGTCAGCAAAGAAGCACCGCAACTAGGGCTTGAAGCCGGCAGTAAGCCTGAGCTGATGGCGGTACTGGCCATGGCACAAAAGGCCAGCTCAGTCATAGTCTGTAACGGCTACAAGGATAAAGAATATATCCGCTTGGCACTGATAGGCGAAAAGCTGGGCCACAAGGTCTACATAGTACTGGAGAAGATGTCCGAGCTTAAGATGGTACTGCAGGAATCCCGCGAGCTTGGGGTTACTCCGCGTCTGGGTCTGCGCGCACGCCTGGCGTTCCAGGGCAAGGGCAAGTGGCAGGCCAGTGGCGGTGAAAAGTCCAAGTTTGGTCTGTCTGCTGCGCAGGTGCTGCGGGTGGTCAACGAGCTCAAGAGTGCCGACATGCTGGATTCGCTGCAGTTGCTGCACTTCCACCTGGGTTCGCAAATTGCCAATATCCGCGATATTCGCCATGGTGTGGGTGAAGCGGCGCGCTTCTACTGTGAGCTGAGAAAACTGGGTGCCAAGGTCAACTGTTTCGACGTGGGCGGCGGCCTGGCGGTGGACTATGACGGTACCCGCAGCCAAAGCAACAACTCTATGAACTATGGCCTGAGCGAATACGCCAACAATATCGTCAGCGCCCTGAGTGATGTCTGCGCCGAGTACGAGCAGCCGGTGCCGAGGATTATCTCTGAGTCCGGCCGTTTCCTGACGGCGCACCACGCCGTACTTATCACGGATGTTATCGGTACCGAGGCCTATTCCCCTGAGAATATCCAGCCACCGGCAGAGGATGCCCCACAGCTGCTGCACAACATGTGGCAGTCCTGGAGCGATATCCGCGGCCGCGCCGATTCCCGCGCCCTGATTGAGATTTTCCACGATACCCAATCGGATCTGGCCGAAGCTCACGCTCTGTTTGCTCTTGGGCAACTTAGCCTGGAAGAGCGCGCCTGGGCGGAGCAGACCAACCTGCGTGTCTGTCACGAGCTGCAGGGCTTGATGAACAACAAGAACCGTTATCACAGACCCATCATTGATGAACTCAATGAGAAACTGGCCGATAAGTTCTTCGTTAACTTCTCGCTGTTCCAATCGCTGCCGGATGCCTGGGGTATAGATCAGGTGTTCCCGGTGTTGCCGCTGACCGGGCTGGATACCGCGCCAGAGCGCCGCGCCGTGATGCTGGATATCACCTGTGACTCGGACGGCATGGTGGATCAGTATGTGGACGGGCAGGGGATTGAAACCACACTGCCGGTTCCTGCCTGGAGTGCCGAGAGCCCGTATCTTATCGGTTTCTTCCTGGTGGGGGCTTATCAGGAGATCCTCGGTGACATGCACAACCTGTTCGGTGATACCAACTCGGCTGTGGTGCGTCTCGATGAAAGCGGCCTGGCCAACATAGAGTCTGTGCTGTCCGGTGACACTGTGGCCGATGTGCTGCGCTATGTGAACCTGGATGCCGTGTCCTTTATGCGCACCTACGAAGAGCTGGTGAATCAGCATATTGCCGAAGACGAACGCACCTCGATCCTTGAAGAGCTGCAATTGGGTCTTAAGGGTTATACCTATCTGGAAGATTTTTCATAAGGTCGGTGTATTCAGCAGGCCCTTCGGGGCCTGCAACAAGTAGAGATAAAAGATGTTTTTTGAAGGTTCAGAAAAAAAAATTGAAGTGATAGTGACGCCGGCTACGCCTTCGCTGCGCTCACTGGGAAAGCCCTTCTGGGAAGAGATGGTGGCCAAGGCCAATGCAGAAATCCTCTCTTCCGTCAGCAATGATTATTGCGATGCCTATCTGCTCAGCGAGTCGAGCCTGTTTGTTTGGGACGACAGATTTTTAATGTTGACCTGTGGTACCACCACACTGGCACGCTCGACCCTGCATTTTATCGACTCCCTCGGTGAAGAGGCGATAGCCTTTGCGACTTTTCAGCGCAAAAACGAATATCTTTCACACCTGCAGGCCAGCTCTTTTGAGCAGGACTTACAGGCACTGAGAGAGAAACTGTCCGGTGTGGCGTACCGTATCGGTCATCTGGATTCCCATCACCATTACCTGTTTTGCAGTGACAAGGCCTTCAGCGCCGAGAGCGGTGATGCCACCAGTGAGCTGTTGATGTATCACATTCGCGGTGAAGCGGCCGACTATCTGCGCTCCGATAACCAAAGCTGCGCCGGGGTGCGCCAACTGCTGGCACTGGAAGAGATGCTGCCCGAATTCCAGTTTGATGACTTCCTGTTTGAGCCCTTTGGTTATTCCATCAACGGCATTCGCGGCAAAGAGTATATGACTATTCATATCACGCCCCAGGAAAGCAGCTCTTATGTCAGCTTCGAGACCAATCTGGATCTCGCCGCGCAACCGATAGATATCTTCGCCCGTTTGCTGGCCATTCTCAATCCCGGCAGCTGGGATGTCATCGGCTTCAACGCCCAGTTGGACACCCGTGGTTACCCTGAACATTTATGTCTGGGAAGTTGCTCTTTGTCCCTGGAGCAGGGTTATAATGTTGGCTTCAGTCACTATCAGCAGATGTGCCACGAAGTGCTGATCCCTGAGTCCATGTAAATATCGGCATTAGCCAAGTTTTGGAGTATTTATGACCACTTTAGCAGATAAACCTGATTACTCGCTTTATTCAAATGCGTTTGGTTATTTGCGTCAGCCACTGGATTTCAAACCGCTAGAAAGCGATGCGGATGTGGTGGTAATAGGTTTGCCTTTCGATATGGCCGTTACCGGTCGCAGCGGTGGCCGTATGGGGCCCGGAGCTATCCGCAATGCCTCGACCAATTTGGCCTGGGAAGAGAAGCGTTGGCCTTGGGATTTCAGCCTCAGCGAATATATCAAGATAGTGGATGCCGGCGATCTGGTATTCAACTGTGGTGATGCCGCTGACTTTACCGAGCGCACCGAAAACTTTGCCAGCAAAGTTCTGGCCTCCGGCAAGACACTGCTGAGCTTTGGTGGCGATCACTTTGTGACCCTGCCGCTGTTGCGCGCGCACCACAAACAGTTTGGCAAGATGGCGCTGCTGCACTTCGATGCTCACACCGACACCTACAGTCAGGGCAGCAAGTTTGACCATGGCACCATGTTCTATCATGCTCCCAACGAAGGCTTGATTGATCCGGCTCATTCTGTGCAGGTGGGGATCCGTACCGAATACACCAAAGAAGGCCACGGTTTTCAGGTGATTGATGCCGCCATGGCCAATGAAATGACCGCCGATGAAATTGTGGCGCAGATCAAGGCGCGGGTTGGCGATATGCCTTTGTATGTGACTTTTGATATCGATTGCCTGGATCCTGCCTTCGCGCCGGGAACCGGTACTCCGGTATGCGGTGGCCTCACCAGTGACAAGGCGCTGAAGATTATCCGCGGTCTCAAGGGCCTCAACATAGTGGGTATGGATGTGGTTGAAGTGGCACCTGCTTACGATAGCGCCGACATTACTGCGCTGGCGGGCGCGACTCTGGGCCTGGAAATGCTGCATGTCTGGGCGCTGGGGCAGGGCAAAGTCAAGTAAGCCGCTTTACGTTAAGCCAACGCTTGTCGTTGGCTTTTCTTTCGCTGGGGCTTTGCGCCCGGCTCAGGGACAAGGATAGACGATGACAGATTTGAGTGATATTCGCCGCGAATACACCCAGGGCGGCCTCAGGCGCGCCGATCTGGCCGCCGAGCCCATGGCGCAGTTTGAGCGCTGGATGGCGCAGGCCAAGGATGCACCTTTGACGGACCCTACCGCCATGGTGGTGGCCACGGTGGACGAAACCGGCCAGCCGTTTCAGCGGATAGTCTTGCTGAAGCGTTTTGATCAGCAGGGTTTTGTATTCTTTACCAATCTGGAAAGCCGTAAGGCGCAGCAGATTGCCGTCAACGCCAAGGTCAGTTTGCTGTTCCCCTGGCATCCGCTGGAGCGCCAGGTGGCCGTGACAGGTATAGCCGAAGCCCTGTCTGCTACAGAGGTATTCAAGTACTTTGTCAGCCGTCCGAAAGACAGCCAGATAGCGGCCTGGGTCTCGAAACAGTCGAGCAAGCTTAGCGCCCGTCAGGCACTCGAGAGTAAGTTTGCCGAGATGAAGGCCAAGTTTGCCAAGGGCGAAGTCCCCTTGCCCAAGTTTTGGGGCGGCTACCGCATAGTGCCTTCCAGTGTGGAATTCTGGCAGGGCGGTGAGCACAGGCTGCATGACAGATTCCTCTACAGCCGCACAGATGACGGATGGGAGATCAATCGCCTTGCACCTTGATGGCGCTATGGCATAACAAGAGGGACGGCATCTGCCGTCCCTTTACTTTTATCCGTCAGCTATTTTAACCGCACTACGTTTTCCGCTTGCAGTCCCTTTTGGCCTTCAGTCACACTGAAGCTGACCTTCTCACCCTCTTTCAGGGTGCGGCGGCCGCTGCCTTGAATGGCGCGGTAGTGGACGAACACATCGGCGGCGTTTTCCTGGGTTAGAAAACCAAAGCCCTTTTCATCGTTGAACCATTTAACGGTTCCTGTCACTTGTTGCTCTGACATAGTTTCCTCGTTACCTAATCTTGGCTGCTGGTCTGTATCAGCGTTTGTAGCATAAAAGGTTTTTGTTTCATTGGCTTGACAGCCTGATGACGCTGAGAGAAATGGTTGCAGGCGGCCGTGGTGGTCCGTGAGCAAAAGTTCACTCAATAGCGGCAAAGGTTTTCTTGAAGTGAACAATATGCTTTAGTAATGAGTAATCTACAAAAAGCGCTTGCTTTTACCCGGGTGAAATCCGGCGCAGTTCAATTCACACCCTACAAGGAACAAGAATATGCAGAAATGGATCCCCTTGCTGGCGCTCGGCGCCTTCAGTAACCTGGCCCTGGCGGCTGACTGGCAGTTGGACAATGCCGACTCCAAGGTTAGCTTTGTGTCGGTCAAGAAAGGTGATATTGCCGAGGTACATGAGTTCAACCAGGTGAGTGGTACACTTGCCGAGAGTGGCGAATTCAAGTTGGAGATCCCGCTCAACGGCGTTAATACCGGCATTGAAATCCGCGACAAGCGGATGCAAACCATGCTGTTTGAGGTGGCTAACTTTCCTAGCCTGACCTTGACAGCACAAGTGCCTGCGGATCTATTGGACAAGCTCAAACCCGGCGAGTTGCTGACTACTGAGATTGATGGCGTGTTGTCGCTGCATGGCAAGAGTCAGAACAAGCGCTTTGGTGTGGTGGTGGCCAGACTCGGTGAGTCGAGCCTTTTGGTAACCTCGCAAAAAGCTGTCATAGTGAACGCCGAAGAGTTTGGTTTGACCGATGGGGTTGAAAAATTACGTGAAATTGCCGGTCTATCCAGCATCAGTAAGGCTGTTCCTGTCTCTTTTGTTCTAAGATTAAACAAGTAACAAACGACGGCTTGATTTGAGGCAAGACTCAAGGCGGATTTTGTTTCATAATGTGACTCTCTGATCGCCGCATTGGCGGCGTTCGGAAGTTTGCCCCTTATGGGTTGGCCTGAGACGTTGCACGCGGGAAGAAAGATGGTTACAGACAAAGACGGCTATATGCACCTCATACAATTCCTGACCGAACACCTTGGATTGTTTGAGACTCCCGAAGGGGAATCTTTGGGCGACAGCAGCGTCATGGAACAGTTTGAAGAGCAGCTGTCGGCGCAGATTATTATGGTCTGTGGCCAGAATCCGCAACTGTCCTTCGCCCAGCGTAACACTGTTATCCGTGAGATAGATGCCATAGTGTACGATTTGGAAGAGATCCTGGCCAAGGTGGCCAATCATAAGGCTACGGCAAAGCAAACCTTGTTTATCAGCGAGTTTGCCGGTTTGATCAAGAATCTGTTTGATCAGGAAATTGCCAAGCTCCTGTCTCAATAACGCACACATGTGGAGGCGCTCGATGCTGACACTGCTTTCCGGGTTTGATGACAATACAGTGGCAGTTCGCGCCAGCGGTGTGATCAGCGGTGATGATTACGATGCTGTTTTGCTGCCGGCGGTCGAGTCCAAACTCAGGGAACATGTGCTCATTAAACTCTGGTATGAATACGGTGCCGACTTCGAGGGCATCTCTTTGCAAGCGGTGTGGGACGATGCCTGTCTTGGGCTGTTTCATCTGCAGGACTTTTCCCGTATAGCTGTGATCACCGATAGCCCTGCCATCGAGGGCATGGCTCAAACCTTGGCGCTGATGCTCCCTTGCCCGGTGGCCGTGTTTCCCAGAGCGGAAATGGCCAAGGGCCGAGCCTGGCTCTCGGGAACCTGAAGCGTTAACATCTGTCTTATCTGTAAGTTCCGGCATTTCAGCCGGATTTTCATCTTGTTAAGTGAAATGAATGGAATAGTCCTATGCTTAAAAAACTTGGTCTTTGTTTTATGTTGCTTTCGACATCAGTGTTTGCCCAGGAAAAAACAGTCATAGGTCAGACTGAAATTATGACGGTCGCCGAAGCCGGGCTCAGTTTTGAGGCCCGTATCGATACCGGGGCGGCCAACACCTCCATGCATGCGGTGGATCTCAAGGTCATTGGCGGCAGTGCCAAGAAGATGCAGGATAACGTGGGCAAAATGCTCAGTTTTACCACAGAAAACGAACGTGGTGAGAAAAAGCAGCTCAAGGCCAAAATCGTCAAGACATCTACCGTCAGTAACTCTCAGGGACGGGAGACGCGTTACATGGTTGAGTTGAACGTCGCGTTTGGCGACCACAAACGTAAGGTCAAGGTTAATCTCAGAGACCGCAGCCACATGGATTATAAACTGCTTATCGGCCGCAACTGGCTGTCCGATGACTTTCTGGTCGATGTGGCTGAAAAGCGCATCATAGGGCCGGTCGCTCCCATCAGTGTGCGGGAATCAGGACTGATTTTCCAAACCCGCATCGATACCGGCGCGGTGGAAAACTCACTGCATGCTACGGATCTGAAAGTGGAAAACGGCGATGAGGATATGGAAAAGAATATCGGTAAGCAGTTGAGCTTCACCACAGAAAACGAAAAGGGCGAAAAGCAACGCCTGCATGCCATGATCACCAATACCTCGCTTATCCGTAATGCCCAAGGCAGTGAAATTCGTTATATGGTGGAACTCAACATTGGCGAGCCGGGAAGAGAGTATCCGGTCAAGGTTAACCTTAAAGACAGAAGCAAGATGACCCATAAACTGTTGATTGGCCGAAATTGGCTGCAGGGTCACTATCTGGTGGATGTCAGTCTGAAAGAAAGCGACTGACAGCTAAGCGCTTCTAACCATACCCCGTGAAAGCCGCCTATTATGGCGGCTTTTGTCATTCAGAGGTGAAACTCACTAATATTATAGTGATATTTTTCAATGGCATGGAATGGCAGCTCTTTGCTTCTCATTGTTTAGACTTGGGTTATGGTGAAATCCCGGCCCATGTTAAATCGTCTAGCTGAAAAAGTTTTGCAAAGGTTTGATAAGTCCAGCGCTTGAGTCTTCTCTCGCCTCATGGGGAGCCTGGTTAAACTACTCAATGGATTCAAGCGGCAGCAGCAGGCGGATGCAGCAGCCGTCTCTCTCTTGGGAGCTGATGGTCATTTCTCCAAGCAGTTTTAGCCTCACATAACTCTGTAACCGTGACAGAGTGCCGGTTCCGCTTTGTGAAGAGGACTGTTCAATACGGGCCAGCATCTCCTGACTTATTCCGCTGCCGTTGTCTGTTACTGTAACCTCCAGATGGCGCTCGTCCAGCTTGTCCGCCTTAATAGTTATCAGGGCATTGGCAGATTGATGGGTAAATGCATGATGCAGGATATTGCTCAGCAAAGGGTAGAAGAGCAATAAAAGCTGCCAGGGTTTGGCACCAGGCAACAGCTTGTCCGCAATCGCCAATTTCATTTCAACGTTTGCGGCGGCAAACTGCGGCGCCATCAGAGCCTGCAGGTGAGTCACGAATTCATCGAAATGAAGCGTCTTGACCTCTGTCTGTGGATAATTGACCAGCGCCAACAGGTGACGCAATCTGGCGGAACCAAGCAGAATAAGTTCCTTGGACTGATTCAAAACTTCGGTGCTTTCGGCTTCAAACAAACTCGCGCCGAGCTGATCGAAGTCGGCAGACAAGTCAGCAACCAACTGGGCAAGTAGTCTTGGCAGCTGCAACTCCTGCTCTTTCATCAAGGTGCTGCTGAGACTGAGCAACTGAGACTTGCTTTGTGCCTGCTGCAACTGACCTTCCAATTGAGCTATCTGTTGCTGCTGTTGTTGCAGGGTACGGCTGTTGCGTTTATTGATATCGGCCTGTAACTCCAGGGCTTGCCCCAACTGCTGTTCCTGGCGTTTGTGACTGGAAAGATCGAATGCAATTGCCCCTATGCCACAGAGTTCGCCAAATTCGTCGCGGATGGGGAAGCGGGTTACCTGATACAGGACATCCCCCAGAGGGGTGGCAACGGGTTCTTCGGAGCAGAAGGGGCTTTGGTTACTGATCACCCTTTGATCGTTGGCTTGGTAAATTTGTGCCAGGCCGAGAGGGAAGACCTGATTGTCATCCGCACCGATAAACTGCGCCCGTTCGTGGGCGGTAATTTCGCAATACTTGTCGTTGACCAGCGTATATTGCCCGGTTAAATCTTTGATGTAGATGATGTTCTGTGAATGATTCATCAATGCATTGAGCTGCTCGGTACGTGTTTTGAGAATTTGTTGGGCGTTATGTTGCACCTCCAGTTGCTGCTCCAGCGCCAGGTTACTGGCATCCAGGCTGGCCATCGCCGTTTCCAACTGACGGGTGCGGGAGATAAAACTGCCGGCCAGCATCCCCAGTTCATCTTCTCTGTCTCTGGCGTCCAACTCCAGCCGGGCAGGGTTGTTTTCCCTGAGTGCTGCCACCATGCGGCTGATAGGTTTGATAAACAATCTGTGCTGCACCAGAAATAACAGCAGCAGTGCCAGCAACTGGATCGCCACCAGGTAGATGCCGACTTTGCCGGCAATCAATGTCGCGTCCTCTTTGAGGGATGACAGCGGTGTGACTATCACTATTTTCCAGTAGGTCTTGGGCATCAAAAATACCGAAACCAGCGCTGGCTCGTTGAGCAAGGGATCCCGGGTCAGTTCTTGGGTCAGCAGCAGCTTGGCATTGGCCGGCCATTCTCTGGCAGAGTTGTTGATTATGGTGGCAAGCAGTGCCGCCTCGATTTCATCACGCTCGCCCATCAGGCTTTTGAGCTGTTGACTGCTGAAGGCCTTATGTTGATTGGCTTCCTGAATAAGCACCTGATCGGCGCTGCGCAGTGCTTCACCAACAGATTGAAACTCGGGGAACAGGCGTTCAAGGCGTTGAAAATTATCCAGACTCAGCGGCTTTTCCAGCGTGCTGTCCAGCAACTCATCTTCCCAGGGAGAGGCGAGCAGATGGTTGCGGTAGTCGAGGGCAAACACATAACCGCTGAGATCTTTGAGTGCGCCTCTGAAGAAACGGTTAAGGCCGCCAAGGCTGATGTCCACTGTGGCGGCACCGATAAACTCATGATCCTGCCAGATAGGGACAGAGGCAGTGACCATGGCTTCGGCCGTGTAGGGATCGCGATAGGCGCTGGACCAGAAGGTTCTGTCGGCCGGGAAAAAGCGGGTGGGTTTATACCAGTCTTCGTTGTGGTAGCGTTGCTGTGGCTGCTCGTTATAGCTGTTAAGTTGCTGCAGTTTGCCGTAGCTGTCGCGATACCAAAAGAGGCTGTCGAGGATCCGCCCGGGTTCAAAGGCTCGGGGTTCAGGCCAGATCCCGCCTCCGGTGATCATCTCTTTCTGGGTTTCCAATTCCAGCACCGACTCGATACTGGCCTTGAGCGCTGTGCCATTGCTGCGGTAAAGGGCACCAAGATTCGCCATGGTACTGACCAGGCTTTCTATCTGAGAGGTCACTTCCTGCAGTCTTGCGGTAACGACTTGACCATAGCTTTGGTTCAATGCTCTTTGTTGACTGAGCAACTGGTTACGTTGAATGCTGAGCAATACCAGCACAGTGCTGATGACAATGAGGGCGCTGATGAGTAACTGACTGAGGGCAAACTTGACCGGCAAGCGTTTCAGCCAGCTTGGAAGCCAAGGTAATCGGTTGGATTGTTGCTTTGCCTGGTTCCCTTGCATATATCCTCAGTAATAAGCTTTTCAAGCTGTTACATAATACAACCTCTTGAGAAAAGCCGCCATTTTTCTAAGGGCACTTAATAGTGAGTTCAGTGTAGTGGGTTCCCTCGTGCAGAATGCGCGCGTGGGGTTTGCAGTTGGGCTGAGCGCGAAGCCGGGCAGAGATATGCAATCCGGACTGGGGATATAAGAAAAGGCACCCTTTGGGTGCCTTAGCGTTGAGAAGGAGGCTTGCTTCAGAGCAGGTTGTTTTCTCTGACATAAGCTTCAAATTCAGTGCAGCCGCCGACGTGCTCTTTGTCGACGAAAATTTGCGGCACTGTTTCAACCGGCTTGCCTACGGTTTTTTCCAGATCGGCCTTGGTGATGCCTTCGGCGTGAATATCGACATACTTAAACTTGAAATCATCACGCTTTTCAGCCAGTTGCTCAGAAAGCTGCACTGCACGCACACAATATGGGCAACCTGGACGACCGAAAATAACTACAAACATATTGACTCCCATGGACTTGATTTGCAGCAGTTATACCACAGCTTAAAGACCTATGCTAAGTCGCTTGATCCCAGGAATGATTTTTCGGTTTGAAACCTGCCTTGATAATCAAAGAAAGTTTGCAACAAATCCCAGCGCCGCGCCTGTTTTTTCAGCAGCAGCATATCCGGTGCCCGAAACCGCGCGGCATCGTCGACCAGTTGTTGTGGTTGACTGTATTTCGGCAGTTTCAGCCCAGGTGTTTTGCTGTGGGGATGGATAAAACAAGCAAACAGCGCCCGGCGTTGAGCACTGGTCTCCATTTTAAAATACTGGTTGAAGTCATTGCCGTCATAATCCAGATACTGAACTCTGAGGCGCCCCTCTTCGGCGTGCAGCAACATTTGCTGCACCTTGAACAGATGATGATGTTGTTTTGACAACACCTCTTTGAGGCGTTTGTCCGGATCGACCAGAGTCGATTGGCATTGATGGCAAATCTTGGCTGCGATATCGTTTTCGGCACCGCAATCCGGGCATGACTTGGCGCGATAGCGATAACTGCATTGACTATTGTCCTGCAACAGTCCTTGGCAGCGGCGGCCGAAATGCTCGATGATGTCGCCATCCTCATCCGTCTTGCCCCAGAAGATATTGGCAAAACCACACTCGGGGCAAGGAACCTGTACCGGCACCGAGTTTGCCGCGGGCTTGGGAGTGCCGACCTCGGGATAGAACAGGTCAAAGCCGCTGGCGGCATAATCTATGACCAGGCAGTCCTGTTTGCCTTCGGCCAGTCTCAGGCCACGGCCAACCATCTGTTGAAACAGGCTCACAGATGCCGTGGGCCGCATGATGGCAATAAGGTCTACATGGGGCGCATCAAACCCTGTTGTGAGTACGGCCACATTGACCAGAAACTTAAGTTCCTGGGCTTTAAAGGCGCGGATGACGGTATCCCTCTGTTGCATCTCTGTGGTCGCTGTGATGAGCGCTGCCTGTTCGTCAGCCAGTAGCGTTAGCACTTCTTCGGCGTGACGCACAGTGGCGGCAAAAATAATCACTCCCTTGCGGGTGTTAGCCAGTTGCCTTAGTTGGTTAACAATGGCCTTGGTCGCACGGCCACTGTGACTGAGCAGGGCATCAACCTTAGCCTCATCGTACTCCCCATTGCTGTTACTCGGCAGGCTGCTGAAGTCGTACTGAGCGCTCAGGCCATCGTAAAGCCTGGGCGGCGTCAGATAGCCTTGTTTAATTAGGGGCCTTAAGGGCAACTCAAAGATGCAGTCATCGAAAATCCCTCGGTCGGGATTACCGACCCGGCCGTGATAGTGGCGGCGATAAATAAAACCCAGTCCAAGGCGATAAGGGGTGGCCGTCAACCCCAGCAGCTTAAGTTTGGGGTTGTGGGATTTGAGGTGTTCAAGCAGTTGCTGATACTGGCTGTCCAGCTCAAGGCTCACTCTGTGGCACTCGTCTATGACCACCAGGGAGTAGTGGCTGTCAAAGGCTTCCAGGTTGCGCCCGGCGGATTGCACGCTGGCGACAACGGTTTTGCCTTGGGTGAGCTTTTGCCTCAGGCCGGCCGAGTAGATACTGGCTTCATCAGTCAACAGGGCAACTTTTTCGGCGTTTTGGGCGACCAGCTCTTTAACATGGGTCAGTACCAGTACCTTGCCTTTGGCGATACGGGCCAGTTCAGCAATCACCAAACTCTTGCCGGCACCCGTGGGCAGCACTATCACAGCCGAGCCTGACTGAGCGCGAAAATAGCGCACAGCGGCATCCACGGCTTGCTGCTGATAATCACGTAGGTGAATGCCGGCCTTGGCGGTATCTTCTGCCTGAATTTTTGTCGTCGCTTTCTGAGCTACTGGCTTTTTACTATCTGTTGACACTGACTTGCAAAGAGGAATTGACCGTGGGGCGAGCTTATCACAGACGTGCTTGGGTACTGTGCTTTTCCTGCATTGTTGCCCACTTTCTATCCTCGGACACCACAACTCGTCTTGCTCAGGGCATCAATGGTTAAAAAAAGCACTTTTTGTAGGCAATTCATTTGCTAAAATGCCTCACACCACTGGTCAAAGACCTGTAGCTAACGTAAAATTTCACTCTTTTACTGTTTTAATTCAAACAGACACCAAAATCGCCGCCTACGGGCCGGCATGCACTGGAAGAGAAGATGCAGCAGTTAACTGAGATCGTAGAACAGGCCTTAGCCGCCATCGAAGGGGCCAGTGATCTGAAAATCCTCGATGACATCCGCGTCGATTATCTTGGCAAGAAGGGCAAGATCACCGACATGATGAAGTTGATGGCGACCCTGAGTCCACAAGAAAAGCCCGCCTTCGGCCAGAAGGTCAATGAAGCCAAGCAAAAGGTACAGCAGTTCCTCAGTCAGCGAATTGAAGGGCTGAAAGCAGCCGAGTTGGAGCAGAAGCTCCAGGCTGAGAAAATAGATGTCACCCTGCCGGGGCGTCGCCTGGACAATGGTGGTTTGCATCCGGTCACCCGAACCATTGAACGGATTGAGAGCTTCTTTGGTGAGTTGGGCTTCAGTGTCAAACAGGGGCCGGAAATCGAAGACGATTATCACAACTTCGATGCCTTGAATATGCCCGAGCATCATCCTGCACGTGCGGGGCATGATACTTTCTACTTCAATCCCAAGTTAGTGCTGCGTACCCAGACTTCAGGGGTGCAAATTCGCACCATGGAAGTGGAAAAGCCACCTTTGCGGATTATCTCTCCCGGTCGTGTCTATCGTAATGACTACGATATGACTCACACGCCTATGTTCCATCAGGTGGAAGGCCTGCTGGTCGATGAGAATGTTAACTTTGCCGAACTGAAAGGCATTTTGCACGACTTCCTGCGTAACTTCTTTGAAGAGGATCTGGAGATACGTTTCCGTCCTTCTTACTTCCCCTTTACCGAGCCTTCTGCCGAAGTCGATGTGAAAGGCAAGAACGGCTGGCTGGAAGTGCTCGGCTGCGGCATGGTTCATCCTAATGTGCTGCGCGGTGTGGGAATCGATCCTGATAAATACTCCGGTTTTGCTTTTGGTATGGGCGTCGAGCGTCTGGCCATGTTGCGTTATGGTGTCAACGACCTGCGCGCCTTCTTCGAAAACGACTTACGTTTTCTCAAGCAATTCAAATAACGGAGCTTTAGTATTATGAAATTCAGTGAATCCTGGCTTCGTGAGTGGGTTAACCCTGCGATTAGCCGTGACGAATTAACTCACCAAATCACCATGGCCGGCCTGGAAGTGGACGACGTCATTGCCGTTGCCGGTGACTTTTCCGGCGTGGTAGTGGGTGAAGTGGTTGAATGTGGTCAACACCCCGATGCCGACAAGTTACGGGTCACCAAGGTCAATGTCGGCGGCGAAGAGCTGTTGGATATCGTCTGCGGTGCACCTAACTGCCGTCAGGGACTCAAGGTTGCCGTGGCCGTTGTCGGTGCGGTGCTGCCCGGTGACTTCAAAATCAAGAAAGCCAAACTGCGTGGACAACCTTCACACGGCATGCTGTGCTCTTATGGCGAGCTGGGCATAGAGATTGAGAGCGACGGCATTATTGAGCTGCCGCTTGATGCTCCTATCGGTACCGATATTCGTGAATATCTGCAGCTCAATGATGTGATTATCGATGTGGATCTGACCGCCAACCGTGCAGATTGTCTGGGTATGGTGGGGTTAGCCCGCGAAGTGGGCGTGCTCAACCGTCTTAACGTGACCGAGCCAAGCTGGGAAGCTGCCAACGTCGGTAGTGAGCGTAGAGTTGAAATTGACGTGGCCAACCCGGAAGCCTGCCCGAGATATCTGGGCCGGGTGGTCAGCAATGTCAATGTCAAGGCGCAAACGCCTGACTGGATGGTGGAAAAACTGCGCCGTAGCGGTATTCGCTCGATAGATCCTATCGTGGACATCACCAACTATGTATTGGTTGAATTCGGTCAACCTATGCATGCTTTCGATCTGGACAAGATTGACGGCGGTATCAAGGTGCGTCTGGGTAACGGTGAAGAGAAGCTGACTCTGCTCGATGGCAACGAAATTACTGTACCAGCCGATACCCTGGTGATTGCCGATAACAGCCAGGCATTGGCCCTGGCCGGTGTATTCGGTGGTGAGGCTTCCGGCGTCAGTGAGCAAACCCGCGATATTATGCTGGAGTGTGCGTTCTTCGCGCCTTTGGCCATCATGGGTAAGGCCCGTCGCCTTGGGCTGCACACCGACTCTTCGCATCGTTTTGAGCGTGGCGTTGACCCGGAGCTGCAGCATAAGGCTATGGACAGAGCTACCCGCCTGGTGCTGGATATCTGTGGCGGCGAAGCCGGCCCTGTGGTTGAAGCCAAGAGCGAAGCGCATCTGCCAAAGGCTGCCGACATTAAACTGCGCCGCAGCAAGCTGGACAAACTGCTTGGTCATCAGATTGGTGATGCCGATGTGGAAGAGATCCTGACCCGTCTGGGCTTCCAGGTTGAAAAGCAGGGCAGCGACTGGCAGGTGAAAACCGCCACTTACCGCTTCGACATGGCAATTGAAGAAGATCTTATCGAAGAAGTAGCCCGAATTTACGGCTATAACAATATTCCGAACACAGCCCCGCTGGCGCACCTCTCTATGACAGATCATAAAGAGTCGGATCTGAAGCTTAGCCGGGTGAGGGCTATGTTGGTGGCCCGAGGTTTCCAGGAAGCTGTCACCTATAGTTTTGTTGATCCCAAGCTGCAAAAACTGGTGCATCCTGATAGCGAAGCCATGGTGCTGCCTAACCCTATTTCCAGTGAAATGTCAGCCATGCGCCTGTCTATGTTCACCGGATTGCTGAATGCTGTGGGTTACAACCAGGCCCGTCAACAGACTCGTGTACGCCTGTTTGAGACCGGTTTACGCTTTATTCCTGATGCACAAGCAGAATCCGGCGTAAGACAACAAGCCATGCTGGGTGCGGTGATCGCCGGTCCCCAGAGTGACGAACACTGGAGCATGGAGTCGAAAACCGTTGATTTCTTCGATCTTAAAGGTGATTTAGAGGCCATTATTGGCTTGACAGTTTCCGAAGCTGAATTTAGTTTTAAAGGAGCGCAGCATCCGGCTATGCATCCGGGGCAATGTGCTGAAATATTGAGAAATGATCGGGTCATAGGGTATATAGGTGCAGTTCATCCCAGCCTCGAGAAGCCTTTTGGGCTGAATGGCAAAACCATAGTTTTTGAGCTGGAATTGGACGCCTTGCTGCAGGCTAAATTACCGCAAGCCCAGGCTGTGTCTAAGTTTCCAGCCAATCGCCGCGATATCGCCATAGTGGTTGATGAAGAAGTCGCCGCAGGTGACGTGATGACGCTGATAAGAAAAGTTGGCGAAAATCAGTTGGTTGGCTTAAACTTGTTCGATGTATACCGAGGTAAAGGTGTAGAGCAGGGCAAAAAGAGTCTGGCGATCGCACTTACGTTACAAGATAACACTCGTACACTTGAGGAAAAAGAGATAGCTGAGATGGTTGATACAGTGGTTTCTGCACTCAAGTCCGAGTTCAACGCATCGTTGAGGGATTAAAGTATGGCACTTACCAAGGCCGAAATGGCAGAGCATCTTTTTGAAACGCTTGGCATTAACAAGCGGGTAGCCAAAGAGATGGTTGAAGCGTTTTTCGAAGAGATCCGAACTGCGCTTGAAAATGGTGAGCAGGTCAAGTTATCTGGCTTTGGCAACTTTGATCTTAGGGATAAGAATCAAAGACCGGGAAGGAATCCCAAAACAGGTCAGGACATTCCAATTTCTGCCCGTCGGGTGGTGACATTCCGTCCGGGACAGAAGCTGAAGAGTCGCGTAGAAGCCGCTAACAAAGGCAAATAACTGCTCGGTCAGTAATTCAGAACAGGGAAGCCGCTCCTGTGAGTGGCTTCCCTGTTTGTGTCTGTAGAAAACACTTCTACTATGCTGTATCGCTTTTTAATGCCTGGTTTGGCATTGCATTGGAATTACACCCAGGGGTTAAACCTTGTCAAATACACCTTCCAAGCCTAAGAAAGGCAAATACTTCGATAGGCGCTTCCGTTGGTCATTGTTGCATCCGAGATTTTGGGGCAGTTGGTTGGCGATAGGCGTACTGGTTCTCTTTGGTCTCTTGCCCGCCATTATTCGCGATCCTATCGCTCGCGGTTTGTCACGTTTGGTCAGGCGTATAGCCCATAAGCCCATTAAGGTGGCCAGAGCCAATCTCAAAGCCTGTTTCCCCGATAAGAGTGAATCGGAAATCGAGCAGTTGCTGGAGCGCAACACCGAAGCTTTTGTGATGACCTTGCTGGCCCAATCTGAGCTTATCTTGATGCCGAGCTCCTATATACGCAAAAGAGTCAAGGTTGAGGGAGAAGAGCATATTGCCGCTGCCCGTGAAGCAGGGCAACCGATTATCTTTATCATGCCCCATGTGTGGGGCATAGAGTATGCCGGTTTGAGGCTGAATTTGGATTTGCCCATGGTCTCCATGGCCAAGGCGCATCGAAATGAATTGTTCAACTGGTTCAATAACCGGATGCGCAGCTCTCAAGGCGGCAATATCTATATGCGTGAAGCCGGGATCCGGGCCTTGTTGGCTGAGCTGAAACAGGGTAACAGTTTCTTCTATTTGCCGGATGAAGACTTGGGACCGGAGCAGAGTGTATTTGCGCCATTTTTAGGAACAGTCAAGGCTACTTTACCTGTGGTTGGCCGTTTGGCGCAGGCAGGTAACGCTCAGGTAATGCCGGTGAAGATTGGCTACGACGAGCAAGCCAGGTGCTTTCGTTTGACTGTTATGCCGGCAATTGATCCCGAGTCGATGCAGGGCAAGGAAAATGAAGCTAAGGCGCTGAATAAGGCGGTGGAGCAGGTGATCAACGCCTATCCTGAGCAGTACATGTGGTTTCTTAAGGTACTGCGCACTCGTCCGGAAGGTATGCCGCCGATTTATTGAAATAGAACACAGATAAAGCCTCTCACAGAGTGGCTTTTCTTTTATGTACTATCGGCAAAGTGCTGCCTGTTGCTTGCAGGCTTGGGGAAGAATCATGTGCCCAAGGAATTGGTGGTTATGGCAAAGGTTGATATTTTGAGCTTGAAGCAAGAGGATGGGAAGCATTTACAATTTCCTGCGACACGAGAACAAGCCGATCTCGATAAGCTCTTGCTATGCTCATCATTCAAATTTAGTTAATAAGAGGAGTTGGTTCTTTAGAAAGGAATTGGTTGCGGGAGCCGGATTTGAACCGACGACCTTCGGGTTATGAGCCCGACGAGCTACCATGCTGCTCCATCCCGCGTCCGAATTGTGCTAACCAGTTTGAATTCATAATTAAGGAATTGGTTGCGGGAGCCGGATTTGAACCGACGACCTTCGGGTTATGAGCCCGACGAGCTACCATGCTGCTCCATCCCGCGTCCGAATTATACTAATCAGTTTGAATTCATAATTAAGGAATTGGTTGCGGTGCTGGATTTTAACCGACGACCTTCGAGGCTCTTATAAAGAACTGAGCCCGACGAGCTACCATGCTGCTCCATCCCGCGTCCGAATTGTACTAATCAGTTTGAATTCATAATTAAGGAATTGGTTGCGGGAGCCGGATTTGAACCGACGACCTTCGGGTTATGAGCCCGACGAGCTACCATGCTGCTCCATCCCGCGTCCGAATTGTGCTAATCAGTTTGAATTCATAATTAAGGAATTTGAAATTGGTTGCGGGAGCCGGATTTGAACCGACGACCTTCGGGTTATGAGCCCGACGAGCTACCATGCTGCTCCATCCCGCGTCCGTTAAAGCGGGGTGGACTATAACGACCAAGGGGCGGCAATGCAAGGACAAATCATCAAAATGCCATTGAGTGTTCAAATTTAATTCATCAGTGCGCGGAGATTAAACGTATCGGTCACAACTCCAACAATTCGGCAGGATTGACCAAGAAAAGCGGTCCTGAAAACGGAAGTTTTTATCTTTTACCTTAATCAAAGGGTATAATGCGCCATTCATTTTTGCTTTGCTATCTGGTTTGTTCATGTTGAATTTTTTTGCGGCGGCCCCCAAGGGGTTTGAATATGCTTTGGCGCAGGAACTGCGCGAGTTTGGTGCGCTTGAGGTCAAGGAAAGCCTGGCCGGGGTTTATTTCTCCTGTCCACTGGAGCTGGCATACCGCATTACCCTTTGGACCAGACTGGCAAGCCGTATTTTGCTTATATTGCATCGCGGTCCCTGTGATTCCGCCGAACAGCTTTATAATGCGGCCTTCTGTATCGATTGGCCGAGCCACTTTGATAACCGTTGTACCTTTAGTATCGACTTTCACGGCATGGGCGGTTTTATCAAGAACACCCAGTTCGGCGCCCTCAAGATTAAAGATGCTGTAGTGGATCGCTTCCGCGAAGACGATCTCAACCGCCCCAATGTGCAACGTGTCGATGCCGACTTCAAAATCGATGCCCACTACCGAAACGGTCAGGTAACCATAGCGCTGAACTTCTCCGGTCCGGCGCTGCATCAACGTGGCTATCGCAGCGGTACCGGTGAGGCGCCATTAAAAGAGAACCTTGCCGCCAACATGTTGGCCAGGGCCCAATGGGATAAACAAACGCCTTTGCTGGACCCATTTTGTGGCAGCGGCACAGTGTTGATTGAGGCGGCTCTGATCGCGGCCGATATGGCCCCGGGGCTGCAACGTAGTCGCTTTGGCTTTGAGCACTGGTATCGCCATGACGCCAAACTTTGGCAAAGCATAGTCGAGGAAGCAAAGGCGCGGGCCAGCATAGGCAAGAACCGTTGTGATGTGAAGTTCTTCGGCTCGGACATAGACTCGCGCATGGTGGCGCTGGCCAAACGTAATGCCAAGAGCGCCGGTGTCAGTCACCTGATTGAGTTCAGTGTTGCCAATGCTCTCAATATCACGCCACCGCTGGACAAAGGTTTGTTGATCTCCAACCCGCCCTACGGCGAGCGTTTGGGTAATGTCTCCTCTTTGTTGCAGCTTTACTATCAGTTTGGCGACAAGCTCAAGCGTGAGTTTGGTGGCTGGCAAGTGGCCTTGCTTTGCAGTGATATCGAATTGATCTCATCGCTTAAGCTCAAGGCCGATAAGCAGATGAAGATGTTCAACGGGGCACTGGAGTGCGCCTTTAACCTCTATACTCTGCATGCCAACTCTACCCGCAGGGCGGCTGTAGCGGCCGAGCAGTCAGGGGCTGAGGTCAGTGACATCGCCAGTGCCTTTGCCAACCGGGTGAAAAAGAATCTGAAACAGCTGGATAAGTGGGCTCGTAAAGAGGGGATCGACAGTTATCGCCTCTATGATGCAGATATCCCTGAATATAATGTCGCTATCGACAAGTATCTGGATTATGTTGTGATCCAAGAGTATGCGGCGCCTTCCAGCATACCTGAAGCCGTCAGCAAGCGACGTTTGACCGATGTGCTTCTGTCTTTGCCCGGCGCCATAGGTGTTGAGCCGGACAAGATCATCCTCAAGACCCGCGAGCGGCAGAAGGGTACAAATCAGTATCAACGGCTCGACAAAGAAAAGCTGGAGCTGGTTACCCAGGAATATGGTGCCCGTTTCAAACTTAACCTGACCGACTATCTGGATACCGGGTTGTTTCTCGATCACAGGCTTATTCGCAAACTGGTGGGCAGTAAAGCCAATGGCCGTGACGTACTCAACCTGTTCGCCTATACGGGAACTGCGTCGGTTCACGCCGGGCTTGGCGGCGCCAAGTCGGTCACGACTGTGGATATGTCCAACACTTACCTTAACTGGGCCAAGGATAACTTTGTGCTCAATGGTTTGATTGGCAAACAGTATCGTTTCGAGCAGGGCGACTGCCTGCAATGGATCCGCGATTGTGACCGTAAGTTCGATCTTATCTTTATCGATCCGCCAACCTTCTCCAACTCCAAGCGGATGGAAGACTCATTCGATGTGCAGCGCGATCACGTCAAGTTGTTGTCTGATCTATTCAAGCTGCTCAATCCGGGCGGAGAGATAATCTTTTCCAACAATAAACGTAAGTTCAAAATGGATAGCGAGGCCATGGCGGCTCAGGGCATGTCAGTCACCAATATGGATGCCCAGATGCTGCCAATGGATTACAAGCGCAATCCGCATATTCATAATACCTGGTTGATCACCCATGCCTGAGGCGCCATTGACCCTATACCACACAGATGGTTGCCATCTGTGTGAGTTGGCCATGACCTTGCTCGATGGCCTGAATATTCGTTATCGCACCCAGGATATTTGCGAGCAAGAAACGCTTGCCGAGCGCTATGGCGTGCTTATTCCTGTGCTGGCCAATAGCTTGGGTGAGGAACTCTGTTGGCCCTTCGATGAACAGCAAGTAAAACGCTTTACAGGAGCATAATGTGAGTCTGGTTCGTATCAATAATGGCTCGCTTGCCTATGGTTATACCCCTCTGCTGCAGCAGGCAGATTTCAGTATTGAAGCTGGCGAGCGGGTCTGTATTGTCGGCCGTAATGGCGCCGGCAAATCCAGCCTATTGAAGGTCTTGGCAGGAGAAGTCCTGCTTGATGATGGTGAGTTCAATATCGCCACCGATGTTAAAGTCAGCCGCCTGCAACAGGACCCACCCAAAGCGGAACAGGGCACTGTCTATTCTTATATTGCCGCCGGTCTGGCTGATGTGGGCCAACTGCTTGAAGAATACCATCAGCTGTCGCAGTCTATGGCCAAGGCCCAGGGTGAAGCGCTCGAGAAAATGCTGAAAAACCTCGAGCGGTTGCAATCCAAGTTGGATCACTTCGATGGTTGGCAGCTCGACAACCGTATTCAGCAAAACTGTCGGCTGCTGGGGTTGGACCCGGATAAACCTCTGTCTGAACTCTCCGGTGGTTGGCAACGTAAAGTTGCCCTGGCCAGAGCCTTGGTGAGTGAGCCGGATTTGTTACTGCTTGATGAGCCTACCAACCACCTGGATATCGACACCATAGAATGGCTGGAACAGTTTCTGTTGGGATATAAGGGCGCCATCGCCTTTATCAGTCACGACCGTGGCTTTATTCAGAAGATAGCCACCCGCATAGTGGATCTGGACCGCGGAGTGGTTACCTCCTGGCCTGGTGATTACCAGAGTTATCTCGATGGTAAGCAGGAGTGGCTCAGGGTTGAGGCCGAGCAAAATGCGCACTTCGACAAGAAACTCGCCGAGGAAGAGGTGTGGATCCGTCAGGGGATCAAGGCTCGACGTACCCGTAATGAAGGCCGGGTGAGGGCTCTCAAGGCCTTGAGAATGGAGCGCCGGGCCCGGCTGGAACGCCAGGGCAATGCCAGAATGCAGGTGTCTGAAGCCGATCGCAGTGGCAAGTTGGTGTTTGAGGTGCAGGATCTCAATTACAACCTGGCAGATAAGGACTTGGTGCGAGACTTTTCCACCAATGTGATGCGCGGCGATCGCATCGCACTGATTGGCCCCAACGGTTGTGGTAAATCCACGCTTATCAAGTTGTTGATAGGTCAGTTGGCGCCGCAGAGTGGTGAAATCAAGACGGGCACCAAGCTGGAAGTCGCCTACTTTGACCAATACCGCGAAGCCTTGGATCCGGAAAAGACGGTTGAAGAAAACGTCGGCGAGGGTAAGAGCACTGTTACTGTTAACGGCAAAGACAGGCATATCCTCAGTTATCTGCAGGACTTTTTGTTTTCACCCATGCGGGCCCGTACACCGGTCAAGGCGCTCAGCGGCGGTGAGAAAAACCGCTTGCTACTGGCCAGACTGCTGCTCAGGCCGGCCAACCTTATCATTCTCGATGAACCGACAAATGATCTTGATATAGAGACACTGGAATTGCTAGAGTCTCTGCTCACTGAATATGAAGGTACTCTGCTGCTTGTCAGTCATGACCGGGCCTTTATTGATAATACGGTCACCAGTTCCTGGTGGTTCGGTGGCAACGGCCGTTGGAGTGAATATGTCGGCGGCTATCAGGATGCGGTTGCCCAAGGGGCACGTTTCTATCGCGACGCTGAGGAACCTGAGGCGGCTAAGCCTGTCAAACAGGAGGTTGCGCCGCAAAAAGCCGCAGAACCCAAGACAGCCAAAAAGCTTTCCTATAAGCTTCAACGTGAGTTGGATGCTTTACCTGCCTTGATGGAAACTCTGGAGCAGGAGTTGGAACAGCTGCAGGAGCGCGTCAATCAGCCGGACTTTTATTCGCAGGATCAAGCTATTGTGAGCAGCGAATTGCAACAGTTGGCAGAGAAAGAACAGCAACTGGAGGCTTACTTCGAGCGTTGGGAAGAACTCGAGTCAATGAAGTAAGCTCAAAAATTTAAATGGGAATCAAATTAATGAAGTTGAATAGTGCGCTGTCATTGGTGGCCATGGGGGTTATCAGTGTATTACAGGTATCGCAGGCGGCTCCTGTCTATGAAGTCGTCAACCTGGATGAATATGATCTCAAAGGTAACCTGACCGATACTCGTACTGGTTATGGTATGGGCGTTAATGCCAATAATGAAGCCATAGGTGTAGCCAAGGGCAAGAAAAAGCTCAGCACCTCGGATGTGGATAATGATGACGGCATTATCGACATTGAAGATGGTATCGCCCCAGAGGAAAAGATCACCTATTCCATCAATGATCCCATCATTGCCAATAACTTCACCTTCAACTCTCAGGAAAACGATCCTGCCAGTCCCTGGACACCCAATTTCGAGAGTGTAAACGGTAGCACGCCGCCTGCGGATACCGACCCTGCCGATCCGGCCAGTGTCAATTCGGTCGATAGTTTCTTCTACGACGTCAATGACGCCGGTATTCGTGTCGGTGCCATGACAGGTAAAGAGAAGAAAGTCGACTACACCGGAGAAACCGAAGGGCAGGAGTACTGGTATTACCGTGACTTCGAGCAGCGCGGTTTTGTTAAAGACGGCAGTACTGAAGTGCCGCTGTTGCCGCCTTATACCACTTATACCAAGGACGACAAGACGGCCGAGCTCGGCGGTTGGTCCATGGCATCAGCCATCAACAGCAACAACCTGGTTGCCGGCTATGCCAGTACCGCCATCAGTAACTATGGCGCCGAACGGGCCGCGGCTTGTCTCAGTGACGACAACACGCTGCCGCTGGATGTGTGCTTGCAGCGGGAAAAATATCCCAACGCCAACAACACCCGCAATATCCAGTACCAGATGCGTGCCTATGTCTGGCAGTATGACAATGGCGCGGTTACCGGCACTGAGCTGCCACTTGGTCTGACTCCCGGTGATTCAGACTATACCTTTACCGCTCAAGGGCTGGGGCTGAACAACTCTGGAGTTGTTGCCGGACGCTCCCATGTTTATCGTTATAACGATTCAGACAACCTGAGAATGGATGCGGCCTACTGGAGTAAAGATGCCAATGGTGAATACAAGTACCATTGGATCCCGGTTGTCGATGATGATGTGCGCAACTCCATTGCCTATGATGTCAATGATGCAGGGATCTTGGTCGGTAGCTACAACAAGTACATTCAGGGTTATATCCGCGATAAGTTCTTTATCTATGATACCAATAACCCTGAGACCAAGCCGGTTACCCCCAATGATTTCTACAACACCATGTCTGATCTCTCCAGCAAGCCCAGAGATATCAACAACAAAGGTCAGGTCGTGGGTTATATCGAGTCTACCCATGACAAGGATAAACCAAGACCCAAGGTGGGTTTCCTGTTTGACAAAGAATCCGGTGAGTTCAGTAATCTCAATAAGCTGCTGACCTGTGAGTCCAAAGGCTATGAGAAAGATGCCGAAGGCAACTGGAAACGCCATGAAGTGAGTGTTGAAGATGGCTCAGGCAAGACCCTGACCTACAACACTGACATAGTGGTGGTGGAAGCCAACAGCATCAATGAGGAAGGCACCATAGTAGGTACCGCCTTTATCCGTAAGCCTTCTTACCAGTTTGATGAAAAAGGTAATTTGGTGATCGGTGAAAACGGCAAGCCGCTGTTTGAGCTTAACGGTAACGGTCAGCCAGTGACTTCTTATCTGCCGCGTATGGTTGTTCTTAAGCCCAGTGGCAGTGGTGAAGCTTGTACTCAGGTGGACGACGGTGATATCGATAAGCCGTTTGAGCGTTCCGGTGCGGCCAGTTTGGGTTGGTTGGCATTGCTGCCGCTGATCTGGTGGCGCAGACGCAAAATTTAAGCTTAGTTTAAGCCTGTGAGATCGGCGCCCAAAAGGCGCCGATTTTTTTTAATCAGGATCTCAATAGTTTAAAATTTCTTCGCTATAATTGGCGATTTTTTGATTGATCTCGGCGTTGAAAAGTTCTATTCATAGCAAGTGAAGCTGATGCTTCTATGTAAAATAGTACAGAGGACGCTTGCATGAAGAGACAAAAACGAGATCGTTTAGACCGAGCCTTTTCGAAGGGATTCCAAGCCGGTGTCGGCGGCCGCTCCAAGGAGCTTTGTCCTTATTCGAATCTTGATTCTCGCTCCCAGTGGCTAGGAGGCTGGCGCGAAGGGGTAGAAGGCCGGATAAACGGCCTGTTCAATAAGTAATTCAGCAAGACTGCCCTCCCAGATGAGGGCATTTTTATAGCGCTCTGAAAACAACAAGGTCGGCAATTGCCGACCTTGTTACTTGTATTCGATGGCTTTAGAAGGTTGAGGTATCGCTGAATACACCCACTTTCAGATCCGTGGCCGAGTAGATCTCTCGGCCATCTACTTCCAAAGTCGCATCGGCAATACCCATCACCAGTTTGCGGTGTATGGTGCGCTTGATATTAAGCTTATAAGTCACCTTCTTGGCGCCTGGCAGCACCTGGCCGGTAAATTTGACCTCGCCTACACCAAGTGCACGGCCTTTACCCACAGCGCCCTCCCAGGCAAGGAAAAAGCCAACCAGTTGCCACATGGCATCCAGTCCCAGACAACCTGGCATAACAGGGTCATCAACAAAGTGACAGCCAAAGAACCAGAGATCCGGGTTGATATCCAGTTCCGCAACAATTTCACCTTTACCGAAGGCTCCGCCGTTGTCGTTGATGGTGACGACTCTGTCGATCATCAACATGTTGTCCACGGGCAGGCGAGGGGAGTTCTTGCCAAATATCTCACCATGGCCGCAGGCGATGAGCTCTTCTTTGTTGAAACTGTTTGCTTTAGTCATTGTTGTTACCACATCCTTCATCAAGTGCCGCCAAGATTAGCGAACAGGTGTAAGCCAAACAACTCCGATCAGCTACTTATTGGCGAAAAAATGGCAATCTTGCCAGCAAGCTCGCAAAATAGCCCGGTTCTTCATCAAGATTGCCTGCCAACTTGTCCAGTCGTTGTTGCACCATGCCGTATAAAGTGTCTTCGGGGAAGTTGTTGTCTTCGTCTGCTTCCCCGGCCTCTATCCCCATCAACAGAGTGACAGCTTGGTCGACATGAGTGATTTCGTAGAGCAGGAATTGACCTTGCTCTACCGCCGCTATGATCTCGGGTGCCAGGTTGAGTTGCTGCACATTGGACTTGGGCATAATCACCCCTTGGCTGCCGGTCAAGCCACGCCTGTCGCAGAGCTTGAAGAAACCCTCAATCTTCTCGTTGACACCGCCGATGGCCTGTACGTTGCCGAACTGATCAAGCGCACCTGTTACAGCCAGTCCTTGGTCTATTGGCTGTTCGGTTATCGCCGAGATCAGGCTGCAATATTCGGCCAAGGAGGCACTGTCGCCGTCAATCTCCTGATAGGACTGCTCAAATACAATATTGGCATTGAGGTGCAAGGGCGCGTCGCGGCCAAATACCCGATAGAGACATGCGGACAGGATCATCATTCCCTTGGCGTGGATATTGCCCGCTAACTCAGATTTCCGCTCAATGTCGGCCACTTCACCATCACCATAATGCACCGATGCCGTGATCCTGGCCGGCTCGCCGTAGCAATAATCCAAGGTGTCTATCACTGTCAGGCCATTGATTTGCCCCACCATAGCACCCTCAGTTGGCAAATAGATGAAGGCGTCATCAAGATTTTGTGCCGACTGCTGTTCTTGGGCGTTATGTCGCTGCTGACGTTGTGCCAGGGCATGTTCAATGGCGTGGGCATCCAGCGCTTGCCCCTGGCTGTAAAAAGCAGCTTCAGCGAACACTTGTGCCAAATCTGCGCTAGCGAGGCTCAAACGCTGCTGATGCTCTGTCAGGCGACTGCTGTATCTGAGCAGAGGCAGTAAGGCCGACTCGGTCAGTTGACAATGACTGAGCTTGGCCAGCTCTGCCAGCCAGGCTACATAGGCATTGACAGTAACCTTTTGCAAATCAACTTCAAATACCAGCTCGCCAAGCAGGGCGAACAACTCGCTGAATCTGCGCTCATGGTACCTGAGCTCGCTGTAGAGCAGACTCGAGCCCACCAATACAACTTTGGCTTGCAGTGGCTGCCATTGTCCCTGAAGCTCGAAGCCACCTTTTTCGATGGCATCCAACAATAGCTCCCACAAAGGCTCTCGTTTCCACAAGGACTCGGCGCAGATAAAAAGTAGTCCGGGCTTTGCGAGGGCTCCCGGTTGCCTTGATGGTTGACTATCCGGATAGCCGAGTAGCTGTGCCCGGGTAATGCGACCGCTTAAATATTGCATCGGCATTTTGCTTTGGGCGCTCAGGGCTTCAAACAGCCAAGTGCGGTGGATACCCTGGAAGTCTGCCAGGAAGAGCTGTTGTCCTGATAAGGTTTGCAGCAGACCAAAGGCGTCTATGACTCTTTCCTGTCCAAGTAATAGATCTGTCAGTTGGCTCGATGTGGGAAGCTGCAGATTGGAGTATTGAGGGGTAAGGGCCCCGGCCGGGATCAAGCTAGGCTTCATTGTGGCTCAAAGTCATTTAAAGATAAGCTGATTTTACCACAGGGGTGACGGAGCGGCATGGTAAATCTCCATTCTGGAGCGGCTTTTATTGTGCGATATGAGTTCCGTTTGAATCTTTCGGATGGCTGAGATTTAGGCATATGAACATATTTTTAGAAATAAGGGTTTACAACGGCTTAGTGAGCTTATAATATTTGCGCCGTTCCGGAGGGGTGGCAGAGTGGTTGAATGCACCGGTCTTGAAAACCGGCATGGGTTTATAGCCCATCCAGGGTTCAAATCCCTGCTCCTCCGCCATATTCAGAGAAGCCCGCTTGTGCAAACAGGCGGGCCTTTTCGTATTTAGTTTTGATGATTGCTACTGGCTAGGTACACTTGGAGAATTGCTGGGTTTATAGCGCCGTCATGCAGGGTTCAAATCCCTGCACCTCCGCCACATTCAGATAGGCCCACTTGTGCAAACAGGCGGGCTTTTCGTACTTGGTTTTGATGATTGCTATTGGCCAGGTACCACTTAGAGTATTGAGGGTTTATAGCGCCATTATGCAGGGTTCAAATCTCTGCTCCTCCGCCACATTCAAATAGGCCCGCTTGTGTAAACAGGCGGGCTTTTTAGTATTTGATTTTGATGATTGCTATTGGCCTGGCCCCACTTAGAGTATTGCTGGGTTTATATAGCGCCGTTATGCAGGGTTCAAATCCCTGCTCCTCCGCCACATTCAGATAGGCCCACTTGTGCAAACAGGCGGGCTTTTTCGTATTTGGTTTTGATGATTGCTATTGGCCGGGCACCACTTAGAGGATTGTTGGGTTTATAGCGCCGTTATGCAGGGTTCAAATCTTTGCTCCTTTGCCACATTCAGAGAGGCTCGCTTGTGCAAAAAGGTGGGCCTTTTTGTATTTCCGTTCCTATGCCAGTCATAGACTTAAAGTCGCCAATAGAGTAGGGGTTCTCAACCCAATCCACTTGTTTGTCCAGCGACTACATCAACGATACTCAGATCTATCTGACGGGGTTGGGACAGTTTATAGCCTTGAAATGCTCAACTAAAAGCCGCTTTGTTTAACGAATAAGCAGTTGGAATAAAATGATTTATTAAAGGTTTACACGCTTTTGGGTTGGATATACTATTTGCGTCGTTCCGGAGGGGTGGCAGAGTGGTTGAATGCACCGGTCTTGAAAACCGGCATGGGTTTATAGCCCATCCAGGGTTCAAATCCCTGCTCCTCCGCCATATTCAGAGAAGCCCGCTTGTGCATACAGGCGGGATTTTTCATGCCTGATTTCCATATCTATCCAAGCCAGTTGTCTTTCTGACTGAAGCGTAACAGGGTTTATAGCGCCGTTATGCAGGATTTAAATCTCTGTACCTCCGCCATATTCAGAGAAGCCCGCTTGTGCAAACAGGCGGGCTTTTTCATGCCTGATTTCCATATCTATCCAAGCTAGTTGTCATTCTGACTGAAGCGTAACAGGGTTTATAGCGCCGTTATGCAGGATTTAAATCTCTGTACCTCTGCCTTATTCTGAGAGACCCGCTTGCGCAAATAAGCGGGCTTTTTCGTGTCCCAGTTTTAATGATTGCTACTGGAAAATCAGTTCTGTGTTAGAGCTCACCTACACAGTTTCAAGACCATAAATTTTCCTCTTAATTCAGACAGAGAGGCTATCTCGTTCCAATAGGCTTTAAGTGGGCATTTAGGTATGCTATTAAGCACTTTTATGTCTACTTGATTGGATTATGGATATCAGTACTGCTTTGCAACGGCTGCACAGTTTTGATCGTAAAGGTATTTATGTTTATACCAAGGGGAATCTCAGGCGGCTATTTTTTGATGATACGGCAGAAGCGTTTAAGCAGAGCCTGCCGAGGTTGATAAAGCAGGGGATCCTGGAAAGGCCCTGCCGCGGTGTATACCTGTTTGCACTGAGCCGGCGAGATAGTTACGCGGTAGAGCATATCGCCTGTGCACTGCGGCGCGGTGAGTATAACTATGTTTCGCTGGAATCGGCCCTGTCTGAATACGGTGCGATTTCGCAGATCCCTATCAGCTACATTACCGTGATGACCACAGGTCGAAAGGGAGTTTTCAAGACACCCTATGGCACTATCGAATTTACCCATACCCAGCGCGATGACATGGATATTTTGCATAATACCATCAAAATTCCGCAAAGGCCGCTGCGTATGGCTACAGAAGCGGCTGCCCTGAGAGATTTGAAACGGGTTGGCCGGAACTTACATATGTTGGTTGAATCCTAACCGGCTCAATGTTGACCAGAACCTATTTGTCTTTCTGCCAAGGCATTGTTGCACTGATTTTGGCATTTTATTGCCTTGGCAAGAGAATTTTTATGCAACAAAAGGGAAGATTGTTGCACTTTATCCCTTATCCAAGTCAACATAAGAATGAGTTTCTTTTATAATCATAAAGTTAACTTGAGCTTTTCTATTGTCGGCAGATGGGCTAAATTATCCCAAAGGCTTCGAAGAATCAGGGCTACACGAAAAGGCCGACAATAATAAGGTGGGTTGAAGTTGATATCCGTATATTTGGTGGATGACCATGAGTTGGTCAGAACCGGGATCCGCCGGATCCTCGAAGATGAGAAAGGCATTAAAGTTGTAGGGGAAGCCGGTGATGGCGAAGCTGCTGTGCAGTGGAGCAGGCAGAATGAAGCCGATGTGATTTTGATGGATATGAATATGCCCGGAATAGGGGGGCTTGAGGCCACCCGTAAAATTCTGCGTTACCAACCCCATGCCAGAATCATAGTATTGACTATTCACTCAGAGGACCCTTTCCCGACCAAGGTGATGCAGGCCGGTGCTTCCGGTTATTTGACCAAGGGAGCCAAGCCGCCGGAGGTGATCCAAGCCATTCGGCAGGTGGCTCACGGGCAGCGATATCTGTCACCGGAAATTGCCCAGCAGATGGCCTTGAGTCAGTTTGATCAGACAGATGAGAACCCCTTCAAGTCGTTGTCTGAACGGGAACTGCAGATCATGATGATGATCACCAATGGTGAGAAGGTCAATGATATCTCCGAGCAGCTGAACCTCAGCCCTAAGACGGTTAACAGCTACCGCTATCGCTTGTTTGCCAAACTGGGGATCAGCGGCGATGTGGAGCTGACCCGATTGGCGATTCGGTATAAAATGCTCGACACCGGGCAGTTCTGATTTACACAGGGAGCCATGGCTCCCTCTTTCTTTGTTGTTTTCTGTCCCTGAAATCTTTATCTCTTCAGCCGTTATTCATAGAGTGGGTTCATGCCGCAGGAATTCAATCCCAAGCTTTTTCTTAAAAATCTGACCTCAGCGCCGGGCGTCTATCGTATGTACGACAGCGGCGGTAGCGTGATTTACGTGGGCAAGGCCAAAGATCTCAAGAAACGGCTCTCGTCTTATTTTCGCAAGAATCTGCCCAATGTGAAGACTCAGGCGCTGGTGTCCCATATCGCCAATATCGATGTGACACTGACTCACAGTGAAACCGAAGCACTGATCCTGGAAAACGATTACATCAAGCAGTACTTGCCGAAATACAATGTGCTGCTCAGGGATGACAAGTCTTACCCCTTTATTTTGCTGAGCCAGCACAGGCACCCCAGGCTTGCTTACCACAGGGGGCCGCAACGGGAGAAGGGGCAGTATTTCGGGCCTTATCCCAATGGCGGTGCGGTGCGTGAAAGCCTGCATTTGATGCAGAAACTGTTTCCTATTCGTCAATGTGACGATCTCTACTACAAGGCGCGCTCGCGTCCCTGTTTGCAGTACCAGCTCAAGCGTTGCAGCGCCCCTTGTGTCGGCAAGGTCTCGGACGAGGAATATCTGGAGCAGGTCAAGTTGGCGACCCTGTTTCTCAAGGGCAAGGATCAACAGGTGCTCAGCGCCTTGGTCAAGAAAATGGAGCAGGCGGCCGAGTCCATGGCCTACGAGCAGGCGGCACGCTATCGGGATCAGATCATGGCGCTCAGACGAGTGGCCGAGCAGCAGGAAGTGTCATCCAGCCATGGTGATCTTGATGTGATTGGGGTGCACTACGCCTCAGGGATGGCCTGCTTCCACCTGTTGTTTATTCGCGAGGGCAAGATTTTCGGTAGCCGCAGCTACTACCCCAGCGTGCCGGCGCAGACCGAAATGGCTGAGGTGCTCAGAGCCTTTATGCTGCAGTTTTATCTCAATGTCGATATTCAGCGTACTATCCCGCGGGAAATTCTCCTGAGTGACGGCTATGAGGAGCTGGAAGAGCTGGAGCAGGTGTTAATGGACGCGCTGAACAAGAAAGTGGCCATCCGCACCCGGGTCAGGGGTGACAGAGCAGGTTATCTGCGCCTGGCCAAGACCAATGCTACCAATGCCGTCAATACCAAGCTGGCCCACCGCAATACGGTGGAGCAGAGATTCCTGCTGCTTGAAGAGGCGCTTGAACAAAGCACCCCGATTAAGCGTATGGAGTGCTTCGATATCAGTCATACCATGGGGGAGAGCACTGTGGCCTCCTGCGTGGTGTTCAATCGTGAAGGGCCGGACAAGAGCGAATATCGGCGCTACAACATCAAGGGCATTACTCCCGGTGATGATTATGCAGCAATGAAGCAGGCCTTGACTCGCAGGTTTGATAAAGTCAATGCACAGGGCAAGATCCCGGATATTGTCTTTATCGATGGCGGCCTTGGGCAACTCAGAATGGCCCAGGAAGTGGTCAACGAAAAGTTTGTCGGCATAGAGGCCGTACCCACGCTTATCGGGGTCGCCAAAGGTGAAAGCCGCAAACCCGGGTTGGAAACCCTGATCTTCGGTGATACCGAAGAGAGCTTTTCACTGCCGGATGACTCACCGGCGCTGCATCTTATTCAACATATTCGCGATGAATCACACAGGTTTGCGATTACCGGTCATAGAAATAAACGCCAAAAGACCCGCAACACCTCAAGCCTTGAGTCTATCCCGGGGATTGGCCCGAAAAGACGCAAGGCTTTGCTGCAATATCTGGGAGGATTGCAACAGGTGAAGGGGGCAAGTGTGGCGGAATTGGCAAAAGTGCCCGGGATTAGTCCAGAAATGGCTCAAACGATACACGATGCATTGCGGGGGTAGTAAAAATCAGGCAAGATTGGCGCTGCTTTTGATTATTTGGTTTTATCATGCCGTTTAATATACCCATCGCCCTTACCTGGTTTAGGCTGTTCTTACTGCCTGTTTTTGTTCTGGTATTTTACTTACCGTACAGTTGGGCGCCGTTTGTGGCTGCATTTGTTTTCTGGCTCGCAGCCATTACCGACGCCTTGGATGGGTATGCGGCCCGTAAACTGGAGCAGTCCACTCGTTTTGGCGCCTTCCTGGATCCTGTGGCCGATAAGCTGATGGTGACCACGGCCCTGGTGCTGTTGGTTGAAGACTACAATACCATCTGGCTGACCTTGCCGGCGCTGTTTATGATAGGGCGTGAGCTGGTGATATCGGCGCTGCGTGAGTGGATGGCCGAGATAGGTAAACGCGGTGCTGTGGCGGTATCCTGGATTGGCAAGTACAAGACGGCAGCCCAGATGGTGGCAATTATTGGCCTTATCTGGAAGCAGGGCGACTGGATGATCTATACCGCCTATGCCTTGCTGTATGTGGCGGCTTTCTTAACCTTCTGGTCGATGATCAGTTATATCAAGGCCGCCTGGAAGGATCTGATAGCAGGTTAAACGGTGCTAGTTTGTGCCCGATTGCACAATAATGTTTCGATAAGATTATTTAGTGTCCAAGCAAACAGTTAAGCACTAATTCTTCGTTGACAGTCGGGGTTAAAAGCGTAGAATGCCAATCCGTAGTCAGGGCTGGCTCTGAATACAAAACGAAGCAAGAAAAGTGATGCGACATTAGCTCAGTTGGTAGAGCGGTACCTTGCCAAGGTACAGGTCATCGGTTCGAACCCGATATGTCGCTCCAATCTCACACAGCACCTCAATGCTGTGACCCCAAAAAGGCGCGATGGCAGAATGGCTATGCTGCGGATTGCAAATCCGTCGATCTCGGTTCGACTCCGGGTCGCGCCTCCAAATTTAATCCCCCTTAATTGAATTCCCTCAAAGTCGTTCGAAGCAAACTTAGCCCTTGTTTTCATACCAAGTTTACGTTCGTTAATAGCTGCTGACTTTTATCACATCAAATCCCGGTTCAACTGTCAGATACAAGCGTCAGTATTGATATCTTTGGCCGGAAACAAGCATGACTATTGATGCAGGGGGCAGAGGGCCTGCCCCGAGAACGTATTACTCTGGCTGCAGAGCCTGTTTCAGCGAAGGGGAAGCCTTAAAGCTAGGCTGATTGCTGCCGGCAATCTCCAAAGGTTCACCGGTTTGTGGGTTACGGCCGTTGCGGGGAAGGTGGTATCTGAGCTCGAAAGTGCCAAACTGCGGCAGATAAACCTTCTCGCCTTCACTGAGTGCCTGGGTAAGGCTAGCCAGAATATGCTGCAGTTGCACTTTGGCTTGAGCCTTTGAGATCTGTTGTCTTTCGGCCATCTGCCGAATGAGCATTTGTCTGTTCATTATATTGCCTGTTACTGCTTTGGCAGGATTTTATATCAGAATAATCTCCATGATCACAGGCTTGTGCTGATAAGTGATTAATTATCAATCGCTAATAATCATTGACTTGCCAATGTCCTATGTTAATCAAGGGTCGTTCAGCCAATTGTCAGCAAAATATCATCGAATCACGGCGCATATTTGCCATAATTGAGCTTATGTCCCGGGAGGCCGATATGACAAAGCGCGTGTTAATGCCTTTACTGATCATTCTACTCCTCAGCGGCGCGGCATATGCAGTTAAAGCCGATGATGCCGCTATCAGGATCCTGAATAATCAGCTGCAGTTGCTGGCTCTGCTGCCTGAAGGGCAGGAGTTTGCCGATGATTTACGTTCCATGAGCCGCGGCGATCTTAACCTTCAACTGGAGTTGCGTGAGGGGATTGAACAGGATATTGCAGCCTTCTGGAAGCGTCGTGGCGTTCCTTTGGCCTTCAACACGCTACCCCTTGACGCCAATTCGCTCAGCCGGGCGCTGGCGCTGGAACCTCAGGAAGACGACTATCTGGCAACCAGCAGCCGGATCCGCTATCTCATTTGGCTCGCTGAGCGGCATCAATGGCCCAGGTTGGATCCCGGTGGTTGGCTGCGCCCTGGCGACAGTCATCTGCTGATCCCAACAATTGCGAAGCGTCTATATTGGCTTGGCGATCTCAGCAGCGAGCCGGGCGATAACAAGGTTTATTCACCGCAGGTGGCCTCGGCGGTAGAAGCGTTTCAATCCCGTCATGGGCTTAAAACCGATGCCATCATAGGCCCTGATACGCTGCGTTGGCTCAATACTGAACCATTGCAACGTGCCCGCATGCTGGCCGGCAACTTCGTCGCCCGCACCGTCTACAAGCAGCAATTGGGAAAGCGCTATCTGTTGGTGAATATCCCGGCGTTTGAGTTGACTCTCGTGGATGACAACCAGGTGCAGTTACGCTCCCGGGTCATAGTCGGCAAACCCTATCGGCAAACACCACTGCTCAGCAGTGAGGTATCCAATATCGTTTTAAATCCTACCTGGACTGTGCCAAGGGGTATACTGAGGCGCGACTTACTGCCGCAGATCCGCAAGGATGGCGAATATCTGCAGCAGCGGCATTTCAATGTCTATGACTATCAGGGCAATAGAGTGGAAGAAAGCGCCGCAGCCTGGCAAAAAGAGGCGAGTGGCCGTTTCCCTTATCGTTTGGTACAACAACCGGGGGCCGATAATGCCTTGGGACGCTATAAGTTCCATTTCAGCAATGGCTTTAATGTTTATCTGCATGACACACCGGACAAGCATCTGTTTGCCAAAGCCAATCGAGCCCTGTCTTCCGGTTGTATCCGGGTCGACAAGGTGGAAGAGTTGGCGTCCTGGATGGCCAATAATCTGGTGCGGGACAAGAGAACCTGGCAGCGGATGCAAAGTGACTATCAAACCACTCAATGGTTTGCCTTTGAGCAGCGCCTGCCTGTTCATCTGGTTTATTGGACTGCGTGGATGGATGAGCGGGAAACAGCGCAATTTCGCAGTGACATCTATCAATTGAGCCCGGGAGTTAAGGTGGCACTTGGGGCGCAGACAATAAGGAATACTGAATTGGCCCACAAGGCAGAGCAGCGTCAGGGAAGTGAGGAGCATTTGCTGCGTCCTTGATAAACAGTATCTTTGGGACGCCTAACCCAAGCTTTACTAACTTAATGTGGTGCAAGGAATTATCTCGATTTCTGTCTAGTTCATCTCAAAAGGCCGCGGCGCTGCCTCTAAATCGGCGCTTGACCTTGGCGTTAATCCCGTATAATTTGCCGCCTTGTGGTTGTTTTTTGTGCAAGGTGAATAAGTGTCAGTAGTATGTCCTGCCCGTAGGCAGTTGTTGATGGGCCTTGGCGGCGCGGCAATGGTTTCTATGCTTCCTTCAAAAGCGATGGCGAGTCGGTCTACTAAAGGTAGTCGATATCTGAGTTTTTATAACCGGCATACAGGGGAGCGTGGCGATGGGACTTATTGGAAAGACGGTCATTATCAGAGTAACACTCTGTCGCAGTTCAGCCATCTGCTGAGAGATCATCGGCTGAATTTGGCGGCCCCTATGGATAAACGCCTGTTCGATCTCCTGTTCAACCTGCAGCAGACGCTGTCGGTTTCTGAAGAGATCCATGTGATTTCAGGTTATCGCTCGCCTAAAACCAACGCCATGCTGGCCGGCAAGAGTAACGGCGTAGCCAAGAAGAGTTACCATATGCGGGGTATGGCAATGGATATCGCGATCCCCGGCGTTAAGCTTGAGACTTTGCGTGAGGCTGCCCTGTCATTAAAACTAGGGGGAGTCGGCTATTATCCGAAGTCGGGATTTGTCCACGTTGACTGCGGGCCGGTGCGCAGCTGGTAGGTTTTTCCGGCACAGAGAGATTGGTTTCTGCCCTGCGGATAAAGCCCTGTTCGCGGGGCTTTCTATCTTCAAGCAGTGCCAGCAGCTCGCTGAACTGCAATCTGAGACGTAACAGCTCGCGGGTTTGCTGCCAGTCGGCGACCAAGGTGTTGAGTCTGTCATAAAAGAGAGCGTCTGAGCTCAATTGCTCGATAAGATCCGGGCAGTTGCAGGCACGCATCAAATGTAACAGATGGCCGCTTTTCTGCTGATTACAGGCGAGAAACTCCAATAAAATCAGGTCGAGCTTCTCCTGTTGAAACGGAGCATGTTCGATCAGGTAATGGAGTTCCGCTGCCAGTTTATAGCACAGGCTATCATCCCGTATCAGTTGCTGCAGATTGGCGTTCATCGGCCTGCTTCATGTAATAAAACCAGATTACTGAAAGCAGGGTAGCAGCAGGGCGATGGAAAAATTGTGATCTCGATCAGGGTAAAACCTCTGCTAAGCAATGGCTTTTCTTAATGATTACAGATGTTACAGATGAGCAACAGCGGGAGAGAGAAATTGACTTCACTTTTACCTGTAAAGGGTAAATCAGCTTGTCGGCTCAGTTACCTCTGTGCTAGTATTCGCCCGCTTTATATGAAGGCCGCTATTGGTCGAAAATAGTGGCCAGTTATTGACTATCAAAAGAGTATTATTATGTCTTACACTATTCCAGCACAAACCCGCACTGAGATTGGGAAAGGTTCGAGCCGCCGCCTGCGTCGTGACGGGAAAGTTCCAGCCGTTATCTATGGCGCCGGCAAAGAAGCCGTTGCTATTGTGTTCGAGCACAAAGATATCATCAACATCCAAAGCAACGATGACTTCTACACCAGCGATCTGACCATAGTTCTGGACGGCAAAGAAGTTAAAGTACGCGCTCAGGCTATGCAGCGTCACGCGTTCAAGCCAATGATCGAGCACGTAGACTTCGTTTACGCTTAATCGATAATTGGATGTTGAAAAGCGCCCTCAGGGCGCTTTTTTTATGTCTGCATTTTGGGTTTTGAGCAGCGGGGACAGCTAATTAGGCTTTAAGTCGCATTTTATGTCCAGGCCGGATGGGATAAGTAGCGGATACCCGCAAGGCTGACATCCGCTACCATGAGTGTTTACAGCTTAAAGATCAAAGCTGTAGTAGATATCCAGTGACTGGCCCAGAGTGCCGGATACACTTTCCAGATAGAGCTGCGACAACAGATAGTAGCGTACCGTCATTTCATAACCCGGATTGAATACACCGACACCATATTTGATCATCAAATCTTTGCCAATATAGCCGCTGATGGCGACTTTACCATCATCATTGGTATCCAACTGCACATTGGAGAAGCCAAACATCTCTACCAGGCCGGCCGCCGTGTCGCCCAGGCTCGAAATGGCGCCGCCATCGACCTGGGAGCTCAGCGACAGTGCTGCGCCCATCATCAATGAGTTGTTTTGCTCATTGCCGGAGCCAAAACCTTTACCCTGAACAATATAGGAGAGGATTTCGGCCTGCTCCTTGGCAGGGTTGGAAAACAGGGTCACTATCGGTTTGTTGGGAGTGCCTGTAATACGTACCCCGGCGGTGACATCTTCATCGCGGATCTCCCGGATAGCCTCGATATTGAGGTTGGGGATTTGCATAGGCCCAACAAACTGCACCGCACCTGTGGCAATTTTCAGCGTCTGCCCCATGAATTTATAGCTGCCGTTAACTACCTTGATATCACCAAAGAGTTGCGGCGGCTTCTGCGGCGATTGCTGCATCCGTAAGGTACCCACCAACATCCCTTTGAGACCCATACCATCGATAGCCAGCTTATCACCGACATCAATATTCAGATCGGCGCTCAAGGCCATGGAGGATGCCTTGGTCTCCTGCTCGGAAATAGAGTCGCTGAATACCACATCGGATGATACGCTCACCCCTCCGGCCGGCAGTTGCACCACCTTGATATTGCCAGAAGGCACCTTGACCTCACCCTTGATATCGAGCGCGTCCAGGCTGAAATGCAGTTGAATATCCGGGCTGACATTGACAATCGCCAGTGGTGGTTGAATGACACCGAGCTCTTGCCCCTTGAGCTGGATATCACCGCTGAATTGTCCTTCAGGCCAGCGCAGTTGACCGCTGAGGTTCGCCTGGCCACTGCCCATCATCCACTGGCCCTGGAGCTCGGCGGTTTGGCCGGCAAAGGCCATATCCAGTGATATCTGCTCCAGTCTAGTGGGGTTGACTGTACTGGCCAGGGCTCCATCGCGTAGGTTAAGTTGACCACTGAGCTCTGGGTTGTTGAGGCTGCCAGCCAACTTCAAGTTGGCGCCGAGTAAACCCTCAATGGTTTCAAGTTGTGGCATGAACTGGCCAAGCAGTTGTAGATTGATTTTTTCAATATTGACGTAACCACTGAGGCTGCGATCCGGAGTGACCTTGATATCCAGCTGGCTTTCCCAGCGGGCGAGAGCATCGGAATTGAACAGAATATGGCTTCTCAGCGCATCATCATCCAGGGTGGCGTTGAGTTTCAACGCCTGATAGTCGACGCTGGCACTGGCTTGCTGTTTGCGTTTAAGGCTGACTTTCCCGGGAGCCAACTGGAAGTCGAGCTTACCCTGCGGACGCGCGCCGGGTTTCCAGGCGATGGCGGCATCCATCAAGGCATCACCCTGCCAGCTGAACTGCTCGGGTAACAGCTTGGCGAGCAGTTGCCCGGGTTGCCCCTGATAATGCAACTTGGCTTCACCCTTGTCACTGAGGCTGACATTATCGGTCAGGCAGAGTCTGCTGGATGGGTGACTCAAACAAAAGGCGCTGAGTTCGCCCCGGTTCTGCTTGAGATCCCAGTTCAGTGACACTGTTTGTTCAAGCTGCCACAGCCCCAGAATGGATCCCAAGTTGAATTTGCTGAGTTCCACCTTGGCCTTTTGTTTGGCGAGATCCAGCTTGCTGTGGATGGCAGTATCCAGCTGCAGATCGCCCTCGGTTTCCAGCCCCAGTTTCTGTTGCTGTTCATTACCCTTGGCTCTGAGAGTGATGCCATCGAGATGAATACCTGCGCCGTCAAATTCACCTGTCTTCAGCGATAGGGCAAACTCATGCAGATCCAGCGGTGCATAGAGCGCCTTGAGTTGACTGCCGCTGAGTTTGAGATCGCCAAATCTGATGCTCTGGGTATTGGCCTTGAGCTGTACCTGCGGGTGTTTGGCATCGCCCACCACCTGGATATCTGCCGTCAAAGCACCGAAAGCGTCAGGATGCCAGAGATTGAAATCGGGCACGTCCAGCGTGGCACTGAGATCCCATTGCTCTTTGGCGCTGCCTGACAGGTCCAGGCGGGTATTGAGCGCCCGCAGCGATAATCCCTGGCTGCTGAGCTGCAGCGAATCATCTATATCCAGATCGCCTGTCAGTTCAAAGGGTAGGCGGTCCAATGAGCCCTGAAGCTGGGTCTGCTTCAGACTCACTCGCCACTTGCTATCCTGCCAGCGACCACTGCTGGCCAGCTGTCCGCTGATATCGCTGGACGGGATCACCGGCGTATCTACCGCCAGACTTTCTTCAGATTTGCCCTCGTCAGCTTGGCTTTGTGCACTTGTTGCCTCGTTGTCACTCTTACGCTTGTTGTGGGCAACTTGGCTATTTGGGTCTTTTTCCTTCGCAGCTTCTTCGGTAGAAGGCAGGGTTATTGCGCCGCTGTTGAAGTGTGAAAGCGCAAGATTTGCATCCCAGGCGATGCCATCGGCGTAATCCAGCGTACCCTGGAGTACAAGTTTACCGGCACTGCTGTCACTGTTGAACTCTTCAATCTTGAGTCTTTGGCCTTGATGCGCCAGGCGGGTATTGAGGCTGAGCTCAGGGTAGAAGGGAGTGCTTATCTGAGCGACCACACTGGCGGCCTGTTGCTTGAGGCTGCCGCGGCTTTCCAACGCCAGTCCGCTGACACTGTACTGAGCCAGATCAAAGGGCCAATGCAGTTCCCCTTCTGAGATGTTCACTGAATATGGCAGTTCAGGGTTGGCGAGATTGACGCTGGCATTGAGTGCCAGGCTCTGCTCGCCACTGAGTTTGGCCTTGAGCTGCAAGTCGCTGAAATCTCCTTTGAGGGCGAGATCCAGCTGTTGCTGCTCGAGTCCCGGTAGTTCAGGTAAACGCTGTAACTCCAGTTGTACCGTCAGTGCCATGGGCCAATGTTTATCCAGAGTCAGTTCACCTTCCAGCGACAGACTGGCATCTGTGTGTTTGGCATAAAACTCGTTGACTCGCAGCTCAGCGCCGATGTAGCTGGCGCTGAGACGCAGTTCCTCAAACCTATCATCCCGCCCCATGATCTGCAGGCGTGAGTCCTTTAGCTCGGCATGCTTTAAATAGATGGGGAAGGGCATGGCAACGTTTGGCATCTGCGCCAGCGCCCATTCATCAGTCTCACTCTTTGGTGCCGCTTTTTGTTGCTTGGCCACTGCGGCTGATTTGTCTTTGTCTGTCGCTTGCGCTTCTGCCGCATTAGCCTCAGGGATCAGCACGCTGAGTCCGCGACTTTCAAGCTGGATGATCTGCAAACCACTTTCCTGCCAATTGGCTGCTGTATTAAATGCCGCAGCATCAAAATGCATCTCATCGACCCGCACTTGAATATCCGTGATGCTTGCTTGTTTCAGGCTGATGCCAAAGGGCAGTACCAGTTCTCCCGAACTTGTCGCTTCTTCCTCTGTGGCTGAATCTGAGGCGAAGGCCTTGGTGTCTATGTCGACCTGGGTTGTTGTCAACTCCAGGGCGTCGACACATAACTGCTTTTGCAAAAGGCAGGCAGGCTGCCAGGCAAGGGTAACGGCATCTGCATCGACACTGATGCCGTCCATCTGCCAGTGTACCTGTTTGAGTTGCAGCTCCCGGTTCAGGGTGCCGGAAGCATATTCCAGCTCAAGATCCGGCACCAGAGCACTGGCAAGAAATACCGCCAAATGGCTCCCGGGTGCCGTGCCCAGCAAGAGTGCCAACAGCACCAGCAAGCCGAGCGGGATATACAAAAGTGTGCGGGTGAACCACCTCAAGGACTTGAGCCACAGGGGGCGCGTCTTTTTCGCCACTTGCTTGCTGCTTGGGTTGGGTTCCTGTGGCATTGGGGCTTGACTCATAATTCTGTCCCCATGGTCAGGTGAATACGCCAGGGCCTGTCTTCGGCATCGGATTCGTGCAGGCCAAAGCCCACATCCAGTTTGATGGGGCCTATGGGGGATATCCAATGAATACCACCGCCCACGGAAACCACAGGTTCAAATTGACTGACATCAAAGGCGTTACCTGCGTCGACAAAGGTACCCAGCCGCCAGCTTGGGGTCAGGTAGTATTGATACTCCAGGCTACCGACCGCCAGATAGCGGCCACCGACCACCTCCCGTGAAAGACCACCCTGATCATTGGTGTAATCCAAGTGAGGCCCAAGCTCCTGATAGCTGTAACCACGAATACTCTGATCGCCACCGGCGAAGTAGCGCAGCGACGGCGGGATCAAGGCCAGATCGCCTTCGGCCGCCAGGTTGACCCCGAGATCGAGACGGGAAACAAATCTGTGCTTTTCAAAGAAAGTCTCAATCCATTTGAATTTGGCCTGCATCCGAGTCAGGCGGATCTCTGAACCCAGTGAAGGATCGGCATATTCAATACTGTAAAGTTGCCGGAAACCCGACTTGGGATCCAGGCTGTTATCGCCGCGTATGGTCTTGGACAGCGTGGTACCAAACAGCAAAAATCCAGGATCATAATCAATATCCGACTGGGTGTAGCTTTCCTGAATCGCTTCCAGCGAGTAGCTCAGTAGCCAACCGTTATGCAGGCGTTTGCTGCGGCCAACCCCGAGAAGCTTCTTGGTCGATTCCAACTGACCTGTATTGCTAAAGTCCCTGTCCTCAGGAACATAGTCCTGAGTTACGCCGTATTTGTCCCTCAGCAGACCGACGCGGATCTTGAGCTGATCATCCAAAGGATGAGTCAGGGGAATAGTATAGGTAGAGAGGAATTTGGGTCTGTCTCTCGACCACTCTATGCTGGTCTCCTGGGAATGGCCGTAACTGTTGATCTGCGGGGTGCGCCAGGTCACCCGGACCCTGGGATCCAGGCTGCTGTCTGTGCTGGACCCGATGTCGGCACCCAGACCCAGCTCTATGGAGTGATCCGGTCTTGGGGTCAACTCGACCCGTACCGGGATGCTGTCTTCTGTCAACTTGTCGATTTGGGGCAACACCTTGATATTGGCAAAATAGCCGGTATCCAGCAGCTCCTGATTGAGCCGCGTGAGCTTGCGGGTACTGTAGGGCGCGCCGGGTTTGAATGGCAACAAGTCATCGAGCAACTGCGGCTGCAGACTGTGGCCTTCAAAGCTAACTTCACCAAATTGGTAACGCTTGCCCGAGTCAAAAAACAGGTTGAACTGTGCCAGATTGAGGTCGCGATTAACGCGGATCTCTGATTTTTGATAATGGCCATCAAAATAGCCCCGGGCCAGCGCCAGCGAAATAAGCTGCGACTTTATCTGTTCATAATCGCCGTGGTTGAGGGGATCGCCGGGTTTGACCTTGACCTGACTGAGCCAGCGGTTGATCCAGGGGTCGTTGAGTACTTCGCCTTCGAGGCGGATATCGACCCACTGCAGACGGGTAACTTCTCCCGGAGTGATAGTGAGCTTGAGCTCCCACGGCCCTTGTTCGCTTTCCTTGAGCTCTTGTTCCAACTTGCCATGGTAATAACCCATGGATTCCAGCGCGGCCTCAACGCTGTCGCTGACATTAAATAGATAGGCACGGCGCTGCACCTTGGACTCCGGAAAGTTGCCCAAGTGTGCGCGGATATTTTTCTCAAGCTCGCCCGAAACCCCTTCAATGCGGAGATTAAGCAGAGGATCATCGGCGGCCACTACCTGGGAGCTTGCCAGCATGATCGACGCAAAACTCAGGATATACGCGGGAAAGCGACTGTATTTGGTCAAGGAAATCAGAACTTTTGCTTAGCGTAACATTGCTGCTATTGTCGCCTCTGATCTTGGCTCAGGCAAGTAACAGATTGCCATCCAGGCATAAAATGGTTACAAAGGCAGCAGTCGTTAATATGGAAGCAATACAATGAAAACAAAAATAAAAACTCTTGCCCTGAGCCTGGGACTCCTGTTACCTGGGTTGCTGCCGGCCTGGGCGGCCGAGGTTCCTTTTGCGATTGCCATTCATGGTGGCGCCGGCACTATTTCCAAGGCGGCCTTGACTGAAGAGCAGCAAAAAGCCTACCGCGACAAGCTGACGGAAGCCGTCAATGCCGGTTATAAGGTGCTGGATAAGGGCGGCGCCAGTATGGAGGCGGTGCAGGCTGCCATCAGGGTGCTGGAAGACAGTCCCTTGTTTAATGCCGGAGTCGGTGCCGTGTATACCTTTGATGGTGCTCATGAACTGGATGCCTCCATTATGGACGGCAAGAGCATGAATGCCGGTGCAGTGGCCGGGGTTAAACATATACGTCATCCAATCGATCTCGCCAGAGCCGTGATGGACAAGTCAGAGCACGTGATGCTCTCGGGGGCGGGCGCCGAAGAGTTCGCCCTGACGTTGGGAATGGAGCTGGTGCCCGGCAATCGCTTTGACAGCGAAGCGCGCTATCAGCAGCTTCTTGATGCCAAGGCCAAAATCAACGCCGCCGAAGCCAATAAAGACTTTCAGGCGCGTCTTAGCCCTCTGGATCTCGATTACAAGTTCGGTACCGTTGGCGCAGTGGCATTGGATAAGCAGGGCAACCTGGCAGCCGGGACCTCGACCGGCGGCATGACAGCCAAACGTTATGGCCGCATCGGTGATTCACCTGTGATAGGTGCCGGCACTTATGCCGAGAACGGTGTCTGCGCCGTTTCGGCGACCGGCCACGGTGAGTACTTCATCCGTTTCCATGTGGCCGGCGATATCTGCGCCAGGGCCAAATATCAGCAAAAATCGATTTTGCAGGCTGCCGATGAAGTGATCAACCAGCGGCTGATCTCTGCCGGCGGCAGTGGCGGGGTGATCGCCATTGACCAAAGGGGCAATGTGGCAACGCCGTTCAATACCGAAGGTATGTACCGTGCCTGGCGCAAGAGCAATCAAGCGGCGGAAGTGATGATCTGGCGGGATAACTAAAATTTTGGATTGAGGCAATCGCTGTTGGCTTGAACCCCAAGGGCAAAATATTGGCTACACTGAACAATGAAGCCGTTTTGAACTTGGGGAAAGCTATGGATTCGATAAAAATACGTGATCATATGGACCGTCAGCCTGTGTTGCTGAAGGCGGATATGTCGATAGCCACTGCGGTGGAAAAACTGCTTGAGGCCAATAAGGGCGGGGCCCCCGTGGTGGATGCCAGCGGCAGTCTGGTGGGCTTTTTGTCACAGCAAGACTGCATGGCCGCCATGCTCAAGAGCAGTTATCACTGCGATCTGACCGCCGTGGTGCGCGACTGCATGCGCGCCGATGTCCTTTGGGTCAGGCCGGATGACAGCATATTGCAGCTGGCCGAGCAGATGCTGGGGCAGAAGCCGAAAATATACCCTGTGGTGGAAGATGGCCGGGTGGTGGGCACCATCAACCGTACCAATGTGCTCAAGGCCATGAATATCTATATGCAGCAGTGTTATTTGACTCCGGCCTGACAACTGCGCTTGATTTGACTGAAATTTGGGCATTATCAGTCAGTAAGCATACCCAAGACGGCGTATCCTTGTTAGGATCGCCGTTTTTGATCCCCAATGGACACAGGTTTTGAACGCTAAGCTGCACCCACTCTCCCGCGAATATCTGGATCTCTGCTTTCAGGCCGATGCGGCGCGCATTCGCCGCAGCTTGTTTCGCTTGAAAAAAAGCCCCGACTCAGAAGCCAAACAGCAAAAACTCGCCGAGCTCAGTGAAGCTGCGGTGCAGGCTTATGAAAGGGCGCAGCAAAGGCTGGCAGACAGGCCTGTCATCGAGTATCCGGATGAGCTGCCGGTGTCACAAAAGCGCGATGAAATCGCCTCGGCCATCATCAATCATCAGGTGGTGATAGTGGCCGGTGAGACCGGCTCGGGCAAGACCACTCAGCTGCCCAAAATCTGCCTCGACTTGGGGCTTGGCAGCCGTGGTCTGATTGGCCACACTCAGCCCAGGCGGCTGGCGGCCCGCAGTGTGGCCAGCCGGGTTGCCGATGAACTCAAGACAGAGCTGGGTCAGGCGGTGGGTTTTAAGGTTCGTTTCGCCGATGCGGTTTCCCAGGACTCCTATATCAAGTTGATGACAGACGGTATCCTGCTGGCAGAACTGGCATCGGATAAATGGCTCAGTCAGTATGATTGCCTCATCATAGACGAGGCCCATGAGCGCAGTCTCAACATCGACTTTATTCTGGGTTATCTGAAGCAAATTTTGCAAAAGCGCCCGGATCTCAAGTTGATCATCACCTCGGCCACCATAGATGTGGAGCGCTTTTCCAGGCATTTTGACAATGCGCCCGTGGTGGAAGTGTCCGGCCGCACCTATCCGGTGGAAACCCGCTATCGCCCCCTGCTGCAGGATGACGACGCCGACTTGGATCTGATGGACGGCATCTTTGCCGCCGTCGATGAACTCTGTCGCGAAGGCCCGGGGGACATTCTGATTTTCATGAACGGCGAGCGCGAAATCCGCGATACCGCCGAGCAGCTGAAAAAGCGTAACCTGCGCGATACCGAGATCTTGCCGCTTTATGCCCGTTTGTCATACGGCGAGCAGTCCAAGGTATTCAAGTCGCATCCAGGGCGGCGCATTGTATTGGCCACCAACGTGGCCGAAACCTCGCTGACTGTGCCCGGGATCCGCTATGTTATCGACCCGGGTACCGCCAGGATAAGTCGCTACAGCTATCGCACCAAGGTGCAGCGTTTGCCGATTGAGCCCATCTCCCAGGCCAGTGCCAATCAACGCCAGGGACGTTGCGGCCGGGTTGGGCCGGGGATCTGTATTCGCCTCTATGACGAACAGGACTTTATTAATCGGCCGGAGTTTACCGATCCTGAAATTCTGCGTACCAACCTGGCATCCGTGATCCTGCAGATGTTGGCCATAGGCCTGGGTGACATTGAGGGCTTCCCCTTCATTCAGCCTCCGGATCCGCGCCATATCCGCGACGGCTTCCTGCTGCTCGAAGAGTTGCAGGCGGTGAGCAAGCACAAAGGGGCGCTGAAACTGACCCCGCTCGGGCGCGATCTGGCGAAGATCCCGGTCGATCCCCGCCTGGCACGCATGGTGCTTGAGGCCAACAAGCTGGGTTGTCTGCATGAAGTGATGGTGATTGTCGCCGGGTTATCGATTCAGGATCCCCGCGAGCGGCCACATGAGAAGAAACAGGCCGCCGATGAGGCCCATCGCCGTTTTGCCGATAAAGACTCCGACTTTGTCGCCTGGCTCAATCTGTGGCAGTACCTCAAAGAGCAACAGAAGAGTCTGTCATCCAGCCAGTTCCGCAAGCAGGTGAAGGTCGAGTATCTGGCCTATTTGCGTATTCGCGAATGGCAGGATCTCTATGCCCAGCTGCGTCAAAGTGTGCACGACCTCAAGTGGCGCCTCAACAGTCAGGCCGCCGAATATGAGCCGCTGCACCAGGCGCTGCTCTCGGGGCTGCTGAGCCATATCGGCTTCAAGGACAAAGACAACGAGTATCTGGGTGCCCGCAACCGGCGCTTCTTTGTGTTTCCCGGCTCGCCGCTGGCCAAGAAGGGCCCCAAGTGGATTATGGCGGCCGAGCTTACCGAAACATCACGCCTGTTCGCCCGTACCTGCGCCCGTATAGACCCTGTATGGCTCGAGTCTCTGGCGGCGCATCTGGTCAAGAAGCAGCACATCGAGCCCCATTTCGAAGCCAAACAGGGTAGTGTGATCGCCCTGGAAAATCAGGTGCTCTATGGCCTCACCATAGTCAATCGCCGCCGGGTACAGTTTGGCCCGCTGGAGCCGGTTAAGGCTCGGGAAATCTTTATTCGCTCGGCTCTGGCCGAGGGTGAGCTGCGCTGCAATGAAGCCTTCTTCAAGGCCAACCAGGCGTTGCTCGAAGAGGTGGAAGATCTCGAACATAAGTCGCGGCGGCGCGACATTCTGGTGGATACAGACGCCTTGTTCGCCTTCTACGATGAACGCATTCCACAAGGGATATACAACCAGCCCAAATTCAACACCTGGTGGAAACAGGCCAGGAGAGAGACCCCTGAGCTGCTCAATTTCAGCCGCGAACTCTTGATGCAAAGGGATGACACCCATGTATCGGCATTGGACTTCCCCGACAGCTGGCAGCAGGGCAATCTCAGCCTTAAGCTGAGTTACCATTTTGAACCGGCGGCCGAGGATGACGGCGTCTCTGTGCTTATTCCGGTGGCGCTGCTCAATCAGTTGGATGAAACCGATTTTGACTGGCAGGTGCCGGGGCTCAGGGAGGAGAAGTGTGTTACCCTGATCAAGTCCTTGCCCAAACCGCTGCGGCGCAATTTTGTGCCGGCGCCGGATTATGCCCGCGCCTGTGTGCAGGCGATGGAACCTTTTGCCCAGCCTTTGTTGCCCTCCCTGTGCAAACAGCTGTTGAGAATGAGTGGCACCCGTGTCAATCCGGAGGATTTCGATCTCAACGCCATTGCAGACCATCTGAAGATGAACTTCAAGGTGGAAGACGATAAGGGCAAGCTCTTGGCCCAGAGCCGGGATCTCGACAGCCTCAAGGCATCATTGCAGGGGCAGGTAAACCAGGCGATACGCAAGGTTGCCGACAAGGGCATAGAGCAAAACGCCCTGACCGAATGGAACTTTGGCGACCTGCCGAAAGAATATCAAAGCCGCAAAGGCAGCTATGAGGTGAAGGCGTTCCCCGCCTTGGTGGATGCCGGTGATACAGTTTCGATCAAATTATTTGATGACGAACAGCAGGCACTTTCCCAACACAGACAAGGGCTGAGAAAGCTGCTGCTTATCAATATTCCATCGCCGGTGAAACATCTACAGCAGGCCTTGCCCAACAAGGCCAAACTGGCGATGTATTTCAATCCATTCGGCCAGGTGCAGATACTGATAGATGACATTATTGCCGCGGCAATTCAGCAGCTTTTGGATGAGCAGCAGTTGGATGTCCGCAGCGCCGATGACTTTGCCAAAGCCAAGGAGATTGTCAGGGCCGAGCTCAATGAAACCGCCGCGGCCATCGCCCTCAAGGTAGAGCAGATTTTGACCTTGCACCAGAAGATCCGTAAGCGTCTCAAGGGCAAAATCAGCCTGGATATCGCCTTTGCCATGAGTGATATTCAAAGCCAATTGGACGCCCTGGTGTTCAAGGGATTTGTTGAAGCTTCCGGTTGGCGCCGTCTTGGCGATCTGATCCGCTATCTCAAGGCGATTGAGCTGCGCCTGGACAAGCTGCCGGTGGATCCCAACCGTGACCGTTTGCATCTGCACAGCATTCACAACGCCGAGACAGAGTTCAAGGCCGCGCTTGCCAAGGTGCCGCGCAGCCAGGCGGTACCGGAGGCACTGGCCGAGGTGCGCTGGATGCTGGAAGAGTACAGGGTCAGCTGTTTTGCTCAGAGTCTGGGCACTGCCTATCCGATATCGGAAAAGCGCATCCTTAACCAGTTGCAGCAGTTTTAACTGGACAGCTGCAGCTGGCTCCTAAAGTGGACCCGATAAAAAAACAGGCGGGCCCAGAGCACAGCAAGAACAATACAGTGCCTGCTGGTGCCCGCCTGGTAAACGGCCATATTTCCCACCGCGGCTATTGTTGAACGCCGCTTATTCCCAATCAAAATTGCATGTTTTGATTAAGGCTTGGCTCTCATCCCGGCTATTGTTCACCTTGCCGCTCAATAGCCGAAGTTTGCAGCCTTGGACCAATGTTTTTTCACTTCAGTCTCGATAAAGGCTTGCTTCTCCTCGGTCAGTTTTTCCAGCTCTACGCCTATGGCGGCCTGCGCCTTGGCCTTGGTACTGTAGTCCGGATAATCGACTCGGGTTACGCCAAGGTCGGCATTCAGCTTGCTCAATATCTCTCTGGCAGCGTGGATCTGCTCTAAGCCCTTGTCCAGCAAGGCTTCACCCTCTTTGGCGTTGTGGGCGTGAATACCGTGGGATGACATGGCAAAGTCCCAGCGCCACTGTGCATGTCGTATCCCCATGATGGCATAGCCTATCTGTTGCCATTGGGCCCCTGCCTTCCAGGCGGCGCCGGCTTCATAATGGGCCTTGATAAGCAGTTCCTGCAACTGCTGCGCCTTGGCTTCCAGCAGCGCCTTGTTGTCGGTAATCAGCTGGGTAATTTGCTGCTGACTCTGGTGACAACTGCTGCAATTGGCCGCTTCAAAGTCCGGCAGATGGTTGGTTATCTTGTGGTTGGTGAAAGATTTGCCGTCGGCGCTGGTTTCCTGGGTCATATGACAGGTGACACAACTGATACCAGCCTTGGCGTGGGCGCTGCGATTCCAATGTTCAAACTCGGGATGGCGCGCCTTCACCAGCGGCGTTCTCGATACCGGGTGCACCCACTCGAAAAACTGCCGGGCATCATAATACTTTTCTATCTCATCGGCGCTGTTGCCGAAGATCCAGGGGATATTGACCTTGTCCTGACGCTCAGGCTGGAAGTAATAAGTGACATGGCATTGGCCGCAAACCTGTGATTGCTGCATCGACTGATTTTGTTCACCAAAGGGTTTGTGCACTTTGGCCATGGCGTCCTGGGCATGAGGTCTTGGCAGTGTCAGTTCAGCTGAGCCCTGGGTATGGCAATCGGAGCAGTACACAGGGTTTTGGATTTCCGGACCCAGCTCGGCAAAGCTCTTGGCCGAGAAGCCTTCGACGCCCAGCTCTTTCATCAGCCTGGGCGCATCCGGCGTCTTGCAGGTCCAACAGCTGGCCGACAGGGCTCTTTCACCAGCCTTGGGGCTAACACCACTGCGCAGACTGTGACTGACATCGGCGACGGCAAAGTGGTGCCCTCTGGGGCTATGGTACTCCTTGGCATAAGCCGAGCCGGCCCAGAGGATGACGCTGGCAGGGTTTTTCTCAAGCATATCTTCCCGCTGCAGTTTTTCGGCGGTTTGGGCCCAGGTCTGATATTGCAGACTCGATGTTTTGTCTGCTGCGACAACAGAAAATGACAGGCTCAGGCCGAGCAAAATGGGGAGTGTGGCAGCAGAGTGGGGGAAGGGATTCACTAAAGGCTCTCCTTGGTTGGGCGACGTACAATCAGGCGTGTGAAATCTGCCCTGAAATTAAAAGATTTAACTAAAATGCATGATAATGCTAAGGTTCCACGCCGGTCGCTGCAACGGCAAGATACTGTTTTTACTGAGTTCTGTGACATAGAACAGGATTCTGTTTCGCCCTTGATTGCCGAACTATGCCTTTAAAGCCTGCCCCGGCTGGGCTCTACTCCCTAATGGATATTTTGCTCATTTCGTTGGTTTTTTGACCGCTATTTATTGGCGAAATAGCCACTTCTTTGCTGTATTTCATGTAAGCCTGAATAGCTAAAAACGGAAAATGTCGAAATTACAATCGATTGAGGCGGTTGAAAGCTGTGATATCCGTCTTTTGCCGGCTATTTATATGATCCAGATCAACGGCATCAGGTGTTTACCAACTTGGGGGTATACAGTTTGTTAACACTTTGCCTTTATGATTGAAACCGAAAAACAAGTTGCATTTCAAAGGCGGCTTTAATCTGCCTGGCTTGGCGGCAGTTGCCCTGGAACAGCACAGCAGCAAGCCATCTTCATAGCGCCTAGGGAGGAGCCATGAGCGAGACACCGAGTACTGATGAAAAACGTCTGGAGCTGAAGATATTTATCTTCCTGACGGTTTTTTTTGGCACCCCTGCTGTCGGTTTTACTGGTCAGCGGTCTGGGCTTTGCCATCTGGTTCAGTCAAATTTTAACCGGTCCACCGGGAGCCGGTTAACGCCAGCATAACGAGAGTCCTTAAAACAGGGGAACGAGATGAGTAGGGAATTGCATGTCAGCAGCCTGATCCTTCAGGTGATGCCACCCAAGATGGCCAGCGTTCGTCAGCAAATTCTGTCATTCGGCAATGCCGAGTTGTCGGTTAACGATGAAAGCAAACTGGTTGTGGTGCTGGAAGGCCCGACCGAACAGGCGATCCTCGCCACCATGGACAAGATCAATGCCCTCAAGGGGGTGATCTCCACCGCTATGGTGTATCACCAGTGTGAACAGCTCGAAGAGGAAGAGCAATGAAAATGAACAGACGCGAATTCATGAAGGCCAATGCCGCCATGGCGGCAGCCGGGGTCGCCGGATTGGCTTTACCTGCCACCGCCAGCAACCTGATCACCAGTTCAGAACACACCCAGTTAGATTGGAACAAGGCGCCGTGCCGCTTTTGCGGTACTGGCTGCTCTGTGATGGTAGCCACCCGCGAAGGCCGGGTCGTGGCGACCCATGGCGATGCCAACAGTGAGGTCAACCGCGGCCTCAACTGCATTAAAGGCTACTTCCTGTCGAAGATCATGTATGGCCATGACAGGCTGCAGACTCCCATGCTGCGGATGACAGACGGCAAATACGACAAGCATGGTGAATTTACCCCTATCAGTTGGGATCAGGCCTTTGACATTATGGCCGAGAAGTGGAAGCACACCATCAAGACCAAAGGGCCGACGGCGGTAGGCATGTTTGGTTCAGGTCAGTGGACGGTTTGGGAAGGTTATGCCGCTTCCAAGCTGATGAAGGCGGGTTTCGGTTCCAACAATATCGATCCCAACGCCCGTCACTGTATGGCCTCGGCCGTGGGCGGCTTTATGCGTACCTTTGGCATGGATGAGCCCATGGGCTGCTACAACGATATTGAAGCTGCCGACGCCTTTGTGCTTTGGGGCTCCAACATGGCCGAGATGCACCCAATCCTCTGGAGCCGGGTCACAGACAGACGCCTCAGCGCGCCCCATGTAAAAGTCTCTGTGATGTCCACCTTCGAGCACAGAAGCTTTGATTTGGCCGACTTGCCGATTGTCTTCACGCCGCAAACCGATCTGGCCATTCTCAACTATGTCGCCAACTACATCATCAGTAATGACAAGGTTAATTGGGACTTCGTCAACAAGCATGTGAACTTCCGCAGAGGTACAACCGATATCGGCTATGGCCTGCGGCCCTCACATCCGTTGCAGCAAAAAGCCAAGAACGTGGCCACCGCCGGTGAATCCACCCCGATGGACTTCGATCAGTTCAAGGCGTTTGTCGCCGATTACAGCCTGGAGAAGGTCAGCAAGCTCTCGGGCGTACCCGAACATAAATTGCTGGAGCTGGCGAAACTCTACGCCGATCCCGAGGTGAAGGTGACCTCCTTCTGGACCATGGGCTTTAACCAGCATACCCGCGGGGTTTGGTGTAACAACCTTATCTACAATATCCATTTGCTGACCGGCAAAATAGCCACCCCGGGCAACAGTCCGTTTTCACTCACAGGTCAACCTTCAGCCTGCGGTACTGCGCGGGAAGTGGGCACCTTCTCCCATCGCTTGCCGGCGGATCTGGTGGTGAATAATCCAGAGCACCGCAAGATTGCCGAGACCATCTGGAAAATCCCTTCCGGGATTATTCCGCCCAAGCCAGGCTACCACGCGGTAGAGCAGAACCGGCGCCTGAAAGATGGCGATCTCAACTGCTACTGGGTGCAGGTGAATAACAATATGCAGGCCGGCCCCAATATCAACGAAGAAGGCTTGCCCGGATACCGTAACCCGGAAAACTTTATTGTGGTGTCCGATGCTTACCCAACGGTTACCACCCAGGCCGCGGATCTCATTTTGCCCACTGCCATGTGGGTGGAGAAAGAGGGCGCCTATGGTAACGCCGAGCGCCGCACCCAGTTCTGGCACCAGTTGGTGACAGCGCCCGGACAGTCGCGCTCTGATCTCTGGCAGTTGCTGGAGTTTTCCAAGCGCTTTACCACAGACGAAGTCTGGTCCGAGGCTGTGTTGGCGGCCAATCCCGAATACAAGGGCAAGACCTTGTATGAAGTGTTGTACCAGAACGGCAATGTCAATAAGTTCCCTCTCAGTGAAAGCGATAACAAGTATCTGAACGACGAGGCCAATTACTTTGGTTTCTATGTGCAAAAGGGGCTTTTTGAAGAATACGCCACCTTTGGCCGTGGTCATGGTCACGACTTGGCTCCCTTTGAAATGTACCACCAGGCCCATGGTTTGCGCTGGCCTGTGGTTGACGGCAAAGAAACCCTCTGGCGCTACCGTGAGGGCTCGGATCCCTACGTTAAACCCGGCAATGGCTTTGAGTTTTATGGCAAAAAAGACGGCAAGGCGGTTATCTTCGCGCTGCCATACGAGCCGGCGGCAGAATCCCCGGATGCAGAATATGATCTCTGGCTCTCTACCGGGCGGGTGCTGGAACATTGGCACTCAGGCTCCATGACCCAGAGGGTACCCGAGCTCTATCGCGCCTTCCCGGATGCCGTGTGCTTTATGCATCCGGATGATGCCAAAAAACGCGGCCTGCGCCGAGGTGATGAGGTCAAGGTAGTATCCCGTCGCGGCGAGATACTGACCCGGGTGGAAACCCGCGGCCGCAACAAGCCGCCGGTGGGTTTGGTGTTTGTCCCCTGGTTCGATGCCAGTCAGTTGATCAACAAGGTGACTCTGGATGCCACGGATCCGCTGTCCAAGCAGACCGATTTCAAGAAGTGTGCCGTGAAAGTGATGAAGGCCTGAGGAGGATAAGAAGATGAAATCGAATCATACCCTGTTGGCTTTTGCTGCACTGCTGACTGCGCTGTCCGTCAATGCCGCCGGTATTCCCGAGGATAAGGTGGCGACTTTGCGTCAGGCGCCGCTCAATAGCCAGCCGACACCGCCTGTGATGCAGAAGGTGAGAAATACGGATATCAAACAGACCCGTAACTACCCGATGCAGCCGCCGGTTATACCGCACAAGATAGATGGCTACCAGCTGGATCTTAAGGTCAACAAGTGCATGTCCTGTCATGCCCGCAGTCGCACCGGCGAATCGCAGGCGCCTATGGTGAGCGTGACTCACTATATGGACAGAGACAATAACTTTCTGGCCGAGCTGTCACCCAGACGTTATTTCTGTACCCAGTGCCATGTGCCGCAACTGGACGCCAGATTGATGGTGGAGAATGACTTTGTCGATATGGATCACTTGCTCAAGTCCGGGGCTGAGAACCCATCCAGCCATTAGGAGTCGCTATGTTTGAGAAACTGAAACAGATATGGCGGGTGCTGAACCGGCCCAGTGTTCACTTCAGTCTGGGTTTTCTGACCCTGGGAGGCTTTGTTGCCGGGATCATCTTCTGGGGTGGTTTCAACACTGCCTTGGAAGCCACCAACCAGGAGGCCTTTTGTATCGGTTGCCATGAAATGGAGAACAACGTCTATCAGGAGCTGAAGACCACCATACATTTCACTAACCGCAGCGGGGTGCGGGCGACCTGTCCGGACTGCCACGTTCCCCATAATTGGACCGACAAGATAGCCCGTAAGATGCAGGCTTCAAAAGAGGTGTGGGGCAAGGTGTTCGGCACCATCAATACCCGGGAGAAGTTCGAGTCCAAGCGGCGTGAACTGGCCGAGCATGAGTGGGCCAGACTCAAGGCCAACGACTCGCTGGAGTGTCGAAACTGTCATAACTTCCAGTATATGGACTTCACCCGTCAGTCACAGCGGGCGGCCAATATGCACTCCACCTCGCTGGCGAGCGGTGAGAAGACCTGTATCGACTGCCACAAGGGGATAGCCCATCACCTGCCGGATATGCAGGGAGTGGAAGGCTTCTGAGCCCAAAGCTCTGGGCAGAGCCTATTGCTTCATGACAAAGCGCGCCGAACTTTCCCGGCGCGCTTTTTTATCTGTTAAATCGCCATTAAAAATCCATGATTAAGCAACGCCTTATTGGCCGCTCTCCTGTTGCCGACTCAGCAGTTTAAGCTCCACTTGATTGCCGTCCGGATCGTAAATATAGATAGAGCGGCTGTAACCCCGGGCGCCATATTTTTCCGAAAAGCCTTCGTGGTGCACGCCGTGTTGCTCCAGGTGTTGCAGCACTGAGGCTTCATCCTTGGCGGCAATATTGAGGCAGAAGTGCGCCATATTAAGGCCTAAAGGTTGATCGCTTCTTGGCACCAGATCGATAAGGGCGCTGCCGAATCTCAGTTGTAGCAGGCAAGGGGAGTCGAGCCGCCGCTCGAAACGAGCCCCCAGCACCTGGGTGTAGAATGCTTCGCTGGTTTCCAGACTGCTGCAGATCAACACCAGATGATCTATATCTATCGCACTGAACATAAGCTCTCCTGCATGCCGTCACACCTATTGTCAGCTTAGCAGGATAAAGAACACCCGCGCGAGTGGCGGGTGTGGTTTTGCGTTTGTTTCAGTCCGGTTGGTGCTTGGCTCAGGACGGGGGCTTTACTTGAGCGGTTCGCTCAGCTGGCGTCTTATGTTACTCACCAACCACTCGCTGACATCATGGCCATTGTTGCTGAGCATCTTGGGGAACATGGAGATGGGCGTCATGCCCGGGAAGGTATTGATCTCGTTGAGCAGTATCTCGCCTTCATCGGTAAGGAAGAAGTCGATACGCGACAGGTGGGACAGCTTCATGCCCTTAAAGGCACGAATGGCATAATCGCGTATGGTATCGATTTGCGCTTGGCTCAATTCGGCCTCGACCTTGGTCACCGCCTTGCTCTTGGCATCATACTTCTCATCGAAGCTGTAAAAGGTGTTGTTGGCGCAGATGATTTCACCCGGCACTGTGGCAATCACTTCACCCTGGTATTCATATACGGCCACTTCCAGCTCCCTGGCTTTGATGGTCTTTTCCACCACCACGTAGGGGGAGTAACTGAAGGCCTGCTCCAGCACCGAGGGGATATCATCGCCGTTGTCCACCCGGTAGCAGCCGACGGATGACCCCTGGGATGCCGCCTTGATAAACAGTGAGCCCCATTCACTCAAGGCATCACGGCAGCGGCTGTTGGCCGCTTCACCGGCTTCACTGAGAAACAGATAAGGGGTATTGGGGATACCGAGCGCACTGAACCACATCTTGGCCGTGACCTTGTTGAAGCAGTTGCTGCTGGGTTCGGAGCCGCAGCCAAAGTAGGGCAGGTTGATCAGATTGAAATAGGACTGAATATCGCCGGTCTCACCCGGATAGCCGTGAATGCAGGGGATCACATAGTCCACCGGCCAGCTGGGCTCGGCCTCATCGAAGCGCACTTCACGGCGATTGGTCAGCTCGCAAACCTGGCCCTGCTTGGTGTGGTAGTGGCCGGCGGCGTCCAGCTCCAACCTGAGCACTTCCATGTCGGGAATATTTGCCAGGCAACTTTCGATATAGTCAGCCGACATCAAAGAGATACTGTGCTCGGCGGCCCCGCCGCCACAGAGTAACAAGATATGGGTTTTGCTCATGAATTCTCCTGACTGAGCGGCCTGATAAATAACCTTGGCCGATATTATGCCTGCTTAGACAGGCCTTGAGTATAACGGCAGCTGACGCAGGCTCTCATCTGGTTATTTTGCCGCCAGAGCGAAACGGGGCCGTATGGCATCTGGCCCGGTTGCTGTTTTCGCTATCGTCCCGGTTACAGCCATAATCTCTGCCACAATCACTGCCACAGCCTATCGGCCAGCCCCGAGGCCCGGCGAGTGAGGCGACGACAGGCGCCGTCAAACACTGAGCTGTTGCCCAGGCAGCAAAAATGCTGTTTGGCGCGGGTAATGGCGGTGTAGATCAGCTCCTTGGTGAGCAGTTGCAGCTGCGCCGGACTCGGGTTTGGTGGCAACACCAAAGCCACAGAATCAAATTCACTGCCCTGGGACTTGTGCACTGTCATCGCAAAACAGGTCTCGTGGCCGGGGAGACGCGCCGGCAACACCTTGAGCACACTGCCATCGGCCTGAATAAAGTGCGCCAGTAGCCTGTTGCTGTCTCGGTCGGGCAGAATAACGCCGATATCGCCGTTAAACAGCCCCAGGTTGTAATCGTTGCTTTGGATGATCAGCGGCCGGCCCGGATAAAACTCCTGCTGCGGGGCGATCAATCCGGCCTGTTTCAGCACTTGCGTCAGTTGCCGATTGATCCCCTCGACACCGAAATCGCCGCCACGGGTGGCGCACAGCAGTCGAAAGCGGTTGTAACGGGCGATGATCTCATCGGCGCCGATGTCCGGCCTGTGCACCACTTCCAAATAGTCGCGGTAGTGCTCACAGGCCTGGCTGAGAAGCTGAGCCAGCCCCTGCTGCTGTTTACCGATTTCCAGCCACTCAAGCTCCTGATAGCCGCCATTCCAGGCATCAGTTATCGCGGCGCCATCACTGAGGTTGACCGCCTTGGCCAGCACGCCTATGCCGGCATCGCCGCGGAATCTGTGGCTGTGACGCAGCATACAAAGATTATTGCCTATGCCGGGGGCGAGATTGACGCAATCGCTGAGGTCAAAGCCGGTGAGCCTTGTCAGTGTTGCGGCAAACTCGGCGCTGTAACGCATGCGCCAGTCCTGCTGGTGGCGCAGACCGGCGCAGATATCGGCGAGCACGGCGCCGGCTTCCACAGAGGCCAGCTGATCCTGATCCCCGAGCAGTATCAACCTGGCATTGGCGGGCAGGGCATCGAGCAGCCGGTCCATCATAGGCAAGTCCACCATGGAGGCCTCATCGACAATCAGCAGATCCAGATGCAGCGGGTTGTCTTGGTGATGACGGAATTTGTGCGAGCCGGGGATCACCCCCAGCAGTCGATGCACAGTGGCGGCCTCTTCCGGGATCTTGTCTATGGCACCAAGGTCAAGCTCGGCGGCAAAGGGCATAAGCTCTTTTGCCAGGCGCTGTTTTGAGGCCTTTATCGATTCGGTCAGGCGCGCAGCCGCCTTACCCGTGGGGGCCACCAGACGTATGTTCATCTCACTGCCGAGACACAGGAGCATCAGTAGCTTGGTGACTGTGGTGGTCTTGCCTGTGCCCGGGCCGCCGGTGATCACCGCCAATTGGCGACAATAGGCGGTGGCGGTGGCGACTTTTTGCCAATCGCGTTTGCCGGAATTTTCATTATTAGTTTGAGTTTCACCATCAGTCGCTTGGCCAGTATGGCTGGCGGGCGGCAAAAACAGGCAATCCAGCGCGCGTCGCACCTCGTCGGTGGCGGGGTATTCAGTTGCTGCCATGGCGGTGAGGCGCCGGGCGACCCGGCACTCAAAATCATAATAGCGTTTGAGGTAGAGGCGGCCAGCGTCGAGGATCAAGGGTTTGTCTTCACCCGGGGCGCCGACGGCGGCAAAATTGGCCACCGCCAACTCAAGGCTTGCCGGGTCGGTATTGAGGCGCACACTGGGGTGGGACTCTGCCAGCGGATTATCAAACGCTATGCTCCCCAGAGGCAGGCAGGCGTGCTGCGATGATAATTGGCGGCTCAGCAGGGCGCACAGCAGCAGAAACAGCGGCGATGGCTCCCGGTGAATGGCGGCCATCTGCAGCGCAAAGTGGCGGTCGAGCGCCGTCAGCAGCCGCTGCTCTTCCCATTGCTTGAGCAGCGCAGTAACAGCTTGGCTGCTTTGCAGTATTGATGGGCTATCTGTCATAGACTCAACTCCAACTGAGGGGCGCTCGAGGGCGACTCGCCCTTGAGTAAGGCATCCAGGGCCAGGATCACCGCTTCATCCGGCCTGTCCACAAACACCCCGGCGCCGGGATGGGCCGCGGACATGCCCCGTAGAAACAGATAACAGCAGCCGCCGAAATGGCTTTGATAACAATAGTCCGGCAGTTTGAGGCTCAGATATCTGTGCAGCGCCAGGCTGTAGAGCAGGTACTGGAGATCGTATCTGTGCTCGCTGATGGCGGCGGCCATCTTGTCCTGGCGGTAATCGCTGAAATCGTCCCCCAAATGGTTGGATTTATAATCGGCAATATAGAAACGGCCCTGATATTCAAAGGTGAGATCGATAAACCCCTTGAGCATGCCCTTGAAGGCATCGAAGCGCAGCTCACCGCCATAGCCGTGTTTGGCCAGCAAGCGGCTGAGTTCGGTATCGATAAGCTGGGTATCGCCGCCAAGGGGCAGATAAAACTCCATCTCCACCAGCTTTTGGCGCTTGCTGAGGTCGCCCAGACGCAGACTCTGCCCCTGGGGCAGAGCGATGTCGGCGTTAAGCAGATCCCGATACCAGTTATAAAGCACATCTTGCCAATCGCTGTCGATGCCATACTGCTGCATCGCCTGGGGCAGATGCAGCAAGAGTTCCTCTTCGGCCTGGGTAAAGTCGATTTTCTCCAGTACCAGGTGCATAAAAGAACCGGCATTGGCGCCGCGCGCGAAGCTGAAGCGGTTGGCCTGCAAGACATCCTGCGGTTCATAGACAGAGGCAGGCTCGATTTCAAACTCCTCATCACCGGCGCCCGGCAACACCCGCTCGTGGGGCAGATGTTTGACCAAGCCGGAATAGCTGCCAACCCGCCAGGGCGCGCCTTGACGCGCCGCCGGCACCTGGGCACAAAGTGGGCTTTGGGAGTGGTTTTCAGTGCCTTGAAGGCGACTTGGGTCTGCATCGCCTATTTCGGTCAAGGAGATGGCCTCGCAAACAAGGGATGCGGCGGCGCTTTGCAACCTATCGCCGTCACAGTCCTTGTCTTCAATGCCGAGCAGATAGCCTATGGTTGTGTCTTTCAAAAAGCTGTTGATGCCCGTCTTGTTCATGCGGCAGTGATTGGCCAGCCCCAGATAACAGCGATATATGGGCCGGGTCAGCGCCACATACAAGAGGCGCAGATCTTCGGCCAGCGTCTCGCGTTTACAGGCTTCCCAGCCTTCGTCACTGGCGTCCAGATCCCAGACTAATTGATTGTCTTTGTGGTACAGCATGGGCGAGGGGCGGCGACTGCCGTCGCGGGCCAGGCTGACAAAGGGGATGAAGCACACAGGATATTCCAGCCCCTTACTCTTGTGGATGGTGACTATCTGCACCAGGTTTTGCTCACTGGCGAGCCTCAGTTGCTGCTCTTCACGGCTCTGGCCGGAGAGCAGTTCCTGCTCAAACCAGTTGACCAGGGCGCTCATGCCTTCGAGCTCGGTAGATTTTTGCTGCAGCAGTTCCGCCAGATGACGAAAATCGGTGAGACGCCGCTCGGCGTTGGCCTCTCGGCCGAGCCGTTCCAGCAGCTGCCAGTGATCAGCGAGATTGAGCAGCGCCGGCATGATGCCGCGGCGGCTCCAGAGCTCATGCAGCGACATGAAGGTATCGAGCACCTCGGCGCGCAGTGTCTCAGATTGGTTGAACTCATGGATCTTATTGGCGCTGAAGCCCAGCAAGCGGCAGGCCAGTGCCGAGCGAATCGCCCGTTCATCCCTGGGGCTGGCGAGCGCCTTGAGGATAAGGGCGATTTCCCGCGCTTCCTCAGTGACCATTACCGAGTCGCGGCTGAGGAATACGGCGCCAATCTGGCGACTATTGAGCGCTTGTTGCATGACGGCGGCTTCGTTTCTGTCGCGCACCAAAATGGCGATATCCCGGGCGCGCAGCGGCTGCTCACTGCCGGTGAGGCGGCACTCACCACGGTTGGCGGCATTGAGCAGACGCACGATTTCGGCTGCAGTATCTTCGGCCAGCAGTTTACGGGCCTGGGTCTTGTTGAGGCCCTTGTCCGGATCTTCCTTGAGCAGCCTGAGCTGCAGCGCCGCCGAGTCTGCGCCGGGCGCGAGTAGCTGTTTGCTGCCAGCGTCATTGGCCTTGACCGGCTCGAACGGGATGGCGTCGCTGATAAAAGGGTCGTTGCGACCGGCAAACAGGCGGTTGACCGCTGCAATCATGTTACAGGCCGAGCGGTAGTTGGTGTCCAGATTATAGTGATCGGCGGTATTGCGCCTGGCCTCAATATAGGTATAGATATCGGCGCCGCGAAAGGCGTAAATCGCCTGCTTGGGATCGCCTATCATCAACAGCGTGCGACTTGACTCAGGCTTGGGTTCAGGCTCGGGCTTGGGTTCAGGCTGGGCGCCGGCATCCGCATCCTGCTGTGGCAATTGCGCCGGGTAGATGCCGGAGAAAATTGCAAACTGCAGCGGATCCGTATCCTGAAATTCGTCGATAAGCGCCACCGGGAAGCGTTTGCCTATTTCCTGCTTGAGCTGCTCACCTATGGCAAGGCCGCTATCCGGCGCCGTCTGGGTCAGTCCGCCTATGGCCTTGGCCAGGGTCAGCAACAGATCGTCCGGGCTCAGCAAGTTGCGCTCGGCCTTGAGCTCGGCAAAACGCTCGGCTATCTGGGCTCTTGCCTGATAGAGAAATGCCGGAATAAGCGAGTCTACGCTGTCTCTGAGCGCTTCTATCTGCGCCAGTAGCGGCGCTTGTTGTGCTGTAGGGATTTCGCCGCCTTTTCTCAGTTTCAGTGACCCGAGAGCCAGGCTGTCCAGGAGTTTCGGGGTCGGCAGCCCCTGATGATACTTGGCCCAGTTGTCCATCTGCTCCAGCATGGCCGTGAGCTTGGGGTAGCCATCGGCCTGCTTGCCATAGCTGGTGCCGTTGAGCGGCAGGCTGTGGAGCAGGGCCTCGGTGGCGTCCCTTTCTCTTGGCCAGCTCAGTCGCAGCCTTGCGAGCTGGGTCTGCAACTGCTCGGCATATTGGTCGAATTTCCCCGGGTCGCGGTTGGCGCTCGCTTGACTGGCGCCGAGCAGTGGTCTCAATTCGCGCCCCAGCGCATCCGGAGTGGCGTAATGGGCGGCTATCGCGGTCGCCAGCGCTGTTGGCAGCCGATAGCAGACATGACGCCAGAAATCGCGCACACTCTGGCGCAGATATTCGCTGTCATCCAGGGTAAATTCCGACTCGAACAGCAGCGCCGACTCAAAGGCCATATCCGAGAGGATCCGCTGGCAAAAGCCGTGAATGGTAAAAATGGCGGCTTCATCCAGGCTCTTGAGCGCCAGATCCAGCTGCTTGAGGGCGGTTGCACGCTGCGTTGGCGGGCAGCGCTGATAAAGCTGCTCGATAAAATCGTCTTTGACGCTTAAGCCGATAAAGCGCTGATAACAGCTGCGGATCCTTTTGCGTATCCTGTCGCGCAGCTCTTCGGTGGCGGCGTTGGTAAAGGTGACCACCAGGATCTGCTCACAGCTAAGGCCCGGGCGCTCAAAATCACCCAGCAATAAGCGCAGATAGAGGCCGGAAATGGTGTAGGTCTTGCCGGTCCCGGCACTGGCCTCAATCAGGCGCCGGCCGCTCAGCGGTAAACTCAATGGCTCCAGTGCTTGCATATTATTCCTGCCCCATCTGGGTAAAATCGGCCAGGGCGGCCAGTTTGTCTTTGTGGTAAAGGCTGATAAGCGGCGCCAAAATCCCCTGGGCCAACGCCGGGAAACTCAGGCTCTGCTGGAGTCTGAGTTGCCAACCGTCCGGCAACCCCGCACTCATGTTGCTCAGCGTAAACTCATCTTCACTCAACTCATCTTCACTCAACTCATCTTCACTTAACTTAGGTTCACCAGCTTTGAGTCCAAAATCTGCCGCCGTGGCAGCATAGGCGTTGTCATCAAGGGTTAAACCAAAGTCATCCGGAAAGCGGAACAGGCGGGCGTTATGGGGATCCTGGCCGTCACCGAACCCGGCATCATCCAACCAGGCGCTCTCGGCCTCAGCAAGCCGCAGCTGATGTTCAGTGTCAATGGGCAATCCATCTTCTACCTCGGCGCTGAAGTACGCCATGGAGGTTTGCGCCATAAAGGGCAGCGGCCTATGCTGCCCCAGTTCGAACAAGGCGGCCAGCTGACCCAGCAGGGCCTTGGCGGACTCGGCCTTGAGCGGTGCCATGGCGTGGAAGTGACCTGCATCCAGCAGATAGCTGTGTCTGTGAATGCCGCTGGCATTGAGGCACAGATGGCGAATATAGAGGCTCAACAGGTCCTTGGGCTTGGTGGTACCCGGCCTTAAGTTGACCAGCCCCTTGGGGTAGCAGTCTTCGATGCGGCCACAGAGCAACAGCTCGCGGCCATTGACCTCGAGCTTGAGGGCTATTTCAACGGCATCCGGCTTGGGCAATTCGGCGCGAAGAAAACGGGTACGCTCCACCGCCGGGGCGATATCGCGGCGGTATTGATCCAGCAGCAGATCGTCAAACGGCGCCATCGGCAGCAGACCTTCGGCCTTGAGCTTGTCGAGCAGGGTTTCATCCAGCTCTCCGCGCTCGTCTTCCAGCGCATCCTGCATCATCAGCAGCTGCAGCTGATAACGTTGCAGGGCGTTGAGCTCAAAGGGCTCATCATTGTCCTGACTGTCGATATCCAGTCTCAAGTCCAGCTGCAGCACCCGCTGGCAGAAATACTGCGCCGGGTTGCGGAAAAAGCGGATCAGCGCCGAGAGTTCAAGCTCCGGCTCCTTGAGGGCGGTTTCCTCGCCCAGCTCATGTTCAATAAAAGGCGCCGGGCTTTGGGCGGCAAACATCTCCCGGGGGCACCACTGGGTTGCAAAACTGCCGGGCAGCTCGCTGTCACTGTAGAGCCGGGCATCGAAGGGCTGCAGCGGTTGCTGAATGATGAGGCGCTGCATCAGCGCATCGGCCGCCAGATCGCCAAGGGCGGCTATCTCATCGGCATCTGTGGGCACTGTGGGCGGCGTAAATTGCGCCTCGTCCGGGCGATAACACAGCTGAATGTATTCCAGCAATTCCGATACCAGCATGGAGGGAATACGTTCACTGTTATCGCGCTCGCTGTGGCCTATGTAACTGATATAGAGCTGATCCCGGGCCGACAGCAAGGCTTCGAGAAACAGGTATCTGTCATCCAGGCGTCTTGAGCGGTCGCCGCGTCTTGGCTTTTCATGGGCGGTGAGATCGAACCCCACAGGATGTTGCACCCTGGGGTAGACGCCATCATTCATTCCCAGCAAACACACCTGACGGAAGGGGATGGATCGCATCGGCATCAGGGTACAGAAGTTGACGCTGCCGGCGAGATAACGCTGACCGACCCTGGACTCACTCAAGGTTGAGTTGAACCATTGCCAAACCACTGTCAGCGGCAATACCCCGCTAAAGCCCGACAGTCGCAGCTCTTCGGCGAATCTGTCTATGGCCTGGCGAATGTTGTTGATCTCTTCCCTGGCATCGTCTTCCTGGGCCAGATAAAAGGCATCGAGCAGGGCGTTAAGCTGCGCCACCCGCTCTTCCGGCGGGGTTTGCTGCTTGAGCTCTTCCCTGAAGTCATCGAGCGCTTCAATAAAATTCAACAGCTTGCCGAGCGCCTGCGCCGACTGACCTTCAATACCGGCCAGCGGCAGATCGCCCTGATACAGCTCGGCATCATCGCCCAGGGCATAGCCCAGCAGCATGCGGCGGATCCCAAAGGCCCAGGAGTGTTTGTCAAACCCGGGCAAGCCCAGCTCTTCGCGGTTGTGACTGTCGCGGCCCCAGCGAATACCGGCGGCCTTGAGCCAGCCCTTGAGCTGCTCCAGCTCCTCCTGGGCTATGCCAAAGCGGGCCAGCACAGCGGGCACTTCGAGAATACTGATGATGTCTGTCAGGCCAAAGCGGCTCTTGTCCAGCGCCAACAGGTTGAGAAAACCGGCAATTAAGGGGGATTCCTGAGCCGCGCCGCGATCGGCTATGGCATAGGGGATGTAATGATCGCCGCTCTTGGCGGAAAACACCGCATCGATATAGGGGGCGTAGGCGGCCACGTCGGGCAGCATCACCATGATGTCCTTGGCGGCCAGCGAAGGGTTGCTGCGCAGGCGATGCAGCAGATGATCGTGCAAGGTTTCCACTTCCCGCAGCGGACTGTGGCAGCTTCGCAGGGTGATGGAGTCGTCGGTGGCGGCCAAGGGCCTGCGCCGGGCGATATTCAGGTATTTGCTGACATCCGGCCCCAGAGGCTCGCCTAAGGTTTCCATCTCCAGAATGTCATTTTGAATGCCGCCGAGCAGGGTATTTGTGTTGCCGGGGTGAAACAGCTCTTCCAGTTCCAGCCGCTCAGGGGGCAGCTCCAGCACCATATCCAGCAGCTCGCGGCCGAGACGGCCGTTATTGGCCAGAATGGGATTGCCCACTTCCAGCTTGTCTTCCCAGAGCTCGGGCAACTGTTTCTTGCCCTCAAAAGCCAGCGCCATTCGCGCCCGCGCCCTGGGCTCTATGATATCGCCCCAATAGTGACGACAGGGGCTGAGGCTCAGCATCACTACCTCGATGCGACTGGCGAGCGCATAGAGTACATCCAGTGTTTGCGGCGCCATCGAGGAGATCCCGAACACGAACAATCTGGGCGGCAGGCCTTCCAAGGCATGATCGTTGCCGCCTGTCAGCGTTTCTATCAGCGCCTGGTGCAGATTGGCCCTGTGGTAATGGCTCTGTTGCAACTCCTGATTGTTGTAACGCACCAACTCGCGCCAAAGCTCGGGTTGCCAGGCGTGCTGCGGCGCTATCTCCAGCGGAGATTCATTTTGCTCCCAGCCGAGGATCCATTCCGGACGGTATACCAGATATTGATCGAAAATATCGGCGATACGGCCGCTGAGTTGAAACAGTTTGAGCTCGACATCGTCGCCCAGATAATGTCTGAGCGGTGCAAAATTGTCTCTATCCAGAAGGGAGGGCAACAGCGCCATCAGTTTCCAGGTCATCGCCGCCTTGGTAAAGGGATTTTCCTTGGGCACGTCATCGAGCAGCAGATAACAGAGCTGCCAGATAAAGCTGGACGGCAGCGGAAACTCCTGCGCTGCTGCCACGCCGTTGTGGCGCGCCAACTCCAGGCGGAGCCAGGTGGACATGCCGGGGCTTTGCACCAGAATTTGCTCACAGCTAAGCGGCGACATGCCGGGGACGCCATCGCGAAGCCGGTCTGCCAGGGTGGCCGACAGCAATTCCATCTTGTTGGACTGGATAAGAGTAAACATAGGCAGCAGGGTTACCTGGCTTTGGGCCGTTTATTGCTTTGGTGCTCTATTCTAGGTGCTTGATTTATCGGGTTGCAAATCTTGTTTCAGCAGTTTGAACCATAAAGCGCGGGACTGGCGGATAAAGCGGCGTTTATATATCGCCGACTCCTTGGAAGCGTCTTGATACTTGAGTTGAATATAGAGTGAGGTCCAACTTTCTATCTCCTCTGTCAGCGCCGGCCAGCGTGCAACAAGCGCCGCGGCGTAATCCACTGGCCCCAGGGAAGCCGGCCTTGGCAGCCCGAGCCTGGCAGCCTGGCGGCATACCTTGAGATAGTGACGGTTAATGCTGTCAGGGCCTCTTTTAAGCCGCAGCAGGCCAGTGGTGAACAAAATGACGATAAAGGTAAGGGCCATCACCCCGAGGACCAAGGCTGCCAGGCGGCCGATACTCACTTCCCCCAGCAGTTTGGAGAGCACTTCTTGCTGGCGCGCGTTGTCAAAACCCAGTACCCAGACGCTCCAGTAGTAATCCAGGCTGGCGAGCCTGAGTCTCAGGCTGTTGTACCAGTCGCTGGCCCGCACCCCGGCAAACGGCAGTTCGGAAAGATAGCTTTCTTCCGGGCTGAACAGGGAGTCGAAACCCTGCTCAATTCGTTCGGGCGCTATCATGGCGGTGGGGTCGTAACGTACCCAACCTTTGCCTTCGAGATAGACTTCACTCCAGGCGTGGGCCATATATTGATACACGCTGAGATAACCGGCCTGCGGGTTGTATTCGCCGCCCTGATAACCGGTGACAATGCGGGCGGGCAAGCCGGTGGCTCTGGCCATGAAGGTGAATGCCGAGGCGTAGTGAACACAGAAACCGGCGCGATTTTCAAACAAAAAGTCGTCCAGTTGCTGCGGCCCCACCGGTGGGGGCGTCAGGGTGTAGAAAAAGGGCTGGCTGTTGAAATACTGCATCATGGCCGTCAAGCGCTGCTCGGCTTGCGGGTAACGGCGGGCAAAATCGGCGGCAAGTTTGCGGCTGCGGGGGTTGATTTCATCGGGGAGGCTCAGATTAAGCTGCCGCAGCGGCGCTCTCAAGCGGTTATCCAGGGGGGCATCCGGATAGCTCATCACCCGGTATTGCAACCTTTGTTCTACCGGCCTTATGGCATAGAGGCGAAAGTCCGGCAGATTCACCAGGCGCGGATCCATGCTGTAGGCGAGATCCAAGCCGAACAGCCAATGCTGGCCGCTCGGCTCGGCTATGATGCTGTAATCGATAAAAGGCCCTTTGGGGGCGCCGGGTTCGGGGCGGCGATTCATGATAAAGCTGTCTTGCTGCAGCGCCTTTATTCCCCGTGACTGCTGCCAGCGTTTGCCGTCATATTCTTCCAATACCAGTGCGCGCCAATACCTGTCTTCCGGAGCCGGTATCTGGCCCTTGAAACTGGCGCGAAATGCCAGCTCGTTGGATTTGGTCAGGCGCGAGATATCACCAAAGCTCAGCTCATCGGACAGACCTGTGGTACTGCTTTTCATCTGCGGCACCATCCAAAGCGGACTGAAACGCGGCAGCACTACAAAAAGCAGCAGTGCCAGCGGCAGACTCTGTGCCAGCAGCACCAGGGTTAGCTTGATCTGGCGATTGAACGAGGCCTGTTCGTGGTAGAGGCTTGCCAACACACAGGTGTTGAGCGCCGCCACCAGCGAGAGTTGCAGGGTGTCGAGCATCTGCTGATGGTCGATAAAGGTGAGGGCGATAAGAAAGTAGCCCACCAGTACCACGGCTTTGACATCGCGGCGACTGCGCATTTCGATATATTTGAGGGAATAGCCGAGGATCAACAAGTTGACCAGGGCATTGAGCAGGCCAAGTTCGCGACTCACCAGCGCCAACGTCAGCGCCGCAGCAATGGCCAGCACAGTCACCAGCACTCTGGGGGGCCTGGCGACCTTGCCAAGATAGATCCCCAAGCGCCAGACAAAACAGATGGCGCAGATCCCCAGGGTTCCCAAGGTGATTTTGCCTGCAAGCGGCGCCAGCACTGCCAGATTGGTGATCAGCAGCCAAAGCAAGGTGCGGCGGGCGATGATCTCCTCCGAGGTCTCCTTGAGCGCGGCTTTCAAGCGAGCGGCTTTCATCGGCCGGTACCTTCAGCCTTACCAGGATAGAGCGCCAGGGCTTTGAGGCATTCCTGACGCTGAGCTCCGCCTTGAGAAGGCGCTATGGTCCTGCCCGCTAACTTAAGCCCCCAGGTTTGGCCTGAATGGGCCAGTTGATTGACCTGATAACTCAGCTCACCCAGGCGCTTTTCCAACTCATCGCCGGTTAACTTGCTATCAAGCTCCAGCCACAAGGGCGCCCCCTGAGGCTCGGCAAACTCCTTGCTGAGCATGCCTCGGCCCTGAGCCCACTGTTTCCAGGCCACCTGTTTGAGCGATTCGCCCGGGACATAGCTCTTAAGACCGGCGTATTCATCGACGCCGCTGAGCCACTCGCCACTGTCTTGGGATTCGGGGACGTGTTCACTGCGCCCCAGTTTAGGTGTGCTGACCACAGGCGCTGGAAACACCCATTGACTGGTGTCGAGATCCAGATGAGACCAGGCGCGGCAGAGCCCCAGAGGGTAGCAGGACTCCACCTTGAGCCGGCCTGGATGCCAAAGGCCCCTGGGCCTTGGCTGCATGGGCACTAAAGCCGTCTGCTCCTGGTTATCGACACAGGAGACAAAGACTTGCCGCTCTCCCGGGTAGCTGAAACCGAGCCGAAAAAGGCTTCTGTCGGCGCTGACGGTCACAGGGAAGGAGAGGCTGTCGCCGGCGTAGGCTTGGGGAGGCTTACGGGCACTGAGTCTCAGTCCCGCCAGGTTGCGGTAACTGTGAATGATGCAGGTGTGAAACACGCTGGCCAATACTATGGCCAGGCCGATCACCAGGTTGTTTTGATAGTTGGTGCCGAACAGAAACAGCAGCAGTACCAGCGCCAGCCAGATAACGCCGAAGCCGCTGGGAAGAATAAAGATGCTTCTGTGGCTCAAACGTTGCTCTTTGGCGGCGGGAATACGCCTTGACAACCAGCGGTTGAACCGGGCAGAGAAGAGGGAGGTCACAGAGGCCATCTCATTGTTACCGAATGGGATTAATGGTGCCGAGTAACTTGGCCGATAACTGCTCGCCCTGAAGTTGGCTCGAATGCCGCAGGCGGTGCTCGGCAACGGCGCCAAACACAGCTTGCACATCTTCGGGCACCAGATATTGACGCCCCTGGATATAGGCCCAGGCCTTGGCAGCCGCCAGCAGCGCCTTGGTGGCTCTGGGGGAAAGGCCATAGCCTTCGTTTTGGCTGCGGGAAGCTTCCACCAGCGCCAGAATATAGTTAAGCAGGGCGTCGGAAGCGGCCACCTGCTCGCACTCCTGCTGCAGTTGATCCAGCTCGAGCGCACTCAGACACTGGGGCAGGGGCTGAGTGCGCTCTTGCCCTTTGAGCATGGCCAACTCGGCGTCCTGGTTGGGATAACCAATGGAGAGGCGCATCATAAAGCGGTCCAGCTGGGATTCCGGCAGTGGAAAGGTGCCTGATTGGTCGGTGGGGTTTTGGGTGGCGACCACAAAAAAAGGATGCGGCAGCCTGTGGGTCACACCGTCGACAGTGATCTGCCGCTCTGCCATCGCCTCGAGTAAGGCACTCTGGGTCTTGGGGCTGGCGCGGTTGATTTCGTCGGCCAGCACCATCTGTTTGAAGATGGGGCCGGGGTGGAATACAAACTCAGATTGCTGCTTATCGAAGATGGAAACCCCGAGAATATCCGCCGGCAGCATGTCGCTGGTAAACTGAACCCGCTGATAACTCAAGCCTAAGGTTTGCGCCAGTGCGTGGGATAAACTGGTTTTGCCCATGCCCGGCAGATCTTCAATCAGCAGGTGGCCGCGGGCCAGTAAACAGGCCAGTGCCAGCCGTATTACCCTGGGCTTGCCTATCAAAACTTGCTCGAGTTGCTGCAGTACCTGGGTTATCTGGCTCTTGGACACATTGGCTTCCTTGTTAGATGGTCACTGAAATCAGTTCCGGCTCCGTCTGGATGAACTGAGGTCTGAAATAGAAACCTTGCACTAAATCCACATCCAAAGCCAGTGCCTGAGACAGGTGCTGCTCGGTTTCAATTCCTTCGAGTATAGTTATTTTTTGGCAGGACTTGGCAAAATTAAGCAGATTTTCCAAAAGCTTAGCCATGAGCGGTGCCTTGATGGCACTCAGCCAGTGACGGTCGAGCTTGATGCAGTCGATGGCAGTCAGCAGTTGCAGCGACACCATGGCATGGGGAGCACCGACATCATCGAGTGCCACGGTAATCCCGCGGCGGTGCAGTTCCTTGAGTAGTGCCTGGGCTTTATCGGCGTCATTGACACAGGTGTTTTCTATCAGCTCTACCGTCAAGCCTCCGGTTTGCTGCTGATATTTGTCCAGCGCCTGCATCATGCATTGACAGTTGGCGCTGTCCAGCGCGTGGGGATCCAGATTCAGGTGCAGCCTTGGCGTTTTAGGCGCCTGATTGAGTTGCAACAGCTTGGCTTGCAGTTCTACCGCCGCCAGGGCGCGGCTGTCTCTGTGCAGCCAGTCGAATACCAGATTGGGCGCCAGCGCCTTTCCCTCTTGATTGTAAAAGCGGGCCAGGGCCTCATAGCCCTGAATGGTCAGGGTCCGGGGGCAAACAAGTGGCTGATATTCGCAGGCAATGTGCCGCGGAGGAGAAAGATCCATGCAGTCATCAACGGAGTTAGCTAAATGAATGCTAATTATTCCCATTATAGCCGTGGGATAACAAGCCCATTTACCCCACTAAAGTACCGAGCGCTGAAAAATACAGCGAGGAACAAGCGCTTTAATATCAAAGCGTTGGGAAATTGACTCAGTGCCAATTCACCGCCGCTTCAATAGCGGCGGCCAAGCTCTGTTTCACTGAATTGTGGCAGCGCCTGTTGTTGACGCAGCTCATAAATCTGCCGGTAGGTGAATACGGCCTGCACATAGGAGCGGGTTTCACTGAAGGGGATGGTTTCGATAAAGCTCATCACATCCAGTTTGCCATCGCTCTGCTTCAACCAACGCTTTACCCTGTGAGGGCCAGCATTGTAAGCGGCAACGGCCAGCACCCGGTTGTTGTCAAACTGTTCCAGTAGCTTGGTGTAGTAGGCGCTACCGAGTGGCACATTGATGGCCGGGTCGTACAGACTGCGACTGCCGTTGAACGCCAGTTTGAACTCTTTTGCGGTTTGCTTGGCGGTGGCCGGCATCAGCTGCATCAGGCCTCTGGCGCCCACTGACGAAGTCGCATAAGGGTAGAAGGCGCTTTCGCGGCGGGAGATTGCTCGAATTTCATTGACATTGACCTTGAAGTCTTTGCCTGCCCGGGTAAAGAAAGGGTCTGCTGCATAGGGAAAGCGCATCTCCATATCATTCCATAGCCTAGCCTGAATACTGGCTTCAACCGCCAGCGCGTCCCAACCTTGCTGCTGAGCGTAGACGCCGTACTGGGCGCGCATCTGCTTGTTGTGGCGGGCGAGCATTTGGCTCCATTCGATGCGGGCATCGACCAGTTTATCCAGTGCCAGCAGTTCAGATACCCGCGCCAGCGCCTTGTCATCGGCGAGTCTTGCCTGCATTTGCGCCTGGGATTGAGTCGGCACATGCGCCAGGTTGGGGGCGACACCGAGTTCGGCGGCGGCCCAGAAACCATAGAAATTACGCTCTTTGCTGAGCGCTTCGAGCATGGTATCGTCCCGGCCATTGACCCTCAGGTGCCAGTAGCGCCAGCGGGCATCGTTGCGGCCTTCGTCGCTGAGCAGCGGCAGAAAACGGCGGATATCGGCGTCATTTTGCTCGGCAATAGCCCAGCGCAGACGGCGCTCGGTCAGATCGTCGGCCTTGAGCAGTGGCAGCATGGTGTCGATATGATCTCTCAGCCCCTCGTCCTCGACGATAAGCGCTCGCCTGACCAGATAACGGTTGAGTTGTCGCCCTTGGAAGTCGCTGAATCTGCCGGCCTTTTCATACTTGACGTACAGGCGAACTGCCTGACGCAGATCTTTGCGGGCCAAGCGCTTAAGCCCGGCGGACACTATATCGCTGTAGATGGGGGCATCGCCATCAAACTGATTCATGTGCCTGAGGCGATTGGGATCTTTGTATACCGCCTGCAGCAGCTTGGCCTGGCTCTGGTGCTGAGTCACTTTACGCCCCAGATACTGCAACAGGCCGCTTTGGCCGGCATCAAAGGCCAGCATCATCCGCGACCAAATCAATTCCTGAGTGCGGTGCCCGGCCTTGCTCCAGGCATTGAACAGGGGATCGCACTCCTTGGGACGGGAGCGACCATAGAGCCAGAGTTGGCGAGCGCCATCCCAGGCGACCTGAGTCTCACCCTGGCCAAGCTTGGCCCTGTAAAAATAGCATTGCAGCTCTGTGGCTCGGGGAAGTTCCGGGGAAATGGCCAGAAAGTCTTGCCAGCGTTTGTCGGCACCGGCTTGCACCAGGTACCTGTGGCGGGCACTGGCGTGCAAGGGTGAATGCTCAAACTTGTCCAGTGCCTTTAGCGCCTTTGAGCCAGAAAGCGCCATTATGTCATCCAGCTCGGCGTGAAAATCCAGATAGATATTGAGTGGGTAATCCTTGAGTTGGGCCCTGAGCTTGCGATACTCCTCAAGTTGGCCCTTATCCAGCGCTTCTCTGGCCTTTAGGTAGCTTTGGCGTTGTTGCTCCAAAGCGGCAGGTGCCTTGGCCGCATGGCCTATCCCGGGAAACAGCATCCAGGGAGTGGATACTGTCAATGCACTCAAGGCAACGCTGCCGGCGAGGGCGATTCGGGTCAAGGCTCTGCGCATCTAAAACTCCTTGTTGATGGCCTGGTTCACTTGAGAGCGGGGTTGAGCTCAGGAAGCCAGTTCGCTGTCCGGCTCTGTATCCTCTATGGCATCAACCTCCTGGTCTGTCGGCAAGGAAGTCTCTGTCATCGCTTTTTCAAGCAACTGTTTATCCAGTTGTTTACTGGTTTCAACGCCCAACTGTTGCATCTGGTGAGCCTGGCGGACAAGGTTACCCCTGCCGGTAGCCAGCTTATTCATGGCGCCGTTGAAACACTTCTGTGCATTGTCCAGCGCGCGCCCGAGTTTGTCCATATCTTCCAGATAGCCACAGAGTTTATCGTAAATTTTTCCGGCTTGCCTGGCGATCCTCTGTGCATGTTGGTTCTGATACTCGTAGCGCCAGATGTTATTGATGGTGCGCAGTGCCACCAAAAGATTGGTTGGGCTGACGAGCATGATGTTGTTTTCGAGCGCAAAATTAACCAACTGCGGCTCTTGTTCCAGTGCCAGCAGGAAGGCGGGTTCCACCGGAATAAACATCAGCACATAATCCAGGCTCTTGATGCCGTGCAGTTGCTGGTAGTCCTTTTGACTCAGGCCTTTGATATGACCGCGGATAGAGTTGATATGTTCACGCAGCGCCAAGGAGCGCTCTTCATCGGTTTCGGCATTGTAGTAGCGCTCATAGGCTAGCAGTGACATCTTGGCATCTATCACTACATCCTTGTTGGCCGGCAGGTGGACGATGACATCGGGTTTAAAGCGCTTGCCGGCATCATTTTTCAGATCCTGCTGCACGTCATACTCGTGCCCTTGTCTGAGGCCACTTTCCTGCAGCACCCGCTCCAGGATCACTTCCCCCCAGTTGCCTTGCTGCTTGTTGTCGCCTTTGAGCGCCTTGGTGAGGTTGACCGCATCCTGGCTCATGCGCAGGTTGAGCTGCTTGAGATCTTCCAGCTGGTGTTTCAGTGAGGAACGTTCACTCCGCTCCTGTGAATAGGATTCATGAATCTGTCTTCTAAATCCTTCGAGTTGTTGCTTCAGCGGCCCAAGAACACCATCCAGCTGCGATAGATTTTGGGATTTTAGCCTTTCGCTTCTGTCTTCAAAAATTTTGTTGGCCAGGTTTTCAAATTGCTCTTTCAGGCGGGCTTCACTGCGTTCAAGCAGTTCAATCTTATCGTTGAGCGCCTGTTGCTCGGCGTCGAAGCGGGCGCTGATTGTCTGCTGCATGGCATTGGACTTTGACAGGTTAAGCTGAGTTTCCAACTGCTTGCGCTGAGCATCCTTGAGTTGCTGTTCAAGGTCGGGCACCCGCTCGGCAATGGCCTCTGCCTTGCCAAGCTGGGACACCAGCCATTCGGCTTTTCCCTGGCTGCTGCTGAGTTGTTCGTTGAGTTCGCTGCATCTTTGTTCATGTTGCAGCACTAACTGGTCTTTGATCTGTTGCCAGCGGCCGCGGGTCATGCGTTGATTAAAGAGGGCGCCAAGCAAGATACCCAGCAGTAATACGGCTGCGGCGGCAATGAGTTGAGGCGCGGAAATTGTGGTGGCCAAGTCCATATCATGTCCCTTGAGTGCAAAAAGAGGAGCGGAAAACCCGGATAGAGTCGCAGAATGAGTCAGGGCCTTCAAGGGCCAGGGCATGCAGACTCAGGATAAATGGCCAAGAGTTGCTCATTTTGTACCCCTTGTCAGCCAAGGTTCAGCCAATGAAGCCGCAGGAATTATTCCAGCAGGAAATTTTTCTTTGTCTGCCTGGGTCTTATAAACTGAATTGACTGCAGCTATTGAGAGGTCTCTGTGAGCAATAAAAAATTCAAACCGGGTATCGGCAGGCAAATGCCCTGGGAGTTGCCGGCAACTGAAGTCACGCCGGAAGCCGTGTTTCGCGATCGGCGCAACATAGTCAAGGCGTTGGGGCTCGGCGCCATAGGTGCCAGTATTCCCGGCCATGTTCAGGCAGGCCTGTTTGACCTTTTTGGTGAAAAGCGCCAGAGCGAGGCATTTGTGACCTCAAATCTCAACTATCGCAGCAATCCTGAGTTTCAATTACCGGGGAGCCTGACACCCCTTGACAAGGTGATCCGCCATAACAACTTTTACGAGTTTGGCACAGGTAAACAAGATCCCTTCGAAAACAGTCAGGACCTCAAGGTCAATCCCTGGATGCTGAAAGTGGAAGGCGAGGTCGAGCGCCCTTTGACGCTGGACTATGACGATCTGCTCAAGTTGCTTCCCCTTGAGGAGCGCCACTATCGTTTGCGTTGTGTCGAGGCCTGGTCCATGGTGATCCCCTGGGTCGGCTTTCCGCTGGCGGCTTTGCTGGCCAAGGCCGGAGTCAAATCCTCTGCGACTCATGTGGCCTTTGAAACCCTGTTTGATCCCGAGCAAATGCCTGGGCAACGCAATCGCTTGATGGGCGGCGGCATTCATTATCCCTATGTGGAGGGATTAAGACTCGATGAGGCGATGAACGAGTTAAGCTTCCTGTCGGTGGGCCTCTACGGCAAGACACTGCCACCGCAAAATGGGGCTCCCGTGCGTTTGGTGGTGCCCTGGAAATACGGTTTCAAGAGCATTAAATCTATCGTGAAAATTAGGCTTTTGGACAAACAGTCACCGACCAGTTGGAATCAACTGGCACCCCATGAATATGGTTTTTATGCCAACGTGAACCCCAAGGTGGATCACCCGCGTTGGTCACAGGCGACAGAGCGGCGGATTGCCGAAGGTGGGATCTTCTCTGCCAAACGGATCCCGACCCAGATGTTCAACGGTTATGGCGAGCAAGTAGCCCATCTTTACCGGGATCTGGATTTAAGGAAATATTATTGATGCGCTTAGACCCCAAGCTACTGCCTTGGTTAAAGGCGTTGCTGCATCTGGCGGCCGGCTTGCCACTGCTTTATTTGGCTCTGCAAGTGGTGACAGACAGTGCCGGTGGCGATCCTGTGCAATATATTATCCATTTCACCGGCAAAGGGGCACTCAACGCCTTGGTGGCCACCTTGTTGGTATCGCCAGTTGCCAGAAAATTCAAACTGGGGTTGTTGATGCAGACCCGGCGTTTGCTCGGACTCTGGGTATTCGCCTGGGCCTGCTTGCATATTCTCAGCTATTTCAGCCTGGATCTGCTGTTTGCCTGGGAGCTGCTACTCAGTGAAATTATCAAGCGTCCCTATATTTTGGTGGGGGCCAGCGCTTGGTTGTTGCTTGCTGCGCTGGCGCTGACCTCGTTCAAGGCAATGCAGCGCCGGATGGGGCGACGCTGGCAGCAACTGCACTACAGTATTTATGCCATTGCCCTGTTGGTACCTGTGCATTATTACTGGTCGGTGAAGTCTGAAATCATTGAGCCCAGTCTTTACCTTGCTGCCATGTTGCTGTTGTTGGCGATAAGACTGCCGAGATTCAACTGGTTTAGGCGCCTCTGGCCGGCAGTTTGAAGTTCAGGCGTGTGTGGCCGGGCAAGCATAGTCAGGCATCGGCACTGGGTGAGGCAAAGCTGTAGCGCTTCTTTAGTGCCAGGTCCATGGAAGCCTGAGGTAGTGCCTGCTTGGCCTGATACATGGCACTGTCGGCAGCGCCGATGAGTTCGGCCAGGGTGTCGCCATGCTCGGGATAGAGACTGATGCCGGTACTCAGGCCGACTTGCAGTTGTTGCCCTTGCCAGGGGATATCGGCACCCAAGGCATGAATCTTTTCCAATACGGCACAGACTTCTTCGCGGCTATTTATCGGCTCCAGCCAGATGATAAATTCATCGCCGCCGATACGGGCCACCAAATCCGAGCGTCTTAAGGTCTCTCGCAGCCTTTTGGCGATTTCCACCAGCACTGCGTCACCGGCGCTGTGGCCAAAGTTGTCGTTGATGGGTTTGAATTTATCCAGATCGATAAACAGCAGCGCCGCTTTAAGCTGTTGACGTTGGCAACGTACTATGGCGTTTTCCAGCTCGGTGGTGGCGGCACCGCGATTGAGTGCGCCGGTGAGATCGTCATGATCCGCCAAATATCTTAATCTATCCTGTTGCTGCTGCAACTGACGGGTTTGCGCCTCCACTTCCAGCTGTAACTGCTCCTTTCGGGCTGTAGTTTCCATCAATGCCTGTTTCATATTGTTGAATTCATTGGCCAGCTCCGAGAGTTCATCCTGTTGTTCCAACCTGATACGGCTGTGAAGATCGCCTTTGGCCAGATCGCGAATGCCGCGTTTCAAACTGCCCAAATGGCGCCGAAAACGCCTCAGAGTATGCAGGGTAAAGCCTGTCACCAACAGGGCAATGGCCAGCAGCAGGGCGCCGTTGAGATAGAGATGACTGAGCTGCAGCATACGAGCTCTGTCCATGGTGTAATGTTGAAAGCGAAACAGATCTTCGCTCATGGATTGAATGCTCATATTGTATCTGGACAGCAACATGCTGCTGACCAACTGATCATCTGCTATCAGCGACAGCTTGGGCAGGGAATGCTCCAGCAGGGTACCGATGTTGTTGCTCTGGCGTTTTAAATTGGCCAATAGCTGCTGTTGCTGCTCATCATCGACCTGAGTGTTACTCAAGAGGGCGTTGAGGCGCAGCAGATCCCGCTGGGTATTTTCAACTGCCCGGGTATCCCGGTATTGCTGCAGCAGCCACAAGTTGGAGCGCAGTAGATCCAGATGCAGTTGCAGCTCCACCAGTTTGTGCATCTGCTGGAATGTCTGCTGGGAAAAATGGCGCTGTTGCAGCAGTGACAGCGCCAGTACCAGCGTCAGGGTGATGCAGAGAATGACCAGAATATTGAGGCGGCTGGATAGCTTCATTTCTGCTCCACCAAAGACATGTGTTGTATCTGATCCAATGCAGTGGGATCTATGACGCTTCTGAAATCCGGTAGCTGCTGGGCTTCAATGGTGCCGCTGGCCATGGCCCAGCGGGCCTGCGACTGCAGATTACTGAGCAGGCTGTTACCCAGCGACAGACGGAACAGGTAGTCGGGCCAGAGGGCGGCAACCTCCTCTGTTGGCAGGTGCAGATACTCGGCAACTAGTTGACGGGCTTCCTGCGGGTGCAGAACAATAAATTCACTGGCGAGTTTCAACGCCTTGAGGATCCGCACATGATGCTCGTAGTACGCTTGGTTGTCGGCCTTACGACTGATGAGATTGAAAGAAAGGCTATATAACCCCCGGCTGGGGAACTCGCTTATCTTGCCCGGTTGATGCTTGAGCAGCTGAAATCCGTAGGGCTCCCAAACTGAAATCGCATCCACATCGCCGGCCAACAGCGCCGGTGCCAAGCCAGACGGGCGGATATCCACCCGAACTGGCGCCAAGGCTGGGTGTCCGGCAATATTCAGTATGGTATCGAGAAAGTACTCGCTGGCACTGCCGGCAACGACTCCAACGCGTTTGCCATCCAGTTGCGCCGGGGTAGTGATACCGCTCTGGCTCAGGGTTAACAGCTTAATGTCGTTATCCGATTCGGCAAAGCTGGCCAGCACGGTAAAGTCGGTTCGCTCAAAGCTGTTGAACATCACCACTGACTCTGAGCTGGTGGCCAGATCCGCCCTGTGATAGAGCAGGGCCTCGAAACAAAGATCGCCACCTTGAAGTGGTTGCAGCACCACATAGACGCCTTCGCGGGCAAAGAGTTCGAGCTTATCGGCAATGATGACAGGGGCTGAAAGCAGCGAGGTGGACACGGCGATGCGAACCGGGGTCTGATTGAGTAAAACAGGGGAGGTTGGTTGCCTGGGCCCGCTGAGCCAGATAAACAAGAGTAGCAGCAGAGCCAAAGGCACTAGCATCTTTCCCATAGTGGTTGCTGCCCTCCATTCGTCACAGCTTTGAGCCCTTATCTTTTCAAACTGGGCCGTTTGTACCTAAGTGTAGTGCAAACAAGAGGGTGCGCTATAAAGCCTCATAGTTTTCATGGGATTATTTGGAATAATCCGGACGAATAATAGGTTGGGGATTTGAGCGGATACTTATTGCTTTTTATTAGGCACCAGAAACTTTCAATAACGGAATGAAATTTAAAAGATGGAATAAATAGTTGTTGGACAGAAAGGGTTTATATCATTGTTGTAAAAAGAAAGGCGCAGATATTGTCTGCGCCTTTCTGGTATATCGAACTATATTGCAATCGATACTGAACTCACTTCCCTATAGGACTTACTTACCGCCTTGATTGGCCATATAGACCAATACTTCATCGTAGGACATATTGAGTTCGCGGGATAAATTGATGACCTTGGTCTTGAAGGTTTGGACTTGCTCTTGTTTATGCAAGTCGTTCTGCGTTTCTTCGACCAATTCATTGACCGCTTCCTGCAGAAGCTTCAGACGCCTGAGGCTATAGTCCAAAGACTTCAAATAACGGGTCATTTGTTGTTTGTTTCTGGCTTGCTCAAGATCCGTTGAGTGTTTTTTTTCATATCCATATGCATCGAGCGCCGCAATAGCACTCTGCAAATCGAGATCTTTTGTCATGTATGTTCACTTAAAACGAAGTTTTGCCCGAAAGAGTGGACAGGATAAAGGGATCGTAAAGCTGTCACTTGTAGTAGTTTATAGTATATTTCCTAACTTACTCAAGCATTTCACTGCACAGCGTAGGAGATGCCTGTTTTGCTATCATGAAACTTGTGGTGGCAGGATAAGGGCGTTAACCTAGAAAGCAGTATTTGCACGGAGGCCTATATGCTGGATTTGTTACCGGATCTCTTTGATCATTATGAAAATGATCTCATGTTGCTGCCATCTGTTTTTCACCAGTTTGGTGGCAAGTCTATTTTTTGGGGCGAAGTCGTAACCGTCAGGTGTTTCGAGGATAATTCCATGGTGAAACAGCTGTTGGCTACCGATGGCACGGGTAAAGTACTGTTGGTGGACGGTGGCGCCTCTACATCCAAGGCCCTGATGGGAGACCTTATTGCCCAAAGCGCAGTTGACCATGGTTGGCAGGGAGTCGTGATTTATGGCGCCGTGCGCGATGTTGCTACCTTGGCGACCATGCAGCTTGGGGTAAAGGCCCTGGCGGCGGTACCTATCAAAACCGAGCGTAAGGGGGCTGGAGAAATCAATTGTGCGCTCTCCATTGGCGATGTGCAGATAACTCCCGGCATGATGCTCTATGCCGATGATAATGGCATCGCCGTCAGCCAAAATCCCTTGAATATGGCCTTTATCAGTTGAACAAGCGCCTTTGTCCTTATTGTTGAACAAGGAAACTATTATGAAAGTGGTTAAGTGGATACTGGGTATTTTCGCGGTATTGTTTCTCGGTCTGGTTCTGTATTTGACCTTGTTATTTGATCCCAACGACTTTAAACCCGAAATAGTCGATGCGGTAAAAAAACAGACAGGGCGTGAATTGGTCATCAGTCAGGATCTCAACTGGACTTTTTTCCCGACTCTGGGAATTGAATTGGGCGGTATCAGCCTGAGTAACCCGGATGGTTTCGACGAGAAACAGATGTTGGCAGTTAATCAGGTTGTCGCTGAAGTTGCTCTGATGCCGCTGTTTCGTAAAGAAGTGGAAATTGCCCAGTTAAACCTCGATGGCTTGAAACTGGATCTCATAACCCAGAAAGACGGCCGCACCAGTCTGGATGGGCTCAGCGGCGATGCCGGTACGGCCAAAGAGCAACCCAAGAATACCGAAGGCAACGCTCAGGGGCTGGCCAGTCTCAATATCGGTGGCATCAATATCACCAATACCCAAATTCATCTGCTCGACAAGCGCAGTGGCAGTGACCAAACCTTTGTACTTGAGTCCCTGACCCTGGGCGAGTTTTCGCTGGGTAAATTTGCCCCTCTGGCTTATAAGTTCAGCGGCAGCATGCCGGACATGAAAATTGCCAGCGAGGGTAAAGGGCAATTGAAGATTTCAGCGGACATGAAGCAGTTGGAGATCACCGGCTTTGCCATTGAAAATCGCGTTGAAGGCAAGAGTATGCCCGGCGGCAAGTTGAGCGCCGATCTGAATGCCGATGTGAAATTGGATCTCAACCGTCAAAACGCCGAGCTGGTATTGAGCAGTCTCAAGGTGGCCGATATTGAAGGCAAAGGGGATCTTAAAGTGGCTTTCGGCGGCAAGGTACCGGATGTAAAAGCCAAGTTGGCACTGGGTGAAATTGACCTCGACAAGTTACTGCCTGCCGGAGAGGAAGATAAAGCCGCAGCCAAAACCACTGAGTCGGCAACGGCCGCCAAGGCCGGCAGTGAACCGGACTTGAGTGCGATGAAGCAGGTCAACTTCGCCATGGATCTTACTGTTAAGACCATTAAGGCTGCCGGCTTGACCACTGAAAACTGGAAAATGGATCTGGCTCTGAACAATGGCGTGCTGGATATGAAGCAGCTCAGCGCTGACTTGTATCAGGGCAAACTGATGACCAAGGCACAGCTTGACGGTCGCAACAAGGTCGCCAGCTACAATTTTGATACTCAGCTCAGTGGCGTCAAAATTCAACCTTTGCTCAAGGATGCGGCCGATTTGGAAATTCTTGCCGGTGCCACCGCTTTTAATGTCAAAGGTAAAGGCAAGAGCCTAATTCCGGATAACATCAAGCAAAACCTGGACGCCAACGGCAAGTTTGAAATCAGTGACGGTGCCCTTTACGGCGTGAATATCCCTCATATGATCCGCAGCGCCCAGGCCAAGCTAAAAGGTGATTTGTCGGCTCAGGAAGAGGGCGAACGCAAGACAGACTTCTCCAGCCTGACCGGTAGTTTCAGTCTGAAAAATGGTGTGGCCAATAACCCGGATCTGGCGATGGCCTCACCACTTATTCGCTTGGCGGGTGCCGGTAGTGCCAACCTTATCAGTGAGCAACTGGACTATAAGCTGAAAACCTCAGTGGTCGGCAGTCTCAAGGGCCAAGGCGGTGAAGGCAAGAATGATCTGGCCGGTGTTGAAATTCCGCTGATGATTTCCGGTTCATTCCAGGAACCCAAGTTTGCACTCGATACCCAGGCGCTGTTTGATTCCAAACTCAAGGAAGAAACCGAGAAGGTGAAAGACAAGCTTAAAGACAGCATCTTCAAGAAACTCGGAGGAGGTAAATGATGCGTGCCGTTTTGCCTTTGCTGGCGGTCTTGGCACTCGCAGGTTGCAGTGGCTCCAATGCTGCAACTACTGAGCCTGTGCCTCAAAAGACTCCGACTGGGATGGAGGAACTCAGAATGCCGACACTGCACTTTGGTACCATCAAAAAAGCACCGACAGCTGCCTTGCTTGAGGGTAAACTGACGTTTGCAGAAGTAGTCAATAAGCAGCCGCTGCAGGCGATGCTGGAGATCCGTAACCCGAGCGAGCACGTGGTTGGGATCCGCTTTAACTCAGGGATGACGGCGGATCTCTGGTTGGTGGATGATAAGGAACAGCGAGTCTGGGCCTGGTCGGATGAAATGATGTTCACTCAGGCTATCAGAGATACCAGTATCAAGCCGGGACAGACGCTGAAAGTGATGTTCAAGGTACCGGCCAAGACACTTGAGCGAATTGGCCCTGAGGGATACAGCTTCCAGGCCCGCTTTGAAGGCAAACCTCTGGAGTCCAAGTTGGCGGCTATGGCCATGCTGGAAGTGCCGGTGGCGAGGCGTTAAGGCGCTTATCTAGGTTGGAATAAAAAAGTCAGGTTAATCCTGACTTTTTTATTGGGGTACTCAGTCTTTGACCAAGCTGTAACGGGCGGTAAAGCGCGTTAAAACTGGGCTATCAGTTCCTTTTGCCGCTCACTTTGGCGGGTCAACTCTTCGCCGTGATGGCTTGCGGCTTCACTGTTGCTGGTCAGGCTGCCAACCCCTTGTTGCAACTGCTCTGAGTGGCGGTGCAACTGCTCAACCACACAGGCTTGCTGCTCCGTGGCAACGGCGATTTGCTGGCTGTGTGCGGCAATTCGGCCCAGGGCACTGGTGGCTTCATCCAACCGCTGCGCCAACTTTTGCTCCAGTTGCAGACTTTCTTTGGTCAGTTGCTGGCTGCGCTCCATCTCGGTCACTGTCTGCCGACTTTGCAGACTGAGCTCGGCAATAATTTGATGTATTTCACCGGCGGATTCACCGGAGCGCATTGCAAGGTTACGTACCTCATCGGCCACCACGGCAAATCCGCGGCCGGCTTCACCGGCCCGGGCCGCTTCGATTGCCGCATTGAGTGCCAGCAGGTTGGTCTGATCCGATAGTTGCTCTATCACTTCCAGCACGGTGTTAATGCTGCTGCAGCGTTTATCCAGCGCCAGCAGTTGAGCCTCCACCTTGGTAAGCAGAGCGGTGATTTCACTGTTGGCTGCGCGGCTGGCGGCCAGGGCTTCGAGCGTTTGCCGGTTACTTTGCTCAAGCTCAGTGACCTCGTTGGCGGTGTCAGCGGAAGTTTCGGCAATCTCTGTCACAGCACCTTTGAGTTCGTTGATGGCATCACCTTGCTGTTTCAGTGCGCCGGTTTGCTGTGCCAGTTCGCGGTAGTTGGCATCGACTGCGGCCTGATGGGCACTCAAACTGTTATCGAGGATCTCACCGCTGTCTTTTATCCGCCCTGTGATGGCAAATATCTCGGCCTGCTGCATTCTCAGGCTCAATTCCAGCTCGGCGAGTTCATCTGTGCTGTTACAGTAAATAGCCTGCATCAGTGGATTATTCTGTACTCCGCGGCTGAGTTGACTGACATTTTTTAACCTTTGTTTGAGTCTGAAAAGGCTCCAGCCCATCAAAGTTGCCGCGGTGCAGACAGGCACAAATTGCCAGAGACCGCTTAGCCAGGGCAGGGGCACCAAGGATAGCAGTGATGCACCCCAGCATAGTGCCAGTTTGGTTGTCAGGTCGAGTTTAACGCGTGGCAGTATCGATTTTCCCTGATTGATGGCCCGGTAGCAGGCCTCGGCTCTGGCAATCAGTTCTGGTGTTGCCTTGGTTCGCACTGATTGATATTCAACTATTTTGCCTTTTCGGCGGATCGGGGTGACGTAGGCGTTGACCCAATAGTGACCACCATCCTTGCGGCGGTTTTTCACCAAACCCATCCAGCTGTTGCCACTCTTGATCTGTTGCCAGAGATCGGCAAAGGCTGCCTTGGGCATATGAGGATGGCGCACTATGTTATGCCCATGGCCCAACAACTCTTCATGGGAAAAGCCACAAAGTTCGACAAATTCCTGATTGATGTGGGTGATACGCCCTTTGAGATCTGTGGTTGATAGAATACGGGCACCTTCAGGCACCGGCGTCTCGATGCCGGTAATGGACAAATCTCTGCTCATTTTTGTTTTTATTTAGGGTGGATTAATTCAGCGGATGATTATCGACAAAGATGAGCGTCAAATTTGTGACAGCGAACAAATGGTTAACAATTGTACCGAAGCGGCTTGTGAAAGTTAGAGCAGGATCAAAAGCGGCATCAAAGATGCCGCTTGGGTAGGAGTTTTTATCAGGTCTTGACTCGGGTCACATCCACGAACAGGGTCAACATCTGTCCGGGTTGCAGGTATTTACTGGCCTTGAGCTGGTTCCATTCCAGCAGATCATCCACAGTGACATTGAACTTGCTGGCTATTCGTGCCAGCGAATCCCCGGAGCGAACCTTGTATTTCACGGTGCGCATTACGGCGTTGGCATTCTGGGATTTGCCAGAGGCTTTAGTCCAGATGGTCAGCTGTTTCCCGGGACGCAACGGCGTCTTGGCCGAGATACCGTTCCATTTCACCAGCTCGTTGACACTGACACCATTATCCTTGGCTATCTGCCACAGGGAGTCACCGGACTTGACCTGGTAGCTGCGTTTGCTCTTGCCGGACTTATTCTGACCCAGACGCTGCTCTTTGGAGAGCGGGTAGGCCGATGCATCCTTGAGGGCGACCGGGATCAACAGGTGCTTGCCGGCGACAATATTGTTGCCACTGATGCCGTTGACAGAACGGATCACATCGATACTGGTATGATGTTTCTTGGCTATCACTCCAAGGGAGTCACCCTTGCGGATCTTGTATCTGAGCCAGTTGAGGCGCTCGCTGGGTTCAGTGCTGGCCAGGGCGATTTCAAACTCTTTGGCCTTGTCCAACGGCAGTACCAATTTGTGTGGCCCTTCCGGCGCTGTGGCCCAGCGATTAAAACCCGGGTTGAACTGTTGCAGTTCATTGACTTCCATACCGGCAAGGCGGGCTGCCAAGGCCAAGTCTATCTGACTACCGACATCGACCACTTCCAGCTTCTGCTCGTTGGCAATTGGTGTCAGGTTAATGCCGTATTTGTCGGCGTTTTTGATCACATCGGCCAGTGCCAGCAGTTGTGGCACATAACGCTCGGTTTCCTTGGGCAGTGACAGGGACCAGAAATCGGTAGCTTGCCCTTTTTGACGGTTACGCTTGACCGCGTTCAACACCCGACCTTCGCCTGTGTTATATGCGGCAATGGCATAGAGCCAGTTCTCGCCCGTCTTGTCGTAGAGGTATTCCATCATATTCAGCGCAGCGGCCGTGGCAGCTGGTACGTCGCGGCGTCCGTCATACCACCAGTTGATCTCCAGACCAAAATGCAGCGCCATGGGCGCCGTAAACTGCCACAGCCCGGAGGCGGCACCATGGGAGTAGGCAAAGGGGTCGAAGGCACTTTCCACTATCGGCAGCAGCGCCAGCTCCATCGGCAATTTACGCTCTTCTATCTGCTCGACAATCAAATACATGAAAGGGGCAGCCCGCTCGGAGATCTGCTCCAGGTGTCTTGGATTATTGATGTACCACTGGCGGTACTGACGCACCAGCTTCTCATCGGGAACCGGCATATTGAGTTGGCTGCGGATCCGTTGCCATACATCTGTGACAGCGACTTCAGGCTCAGTGATGACTTGTGGAGCCTGAGTGATGACCGGAGCTGGAGTGGCCTTGACCGGCGCTTCGGCAGTGGACTCCGGCGCCTGAGACAGCAGCTGACAGCCGCCAAGCAGGGAAAGGCTCCCCGCCAACATAAAAAATCTGATTTGCTTCAAAAACAGCAATCCTCGAATGATGGCCTGAACAGACAGGCAAACGCACATCAAACGGAAACCCGGGATAGGCCTGGTCCCTTGGCCCGGGATAGCACCTTGGGTGGTACTTTTACCCTGGTTTGGTTTCCGTGGTGAAAAAGAAGTGCCGTTACTGAAAGCCAAGTATTGTTATTTAAAACAAGTAGATAAATCTATCTTGGCCTGGCATTGTCATAATAACGACACAAAAAAGCGGCTTATTGTAACCCGGTTTTCAGAAATTGTCTTTCCATTGCCTGAGAACTGCAAAGCGGCTCACGGGATCATGGCAGGGGTGGCCGCTGTGGGCCTCCAGTACGTTCTGCAGTGTGTTCTTTTGGCAGCGCATAAAGGGATTGATGGCCTTTTCACGACCAATAGTGGAGGGGAGTGTGGGTTGTTGCTGCTCGCGCAGCGCTTCGGCTGCAAGTTGGTAGTCAGCCAGTGCCTGGTTATCCGGTTCAACGGCTTTGGCAAAACGCAGGTTGGCCAAGGTGTACTCATGGGTGCAATACACCTTGGTGTTGTCATCGAGGGCCGCAAACTGACTCAAGGAGTGGTACATCTGTTCGGTACTGCCTTCAAACAGGCGGCCGCAGCCGGCGCAGAACAGGGTATCGCCGCAAAAGAGGGCATCGCCAATCAAGTAGGCGATATGATCCAGCGTGTGCCCGGGGACCTTGAACAGTCGACACTCTAAAGCAAATCGGCCTTGCCCAGGCTCAAGCCGATATTCGCCTTCCTCGGTTAGTGCCCGGGTAATGCCTTTGATGGCCGGATTGGCAGGCCCGTATACCGGGAGCGAGCCGAAAGCTTCCTTTAAGGCCAGGATACCGCCGGTATGGTCGCTGTGATGGTGAGTTATCAGTACCCCGGCCAGCGTCAGATTATTTTGCGCCAAAAAAGCCAACACGGGCGCGGCATCACCCGGGTCCACCACCCAACAGCAATCACCTTGGGGTGCCACTATGGCCCAGATATAGTTGTCATCGAAGGCGGCAATGGGCGTTATCTTTGGCCGGGCGAGGGGGACATTGACGTTGGACATAAGCTCAAGGCTCCTTTGAGTCGACGGGATCAGTTTCAATTTTACTGAGCCTCATACTTGCTTGTATAGGGGGTTCGTTATTAAGCTGAGCCTAGAACGGCTTAACCGGAGTATCTATGCCTCTCTCGTCTGAGTCCAGACCCAGCTCCTGGGACAGTTTGCCAGCCGGTGAGACTATCAAACGTGAACTGGAAAGCAAACTGGCCTATTGGTGGCCCAGAGTGTTTGGTTATCATCTGTTGCGCCTGGGGGCCTTAAGCCGCGAACTCGAGATCAAAAACTGTCCGGTCGGGCATCAGTTTTCCCTCTATCCCGGCAACGGCGCTTCGATAGTTGCCGATTTTGCCTCGCTGCCGTTGGCGCCGGCCAGCATAGATGCGGTGGTGATGAACTTGGTACTGGAGTTTGAGACAAACCCTTACCGGATTTTACGTGAAGCCGACAGGGTGCTGGTCAGCGGAGGTTATCTTTTCATCGTCGGGATTAACCCGTTCAGCTGCGCCTTTTTCGGCAAGCTGCTGCCCAGATTTCAGCAGGCTTTACCCTGGAGCGGCCATTTCTTTATGCCGGCCAGGGTCAAGGACTGGCTGGGGCTTCTGGGGTATCAGTTGGTGCACGATGAGCGGCTCTTGTACCATTCGCTGCTCAGCGAAGCCGCGCCCTTGAGGATATGGCATCATTGGCAGCAAAAGTGGCTGCCGGGTACCGGCTCTCTGTATCTATTGGTGGCCCGCAAGCTGGATTCGCCGTTAACCCCCTTGGGGGATAAACGTCGTCAGCGGATCCCCGGCTGGCAACCCACGCCGACACCGGGATTCTCCGGCAGGCAACTGGAGCGCCACACTAAAGAAGAGCAATAATTGCAATGCGTATTACCCTGAAACAGTTAATGATTTTTGAAGCCGTGGCCCGCACAGGCCAAGTGGCCAAGGCCGCCGAGCGGGTTAACCTCTCTGCGCCGGCCACCTCCATGGCACTGTCGGAGCTTGAAAAGCAGCTCGATACCCGTTTGTTTGAGCGTATAGGCAACCGCTTGCAGCTCAACTCTCAAGGCAGTCTGCTGTTGCCTCTGGCCAGCGATGTGCTGCAGCGCATCGAGCGCATAGAGCAGGCTTTTACTCCGAACAACCATGAACTGGCCGGTATGCTAAATGTCAGCGCCAGTTCCACCATAGGCAATTTTCTGCTGGCCAAGGCGGCGGTGGCATTCAGCCAGCAGCACGTTCAGACTCAGGTCGACTTGGCGATAGACAATACCCGTAAGGTTATCCGTGATGTGGCCGAGTTTCGCGCCGAGCTGGGCTTCATTGAAGGTTATTGCCTCGACAGTCGTATCGCCGTATTGCCCTGGCATCAGGACTGTCTCAAGGTGTTCTGCCATCCGGCGCACCCGCTGGCGGGAAGCAAGGTATCGCCAAGCGCGCTCAAGGGGCTCTCCTGGGTATTGAGAGAAGAGGGCTCGGGCACCCGGGAGTACTTTGTCGATGCCGCCAACCGCTTGGACCTGCAGCCAGAAGCCCGTTTCTGTTTTCCTACTCCGGATGCCATCAAACAGGCGGTGAAACAGGGCGCCGGGCTTGGGGTTTTATCTGAGCTGACACTGGATAAAGAGCTGGCTCGCAGAGAGTTGGCGTTGGTGGAGGTGGAGGGGCTGGCGCTCGAGCGGCCGTTTTACCTTATTCGCCACAAGAGCCACAGCCTGACGCCATTGGCGCAGGCCTTTATCGACTTTTGCGGCAAGTTTTTGAAACTCAAGACAGTCGCGGACAAAGGTAGTCATTAGAGACCAAGCTTCTAACGACCAAGCCTCTAAAGATTATAGCCATTAAAGACTGGCCTGATAACCCTGATCGACAGTGGCAGGGTTGGCCTCGGCGGCTTCGCGGGCCAGGGTGTCGCAACGTTCGTTCTCCGGGTGTCCGGCGTGGCCCTTGACCCAGCGCCAGTCTATCTGATGTTGTTGCGTGGCCTTATCGAGTCGCTGCCAGAGATCGACATTTTTCACCGGCGTCTTGTTGGAAGTGACCCAGCCTTTTTTCTTCCAGCCGTGGATCCATTGGGTGATCCCCTGGCGCATATATTGGCTGTCGCTGGTCAGCACGATTTTGCAAGGCTCTTTCAGGCTCTCAAGCGCTATGATAGGTGCCAGCAACTCCATGCGGTTGTTGGTTGTCAGGGCAAAGCCACCGGAGAGTTCTTTGGTATGCTGTTTATAGCGCATGACAACACCATAGCCGCCGGGCCCGGGGTTGCCCAGGCAAGAGCCGTCGGTGTATATCTGGATCTGTTTCAGTTCGCTCATCAAGTTGTTACCATATCCGGCAAATGCGGGCGAGTATACCCGTAAATTCACTCAGGAAGCTGCAAAAAATAGATGAATATCATATCGAATGCCAGTCGGCAGATCATTCTGGATACCGAAACCACAGGTATGAACCAGGGCGCAGGCCCCGTCTATCTAGGCCACAGAATCATTGAAATCGGCTGTGTGGAAGTCATTAACCGCCGCTTGACCGGCCGCACTTTCCACCAGTATATCAATCCGGGCCAACCCATTGATGAAGAAGCGATTGCGGTTCACGGTATCACAGATGAGAGAGTGGCCAACGAGCCCAGGTTTCATGAAATAGCCTCCGACTTTATCGCCTTTATTCAAGGGGCGGAGATTGTGGCTCACAACGCCTCGTTTGACGTGAGCTTTATGGATCATGAGTTTTCCATGACCCATCCCAGGGGGCCGGTGACGGCGGATATTTGTCAGATCCTCGACTCCCTGGCCATCGCCAAGTTTTTGCACCCAGGGCAAAAGAACAATCTGGATGCCCTGTGTAAGCGTTATCACATAGACAACTCCCGCCGCGAGTATCACGGCGCTTTGCTCGATGCCGAGATCCTCGCCGATGTTTATCTGGCGATGACAGGCGGCCAGACCAAGTTCAACCTCTCCAGTGAACAAGCAGGTCAGGAAGCCGGCGGCATCATGCGTCTCGATGCCAATCGCGCAAAACTTAAAGTGATCGCCGCATCGGCCGATGAACTGAATATGCATGAGCAAAGGCTCGATTTAGTTGCAAAATCAGGCAAGTGCCTCTGGCGCGACGAGCCACAACCTATGGATTGAAGCAAATAATGGGATTGAGACCAGCGCTGGGCCTCATGGTGTGTCTGCTGCTTGGCCTTGGGGCCCCGGCTGTGGCCGAGATAGTACCCAAGGAACAGGCCTCTGAGCTTAAGAATCGTTTTCGGGTCGACCATATGGTCGACAGAATCGTGCTTCTGGTGCAGCGGGAATACGGCTCCGCCCCTGTGGTGGTGGTTTTGCCTGATGGCAGTAAATGGTATGCCTCGCGCCACCCGGAGAATGTCAAATGGACCGATGGCGTCACAGGCGACATGATTTCGGTGGAAAACCCGGTGCCAGGCCCTTGGCAGCTCATTGGTAAAGTGGTGCCCGGCTCGCAAATTACCCGGGTATCCGAGCTGGGGATTGAGGTGGATGAACTGCCTCAGCCACTGTATCAGGGCGAGCGCCTTAAGCTGACCGCCCATCTCACTGGTGATTCGCTGAGAATGCGACTTCCCGGGCTTGAATACCTGTTGCAATGGACGGCGCGTTTTGTTTCCTCCCACAAACCGGGCGATGAAAACTTTGCCGCCGGTACCCTTATTGTCGGCAGTTATCAGGACAACGGAGAGGCGCTGGATGAACGGCCAGATGACGGCACCTTTACTTCCAATATTAACCTCAACCAGCCCTGGGGAGATTACACCCTGCAGGTCAGTGTGCAAAACGATGTGTTTGAACGTGAGTTCAAACAGGCATTTCGCCTCGAACCTTCGCCTGTGGATATTAAGGTGGTTGAGCCGGACGATCCCCTGACTCAGCCATGGGGCCTGATGCTGAGTGCCAATCCAGACATTCTGCGCCTTGAGGAAACCTATTTCGATGTTGAGCTTTTGGGGCCGGCCGGATTGCAACTGCCGGTTACCGTGCGTCAGCCCACAGAAGGCACCACGCAACTCGTGCTGCCCCAGGTGAGTGACTTTGGCAGTTACCGTATCAAGGGCACTGTCTTCAGCACAGACAAGCAGGGAAGGGAGCTGGTGTTGACCCTGCCGGAGCGCTTTTTCAATTTTGTCGAGCCACCCAAGCCGCCACCGAGCGCCGAAGAGATGGCCGCCAGGGCTGCAGCAATAGCAGCCAAAGAAGAAGCGGCGGCCAAACAAAATGCCCTTTACCTGATCATAGGCGGTAACGTCTTGCTGTTACTGTTTGGGGTCGGTGCGATTCTGTTTTGGCGCAAGCGTCAAAGTCTGAAGCAGGCCTTGGCTGCGGCTGAAGAGCAGTTGCTGGCAAAACAGCAGGCAGCGTCCAAGGAAGATGATGTGCAGGAGATTGACCTGACCCTACCCGATGAGGATGAGCGCAAATCCAACTGAACATCTTGATTATCCATGCTTTGCTGTTTTTTTAGCTAATCGGGATCCTCGGGGTAAAAAAGTTGTTGACGCTGACAAGGGGCCTACGTATTATTCCCGGCAACTTGAGTGGAGCGGTAGTTCAGTTGGTTAGAATACCGGCCTGTCACGCCGGGGGTCGCGGGTTCGAGTCCCGTCCGCTCCGCCAGTCAAGTTAACGAATTCAAGCCTTATTGCCCAAGCGATAAGCAAGAGTTTGGAGCGGTAGTTCAGTTGGTTAGAATACCGGCCTGTCACGCCGGGGGTCGCGGGTTCGAGTCCCGTCCGCTCCGCCAAACAAACAAAAAGCCCAGTCAGCAATGACCGGGCTTTTTGTTTTATCTGGTTTCAAGCCGAATCTGGCACATTGCCACAAAAATTTCTGATCCCATCCTCTTTAACTCATATATGCTCATACAGAAACAGCGATTGACTCTGGCGTTGCTCATGCTGTAAAGCTGTTTCGGGTCGCCCGAAAGAAACAAAAAAGGATTCTACTTATGGTTGAAAAAATCACCGCCATGCTGGCGTTGATAGGAGTCTTATCTCTGGCGTGTCAGTGGATTGGCTGGCGGATGCGTCTGCCGGCGATATTGCCGCTGCTGCTTTGTGGTTTGTTGCTGGGTCCCGGGCTGGGTTTACTGGATCCCGATGCGATTTTCGGCGACTTGCTGTTTCCCATCATCTCCCTCGGGGTTGCTGTCATTCTGTTTGAAGGGGCGTTGACGCTCAACTTCAAGGAGATTAAGGACCATGGCCGGATGGTGACGCATTTGGTGTCTGTGGGCGCGCTGATCACCTGGGGCTGCATCGCCTCGGCGGCGCATTTCCTGCTGAGTTTTGATTGGCCGCTGGCACTGTTGTTTGGGGCCTTGGTAGTGGTTACCGGGCCGACTGTGATAGTGCCCATGCTCAGAACCGTTAAGCCCAAGTCTCAGCTGGCGAGCATTCTGCGCTGGGAGGGGATAGTGATAGATCCCATAGGCGCCATGCTGGCGGTGTTGGTGTTTGAGTACATTACTGTCAGTGCTGGGCAGACAGCGCATGTACTGCTGGCACTCGGCTCTATGCTGGGTATTGGCCTTGGGCTTGGTGCCTTGGCCGGTTATCTTGTTGGGCGGGTGCTGAGGAGTAATCTCTTACCCCACTATCTGACCAACACGGCAGTGCTGACCATAATGCTCGGGGTCTTTGTCGGTTCAAACCTATTGCAGGAAGAGTCCGGCCTGTTGACCGTGACAGTAATGGGGATTTGGCTCGCCAATATGCGCGGCGTGGATATTGCCGATATCCTCGAGTTCAAAGAGACGCTCACGGTACTGCTTATCTCGGCGCTGTTTATTTTGCTGGCGGCCAGGTTGGACTCGTCGGCCATGCTGGACCTTGGTCTGGGCGGCCTTGGGGTATTGGCAGTGGTGCTTTTGGTGGCCAGGCCGCTGAGCATTTGGCTCTCGGGTATAGGCACTTCGCTCAGCAGCGCTGAAAAGTGGTTTTTGAGCTGGGTGGCGCCGCGGGGGATAGTGGCGGCGGCCGTGTCATCACTGTTTGCCATCAAGCTGGAAAAGATGGAAGTGCCCGGCGCCGAGACCATAGTGCCACTGGTGTTTTTAATCATCATAGGCACAGTTGTGATCCAGTCGCTCACCGCCAGACGCTGGGCCAGTATTCTTGGGGTGCAGGCAGGCTCTGCCCGCGGCCTGCTGATCTTTGGCGCTTCCAAGTTTTCCCGGGAGCTGGCCAAGGTGCTCAAGAGCAAGGATATCAAGGTGATCCTTGCCGACAGTAACTGGGATAACATTCGTTTGGCGCGGATGGATAATATTCCGGTTTACTTTGGCAACCCGGCCTCGGAGCATGCCGACACCTATCTGGATTTGACCGGCATCGGCAAGGTGTTGATCCTGTCTCCCTATCGTCAGCTCAACCCTGTGGTCTATTTCCATTTCCAGGATATTCTCGGACAGAAGAAGGTTTATGGTCTCAGTAACACGGAAAGCAACGGTACCAGTGCCCGCCATCAATTGTCTGAGTCCTATTTGAAGCGTATGTGCCTATTCGGTGAAACTGTCTCCTACGCCAAACTGGCCAGTTTGATGTCCAAGGGCGGGGTGCTGAAGAGCACTAACCTGACAGAGAGCTTTGGCTACAAAGACTTTTGCCGCCGCTATGGTGAAACTGTGGTGCCCTTGATGTACCTGAAAAATGGTAAGGTCACTATGTTGACCGGCAACACTACAGATTTGCCAAGAGGAATCGAGCTTATCAGCCTGATCCCCAAAGAGGCGCTGGCGGAGGCATCGGCGCTCAAGGAAGCGGAGGAAACCCTCAAGCAGGCAAGGGCTGAAGCCGAGCAAAAGGCCAAGGAGCAGGAAGCGAAAGAACAGCAAGCCGCGCTAACTGAGGCTGAAGTGCAAGACAAAGTGAGCTGTGATAAAGAGGGCGAAGCCGGTGGAAAAGAGAGCGGGAAAGGTAATGGGGAAAACAAGGGGAAAGTTACCGCGTGATCAAATTTGAGCCACGGCGCCGAAAGTAAACGGAAAATACCGGGTCATTAAAACGGCCCGGTATTTTTGTATCACAAGGTTTGGCTATAGAAGATTAATGCAGCATCAAATCTTGAGATGCCGGATTGGCGCTTCCACTAACATGCCTGCTATAGTCCGGGCACCGCAGGCGTTAAAAATCAGCCATCAAAGAGGTGAACCATGTCCGATTTTGCCGTTTCCTCCGAAGCAGAAGCGTTTTCTTTGCAGGAGAGAGAAGCCTTGTACAAGGCGATATTTGCCCGCCGCGATGTACGCAGTCAATTTTTGTCAAAGCCGGTTCCCGAAGAGAGCTTACAGAGGATCCTGGATGCGGCGCACCATGCGCCCAGCGTTGGCTTTATGCAGCCTTGGGACTTTATTCTGGTGCGCAGTGAAGCCAAGCGCCGCGCCATTAAACAGGGGTTTGATGCCGCCAATGCCCGTTCGACGGAACAGTTCAGTGGCGAAAGACGGCTTCATTATCAGCGGTTAAAGCTTGAAGGTATTCTTGAGGCGCCTTTGGGGATCTGTGTGACCTGCGATCCCAGCCGCACCGGGCCTGTGGTACTTGGCCGCACCATCAAGCCGGAAATGGACAACTACAGTGCAGTTTGCGCGGTGCAAAATCTGTGGCTCGCCGCCAGAGCCGAAGGCCTGGGTGTGGGCTGGGTCAGTATTCTTGATGATGAAGTGCTGCGTGAGACCTTGGGGATACCTGAGGAGATAAGAATTATCGCTTATTTGTGTCTGGGGCGGGTGAGCGCTTTCAACGATACCCCTGAGCTTGAGCGCAAAGGCTGGTTGCCCCGGCGACCACTTGAGTTGGCGGTCCATGAAGATGGCTGGCAGGCTGCGCAGCAGCAACAAACCGATGAACTGCTGGCCGAATTCTTGCGCCAAAGAGAGCGCCAAAGCGGAAAATGACATCTCATTCTATAGAAACAGTTGAGCTAAGCGCAGATATGAGCTCAAGGCAAGGATGAAATGGCAGAGCGGTAAGGTCGGTGAAAAATAGGTGGATATAGCTACAAGAAGATAAGCACAGAGAAGATAGAGACATAAAAGATAGACACATAAAAGTGATCAAGTCTGCCTCGCCATAAAAGAAAAGGAGACTCAGAGTCTCCTTTTTCATGCTTGTTACTCGGCAGGTTTAAGCAGCTTGTTCTTCGCGGCTGTCCTGCTCCAGGCTCTGGGCCTTGAGTTCGGCGGGGTCAAAGTCATCCACGTTGATGGATTTCATTCGGCCGATTTCAGCGCGCTCCAGCAGGGCCACTTCATCATCGCTCAGAACCCCCAGCGCCTTGCCTTCTGCGGCCACTTTATCCAGCCACATGAAGGGCAGACGTTTGCCGGCAGCCTTACAGACTTTGTCATACAGGGGCTCTGCCGCCAGTATGTCTTTGAAGGTCTGCTCCTGAATACCTACGGCATTGTTGTCGCAGGCTTCCCAGAATTGTCCCTTACCCAGACGGTCACGGCTGGCACAAGGGGTCTGCATTATCTTGGCTACCTTGTGGTCCAACACATCACTTGGGCGCTTCAGTGGTCGACCGAAGGGGAACAACACCAGGCGCAGCACGCCGCCGAGGCCAGCAGGGAAGTTATCCAGCAGCTCATCCAGAGAAGACTGCAGCTTGTAGAGCGCGTCTTCAACCGCCCACTGTACCAGTGGCAGATCTTCACTCTGACGGCCTTCATCCTGATAACGCTTGAGGGTTGCCGATGCCAGATACAGCTGGCTGAGCAAGTCACCCAGGCGGGCAGAGATCCGCTCTTTCCGCTTGAGGTTACCCCCCAAGGTCGCCATCGCCAGATCCGACAGCAAGGCCAGGTTGGCACTGAAGCGGTTCATATGCTGATAGTAACGCTTGGTCTTGTCGGCAAAAGGCGCATTGGAGAAGCGACTGCCGGTGAGGCCCATCCACAGGCTGCGGATAAGGTTACTTGTGGTAAAGCCAATATGGCCAAACAGCGCCGCATCAAAGTTATTCAGGCCGCGGTTTACGTCGGTATCAAAGGCCGACTCCATCTCTGCCAGTACATACGGATGGCAGCGAATGGCGCCTTGACCATAGATGATCATTGAGCGGGTCAGAATGTTGGCCCCTTCAACTGTAATGGCGATAGGTGCCGCTTGATATCCGCGTCCCAGATAGTTGTTGGGGCCAAGACATACCCCTTTACCACCGTGAATATCCATGGCGTCGATAACGCATTTCTGCATTCTGTCGGTCAGGTGATATTTGACTATCGCCGAGATGACGGAAGGCTTTTCACCCAGATCAATACCTGTGGTGGTCAAGGAGGTTACAGCGTCCATCAGATAGGCGTTACCACCGATGCGCGCCATTGGCTCTTCAATGCCTTCCAGCTTACCGATAGGCAGCTTGAATTGACGACGAATGCGGGCATAGGCACCGGTTGCCAAAGCCGCGGTTTTAACGCCACCGGCTGAGTTGGAGGGCAGGGTAATGCCGCGGCCAACCGACAGGCATTCCACCAGCATGCGCCAGCCTTGTCCCGCCATTTTCGGGCCACCTATGATAAAGCTCAGAGGAACAAACACCTCTTTGCCTCGGGTAGGACCATTTTGGAACATACAGTTGAGCGGGAAGTGGCGACGGCCGGTTTCCACACCTTCAACATCGGTCGGGATCAAGGCGCAGGTAATGCCCAGCTCTTCCTTATCGCCAAGCAGATGCTCGGGATCTTTAAGCTTGAATGCCAACCCCAAAACTGTGGCAACAGGTGCCAGGGTGATATAGCGCTTGTTCCAGGTCAGTTTCATCCCCAGTACTTCTTCACCTTGCCATTGGCCTTTGCAGACCACACCGAAATCCGGAATGGCGCCGGCATCTGAACCGGCCTCAGGACTGGTCAGGGCAAAGCAGGGAACTTCCAAACCTTTGGCCAGGCGGGGCAGGTAGTGATCCTGCTGCTCCGGGGTACCATAGTGCTGCAGCAGCTCGCCCGGGCCAAGTGAGTTGGGCACACCTACGGTCGAGGCCAGTTCACTGCTGACACCGGCCAGCTTTTGCAGTACCCGGGATTGGGCGTAGGCAGAGAACTCCAGACCCCCGTACTTCTTCTTGATGATCATCGCAAAGAAGCCTTTGTCTTTGAGGAACTGCCATACTTCGGCAGGCAAGTCCGCCAATTGATGGGAAACCATATGCTGGTTAACCATGCGGCAGACTTCCTCCACAGGTCCTTCCAGGAAGGCATGTTCTTCGGCGCTCAGACGGGCAACCGGATAGTTGTGCAGCTTCTTCCAGTTGGGATTACCGGCGAAGAGATCGGCTTCCCACCAGGTAGTACCGGCTTCAATCGCCTCTTTTTCGGTAGAAGACATCTCCGGCATGATGCCGCGATAGAGTTTAAGTAATGGCCGGGTTATCACACTCTGCCTGAAGGCACTCAGGTTCAGCGGCAGGGCAATAACCAGGAAAATTATCCAGCTAATCAGTCCAGTTACATCCAGCAGGCTGCCTGCTGCCATGACCACTGCGGCGGCTATGGTTGCGGTCAGCAGGGATACTCTGAGGTACGCTGCTGCTCCTAAAACCAAGAGCAATGCCAGGATCCATAGTAGGGTAGTCACTGTTTGTTCTCCTTAATAAAACGACCACTTTATTCAGTGTAGAACGCCTCGCTTGAGGGCGATCAAGATCACAATTATAGTATGTGGTCAGACCTGTGTCGCAATAAAATTAAACCTAAGCGAAATCGAATACAAGCATTTTTCAAACAATTGTTTAAATTTTTTATTGCAAGCAATAATTCCCCTGCCGACACGGCTTGGCTACAATGCCGCAGATAATGAAATAACAGATTCAGTGACAGGAAAAACAAGATGTGTGAGCTGCTGGCGATGAGTGCCAATGTGCCAACGGATATTGTCTTCAGCTTTACCGGGCTGGCGGAGCGAGGCGGGGTGACCGGCCCCCATGTGGATGGTTGGGGGATCACCTTTTATGAAGGCAAGGGCAGCCGCACCTTCAAGGATGCCAGTCCCAGCAGCCAGTCCCATGTGGCAAGCCTTATCAAGTCATACCCGATCAAGAGTGAAGTGGTGGTCAGCCATATTCGGCAGGCCAACCGCGGTGAAGTCTCGCTGGAAAATACCCACCCCTTTACCCGCGAGCTTTGGGGCCGCTACTGGACCTATGCCCACAACGGCCAGTTGTCTGACTATGAACAGAAGTTTCAAAGCGGCCGCTTTCAGGCCGTGGGTGACACAGACAGTGAGCAGGCCTTTTGCTGGATAATGAGCCGCCTGGTCGAGCGTTTCGGCGAATCCGAGCCGGACGATATTTTGCCCGTGTTTGAGTATGTGGCCCAGCTTGCCGAGGAGATCCGCACTCTTGGGGTGTTTAATATGATCCTCAGCGATGGCCGTTATCTGATGAGTTATTGCAGCAATAACCTCTGCTATATCACCCGCCGGGCGCCCTTTGGCCGGGCGCAGCTGATAGACACGGATGTGGTGATTGATTTCGACACCCAGACCACCCCCAAGGATGTGGTCACTGTTATAGCCACCCGGCCGCTGACCGGCAATGAAAACTGGCAGCTGTTGGCGCCGGGGGACTGGAAATTATTCCGTCTTGGCGAGCTGGTTATTGACTTCCGAGCCCAGGCTCAGCTTGGCTAACTTGATATCGAGCTGCTTACTGCCTGACTCAAAGTGGGTCAGGCGCACCGGCAGCCAGCCGAGATCTGGCGCCATCCAAACAAAGGTCTGCCGCTTGGTGCTGTCGCGGACCACTTCCAGTTTCACCGTGTTATAGACGCCACTGTCCAGTGTCATCCGCTCCTTGCCGACTATCTTGAAACGATAGTCATCTATCTCGTTGTCCTTGACCAGCTCATAGGCCAGGGGCTCCTTGCCGGCGGCGAGATCCAGCCGAAACTGCAGCTGCACCATCAGGGCATCGTAGAGAGTGCCTGAATAGTCCAATTTGCTCTTTTCATCCTTGTAGCGACTGAAAATTTTGCCCTGCTCTTTGGCAAAGGCTATCTGCTCATTGAAGTTGGGGCCTGTGCCGGTTCGCTGATGGCTGAAGCGCAGCGGCGTCAGTTGACCATCCTGATAGGTAAATTCACTGCGGATATGGCGTTTATCGCTCAGCACCAAGAGGCTGAGATCGCTGTCCAACTTGTATTGATAGAAGTCGCCCTCTGGCGGCAACAGCATAAAACGGGCGCCACCGAGATTGATTTCGCCATAATTGACCTGATATTCGGCGGTGTGGGGTGCCAGGGGGCTGGTCTGCGCCCATAACGGCAAGGGCAGTAACAGTATCAAAAGTAGAAGCGAACGGATCAAAGGCAGTCTCCTGTGGTTAAAACGGCATGGACAAGACCAGAGTGGCCATGTCCGGCCGCCACTCATATTCAGACAGGGCAATTCTGCCTTGGTTCACTTGTACGCCTTCGCTGCGCAGCAGGCTCATCTGTAGTTGAAACGGATGGGTATCCTTGGCAAAGGAGATTTTCCCCTGACTGTTGATAACCCTGTGCCAGGGCAGTGCCAGGCTGTCCGGCGCCTGTTTCAGTGCCCGGGAAACATAGCGTGCCCGTCCGGGCAAGCCGGCATAGTCGGCAATTTTGCCATAGCTTGCCACCCGACCTTCGGGGATCAGTGCAACTATGTGCCAAATCTTCTGCATTGGACTCAGTGGCGGGGCGCTCGTTTCCGGGGTCATCTTGGCTCCTGATGCTATTGGCGCAAATTATAATACCATTCCATAGCGGAGGTTACTCACTTGGCAAAAGTGCCTTGGCGGCTCTGTGCTGCACATGCAAGGTTTGCCTTTTGATGCTTTTTCGCCATAATGGCGCCCATTGAACGCCAAGTCGAGTAAATTGAGAATATAACCCTATGGCAATTATGGATATTTTGACGGTTCCCGATCCCAGGCTCAAGCGTAAAGCCAAACCTGTCACCGAAATAGAAGCCGTGCAGCCTTTCATTGATGATCTGTTGCAAACCATGTATCACACAGACGATGGTATCGGCTTGGCCGCGACCCAGGTGGGCAGTGAACACGCGATAATCGTCATTGATATCTCAGAAGAGCGTAATCAACCTCTGGTGCTGATCAATCCGCAGATCACTGAGTCCAGCGGCGAATTTATCGGTGAAGAGGGCTGTTTGTCCATTCCCGGTTATCGCTCCAAGGTAAAACGCTTCGAGTCGGTCACTGTCAGCTATCTGGATCGCCAGGGCCAAGCCCAGACGATCCACAGTGATGATTTTCTGGCCATAGTGCTGCAACATGAAATCGATCATCTGCACGGCAAGGTATTTATCGAGCATCTCTCCCGCCTTAAACAGGAGATGGCACTGAAGAAGGTGCGTAAGTTTACCGCCTAAGCAATAGACTTAAGTTGGGCTTCGCTGCAGCTTGGCAGTTGCAGCGGCAGCTCAAGCAATATGCTCAAACCGCCCTGAGGCCGGTTGACCGCTTGGGCCGAGCCGCCCAGGAGCTGCATACACTGGCGCACAATCGCCAACCCCAGCCCATAACCTCCCTGAGAGCAGTGACGCGCTTCATCCAAACGGGTGAAAGGGTTGAACAAGGCTTCCAGTTGCTCCTTGGGGATCCCGGGGCCATTATCGCTGACACTCAGCTGCAGTCTGCTATCACCCAATTTGTCGTCACCCAATTGAGATACCTGGATTTCCACCCGGCAGGTTTCACCGGCATATTTGAGGGCATTGCGACAGACATTTTCCAGCGCCCGCTTCAAGTAGGCCATATCGGTATGCAAAGTTTGCTCATCAATGGGGGCCTGTGCCCAGACTATGCTTTGCTTGGGGCCAGACTCAAACTCCAGCTCCTGCAGCAGTGAGCGGCGTAATTCTGTCAGGGTAAAAGGCGCTGCCGTCAGCTTAATGAAGCCGTTGCTCAGGCGGCTGAAGTCTAAAATAGTGTTAATCAATTGCGCCATCTCTTCGCCCTGGCGTCTTAGCCTGGCAAGCGGTTGTTGATGTTCCTCCCCCAAGCGATTTTCCAACAGGTGTAAGGCCAGCTCCTGCCGGGCAAGGGGAGTGCGCAGTTCGTGGGATACATCCCTCAGTAACCGCTGCTGGGTTTGAATGCTCTTTTGCAGCTGCTCGGCCATATGGTCAAAGTCGGTCGCCAACTGGAAAAATTCCGGCTGCTTTAGTGAAAAATGGCCGGCAATCCGGGTATCGAGTTGGCCCTGTGCCAGCTGACGGGTGGCACTGCGCAGTAAACTCAGCGGCTGGATCAGATGGCGGCTCAGCAGACGACTGAACAACAAGAGCACCAGTAGTCCTACCAGGATACGGATAAGCCAGAGGCTTTTATCCAGTTGCTGCGCCGGGTGTAAAGAGGCGTTGAGTTGTACCACCAAGAGCAGGGGATTGTCCGGCTCCAGGCTATTGCGTAGTGGCAGGCCTATCAAAGGTTTTTGCACCCTGTCCCCCATAGGCTGCTGCAACTGCTTGAGGAAATTGAGTTTGTAAACAAAGTGCGGGTGCATTTCCCGCTGACTCACCGCCTGCTGCTTGCTATCCAGCACATAGAGTACAAATGCCTGACGCCCCTCCCAATCCGCCAGTCCTGCTATATCGCCCCTGACGATATAGTCGTTGGCCTCATCGGCCAGTTGCTGTAACTGGCTTTGGGTCTGCTGGGGCAGCAGTAACAAGCGGTTTAGCAACATGGCTTCAATACTACTGGCGAGCAGCAGGATAAGCAGTAATGACACACCAAAATAGCCAAACAGTCGCCATTGGAGTTGGGAAAACAGGCCGGAAAAGGGCAGCAAGGCAAGCTCCTGAATTATTCGCTGAAGTCGAGAATATGTTTCGATAATCATTCTCATTTATTCTATCTCGGGTTAAGGCTTTGGCGCCAGCACGACTTGTCAGTTGGCTAAAGTTCGCTATACTGTATAAAAATACAGTATCGGTGTTTTTCATGTCTCTTTCAGCCAAAACTCACTCTGTAAAATCTGATCCAGCAAAATCTCAGGCCTTGAACGGCCTGCTGGAGCGCCGGGATCTCTGGTTGGGGCCGGGCAGTCAGGGCAAAATATTGGGGTATCCCAGTGGTTTTGAAACATTGGATGCGCAGCTCAGTGATGCCGGGTGGCCAAGGCAGGGCATTTGTGAGCTCTTCAGCCAGTCTCCTGGGCACGGGGAACTCAGCCTGTTGTTGCCTTTGATGCGTTATTTACTGCCGGCTCAGTGTGGCTCTCATTTCGAAAGAAATCATTCGGCAACAAGTCAGTCCGAAAAAAATCAGTCCAAAAGAAATCAATTTAGAGGGGATGAGTCCAAAGATGCCATGATAATGCTGATAGCACCGCCATTGCAGCCGCTGGCACAGAGCTTTGCCCAGCACGGTATTGCCGCCGAGCGTATTTTGTGGCTGGAGTTAACCCAGCGTAAAGAGGTGCTCTGGGCCATGGAGCAAGGGCTGAGCAGCGGCGCCTGTCCCCTGGTGCTGGCTTGGCTGGACAAGCTAACACTGACTGAGGCCAGAAGGTTGCAACTTGCCGCAGAGCAGGGCAAAGCTCTGGGAATTTGCCAGTTGCCTATGGCTCAGGCCGACAGCAATCATCCTGTCACCCTAAAGCTGGCTATCAGCGTAGCTGGCGTTAATACCGCCAGGCTGCAAATTTTAAAGCGTCGCGGTGGTTGGCCCGTCCCTGAATTGCATCTGCGTGGCTTGCCGGCACTGGCGCTTGAACTGCCCCATGTCGAGCCGGGCGTGGTAACCCTGAGAAGCGGCAAGGCGGCTCCCAATCATCGCTTAAGTAGCTCAACAGACTCAATTGATCCAAAGCATTCCGGCCGCAAGGCCAATGGCTCTGTGCTTCACAACTCTGTGCTTCACGACTCTGGTTTACATGGCACTGGTCTTCATAGCACTGTGTTTTATGGTAACGTGCTTCATGGTCCTTGGGGGATGGCGCAGTCAAGGATTGCTGCATCCAATGAATACGCGCCTAATCCCTGGACGGCACGGCAAGAGTCAAACAAGCCCGCGGGGGTTTTTCAAAGCGCTAATCCGCAAACGGTCAATTCTCAAACCACTCAAAGCCATACTGCTCAGAGTCAAGAGGCTATCTGAGATGCCCCAGGTATGGATGGGAGTCTGGTTTCCGCAGCTATTGCTGCAATATCAGCGTTATCGCCTGACTATGCTCGACAATATGACGGGCACTATGACCGGTACTATGACAGGAAGTATGGCAGGTAGTGGTGCGGCTCAGGTTCAAATACGCGCTCAAACTCAGCCCCAAACCCAAAATCAACCAAAAGCAGTGCCAACCGCTGCGGCGTCAGAGCCTTTTGATCCCCAAGTCCCCATGGCCTTGTATGACAGCCGGAAGCTGGTCATACATTCGGCCTGTCCCGCCGCTCAAGCAAAAGGCGTTACAGCGGGGATGAGTGTCGGCAGCGCCCAGTCGCTGTTGGGAGAGTTGCAACTCTGGCCACTGCAGGAGGTGGACAGCGAGGCGTTGCGGGATTGGTTATGTCAGTGGAGCTATGATTTCAGCGCCAGAATCTGGCCGCCGTTGTTATCCGGGCTTACTGAACAAGCTGCCAAAAACGCGGCCGATGCGCGCTGGCCTACAGATACACTGCTGCTGGAAGTGGGGTCCATGGTTAAACTGTTTGGCAGTTTGAGTGCCATTGTCGAGGCTTATCTCAACAAAGTCGCCGACTATGGTCTGGAATGCTCATTGGTGCTGGCACACAGACCGCTGGATGCGGCGATATTGGCGCGGCATACTCACGTCGGCATCAGCGCGGTATCAGCTGCCTTCATGAGCTCACCCACAGCTGAAAAAGCCGGGCGCCTCAAGGTGCATCACGGCTTACCGCCAGATTTACCACTGGATTTGCTGCCATTAATCCAAGAGGAGCGGCAACGACTCGGCGCGCTTGGCCTGACGACTCTAGCCATGCTTGATGCCTTACCCCTTGCCGAGTTGGGGCGGCGCTTTGGTCAAGGTTTGCTGCAGCTGCTGGCACAAATCCAGGGGCGCTTGCCCTGTTGCCGCAAGGGATATGAGTTACCCGAACAGTTTCAGGCAAGGTTGACCTTGCTGCATGATGTTGAGTGGGTTCAGGGATTGCTGTTTCCATTGCAAAAACTGCTGGGGGAATTGGCAACCTATTTGCGGATCAGGCAGTTGGCGGTGCAACGGTTGGAGCTGTGGCTGAAGTTTCGCGAGCCAGAGACGCGGGCGCTGCAACTGACACTCAACTATCCCTTCGGGGAATATCAACTGCAGGGGTTATCTCAGCTCTGCCGTTTACAGCTGGAAGGATTGCAACTGCCGAGCCCGGTCGTCGATATTGAGCTGCGAGCCAGGCAGTTTGTGTCGCAGCAGCTGGGTAGTCGAGAGTTGACCGAGTCCAGAGAAGGGCAGCAGCAGGATGCCAATCAATTACTCGCCAGATTACAGGCCAGGTTAGGTAGCCATAAGGTGCGCTCTTTGGTGTTGGCGGCCGATCCCATGCCTGAACTGGCCAGCACTGCGGCTCCCCTGACTCGTTGGCCGCCACCGGCAAGGCCGCCCGTTCAGCCGTCGCTGGCACTGCGGCCTCTTTGGCTGCTGCAAGAGCCGCAAGCCATTGCTCCTGAAGCCGTAGAGCTGCTGAGGGGGCCTGAAAGGTTACAAAGCCCCTGGCATTCAGGGCCTTTCCCCTGCCGGGATTATTTTCTTGCCCATCATAAGGAGAGCGGCGGTCTGTGTTGGCTGTTTCGCACCGCTAATGGGCTCTTTCTGCACGCTTGGTTCAGCTGATGTACGCCGAATTGCATGCTATTTCCAATTACAGCTTTTTGCGCGGGGCTTCCCACCCGGATGAGTTGGTGCAGCAGGCCGCCAAACTGGGCTATGAGGCCATCGCCATTACCGACGAGTGCTCTCTGGCGGGTGTGGTCAAGGCGCATGAGGCCGCCAAACAAAGCGATATCAAGCTGATTGTCGGCGCCGAATTCCACCTGCCGGAAGGCTGCCTGGTACTGCTGGCAAGAAATCGCCGGGGCTATGGTCTTATCAGCACTCTGATAACCCGGGGGCGGCGCCGGGCCGATAAGGGCAAGTATCGGTTAACCCTGGATGATTTTGCGGCCATTGACCGCGGCTGCTTTTGCCTGTGGCGGCCACCATCTGTGAGCGAGTTGCTGGCGCAAGCCGACTTGCAAAGCACTGAGCACCAAAGCCTAAGTCAGCAAACTCCTTGGTTGACGCAGCTGCAGCAGCGCAGTCTGGCACAATTGAATGCCCTGGCGACACGGGTCAAAGCCGTGTTTTCACTGCCGCTTTATCTCTTGATGGAGCGGCAATTGCAACCCGGAGAGGCTTGGTATCTCGAGGCCTGTGAGGTGCTGTCGAATCGTTTTTCCCTTCCCTGTGTCGCCGCCGGTAATGTGCAGATGCATCTTGCAGAGCGGCAAAGGCTGCACGATGTACTCAGCTGTATCCGCCATGGCCGCGCCGTGCCCATGGCCGGTGAGCTGTTATCGGGCAATGCCGAAATGGCGCTTAAGCCGATAACCGCTATGGCCAGGCGTCATCCCCAAGCCTGGTTGGCAAGGAGTTGTGAGCTGGCGTCCCGGTGCCATTTCAACTTGGATGAACTCAAATATGAGTACCCGGCCGAGTTGGTGCCAAGCGGCCTAAGCGCCAGTGAATATCTGGCGCAGGAGGTGGAAAAGGGCGCCCGCAGGCGTTTTGGCGAGGCGATAACACCTGAAGTGCAGACTCAGTATCGGCGCGAGCTCAAGCTGATTGCCGAGCTCAATTACGAATACTTTTTCCTGACCATCTATGATCTGGTCTGTTTTGCCACCAGGCAAGGGATACTGCATCAGGGACGTGGCTCGGCCGCCAACTCTGTGGTCTGTTATTGCCTCGGGATCACCGAGGTGGATCCTACCAAGGTCAACATGCTGTTTGAGCGTTTTATTTCCAAGGAGCGCCATGAGCCGCCGGATATCGATGTCGATTTTGAACATGAACGCCGCGAAGAGGTGATCCAGTATATCTACCAAAAATATGGCCGCGAGCGTGCAGCCCTGGCCGCCAGTGTGATCACTTATCGTTTCAAGAGTGCCATGAAAGATGTTGGTAAGGCCCTGGGGCTCAGCGAGCAACGGCTGGATGAGCTGATAGGCGCTGTCGATCGCCGCGATCCGCAAGTGCCTTGGCAGCAGCAGTTGCAACAAGGCAAGCTGTTGCCACAACAAGGTTTGGGGCAGTGGTTGTTGCCGCTGGTGGAGACCCTGATGGGTTTTCCAAGGCACTTGTCGCAACATGTCGGCGGCTTTGTGATTTCGGCCGGGCCATTGGCCGAGCTGGTGCCGGTAGAGAATGCCGCCATGGCCAAGCGCACTGTGATCCAATGGGACAAGGATGATCTCGAGAGTCTGGGGCTGTTAAAGGTCGATGTATTGGCGTTGGGAATGCTGACCGCGATCCGCAAATGTTTCGAGTTGATCTCCCGTCACATTCGTCCCTTTGCCATGTCGGATATTCGCTGGGAAGATCCGGCCGTCTATCGTATGTTGCAGCAGGGCGACAGCATGGGGGTGTTTCAGGTGGAATCGCGCGCCCAGACCAGCATGCTGCCAAGGCTCAAACCCGCCTGTTATTACGATCTGGTAATACAGATAGCCATAGTGCGCCCGGGTCCAATTCAAGGAGACATGGTGCATCCCTTTCTGCGCCGCCGCGATAAAATCGAGCCGGTTACTTTTCCTTCGGCCGAGGTGGAAGGCGTGTTGTCACGCACTATGGGGGTGCCCATTTTTCAGGAGCAGGTGATCCAATTGGCCATGGTCGCCGCAGGTTTCAGTGGCGGGGAAGCCGATCAATTGCGCCGCGCCATGGCCAGTTGGAAACGCAGTGGCGAGCTGGAGCAATTTGAACACAAGCTGCTTCAGGGGATGACGGCCCGAGGCTATAGTGACACCTTTGCCAGGCAGATATTCAACCAGATCCGCGGCTTCGGCGAATATGGTTTTCCCGAGTCTCATTCGGCCAGCTTTGCGCTCCTGGCCTATGTTTCGGCCTTTCTCAAACACTATTACCCAGTGGCGTTTTGCTGCGCCTTGCTCAACAGTCAACCCATGGGTTTTTACAGCCCGTCACAGCTTATTCAGGATCTTCGTCATCATGGCGGCCTGGTGTTGCCGGTTTGCATCAACCTCAGTCAGTGGCACAGCACACTGGAGCGACAAACCGATGGCTCCTTGGCACTGCGCCTCGGGTTCAGGTTGGTCAAGGGATTATCCGAGCACAGCGCCGCCAAGATAGTAGCGGGTCGGAACGAGGGCTTTACTCACTTGTCGCAGTTGGCGGCTCTGGCACTGCCAAGGCGTGAGCAGGAGGCGCTGGCCAGCGCCAATGCCTTTGCTACCCTGGGCGGCGATCGCCATCAGAGCAGGTGGCAGTTGGCCGCCCGTCAGCAGAGTTTGCCTCTGTTTGAGCAGCCGGACGAGGCCGATTTTCGCCCTGAAACCGCCTTGCCTGAGGTCACCGAAGTCGATGCCTTGCTGGCTGACTACGCCTGTACCGGGCTAACTCTGGGGCGCCATCCTCTGGCACTGCTCAGAGAGCAGGGGTTACTCGGCAAGTGTCACAGCGCCGCCTCTTTATGGCAGTGTCGTCATGGGCAGAATGTGACTGTGGCGGGGCTGGTGGTCGGCAGGCAAAGGCCTGGCACCGCCAGTGGAGTCACCTTCATCACCCTCGAAGATGAAACCGGCAATGTTAATCTGGTGGTATGGAGTGATACGGCCAGAGCCCAGAGACAGGCTTATTTGAGCGCCAGGATCCTCAAGGTGAGCGGGGTCGTGGAATTTTCGTCCGGCGTATTGCATCTGCTGGCCGGTCGGCTGGAGGATATCTCGGGCAGTATGCACGCGCTGGTGGTAAACTCGCGGGATTTCCATTAGCCGATAACCCATTTTAAGCTGCTGTTGCCTGTGAAAATAATCCTGCTGACCCATGAAAGAGAGCTGAATCGAGCCAGTAATACAGCCACCCTGGCGCTTAATGCTTATCCGACTCTCTGTAAGCGGGTATTGTGGGCGCGTAAAGCCCCGGATGCTTGGCTAATGGAGCACTTGTCTTTGGGGCGAACAGCCTTACTCTATCCGCAAACCGAAGAAAGTACTTCGCGAACTCAAGCTGCAAATGAAAGCCCAAACCAAAGCCCGGCTCAGGGCGCAACATTGCCTCAAGACGCTACTCAGGAAGCCGCTCAGAAAGCTGATCTGAAATTAGGGAAGCCGCTAAATTCGCTGGTCATACTCGATGCAACCTGGCAGGAGGCCGGCAAGATGTATCGCCAAAGCCCCTATCTGCAGTCGCTTGCCAGAGTCGAGCTGCAAACAGAGCAGGACTCGGCGTTTCGCTTGCGGCGCAATCAGCGCCAGGGCGGGTTATGTACCTTGGAATGTATTGCGGCTGTTTGGCAAAACTTGGGGGGAGACTATAGTATCGCCGCCAGGCGGTTACTCAGTGAGTTTAATCAATGGCAGGCAGAGATAAGAGCTCCGGCCTAGTTGTACAGTTGCAACAGCAAGCCGGAAGCCGTCTCTACGGCGGCGCTGAGTTAAGTCTATCCGCCTGCGTTAGATCACCGTCAGATAAACACACAGGAAATGGCAAACGGCGCCGCCCAACACAAACAGATGCCAGATGGCATGATTGAAAGGGATCGCCTTGGTAGCGTAGAAGATCACCCCCAAGCTGTAGCTCAGGCCCCCGGCCAACAGCAAGTTGAACCCGGCAGTTGACAGATTATCGATAAGCTCAGGCAACACGGCGACGCAGAGCCAGCCCATGGCCAGATACAGCACCAGGCTCAGCGCCTTGAATCTGTGAATAAAGCAGCTCTTGAACACTATTCCCCCCAGTGCCAACGACCAGATGGCTATCAGCACCCATTCTTCCTGGGCATCGGCCAAAGTAATTAACATCAGTGGGGTATAGGTTCCGGCGATCAACAGATAGATGGCGCAGTGATCCAGCATCTTGAGGCGCCGTTTCCACACTGGCTGAGGAATGCTGTGATACAGGGTCGAGCAGAGGAACAGCAGGATAATACTGCTGCCGTAGATGGTTACACCTGTTAACTGAATGGCGTCCAGCGAATGCCAGCCCTTGAGCAACATCAGCACCAACCCCAGAATGCCGGCAATCACACCCAAACCATGGCTGACGGCATTGGCTATCTCTTCATTCAGACTGTATCCAGCGGAAAACTGGCCATTGAACTGGGCTTCGGCTGCTGGGGCTTTGCTGTTGGGCATGATTGACTCTCTGGTTCGACCTCATTGAAAGTGAGTCTAACAGCGCCGTAGCGCCATGGCTAGATAAAAGTGTACAAGTGTTCGCTGAGATTGGTTTGTTCTTTGAACCGTATCGTCTGCATTTTTTGCAAACGTCTAATGTTGAACCTTAACAACTCGTTACCCGGCTTCCAAGTCGCTTTTTACAGTTATTTTGTTCAGAGGATTCCGTCAGTCTTATTCGACAAGGGTTTTACCTGTTTTGCTTGAAGCCATCGATTTGAGTTTGTAGCGTAAATTGCTTTTCAAACAAGGGAATGAACTTTTTGCCGAGGGTTTTTCTCTAACACTGAGTTTACATTCAGCGACGGATAAATCAGCGGCTTATGCCTTCTCTTCCAGAAAAGTTTATTGCCAGCCGAGACGAAAGCTCGGCGGCAATGGCAAGCTTGAGCATCAGCATCCCGGGTAGGGATGCTGCCTTTGAGCTTGGTCTGGATGAAATCATTAATGCCTGCTCCTGCAAACCAAGCCATTCTCAATCACATTCGATTGCCCCTTTCTTTGCCCAATCGCCTTTTAGTCAACAGCTTGGGTTTCAACCCCAATGCCTGGCGCAAGTTGGCATGGCTAAAAAAGCAGAGCAGGGGGATGGTGAGGCAAAGGGCAACGCCTTCAGCAGTTGGACTGTGGCGGGAGCCGCGCACTTAGTACTATTGCTGGGGTTATCTTGGTTTTGGCAGCAGGCCGAATGGCAAAGAGTGGTGACAGAGCCTGCCAAACCCAAGGCATTGCAATCCTATCTGTATTTCAGTCAGCCCAGTCCAAAACAGTTAACGCCAGTGCCGAAAGCCTTGGAGGAAGAAGCAATAACCCAGCCCAAGGAAGCGATAGAGGTTAAAAAAGCTGACTCAAGCAACCGTTCTGAGCCACAAAAAAACGAGCAACAAAACACTGAGCCACGAAAACAGGCCGCCGAAGAGTCAGCGCAAGAGACTGAACAAGTGGCTGTTCAAGACCAGAAAGAGCAAAGCATCCCCAAGACTCAGGCTCAAAGCGTTAAGCCTATTGGTAGAGTCATTGAAAAAACGAAAAATGCAGCCGTACCTGCGCCCGAGCGAGCAAATGACTTTAGATCGCAGCCGGCAGAGCAAGCCCAGCTGGACTTCAGTTCAAGCGCATTAAAGTCTGCCCGAAAAGTACTGCAACACTCTCAACAGCAGGCGCTGCAGCAGCTATCACAGCAATATGCGGATAAGGCCACGGGACGTAAGAGCCTCAGTGAAATGGATGGGGAGATGGAGGTGCTTTGGGTCAATGACGCCGATGATTTCAATAAAGTGGCCAGTCTGGATCTGCCGCTCGACCCCAACCGTATCGTCAAGGATGGTGATACCTGTTATCGGGTCGTCAAGGTGCCGACTCCGCTCAATCCCTATGCCGAAAACTTGGGGTTTCCATTTAAGTGCGGTCAGACAGAGATGGAAAAAGCACTCAAGGAGGCGGTGGCCAGCCGTCTAAAGCGGCTTGGTAAGTGAGTTTTGCAATCAATTTATTTGACTTGAAATAAATTTTTTGTTCAATTTTTGCGAGTATTTCCATTTAATTCAGATAATTAAATTGTGATTTTAATGGATTTGATCCTGCGGCGCGTTTTGTCATTGGGCTTGTTTCCCGCTTCGGCTTGTGCTTATACTCGGCAGCAATCTTGTCGGAGTGCCCTCTGGGCTGAGACCGTTTATTCGGGATCCGTTGAACCTGATCAGGCTAGCACCTGCGAAGGAAACAAGCATTCAGCTGCAGCATTACCGTAGCCACTGCGAGCAAAAATCTATGCCAAAGGCTTTAAAGAGCCGAGGCGATATCTGGCTTCTCAAGCGGACATTGAACTGACCTGAAACCACGAGGTCAGTCTGCCAACACCGCCGGAGGAGGACTCCAAATCAAGGAGTTTAACCAGTCAGCTTGCGCCGCTTATTTATTCAACTCTCCTGACAAGCAATTTCATTTTCCAAAAGAGTGAGCTTGCTTATGTCAAATCGTCAATCCAATCGTCGTCAAACCCGTGAGGCCGCCCAGGCCTTTATCGATAACCTTAAACCCTTGCAGCATCCCAATTCACAGAAGCTGTTTGTTCAGGGCTCCCGGGCCGATATTCAGGTAGCCATGCGCCAAATCAGGCAGACAGACACCCGAATACCAACCCAAGATGGCAGTGAGCAATTTGAACCCAATCCCACTGTACGTGTTTATGATTGTGCCGGCCCTTATTCAGATCCCAACGCGGCTATCAATGTGCGCCAGGGCCTTGATAAACTGCGCCAGGGCTGGATCCTAGAGCGTGATGATACGCAAGAGCTGACTTCGGTCAGCTCCAGTTTTACCCAGCAGCGGCTGGCGGATGAAGGGCTGGATCATCTGAGATTCGACGCTTTGCCCAAACCGCGCCGGGCCAAGCCGGGTAAGCGGGTGACCCAATTGCATTACGCCCGCGCCGGCATTATCACTCCTGAAATGGAATATATCGCCATTCGTGAAAATATGGCCCGGGCCAACGAAGCGCTTGCCAAAGATCCGCAACTGGCCCGCAAGGCCAAAGGAGAAGCCTTTGGCGCTATAGTTGCCACGCCGATAACCCCTGAGTTTGTTCGCAGCGAAGTGGCCCGTGGCCGCGCCATTATTCCCGCCAATATCAACCACCCTGAAGCCGAACCTATGATTATCGGCCGTAACTTTTTGGTGAAGGTCAACGCTAATATCGGTAATTCGGCGGTGACCTCTTCCATCGAGGAAGAGGTGGAAAAATTGGTGTGGGCCACCCGTTGGGGCGCCGATACGGTAATGGATCTGTCCACCGGCCGTTATATCCACGAAACCCGCGAATGGATAGTGCGCAACTCGCCTGTGCCCATAGGTACTGTGCCCATCTATCAGGCGCTGGAAAAGGTCAACGGCATTGCCGAAGATCTCAGCTGGGAAGTGTTTCGCGACACCCTGATAGAGCAGGCCGAACAAGGAGTGGATTACTTCACCATTCATGCCGGGGTCTTGCTGCGTTATGTGCCCATGACGGCCAATCGGGTGACAGGTATGGTATCTCGTGGCGGCTCCATTATGGCCAAGTGGTGCCTGAGCCATCATAAGGAAAACTTCCTCTACAGCCATTTCCGCGACATCTGTGAGCTTTGCGCCGCCTATGATGTTTCTCTGTCGCTCGGTGACGGCATGCGCCCCGGCTCGATTGCCGATGCCAACGACGAGGCTCAGTTTGCCGAGCTGGAAACCTTGGGTGAGCTGGTGAAAATCGCCTGGGAATACGATGTGCAGACCATTATCGAAGGGCCGGGCCATATTCCTATGCAGCTGATCAAAGAGAATATGGACAAGCAGCTTGAGTACTGTGATGAGGCCCCTTTCTACACCTTGGGGCCCCAGACCACGGATATTGCGCCCGGCTATGATCATTTCACCTCTGGCATCGGCGCGGCGATGATTGCCTGGTACGGCTGCGCCATGCTCTGTTATGTGACCCCCAAGGAGCATCTGGGTTTGCCCAACAAGGAAGACGTTAAACAAGGGCTTATTGCATACAAAATTGCGGCGCATGCCGCCGATGTCGCCAAGGGGCACCCAGGCGCCCAGCTGCGCGACAATGCGTTGTCCAAGGCCAGATTCGAGTTTCGCTGGGAAGATCAATACAACCTGGGGTTGGATCCCGATACCGCCCGGGCGTTCCACGATGAATCCCTGCCTCAGGAGTCTGCCAAGGTGGCGCATTTCTGCTCCATGTGCGGCCCCAAGTTCTGCTCAATGAAAATCACCCAGGATGTACGCGACTATGCTGCGTCTCTGGCAGCATCCTTGTCTGCATCTCAGCTAGCTTCAGGGGAGGCGTCAGAGCCAGACTCGGCAGAGCGACAAACCGAGCCAGTGCAGGCTGAAGAACTGACGGCACAGCCGCTGGAAGTACTGGATGCCGAGGCGGGGATGGCGCGGATGTCAGCGCAGTTCAAGGCCGCTGGCAGCACCCTGTATCATCCGGCTACGGCAAGTGAAAAGTCTTTGTCCAATCCCAAACCCAAGTCCAAGCCCAAACCCGAGCCAGAGGCTGCACGCTATGAAGAGGAAGCCTGAAATGGCGGCGGATAAAAGGCCGATAGTCTGGAGCATAGCCGGCTCAGACAGTGGCGGCGGCGCCGGGATCCAGGCCGATCTGGCCACCTTGAGCAATCTTGGCTGTCATGGCTGCACTGTCATCACCACTTTGACCGCCCAAAGCAGTGTGACAGTGACGCTAACCGAGGCGGTGAGCGAGGAGATGTTGCTGGCGCAGCTCAATGCTCTGCTCGGTGACTTGCCGCCCAAGGCGATAAAAATCGGCTTGCTCGCCAATCAAGCGCAGCTGCAGCAGCTTTGTGACTGGTTGGCTCGGCACCTGCCTGATGTTCCTTTGGTGGTCGACCCTGTCATGGTCGCTAGTTGCGGCGACGCTCTCTCAAAGAGCACTGCAATGGGCGCAGCGAGGCTCGATTACCGGCCGCTGGCGGCGCTCTCCACTGTGCTGACCCCCAATATTCACGAGCTGGCGTTGCTGAGTCGCAGCGATATTCATGACTTTCCGTCCTGGCAAGATGCGGCAAATTGCCTGGCAAACGAACTGCCTTGCCATCTCTTGGCCAAGGGCGGGGATTTCGAGGCGGGGATAGCGCGCGGCCTGGCAGAAGACTTATTGCTTTTTAAAGACTTGCCTCACAGCTCCGGGTTGCATCAACGGCAGGGGTTTGTGTTGGCGAGCCCAAGACAAGCATCCAGCAACAACCATGGCAGCGGCTGCACGTTATCCAGTGCCATAGCGGCATTTTTGGCCCACGACTGGATCTTGCCCGATGCCCTGATCCTGGCCAAGGCCTATATCAATGGCGCCTTGGCGCAGAGCTATCGGGTAGGCCGTGGTCCCGGGCCCTTAGGTCGCCCCGGGGCTTGTCTGGCCGCCGAGCTTATGCCTGTCATCTGGCCGCTGGAGGATTATCCCTGGGCCAACCCAGCACAGGTGCTCGGCGCCCCTTGGCTTGCAGCGCCAACCTCTGCTGATGCCGTTAGTGCTGAAGGCTTCAAAACGCTGCCCCATAATTTGGGTATCTACCCGGTCGTGGCCGATGTCGAATTGCTGGAAGTCTTACTCAAGGCAGGCTGCCGCACCATTCAATTGCGTCTCAAGGGGGAAGTACAGCCCGGTTCGAGCGCCGAGCAGGCGATCATTCGCGCCATCGCGCTCGGGCGCCAATATCAGGCGCGGGTCTTTATCAATGATCACTGGCAACAGGCCATTGCCCACGGCGCCTTTGGTGTGCATTTGGGCCAGGAGGATCTCAGCCAGGCATCCCTTGAGGCCATCCAAGGGGCGGGTATGGCGCTGGGGTTATCCAGTCATGGTTATTTCGAGGCGCTGCTTGCATTGCGCCACAGGCCCAGTTATCTGGCCCTCGGACATATCTTTGCCACCACGACCAAAGTAATGCCATCTCTGCCCCAGGGACTGGCGCGCCTTGGCGCCTACAGCGAAACTTTCGGCTCCTTGCTGCCGACGGTCGCCATAGGCGGCATTGACGAGCATAACCTTGATGCCGTCAAGCATACCGGTGTGGCCAATGTCGCCGTGGTGCGGGCCATTACCGAGGCCGCCGAGCCGGTAACGGCCTTCAGGCGCCTGACACAAAGCTGGTTAGGGCGAGCAGCCGCTATTGCAAGTGGGATTAGCTATGCTCAACAAAATACTGGAGTTCAGGGCAGTGCCGGGCTGAGCGATCGCGACTTTATCCGTTACGGCAGCCAGTTGCTGCTGCCCAGAGTCTCAGAAGCGGGGCAGCTCGCCTTACGGGCAAAGACGGTCGCTATAGTGGGGCTCGGAGGCCTTGGCCATCATCTGGCGCACTCTTTGGCCGCCGCCGGTGTAGGGCGTCTCATTCTTATCGATCCCGATATTGTCGAGCTGGGTAATCTGCCGAGGCAACTGCTCTACAACGAGCAGGATATCGGCCGTTTGAAGGTCGACGTGGCCAAGGAAAAGCTGGCGCGCGATTATCCAAACTGCCTGATTGAGATTGAGCCCGAACTGTTTGGCCCCAAGAGCGCGGAGCTTATTCGCGAGGCGTCGCTGGTATTGGATGCCAGCGATAATTTCCTTTGCCGTCATAACCTTAATCAAGCCTGTGTGAAGCTGGGCAAAGAGTTGATTGCGGCGGCGATCAGCGCCGATTCCGGCCTATTGTGTCATACCGCCCCTTGGCTTAACCCCGAGGCGGGCTGTTATGAATGCCTGTTCCCTCGGGATAGCACAGGCTCGGGGCGCTGCCGCGACATGGGGGTGCTGGGTCCTGCGGTGCAAACCCTGGCGGCGATGCAGTCGCTGGCAACCATCAATACTCTGCTTGGAGAGCGCAGCACCCTGGGGCGGCTCATCAGCTTGGATTGCCGCACTTTAAGCGTGCGTGAGGCTGCGCTTTGCGCCGACCCGGCATGTCTTTGCTGTCAAACCCACACTGAGGCTGAACTTCAAACCGAAGCCCAATTTATGACAGGGCGCCCAGAGCTTAGCCGTGAGGAGAATTGCGATGCAAATTAAGATAAACAATCAAGTCAAAGAGTTGCCTGAGGCTATGACGCTGTTACAGCTGCTCAAGTGGTGTGAGATAGCGCCTGGCAGCGTGGCGCTGGTGCGTAATGGCGCCGTAGTGCCCAGATCTCAGTGGCCAATGCTTGAATGTCAAAGCGGAGACAGTCTCGAGCTGTTTTCCGCCGTTGCCGGAGGTTGATATGTTGCAAATTGGCGAGTTTGAATTTCAATCCAGGCTGTTTGGCGGCACCGGCAAGTTTGCTTCGGCAGAGCTGATGCAACGCTCGCTCGTGGCCAGCGGCGCCGAGTTGGTCACTGTGGCGATGAAGCGGCTCGATTTTAACCAGGATAGCGATGAATTGGTGGCACCGCTCAAAGAGCGCGGCGTGCAGCTGCTGCCCAATACCGCCGGGGCTCGCAATGCCAGGGAGGCAATTTTTGCCGCCGAGCTGGCACGGGAGATGCTGGGCACCCAACTATTGAAGCTGGAGATCCACCCGGATCCCCGTTATCTATTGCCGGATCCGGTAGAAACACTGGAAGCGGCCCGGGTCTTGTGCAGCAATGGCTTTACCGTACTGCCTTATGTACATGCCGATCCCGTGCTGTGCTTGCGCCTCGAAGAGGTCGGCTGCGCCGCCGTGATGCCGCTTGGCAGTCCCATAGGTTCCAATCAGGGGCTGGCCACAGAACCCTTTTTGAAGATCATCATAGAGCAGGCCAATGTGCCTGTGGTGGTGGATGCCGGGATCGGCGCGCCGTCTCAGGCGATGCGGGCGATGGAGTTGGGCGCCGATGCCGTGCTGGTCAATACTGCCATCGCCTCCAGTTCGGATCCCGTGACCATGGCGGGCTGCTTCAAGGATGCGGTGCGCGCCGGGCGAGCGGCCTATCTTGCCGGACTCGGGACCATCAGCAATCGAGCCCAAAACACCAGTCCGCTGACCGGGTTTCTCAATCTGGGAGAAAACCATGGCTGATTTTCTTGAGCGTTTTACCGCTATCGACAGAGATCTACTGCGCCTTGCTATTGCCAGTGTCAGCGCCGCCGAGGTTGAGCGCTGTCTGGCGCGGCCCGAGACGATAGCGCACAATCCCTCGGCCTTGCCCATTCTTTTGTCACCGGCGGCCCGGGAATTTCTCGAGCCTATGGCGCAGCTTTCTGCTGCGCTCACCCGCAAGAAGTTTGGCGCCAACATAGGTCTCTATGCGCCGCTCTATGTTTCCAATCTGTGCGCCAATGATTGCGATTACTGCGGTTTCAGCATGAGCAATAAAATTCGCCGCAAGACCCTAAGCCAGGCCGAACTGGATGCTGAAATTGCCATTCTCAAGCAGCGCGGCTTTGATTCTGTGTTGCTGGTTTCCGGCGAACATGAAACCAAGGTAGGGCTGGATTATTTTGCCCAGGCGCTTTTGACGCTCAAGCAGGACTTCAGCTACCTGGCGATTGAAGTGCAGCCTCTCGCCGAAGCGGGCTATCGGCGCCTGGTTGATGAGGGACTGGATGCCGTGATGGTATATCAGGAGACCTATCAGCCCGCCACCTATGACCGCCATCATCTCAGAGGCAATAAAAAGGACTTTGGTTTCAGGCTCAATACACCGGACAGGGCCGCCAGGGCCGGGGTCGACAAGATAGGCCTGGGGGTTTTGCTCGGGCTGGATGATTGGCGCCTGGACTCGGCACTGATGGGGTTGCACCTGGACTATCTGCAGCAAAAGTACTGGCGTAGCCGCTTCAGCGTGTCGCTGCCAAGGCTCAGGCCTTGCGTTGGCGGAGTAACGCCGGCTGTGACTCTGGATGATGCCGGACTGGTGCAACTAATCTGCGCCATGCGCTTGTTCAGCCCGGCGCTGGAGTTGAGTCTCTCTACCCGGGAGAGCGCCTCACTCAGGAACAATCTATTGCCCCTAGGGATCACCCATGTGAGTGCCGCCAGCTCAACAGAGCCAGGTGGTTACAGCAATCCCAAGTTGCAGCTGGATCAGTTCCAGATAAGTGATGAGCGAACCGTCCCTGAGGTAGTCAGCGCCATTCGAGCACAAGGCATGCAACCTGTGTGGAAAGATTGGGACGCGAGTTGGCTCGCAGGCGCCTCTTTTGCGGAAACCCATCAAGGCGCATAAATCTTTCGGGCTGTACATTTGCACTGAATTGGCCAATAATTGTTCAAAGCTGTGGCTGAAATGGTAGCAACTGATTTTAACCACAGAACGAAAATCCACAGTCCAATACAGACAAGGGGCAATCATGCAAATTCCATCGGCTTTTTCGGCGGGAGTTCAAGGGCTGCAAAGCGCCCAGTCCGGCCTGACTCAGGCAACAGTGGATATCGCCCGTCCGGCACCTGCGCAGCAGGCCGATTCGACCCGCCCGGTTGAGGAGGCAGATAAAACCTCGGCATTGGTATCGGCATTGGAATCCAAGGCACAGGGTCAAGCTTCAGTAGAGGTGATTGAACGCGCATCCGACACCTTGGGCAGTATCATAGATATCGAGGTGTAATATATGGTTGGCGCGCTGGCCGGCGCGGGGCTGACGGCAACAGCCGTGTCCCGGCGGCCAAGCGCGTCAATTGCCAACTTAAGCAGTGGCAGCTCCATAAACCAATCGCCTATCAGCGCCAACCCTGCCGGTAAAATCTCCGTCACTCAAAATCCCTCTCAGGAAAATCCCTCTCAGGTAAGTGGCGTAAAGCCAAGCCCAATAAACCCGAGTCAATTAAACCCGAGCTCGGGAAATCAAAGCCCAATCAATACAAGCCCAGTCAATTCAAGCTCAGTCAATTCGAGCTCAGTCAATTCGAGCCCGCACCAAGGTTCAGCTGCACAACATTCAGAGCCACAAACTGTAAAGCCGCCGCGGGAAGCACTGATCAGTTTGACTAAAGGAGCCCTTGGGGCCGCGGCCTTGTCCAGCTCCGGCCATTGGCATGGAGAGGTTCAAGCATCGATGCCGCTCGCGGGGATATCGGCTCAAGCATCTGCCTTTTCCGGCCAGGGGAATGACATTGCCGGCAGCCGCGCGATACCAGTGACTTTAGCGGGAGAAGCGCCTGATGTTCCCGCTTTTAATGGCACAAATACTTCCGCCAACTCAATGGGTGGGGCAGAGCAGGCTTTCGGCAACTCTTCAGGCAGCTCATCGAGCCAGGTAGGCAGCGAAGTAAAAGAAGGGGACGAAGGGGCGGCTCGCCAGTCAACCGGGGAGCCGAATACGACAAGCGCAGCCGAACCCGAACCCAAACCCAAGCCGGATGAGGCGCAACAGAAACAGCAGCAGAACCGTGAGAGTCGTGAGCAACAGGCGCTTGAGCGGGAAATCGACTCCCTGATGAAGCGCGATACCCAGGTGCGATCCCATGAACAGGCTCATGCCGCGGTAGGCGGGATCCATGCCGGACAACCGGCATTTGAATTCGAGAAAGGACCCGATGGCAAGCGTTACGCGGTGGAAGGTGAAGTTCAGATAGATGTCTCTGTAGTGAACGGCGATCCGCTGGCGACCATGGCGAAAATGAAACAGGTCTATGCGGCGGCGATGGCACCTGTCGATCCCTCCATGGCCGATATCCGGGTTGCCGCCGAGGCGATGCGTAAATATAACCAGGCAAGAGAAGAGGCCGGAACCCAGAGACTTGCCGCCGCACCAAAGCCTGAGCTGAGTCAAAACCTGTTGGGAGCCGCAGATCCGGCTGCTGAAAAGTCCGCGCCTTCCTTTGAACCCAAGGCTGGCGACTCTGCAAACTTCCCCATAGGTCTGTCTCGTTTGATGGGCGCCATAGCACAGCAGTCAAATGCCTTGAATGAACAGGCTTTCAGTCCACCCAAGGCCGAGTTGCAGCTTGAGTCGGGTTCAGTTGCCGACGTGATAGCCGCTGAGCAGCAACAGGCGCAGCGCATTCGGGATGAGAGTCGTTAGTGCTTCACATATCTTCAAGGCCAATTTGAGTTCGGCGAGGGCACGGTTTAATAACCTCTTTGTTCAATGCTTAAACAAAGCATAGTAGGAGGTTTACTTCCGCGTCATTAACGTTGGGAATCTATATTCTCAGCAGAATGGGCAAAATAAATTATCCATAAAATCTAGTAGTTCAATATTTGGACTTGGCATAATTACTGTTACTTTACCGTGCTTTTCGCATTCAATTTCTTGAAATCCACCTTCATTAGCAACTGTGCTTATGTCTAAATCACTCCATCCACACCAAGGGCAACACTTAATTTCTGCATCGGTGTTTGCAGCTATCTCTTGCTTCCAGTTGCATTCGCCACAATGAAGCTTGTGTATTACCTTGGCTTCTGTAAGCGTAGTTACTTTAGGCTTCTCGATCATATCTCTTTCCTATACATATAACGCCCGCCACAAACGCGAGGAACGTATTGCAAGTCGAGCGGCCAAAGGGCGCGTTTTTTATGGCGTTTGTTAGATTTTTTTAGTAAAGGTATACGTAGCCTTCTTGCTCTAACTGTATAGCCATTTCTTTAGTCCAGCTTAACTCAGGGTACTTTTCCCAAAGCCGTTTCAACATGTCAATTGCTTTCTCTTGCAAATAATGAGCATAAAGAATCACTGCCGAGTCACGTGTATGTGTCATTAGTTCTTTATTTTCAATGATAGCTAAGAGCTTGAGTTCTTTTTCATGAATCAACGAGATAAGAGATTCAGCATTTTGCCCTAATGAGCCACGCTCAAAACAGTCGTCTTCATCTAGCAAGTTCAGCATTTTGACAACATCACTTTCTGACATAGATGCTATAGATGAGCGTAAGTTATTCCTTAAGCTAGTTGGGATATCTTGCCCGCTACGCCAGAATATATCAGGGTGCCCAGGAATGTGTGCTAAATAGTACAATATAGCTGGATCTAACTCGTTAACGTCCCAACTCTTGAAAATATTAAGTATTTTCATCCAAGCTTCTTCAGATTGGGTATGGCATCGAGCCAATGAACTTAAGCCTAAACAGTGCTCTGTATAGTCGTTCGATTCAGAAAATTTAATTGATTCCTCAAGTGACAGTTTGATCTCTTGTTTCAAATGTAAGGGCTTGAATATCTTCTCAAAATTTTTAGACGTGAAACTTGATAACTCTGTTTTATTGAAAGTCACTGTGTAAGGGCCATTGTTTATTACGTCCTGTTCGGAGCCAATATGGTATTTAATATCCGTCCAATAAGCAGCATCTTCATCCGGATCATAGACAATACCTATTACAGGTAATGAGTGTGACTTCCAGTACTCAAAGTGTTTTTTAGAAGTAGGAATGGAGCAAGATTTATTGGTACAGAAAGATTTTCCCGACTTGATTTGCAATGCGACGGTAATACCCTTCACGTCTTCTTCATCTACTAATTCTACAAACGCATCGTTACCATAATCATTTTCTTGGTGCACCTCATGAAAGATACTGTTTGAGGATTCAATTATGTTTCGAACATAATTAACTCCTCTTTTAGCCATTGCCGAGCTTTTCAGTTTAGTTGTTCCCATGATGCCTCAAAAAGTCTAACAGCTGTATATAGTACGCTTGTCCTCGGAGGAGTGTAAACGCGCATCGCTATCTCTTTGTATTAGTTAGATCCCTTGCGGCTATACGCGCATACGCGGTCTCCAAACCTATTATCTGCCAACAGTGTTTTATATCTATATGACTTTAATGATATTTTCTGTGATGTTACAGAATTAATGCGCCAGATTATCTTCAAATCTCAGGGGCTTTTGTCAAAACCTCAATAATACGGTGTGAAAAACAAGCACTATAGTGCTCTCCCGGAGCTGTTCGAGTCTTTTTCTAACTGATATTCGTGACGTCATACCTTACGGACACAGGGTAAGTATGAAGTTGCTCCGTTTTTCACTATTTATAATGAGCCAGATTTATACAGAGCCAGATTTATGTTGAGCCAGGATCAGTGATTCCAGCAGCTTACAGGCCGGGCCCTGTTTGTCTCTCTGTGGCACCACCAGACTGAGCAGTATCTTGCGGCTGCTGGAGCCTTTGAGACTGAGACGTACCAATTGCCCATTTTCCAGCTCCTGCTTGACCAGATGCGCCGGGATCCAGCAAAAACCTATGCCTTTGGCCAGGATCACCTTGGCTTCGTGGAAGTTGCTGACGGTCCAGCGCTGCTCGGCCTTGAGCCAGCCGATTTCCTGCTGACTATTGACGCCGGTATCTTTGATCACAATTTGCAGATGTTGGGCCAGCACTCTGTCATCTTCAATTTCCACTTGGGCCGCCAGCGGATGGGAAGGGTGGCAGAGCAGGTAGAAGTCCAGATCGCAAAGGGGCTCAGAGATATAACCCATGGGCGGGGTACCGCAAATCGCAATATCCACCTGATGGTTTTTGATCATCTCCTGGGTACCGCTGATCACTGTGTCCCGCACTGTGACCCGGGTTCCGCGGCTTTGGGGCAGAAAGGCGGCCAGCGCCTCGGTCAGGGTTTCCATGGGGTAGACCAGTTCCCTGGCGATGCTCAGACTCGGCTCCCACCCCTGTTCCAGATTGCTGGCGAGCTGCTCCAACTCCCCCACAGCCTGAGTGACGTGACGAGAGCGACGAAGCAGTACTTCGCCGCATTCGGTCAGATAGGCCTTGCGGCCACGCACTTCGAGGAGTTGGATCCCCAACTGATGCTGCAGCTTGGCCACAGCATGGTTGAGGGATGATTGGCTCTTGTTGAGCTGCTCGGCGGCCTGGGCGTAACCACCGAAGTCGACGACGGCCTGCAGGATCCGCCACTGTTCCAATGTGGACTTGGGTCTGTTCATTTTCTAAAAACTCGTCAGATTTCGGCCTATCATGGGTGGAAACTGCCAGTTTTTCAAACTATTTAGCCTTTTTCGTCGACTCGGTCGCCTGTTTGACCGACTCGAGTGGCGTCACCTGCATCGGCAGGTATTTTCGGGTCGCCTTGAGCTCACTCAAATAGGGGCCTTTATGCAGTTTTTCCGGCCATTTGAGCAGCATCATCGCCAGCACATTACGGTGTTCCCCCAGGGCCAGCGCCGGGTTGCCTTTGGGGGAGCGAATAAAGTCCACCTCAGGATCGAAGGACTTGATGATGTGCGCCTGGGTGGCTTTCACCATGGGATGATCTTTGCCCTTGCCGGCGAGTAGATAGCTTATTCCGACTTCGGCAATAATATCGTCGGTGGCATCACTGAGGATCCGCTCGCGGTTGGCTTCGAAGTAGTCGAGGATCCAGGCGAACTCCTTGGCATCTACCGGGTGCTGATAGTATTCACTGGCGGCGAAGATAAAGTGAGTCAGGCCATAGAGCTTATTGCGATATTGTGCCTTACTGAGCTTGCCATCCTCGGCATCCGGGTAGACACGTTTAAAGGCGGCCTTGTAGTCTTCCAGATAATCGCCAGCGCCAAGCTGCTTGGCCCAGTAAACATAATTGATCAGCTGCGCCGCCCAGGCTTCAATCATGGCTTCGTCGGTCAGGCCGTGCTCCAGATCTGTACTCTTGAGCCCTTTGAGCAACTTGTCGTGGCAGGGTCCGCTAAATCCCAATTCATCTATGCGACTGGCGTAGCGCAGCAGCACATCGGTATAAAACAGAAATTCGGGGAAGGGTTTGAGCGCTTTTTTGCGTGCCTTGGCCCGGGGGCCATTGCCCAGTTGGGATATTGCCTTGAGCGATTCACTTTTGACAAATTCAGGGTCGTCCAGTTGGCAGGCATAGAAGCTTTGCGCTTCAGTAACCGCAAGCAGATCCACCAGGGCGGCGTTGGCGTACTGCTCGTCACCTGTCATCCGATAGAGACGGATCCCGTAATGACCCTGCACCCTGGGTGGCAGCTGGTAGAGATGCTGCTCCAGATTCTGCTGAATGCGTTGATAAACCTCGTCAGCGCTGGGCTGGCTCTTGGCCGCCAGGGTACTGCTCATCACTCCCAGGCAGAGGGCAAGTGTCAGTTGACCGGTTCTCTTGAGTATTGGCATCGCGTATCCTCCGGATGAGTGTGGCCGCATCGGCAGCGCCAAACAGGCTTTGCAAACGGGCGGCCATAGGTTGGGCTGATTCGTTGACCAGCAAGAGATCAAATAGTTGCGCCGGGTTGCAGCCCCGGGTGTGAACATCTATGGCTTTGGCAAGTTGCTGTTGCCAGAGCCCAAGATAATAGAGCGGCCCCTGATCGCTGATGGCGCCAAAGCTGTAGCTATAGTCACTGACTTCGGGCCAGGAGCCATTAAAACTGGCTTCAAACGCCTTGTGCAGCTGTGGGTATTGGCTGTTGCCAAAGGCTTCAAAGCTGGCGAGGGCCACTTTGGCACGAAACACCTTGAGCTGCTGCTGGTATTCTTCGGCCAGTTGTTCGCGAGAGCCGGGAGCCGGCTTGAGTGAAAATGCAAAGGCGCCGGCCAGATAGCGCTCAAGCCAGGCTTTGCCCACACCGGCGCCATCCTGAGGCAACTCCAGACTGTTGTTGAGATAATAACGGCCGCCGCCACTGAGTTGGGCTATGGCGGCGCTCAGGGAAGAAACTGCGGTCTGATAGTCCTTGAGCTTCACTTGCTGAGGCTTAAGCACCAGCTCGCTCTGGCCGGTTTGTTGGCCGACAACGGCGCGGCGCAGCATTTTATGGCGGTTGTGTTTGCCTTCGCTGATAAGAAGTTCACCCTGCAGCCGACCATGGTGATACACCCTGAGCCAGTCGTCGTTAATCTGCTCTGTGGTTAATCCCAGCGGTTTGAGATGGTCAAACAGGGCTTTTAGTACTTCAGAGCCTTTGAGCGCGACCATTTTGGTTGACTGGGCCTGCTGTAACTCGCGGCCCAGATCCCAAGGGGCGTAATCCAGTTTTTGGGTGCTGGCATCGAGAAACTTGGCCACATCGCTTGGCGTGCTCAGCAACTGAGAACTGAGGATAAAATCACTGTAGCTCGGGTAACCGAGCGCCTTGGCTTGCTCTTGTCTCAGGGCAAAAACGGATGACAGCGGCAGTTGATTGCGTAATCTGGCGCGGCCCTGATAAGTGCGCCAAACCTTGGCGCGACAATCACCATCGGCCTGTTGCATCAAGTAAGAGGCGATATTGACTGCAAAAAAGCCGGGCTTTTGGGCTGATTGAGCGGCTTCCTGCTCCGCTGAATTCTCTTCGGGATTGAGAGCCTGTTGCATGCCGGGCAGGGCACATTGTCCCAACTCCAGCTTGAGATCGTCACTGCGCATTCCCTGGCGAATGCTGGCCTGGGCGCCATGAAGACGGGCCTTTTCCTCTATGCCCAGATGTTGCTGCATCAACCAGTCCAACCTCTGGGCCAATGCCTGAAGCTGTGGCTCATCATCCTGGTTAAGTTCGGATGTCAGGCTTATCAGCGCCGGTTCGCTCAGGAATCTATCCATGGTGTCGGCCAGTTTCAACTGACACTGCAACAGCAACTCATGCTGCGCCGCTGACAGGGGAAAACTCCGATAATAACCGAGGCGGTCATTGATATTGTGCAGCCCGAGGGTTTGTCGCTCAAGCAACTGCAGATCCTGAAATTCAGGTTGAAAATTGCTGCTGTATTCGACACATTGGGCCGTCAGCAAGGGGACGGCATCAGGCGCGGCCAGGGCAGGGGAAATGCCCGAGGCCACAGTCGATGCCAGCAGCGACGCCAACACCGACAGTGGCAGCCTGGACTTGAGGCGAGATGGACTCAGGCCGGAGTTAACGGCTGGCAAAGTGCTTCTTGGCATAAGCGACCCGTTCTTCCACTGACATGGGTTTGCCCGTCATTCTTTCCACATGCTGCAGCCTTGGCAATATCCCCATGCCATTGGCTATCTGGATGGCAAGCCCGGGACGGGCGTTGAGCTCCAGCAGCAGTGGTCCTTTGTTTTGATCCAGTACCATATCGGTCCCCAGATAACCCAGTTCGCACATCTCATAGGCGCTCGAGGCCGTGTGCAACAAGGTATCCCAGTGGGGCACCTCGATTTCAATCAGGTTACGCCCCGTGTCCGGATGCAAATCGACCGGGCAGTCAAACTGCACCGCATGCAGGCCGCGGCCGGTAGCGATATCCAAGCCGACACCAACCGCGCCCTGGTGCAGGTTGGCCTTGCCATCGGAAGCGGCGGTGGACAACCTGAGCATTCCCATTACAGGAAACCCCTTGAACACTATCAGGCGGATATCCGGAACCCCTTCATAGCTGAAGCCATCGAATACGGGATCGAACTCAATCAAGCCCTCAATAATGGCCACATCCGGCTTGCCACCGAGGGAGAACAGGCCGCTGAGGATATTGGAAACGTGGCGATCGACTTCGCTCGGGGTGACTTCATTGCCGTTGGGCTTATAGAAGCGACCATTCTCCACATGGGTGATCACCAAGATCCCTTTGCCGCCCGAGCCTTTGGAGGGTTTGATCACAAAGCCGCTGCGATCTTTTACCTGCTCGGGAATGCTATTGATACCGTGTTGCTCGCGCACCACACCTATCAGATCGGGCACGGCAATATCATTGGCAAGCGCAAGTTGCTTGGTGGTGAGCTTGTCGTCCACCCGTTTGTAAAACTTGCGCGGATTGTAGCGGCCAATATAGTCGATATTGCGCTTGTTCATATTCAGCACGCCAGCGCGGCGTAGCTGCCATGGCCAGGCAAAATTCATCTTATTCTCCTGCCAGTGGCTTGAAGCGCTTGAGCTCCAGCAGTCGATAACCCGTGTACTGACCCATCAGCAGCACCAGCGCCAGGATCACCAAATGAATACCCAGGAAGTTGAACACCCAGTGCTGTACCCAAGTGGCGCTCATGGCCAGATAAGCCAGAGTGGCTACCAGAAGTGAACCGCCACCTTGCACCATCACCTCTTTGGCACCTTCCTCTTCCCAGAGGATAGACATACGTTCAATGGTCCAGGCGAGAATGATCATCGGGAAGAAGGTGATAGTCAGGCCTTCACTGAGCCCAAACTTGTACGACAGCAGGGTAAACAGGCCTATGATGCCTATCACCACAATGATCACCGCCGATATTCGTGAAATCAGCAACAGGTTTAGATGCGATAGATAGGAGCGGATCATCAAGCCAAAGGCCACAATCAGCAGGAAACCTATCAGGCCGGTCAGCAGTGTGGTCTGGATAAAGGCCAGGGCGATAAGCACAGGCATAAAGGTACCTGAAGTCTTTATTCCTATGATAACCCTAAGGAATACCACCATCAGCACCCCGATAGGGATCAGCAAAATACCCTTGAACAGGCTCTGTTCTTCCAGCGGCAGTTGATAGAGGGAAAAGTCGATGGCGTTGTTTTTGGCCATCATGTCTATGGAGGTCGCCAGGGCTGAACGTGTGTCTTTCAGCATGGAGAAGTTGACCTGGGAGTTGCTGCCACCCAGGACGTCCAATACCGATTTACCGCTGCGCTCCCACAGCACCATGTTTTCCGGACGGCCCTCTGTGCCTTTGACCAGATCGAACAGATGCCATTTACCGTCCTGATAGACTTCGACAAAGGGGGATAGTTGCTGCCGACGGCGCTGATCTTCCAGATACAGACCATTGACTTCCTGAGTGGGAATACCGCGGCTATTGAGCATATGGACAAACAGCTTGGTGGGTGAGTTGGCCGACAGCAGCAGCTCTATGTTCTGACTGCGATCGCGACCGGCAATGGCGCGCATGATCTCACGGGCAAAAGAGAGGTTACCGGCACTGCGAGCCCAGGCTTCGTCCATCACCTGCTCGGCGGCGGCTTTCTCGGTCGCAGACCAGATATAAGGTGCCGGCGGCAGAGGTTCTTCCTGAGCCTTGAGTATTTCACGGCCGGTGGGGATCAGGGTGACCTTGTAGTAGAGGTCCTGTTGGCCATTGGCTTGACGAATCGACCAAAGCGCGCGGCGGCCCTGTTCATTGTTGCTGATAGTCAGGCCATAACCCGGGGAGGTGGCATTTTCCATCAAGACTTCAAATGCCGGATCCTGTGGCAGGGAGAAAGAGACTTCTGCCGGGCCACCCGTACCCTGAAAACTGACTTTGGCATCGACAGCCCAACTTTGTACCTGCTCACCGGGCAGGAAGGGCACATTGTGTTCAATACCACGATAAATACTGGCGCTGAGCCCAACAATAAACAGCAGAGCTACCACCAGGTAGAAAGGTTTCCGTGAATGCATTACCGCTCCTATTTATGGCTCGAAATCACTAAGTCTTTGGCTTTGCCGTGCAGGTAAGCTTGGCCTACATCGACAACGGCTATGTCTTTCATAAACTTGCGGCCGAGCAGCAAAGGATATTCGAGGTGACTGCGGTCGGTAAGGTTAAGATCGGTTTCGGCGGCATATTTGCCTATTTTGAGGTGGGCGTGGATCACCGGACGGCGATCGTCTTTTTCATCGGCGTCTTGCTTGATACGGACAAAACGTACCACCTTGGATTCGAAAGTTTTTCCCGGCGCATCCGCGCCATTGATCATCACATCGAATCTAACCCATTGGGCGCCGTCACGCTCAAACAGAATAATGTTGCGGGCATCGAGTGAAGAGGATTCGGCACCGGTATCGATACGGGTATCGAAACTGGCATTCAGCTCATCGATAAAGACGCTCTCGACTTCACCGAGAATATATTTGTCGCCAATAGGTGAAGCTTCGCAGGGCGCAGGCACCTGTACTTCCTTGATGGTTTCCTTGGGGGGCTGCTGCAGTTTCTTCATCTGCTGTTGCAAACCCTGAAGCTGAGTATTCAAGGCATCCAGATGCTGTTGCTGTTGATTCTGAGCCTGAGCAATCACATTGACTATGCTGGCTTCCTGAGAGGCGAGGTTGGACTGCAAGGTCTGGGCGTCGACCGGCACCGGGGCATTTGCCACTTCCTGAGTGCTGGCGCAGCCGCCGGCAAGTGTTGCCATGGAGGCCATGACGGCGATTGAAATCGTCTGTTTCAACATAGTGCTTCCTGTATTCTGTTTTCCAGATTGCGTCACTTTTATATAGGGTTCGGTGAACTCGACTTACTTAATCGCGATAAAGGTTGCCCGTTTGGGGGCGGGGTAACCTTCCACTGTCAAATTGATGTCGGTCGGATCGAGGTAATCCACCAGAGATTCGTTGCGCATCCAGGGCGTGGAGCGTTGCTCGGCCAGTGAAGTAACATCAAGATCGACACAGCGAACCTCACGAAAATCGCACTTCTCAAGCCAGAGTTGCAATGCGGCAACGGACGGAATAAACCATACATTATTCATCTTTCCATATCTATCCCGTGGCAGCAGTACGGCATTTTCATCACCTTCTATGACCAAAGTCTCCAACACGAGTTCACCTCCGGTTCGCAATTGATCACGCAATTGCAACAAGTGGTCAATTGGTGAGCGCCTGTGGTACAGCACCCCCATGGAGAACACAGTATCGAAGGCGTCCAGTGGCGGCAGTTCTTCTATACCCAAAGGCAGCAGATGTACCGGCGGAGTCCCGCCGGTGAGGCGTTTGACCGCTTCAAACTGGCATAAAAACAGTGAAGAGGGGTCGACACCTACCACCATTTTGGCGCCTTCACCATACATGCGCCACATGTGATAGCCGCTGCCGCAACCTACGTCCAGCACGGTTCTGCCTGCCAGTGGGCTGATATGGGGTGCGACCCGCTCCCACTTCCAATCGGAGCGCCACTCGGTATCGATATGAATGCCATGGATATGAAATGGCCCCTTGCGCCAGGGATGCAGCAACTGCAGCAGGTTTTCCAGTTTTTCCCGCTGCCCCGTTGCCAGTTGCTCCCCGGAGCCTATGGTGACACTGTCTTTGAAATCCAGGCTGTCGGGGCTGGGGTAATTGAGCTTGGCGAGCACTTTCTCCCACTTGGGCAGGGCACCGTGCTTGTGCTCTCTTTGCCAGTCGCCGAGTTTGGCCGGCAGTGTTTCCAGCCAATGCTGCAGATTGGAGTCGGCAATCTGTTGATAGAAATTACTGAAACTGATCACTTGATAGCTACCATGGATGTGAAATTGAAGCACTGGAACCAGACACCGTAATGGGCAAAACCGGCCTGGGATAATCTGTTGTAGTGATTGCTGAGTTGATCAGGTTTCATCACGTTTTCCAGTGCGCTGCGCTTTTGGCTGATCTCCAACTCGCTATAGCCATTGGCGCGTTTGAAATCCAGATGATGTTCATCCAGTACTTGCTGGATAACCTCATCGCCGAAGCGGATTTTTTCCGACAGCACCAAGGCGCCACCGGGTCTTAAGCCAGCATATATTTTCTGGATCAGGGTATCGCGATCCTCGGGCGGCAGAAACTGTAAAGTAAAGTTGAGCACCACCAAGGAGGCGTCTTCGATGGCGATATCACGGATATCACCACAAATAAGCTGCACCTGGGTATCGCTGACATAAGCATTGAGATACTCATGGCAGCGCTCGGTCATCGCCGGTGAGTTGTCGACGGCGATAATCTCGCAACCTTTGCCTTCAATGCGCCTACGAATACTTAAAGTTGCCGCGCCAAGAGAACACCCTAAATCATAGACTTTACTGTCTTGTGTCACAAAGCGCTCGGCGAAGTCGCCAATGGTGTTGATGATCTGGCCGTAACCCGGCACAGAGCGGCGGATCATATCGCTGAATACGCCGGCTACCCTGTCATCAAAAGTAAAGTCTGAGACCTGACCGCAGTCAGTCGCATATATGGTGTCTTGAGAAGTGTTCATCTGAAATCTTGTGCGGGAAAATCAGTGACGTATTTTACCGAATCCCGCGTGAAAGCAGCAAGTGCGCTCTGGTAATTGACGCAAATTTTTTGTCTAATAGTGCAGGAATAACAAAATAATTACATCGCCTTACCAGGAAATAAGCACTTGAAATCGCTGACCTCTCTTTTGAGTCTATTGTGTGTGCTCGTATGTCTGCCGCTGGATGCGGCCACTCAAGTCCAGTCCCCCGCCAAACCACTCGTCATAGTGATGGGGGAGGATAGTTATCCCTACCAATTTGTTGATGATGCCGGCCAGCCACAGGGGATCCTAGTGGATCTCTGGCAGGAATGGAGCCGGATCAATCAAAGACCCATCACACTAGTGGCGCGGCACTGGAACGATTCCCTGAAGCAGCTCAAAGAAGGCAAGGCGGATGTACACCTGGCGTTGGCGCTGACCCCGGAGCGCGAGGCCGAATTTGAATTTGCCAAGCCCATCAGTCGTATTGATACCTACCTCTATCTGCACTCTGAACTGAGGCACAAGGACAGTTTTGAGAAGCTGCTGCCGTATCGGATAGGGATAGTCAAAGGCTCGTCCCACGAATCGGATCTTAAGGCTCAGGAGTCCGGCCTTTCATTTGCCTTATACCCAGGTCGCGACGCATTGCTCAAGGCGGTATCCCGCGGAGAAATCAAGGTGTTTGCAGGCATGGAAGGGTATCTACGTGACCGGCAATTGGCCCGCAGTATTGCCCAGCAATATCCCACCGCCAACCGGATGCTGATAAAGCATTCGCCGGTGGCGCCGGCTGTCGCCAAAGGCAGGCAGACCTTGGTGGCCGAAATCGATAGTGGCTTTGCCCAGATCACTCCTGAGTTTATCGTTCAGACCCAGAGGCGCTGGCTGGGGTATCGTGCCGATCAGCATGGGATCACGGTTGCCATGCCACTGAATATGGAGCCGTTTTCCGATCTTGGCCCGGATGGCTTACCCCACGGCCTGTATGTGGATATCTGGCACAAATGGTCCGCCAAAACCGGGGTGCCGGTGGAGTTTGTTGCCGGTAGCATGAACAGCACTCTGGAGCAGGTCAAGCAGGGGATTGTCGATGCCCATATAGGTTATCCGGAAAGTGACGATCTCAGCTCTGGACTCAAGCGTGCCTGGCACTTACACACCCAAAGCAGCCGTCTGTTTCTCAAAGGTCAGATGGAGAGCCCGCTGGCGCTATTGGACGGCAAACGCTTGGGGATTTTCCCATCATCACCCTATATCACAGAGCTGAAACAGGTCTTACCCAAGGTACAGCTCAAGTATTTCGACTCTCTCGATGCCATGGTCAATGCCGCCGACCGGGGCGATATCTCAGGCTTCGTCTCGCCCTCGGCCTGGACTCAGCATTATCTGTTGACTCATGGACTCTGGGCCGGTTACCAGCAAGCAAAAGCCTTGCAGTTCAGCTCAGATATCTATGTGTTGACCCGCCGCCAGGACGATGGCCTGACCCAAAGGCTGATCGCCGGCTTTAATCTGTTGACCCGCGAGGAGTTGGCGGCGCTGGAAAACAAATGGATGCTCAATAGTGACGATCATGTTTACAGCAGGGATCAAAGTCGGCTGCCATTGACCCAGGCAGAGCTGGGCTATCTTGAAAGCTTGCCCGAGCTTAAAGTAGGTTACCTCAAGGATTGGCCGCCCTTTGAATTCAAGGATGAGCAGGGACAGTTTGCCGGAATTAATGCCGACGTGATGACGAGGGTGGCGCAGCAGTTGGGGCTTAAACTGCTGCCCGTGGCTTTCGATGAGTGGCGCGATCTCCTCAAGGCGCTTGGCAGCGGCGAAGTGGTGATGGCCGCCAGTCTGGCGGCGAGGGATGAGCAACATGTTGCGCTGGCTTTTTCCGACGGTTATTGGCCATCGCCCTGGGCCATGGTTTCCACCGTGGATCATCTGAATCTTTATAGCCTGGGACAACTCAATGGCCAGCGGGTGGCGATTGTTGAAGGTTATCAGTTGGCCGGTGAGCTTATGGCCAAGAGCCAGGGCATAAGCCCAGTGTTGGTGCCCGGCATGCGCGAAGGGTTGGAAGCCGTCAACCTGGGAAGGGCGGATCTCTTTATTGATAAAGTGGTATCGCTGGCCTCGGCCCTTTCTACCGGGCAATATCCGGCGCTGAAGATGAACCTGATAACCGATATGGCCGATCAAAAGAGCCATATTGGCGTCACGCCCGGCTATAAGCCTTTGGTGCCTTTGATTAACCGGGTAATAAGCGGTATAGATGACAGCCAACGGCAAAGGATCCATGAAAAATGGGTTGGCACTGTGATTACCGACAAGAGCCAACAATACAAGGAATGGTTGGGCTATTTTCTGCTGGCACTCTTGATTGCGCTGTTTATTGTACTGCTGGTGTTGCAGCTCAATCGGCGCCTCAGCCGGGAAATGAGCTTAAGGCGTGAGGCCGAGCTTAAGATGAAGCATCTTGCCAATCATGATCCGCTCACCGGCTTACCCAACAGGGCATTGCTCGATGACAGGCTGGAGCAGGCGTTTTTGCAACATGCCAGAGAGCAGGAGCGTTTTGCCGTACTGTTTTTGGATGTCGATGGCTTCAAAGCCATAAACGACACCTATGGTCATGAGGTGGGTGACAGAATGCTGGTGCAGGTCACTCAGCGCCTGGCCGCGGTGATCCGTAAATCTGATACTCTGGTGCGCTTTGGCGGTGACGAGTTTGTGGTGATACTCAATCGAATTCAGGATTTCGATGCCGTCTGCCAGGTGGCGGATAACTTGATCCAATCGCTTGCCGGGCCACTCAAGTGGCAAAACATCAGTGTGCAGCTGTCACTCAGTGTCGGGATCAGCGTGTATCCGGTGGACGGCGACAACGCCATCGAACTGCTCAAACGGGCCGACCAACTTATGTATCGCGCCAAAGAGAGTGGCGGCAGTTGTTATCGCAGTGCCTGATTGTTGTTATTTTGAACGCTCGTGCCTTGACCTTGGTTCAGCCACTGGTCAAAGGGAGCAAACTGTTTGATACTTCACCGTCTGAAAGTGAAGTACTTTGGTAAGCGGCAGATTTTCTCTATAATGCCGCTCTTATCGTGTTGAATCGTTCCAGAGCTCAGCAGGCCGGAATAAAGGATATAAAGCAGATGCGCAGTCATTATTGTGGGGACGTAAACAAGTCCCACGTTGGACAAGAAGTGACCCTGGTGGGTTGGGTAAACCGTAGCCGCGACTTGGGTGGTGTGGTGTTTTTGGATCTCCGGGATCGTGAAGGATTGATCCAGGTAGTATATGACCCGGACTTGCCTGAGGTTTTCGATGTCGCCAGCACACTGCGCAGCGAATTCTGTGTTCAGGTCAAAGGTGTGGTCAGAGCCCGTCCCGACAGCCAGGTCAACGCTCATATGCGTACCGGCGAAATCGAGGTGCTGGGTAAGGAACTGACCATAATCAACGCCGCCGACCCACTGCCGCTGAGTATGGATAACTTCCAGAACAACAGCGAAGAGCAGCGTCTCAAGTATCGCTATCTGGACCTGCGTCGTCCGGAAATGGCCCAGCGACTGATTTTCCGCGCCAAGGTCACCAGTGCCGTGCGTCGTTTTATGGACAGCAACGGCTTCTTGGATATCGAAACCCCTATTCTGACCAAGGCCACGCCGGAAGGCGCCCGTGACTATTTGGTGCCAAGCCGCACTTACAAGGGGCAGTTTTTCGCCTTGCCTCAGTCGCCTCAGCTGTTCAAACAGCTGTTGATGATGTCAGGTTTCGACCGTTACTACCAAATCGTCAAGTGCTTCCGTGACGAAGACTTGCGCGCCGACCGTCAGCCTGAATTTACCCAGATTGATATCGAAACCTCTTTCATGAGCTCTGAGCAGGTGATGCAAAAGACTGAGGAGATGGTGCGCGGTCTGTTCCTCGAATTGCTCAACGTGGATCTGGGTGAATTTCCGACCATGACCTATGCCGAAGCCATGCGTCGTTTCGGTTCTGACAAGCCGGATCTGCGTAACCCACTGGAATTGGTGGACGTGGCCGATCTGGTCAAGGATGTTGAGTTTGCGGTATTCAACGGCCCAGCCAACGATGTTGAAGGCCGAGTGGCGGTTATCCGGGTGCCGGGCGGCGCCGAGCTGTCCCGTAAGCAGATAGACGACTACACCAAGTATGTCGGTATCTATGGAGCCCGCGGTCTGGCCTGGATGAAGGTCAACGACCTGGCTGCCGGCATGGAAGGCATTCAGTCACCTGTGCTCAAGTTCCTCAATGAAGATATCGTCAAGGCGCTGCTGGAACGCACCGGCGCGCAAAGCGGTGATATCATTCTGTTTGGTGCCGACAAGGCCAATGTGGTTGCCGAAGCCATGGGCGCGCTGCGTCTGAAACTGGGTGAAGATTTCAACCTGCTCAAGGGCGAGTGGGCGCCGCTGTGGGTTGTTGACTTCCCTATGTTTGAAAAGGCAGATGGTCGCCTGTACGCAGTGCACCATCCGTTCACCGCGCCAAGGGGCGTGACTCCGGCTGAGCTGGAAGCCAACCCGGCCGAGACGGTATCCGACGCCTATGATATGGTACTCAACGGTACCGAACTCGGCGGCGGCTCTGTGCGTATCCACAATCAGGAGATGCAGGCCACAGTATTCCGTATTCTCGGGATCACAGATGAAGAAGCCAAAGAAAAATTCGGCTTCCTGCTGGAAGCACTGCGCTACGGCACACCACCGCACGCAGGTTTGGCCTTCGGTCTCGACCGTCTGGTAATGCTGATGACAGGCGCCAGCTCGATTCGTGACGTGATGGCATTCCCGAAAACCACTACCGCAGCCTGCCCGTTGACCAATGCACCGGGTGAGGCCAATCCACAACAACTGGTGGAATTGGGTATCAAGGTTGCTGAAAAGGCGGCCGACAAAGCTGAAGTCTGAAGGACTGAGCTTGAAGTCATAAAAGTGTGAATCAAACCGGGGCATAAGCCTCGGTCTGTTTTTTTACCGGTTTGAATTTAAACCGGTATTGAGAGGAGATATACCTATGGCAGGTCATAGTAAATGGGCCAACATCAAACACCGCAAGGCAGCTCAGGATGCCAAGCGCGGTAAACTGTTCACCAAACTTATCCGCGAGCTGACAGTATCAGCCCGCGAAGGTGGCTCAGATCCGGATTCCAACCCCCGTTTACGTGCCGCTATCGACAAAGCGCTGTCCAACAACATGACCCGTGACACAGTCGAACGTGCGGTTAAGCGCGGTGCCGGTGAGCTCGATGGCCAGTCGCTGGAAACCGTGGTTTATGAAGGCTACGGCCCGGGCGGCACTGCCGTTATGGTCGAGTGTATGACAGACAACCGCAACCGCACTGTTACCGGCGTACGTAACGCCTTCAATAAGTCCGGCGGCAACCTGGGGACAGATGGCTCAGTGGCTTACCTGTTCACCAAGCAGGGCGTTATCAGCTACGAAGAGGGCGTTGATGAAGATGCCATCATGGAAGCCGCGCTGGAAGCCGGCGCCGAGGACGTGGTTAGCAATGATGACGGCTCAGTGGATGTTTACACTGCACCTGCCGATTTCGGTGCGGTAAAAGATGCACTGGATGCCATTGGGGTTGAAGCGGTGAATGCCGAAGTGACCATGGTGCCATCGACCAAGGCCGATCTGGATGAAGATACCGCCGCCAAGTTCCTGCGTCTTATCGACACGCTGGAAGATCACGACGACGTTCAGGAAGTTTATCACAACGCGGAAATTGCCGATGATGTGATGGAACGCCTCGGCTGATAAGGCGGACTATGGCGATTATTTTGGGTGTCGACCCTGGCTCGCGGATCACAGGCTACGGCGTGATCCAGTGTCAGGGAAGGCACCAGATTTACCTCGGCAGCGGTTGCATTCGCACCAGCTGCGAGGACCTTCCCTCCCGTCTCAAACAGATATTCGACGGCCTGTCGGAGATTATCCGCCAATATCAGCCGGAGCAGTTTGCCATTGAGAAAGTGTTCCTGGCCAAAAATGCCGATTCGGCACTGAAATTGGGGCAGGCCAGAGGCGCGGCCATAGTGGCGGCCACAGTGGCGAATTTACCGGTGGCTGAATACACGGCAACCCAGATAAAGAGCGCCGTGGTCGGGACGGGCAGGGCCCAGAAAACTCAGGTACAACACATGATCCAGCAGTTGCTTAAACTGCCGGCCGCCCCGCAAGCGGATGCGGCAGATGCGCTCGCCGTGGCCGTGTGTCATTATCATACTTGCCAGAGTCTGGTTGCCCTCGGCGGCCGGGCAACGGCCCGCAGCTATGGAAGATACAGATGATAGGGCGTTTACAGGGAATATTGCTGGAAAAGCAAGCTCCGGAAGTGTTGTTGGATGTGCATGGCGTGGGCTATGAACTGCAGATGCCGCTGACCAGCTTTTATGAGTTGCCGGAACTGCAACAGAGCACCACTCTCTATACCCACTTTGTAGTGCGTGAAGATGCTCAGCTGCTGTATGGTTTTATTACCAAGCAGGAAAGAGCGCTGTTCAGGTTACTTATCAAGGCCAATGGGGTCGGCCCCAAGTTGGCGCTGACCATACTATCGGGGCTGACGGCGCAGGAATTTGTCAGTTGTGTCGAGCGCGACGATATCGCCACCTTGGTGAAACTGCCGGGGGTGGGCAAGAAGACCGCCGAGCGTTTATTGGTTGAGATGCGCGACAAGCTCAAGAGCCTGATGGAAGCCTCCAGCGGCAATGAGCGTGAGTTTGTGCTCAAGTCCAACTTTACCCCGGTAGAAGCGCCCAACAGCGCCGAAGAAGATGCCATTGCAGCCTTGCTCTCTTTGGGCTATAAACCCGCCCAGGCCAGCAAAGCGGTTTCCAGCGCCTTTGTTGAAGGCATAGATTCAGAAACCCTGATCAAGGCCGCACTCAAATCCATGCTGTAACATGGAGCGGATAACTGAGGAATGAAGGTAAAGGCATGATAGAGGCCGACAGACTGATCCAACCCCAAAGCTCTCCTCAGGAGGAGCTTATCGATCGGGCGATGCGTCCCAAGTTGCTGGACGAGTATACAGGTCAGAATGAGGCTCGTGCTCAGCTCAAGGTGTTTATTCAAGCCGCCAAAAACCGCCAGGAAGCCTTGGATCACATGCTGATCTATGGCCCGCCGGGGCTTGGCAAGACCACTTTGGCAATGATAGTGGCCAATGAGATGGGGGTGAATATCAAGTCCACCTCGGGGCCTGTACTGGAAAAAGCCGGCGATTTGGCGGCATTGCTGACCAATCTTGAGCCGGGCGATGTTCTGTTTATCGATGAAATTCATCGTCTCAGCCCAGTGGTGGAAGAAATTCTCTATCCGGCGATGGAAGACTATCAGCTGGATATCATGATAGGCGAGGGCCCGGCGGCCCGCTCCATCAAACTGGACTTGCCGCCATTTACCCTGGTGGGAGCCACCACCCGCGCCGGTGCGCTGACTTCTCCGTTAAGGGCTCGTTTCGGGATCCCGCTGAGGCTTGAGTTTTACAATGTGGACGACCTCAGCACCATAGTTGCCCGCTCTGCCAACATGTTGGAACTGCAGATGGACTCTGACGGCGCCAGGGAAATTGCCCGCCGAGCCCGTGGAACCCCGCGGATCGCCAACCGCCTGCTCAGACGGGTGCGTGATTTTGCCGAGGTGAAACACGATGGCCGGATCACCAAGTTGGTGGCCGAGCAAGCACTGGATATGCTGGATGTGGACGGCGAAGGCTTCGATTACATGGATCGCAAGTTGCTGCTGGCGATCATCGACAAGTTTATGGGAGGCCCTGTGGGGCTCGACAACCTGGCGGCGGCCATAGGCGAAGAACGGGAAACCATAGAAGATGTGCTGGAGCCATTTCTTATCCAGCAAGGTTTTATCCAGCGTACTCCCAGGGGCAGGATAGCCACTGCCAGGGCCTACAGCCATTTTGAGATGATAAAACCCGAATAACGCACCGGCCAAAGTCGTAAGGCGGAATGGGAATAAGACAAAAAGCGGCAGCCTGAAAGGTTGCCGCTTTTTTGTGATTTAGGAAAAATGCCGAGGCTAGGACAGTAAACTTTTTTTGATAAGCTCGGCCAGGCGCTCGGGCGCTTCCAAAGGCAACATATGGGTGGCGTCTTTCACCACTCTTAGTTGAGCACTCTCAACTAGGTTTGAGGTCTGCTCACTGACCAAGCGAAACAGTGCCCGGGTATCGCTGCCGTGGGCAATTATCAAGGTACAGGTTTGGGGGAGCCTGAAGGCTTTCAAGGCATCTTTTGTGATGGCAGGGCTCTCGGTTTGATTGAGCTGCACCGGCAAAGTATAAGCCAGCGCCAGTTGGGGCTTGCGAATATCCTCGGCCTGGCGGCTAAAGTAGCCGGGCTTACCGCCCGAGCCATCTATCAGGGCTTCAACAGCTGCAGCCAACTCGCCTTTGGCGACCCGTTCAAATATCGGCGCAAACATATTGTTGGCATCGTCCCCCCAGCTTTGCATCACTTGACCTTCGAGTGCCCCAGGGTAACCGGGTTCATAGAGAAATATCCCTGTGGGCATAACAGAATGCTTTAGCAGCAGATTGAGGATCACATCGCTGCCATAAGACCAACCGGCAAGGTACAAAGCCTTCTTCTGCGGTAATTTGTTTATCTGTGTATACAGGTCATCGGCGTGGGTATTGAGGCCGAAACCGCCGTCCGTTTGGCCTGTGAAATGGCGTAAGTTGACAGGGATTATCTCAAACTCATTTTCAAGGTGGGGAAGATGCGGTTGCCACATCTCGGCATTGGCCAGCGCACCATGCACCAAAATCAGATAAGGGCGCTTATCTGAACCACTGTTTTCCATGTTTATTTTCCTTTTTGAACTTGGCTTTGCTAACCGGTGTAAACCACGCCGGCCAAGCAATAGAGCAGATACTGGATTGCAGACCTTAACCCAGCTCACTGCCCGAGCAATAACTCTCCCTCTATGGGGAAGAATTCGCTGGCAGCATTGATCAGAGCCAACGAAGTTAATTCGGGAACGGCGTAAACCTCAACCCGTTTACCTTTTTGACGTAGTTTTTCGGCCAACAGGGCAAAATCGCCGTCACCGGACAGCAGCACTATGGTGTCCACCACATCTGCATATTCCAGTGCATCTATGGTAATTCCCACATCCCAGTCGCCTTTGGCCGAGCCATCGGCGCGTTGGATAAAGGGTTTGAGTTTCACCTCAAAGCCGATGGCCCGCAGGATATTTTGAAATTCCCGTTGCTTCTTATCGCCCCTGTCTATGGCGTAGGCGAAGGCTTTAACCAGCTGCCGTTGACGGGTGACTTTGGACCAGAGCCGGTTGTAGTCAAGATTGCGCCCGAGCGCTTGCCTGGTTGTGTAGTAGACGTTTTGCACGTCAACCAGGATCAATACTCTGCCTCGCTGCTCACTCATAGCGGGTGTTCCTTCTCTTCAGGGCGCTAACTTTATCGGCAATCTGAGCCACTTTCAGGGTCTGAGGCCTGTCAGCTGCATGCTATATTCTCTGTGGCCTGTGTCGGCGCAGGTTTGTTCGCCAATAATCACAGCTCCCCTGCGTTGGTAAAAATCGACACTGGCCTGGTTGTCGCAGTAAACACTTAAGGTCAGTTGTTCTCTTTGCTGCCTGGCGTGCTCGAGTAAGCGACTGCCAATTCCTAATCCCTGCATCGCAGGTTTAACAAACAAAGCCGCCAGGCTGTTCTCGTAGAGAGAATAAAACCCCAGCACTTCGGCGCCATGCTGGTAGACATAGTTCTCGGCTGCTGGAATATAGACCCGGCGCATATTATCCAGTTGGGACTGCCAAAAATCTGCGGCGATAAAATCGTGTGCATCGATGGAGGCGGTCAACCAGATTTCCAATAGCGGATACATGTCTTCCTTGGCGAATGAACGGATCATATAACTTCCTTGTGGATTATTTTAATTGGTTACGGGATTAGGAGGCTTGCCCGCCCCAATTGGCTGGCGGGCTCGGCAAATCCCTATATTGGGGGGCAGAATAGCAAACCGGGCAAGCTAAAAAAATGATAAATGGCTCAAAGCCTTACTTTTATTGCTTTAATACCGTCAACATAGGTTGTTTCCCGTCAGTTGTTGGCAACTGAACCAGTATCGCAGGCAGAAACAGGTACTAGACAAAAATTTACACCGTCATTCTGACAGTTAACCGGCATAAGGAAAGTGCGAATAAGTCCTCATGGCACTCTGGCTTGCACAGCAATTGGCGTTCAAGGCATCTGACTGAAGGCATGCCGGGGCCTGTCGAAGTCGGATAACGCAGAGAGCCGTTTGCTGTGAAAGCCCCAAAGGGCGTGGCTTACAGACCTGTTTGCTGTGTTGTGCTTCTTGCAAAGGACTAGGGCCATTTGCCGCGAACCACGCCTTGCATCCAGGCCTGTAAGCCGACGCAGAGCACACATGGGACTTGTTTGCACTTTCCCTAAGCCAAAAGTGGATTACACTTTAAATCAGACATAGCGTACTGTATTGAAAAGTACTTGATGCCGAATTGTGCTGCCGCAGCGATTGCGGCAACCATGCTGATTTCATCTGAACTTCGGCTCTTGGGTTCAGCGACCTGAAGTTCAAGAGCATAGGTTCAGGACGTTGGCCGAGGCAAATAGTGCTGAGTACCGGGCAGGGCATAGAGCGCCTGCAGGTTTTGTCCAAGTAATAACGCGGGCAAAGTGACTGAGGGATTAGTGACTATGATCGATGATTTTCTGTTTTCGTCTGAAACATCGCCGGAAGAGCTCCATCAACGCGACAATAAGTGGCGTATTCTGGCGGTGGATGATGATGTCAAATTCCAGAACTCGCTGAGTTTTGCCATCAATAAAATGACCCTGATGGGGCGGCCTCTCGAACTCATACAAGCCTACAGCATGGCCGAGGCGTCCAGTTTGCTTGGTAAAGACGCCGACTTTGCCGTAGTCCTGGTCGATGTGGTAATGGAAACCGAAGATGCCGGTCTCAGGTTAGTCAAGGCGGTGCGGGATCTGCTGGGGATATCCGATACCCGCTTTGTGCTTTTAACCGGCCAGCCGGGAATGGCACCGGCCGAGTCTGTGATGCAAGACTATGATTTGTCTGATTATGTGCTTAAGTCCGATCTCGCCAGCCGCGGCATTCGCAACATACTTACGGGTGCTGTGCGTAATTATCACCAGCTCAAGACCATTTCCTCTGCCCGCCGTGGTTTGCAACTCATTGTCGAGTCCAGCAACCGTTTGCTTGGGCTGCGAACGCTGGCACAGATAGCCTCGGTTACCTTAAGTGAAATCGCCAATCTTATTGATGTGCCGGATGAGGGGCTGGTTTGTGTCAATCGGGGGCGTCATAGCGCAGATGGCTCGGGGCAGGAGATCTTTGAGCCCATGACCATAGCCTGCAGTGGTCGTTTCCGGCAGTATGCCAATCGTGCCCTCAGGGAGTTGCCGGATCCGACCATTCAGTCCATGGTGGAACAGGCGCTCAGGGAAAAACGTTTTGTCAGTACCGATGAGAGCCAGGTGCTGTTTTTCCCGAAATCGGCAGCATTGGCCGAATTTGCCATCTATGTGGCCACAGATCGCACCTTGGACGACACCGAAATGGAGCTGCTAAAGGTGTTTGCCGCCAATGTTTCCAAGGGCTTTGGCAACGTAGCCCTGATAAGCCGGCTCGACAAGATTGCCTACCAGGATGAACTGCTCGGCATCCCCAATCGCAGTGCCTTGCTGCGGGAACTCTCCAGGTTGCAGGCTATGTCCAGCGCAAGTGCGCACAATCTGCTGTTATTGGATTTGGATCATTTCTCCGGCCTCAATAATCTGTTTGGCTCAGTGTTTGGCAATCAGGTGCTGCAGGCGGTAGCCCAAAGGTTACAGGAGGTTTTTCCGCAGCCGACTGTTATTGGACGACTGCATTCAGATCTGTTCGCCGTCATTGGCCATAAGGAGCAGGTCAATATCGACAGGGCGCAGCGGGTGTTCAGTGCGCCGTTTGAAATCGATAACAGCCGTCATATTCTCACCGCCTGTATGACAGAAGTCTCTCTGGCCATCAGTGGCCAGGATCCCGCCGAACTGCTGCGCACCGCAGGTACCGGGCTCAGAAATGCCAAATCCCGAGGGCCTGGCAGCATACAGGCGTTTGATCCCGAATTTGAGCATCAGGCGGCACACAGATTCAAGTTGATGCAACGGCTGCATACCGCCATTCAACGCCAGGAGTTTGTACTGCACTTCCAGCCACAGATAGATCTCAAGAGTGGTGAGGTTGTCGGCGTGGAGGCCTTGCTGCGCTGGCAGACCGAAGACGGTATGGTACCTCCGGGCACCTTTATCCCGTTGGCAGAGCAGTCGTCTTACATTCACGGCATAGGCGACATAGTGGTTGCGTTATCCTGTCAGGCGGTACATGCGCTGGATCAGGCCGGTTTTACCGATATTCTGGTCAGTCTTAATTATTCGGCCCGCCAACTGGATAAACCGGATGTTCTCGACAGGCTCAAACAACAATGCCGTCTGGCAGGTGTTGAGCCTAGCCGTCTGTGTTTGGAAGTCACCGAAACCGCCATGATGCAATCGTTCCAGCAAGTTGCGAAAATTCTCCAGCGTCACCGTGCCTGGGGCGGCACAGTTGCGATAGACGATTTCGGTACCGGGCTTTCGTCACTCGAATACCTGCTGCAGCTGCCGGCCGATCACTTGAAGATAGATATGACCTTTGTCGCCAGGCTGGATGAAGATGAGCGCAGCCGTTTTCTGGCGTCGATGATCATTGAGTTGGGACGGCGATTGAATATTTCTGTGGTTGCCGAGGGGGTTGAGACTCGCAGCCAGGCCAACTGGCTCAGGGATAATGGCTGCCATATCGCTCAAGGGTGGCTGTATGGTAAGGCCATGCCACTGGATGAGCTGTTGTTGTGGCTCAGTAAACGCTGAATGGGACCCCACTTATGTCGATAGAGTTGCCCGAACAGGCCGTGATGACACCACTGATTTCAGGGGAAGCCTCATCCAAGAGTCAGAAACGCAATAAGTGGTTGACCAGGGTCAGTTATCTCTTGCCTTGGTGGCTGCTGGTACCGCTGGGAAGCTGGCTCATGTATCACTATGCATCCCAATGGCAGATAGATCAGGTGCGTTATGCTCAGCGGGAGCTGGTAGACAGAGACGCTCTGGTACTCGATGCACAGTTGACCAAGGTGCATCAGGATGTCAGCCTGCTATCGCAAATGACGGCATCGGTATTGGCCGACCCAAAGCTTGACGAGAGCGAACAACTGAGCTTGTTACAACGCCTGTTTGTTGATTTCAGCAAGGCCTATCCCAGTTATATGCAAGTTCGCTGGATAGGCACCTCAGGAGTTGAGCGGGTCAGGGTTGATCATACAGATAATCAAAGGCGGGTCGTTGCCAACGACGCATTGCAGGATAAATCATCACGCTATTACGTGATTGAAGCCAACCGACTGGCTCCGGGGGCGGTTTATTACTCTCCTTTTGATCTCAATATCGAAGGCGGAGAGATAGAGAAACCCTATCGTCCCACCTTACGCGCCGCCACCAAAGTGATGGATACCAATACCAGCGAGCTTGGACTGGCATTGGTAAACCTGGATGGCAGTGGTTTACTCGAGCGTTTACGCCAGTCCGGCAAGACCATGCTACTGAATGCCGAAGGCTATTGGCTGCTTTCAACTTATGGTCACAGGGAATGGGGCTTTATGTTCGGCGATCCCGAGCAGCGCCTGGCGGTCGTTCACCCCAAGGTCTGGCAGCGCATTCAGCAGACCAGCCAGGGGCAGTTTATCGATGAAACCGGTATGTGGACCTTCTCTCGGGTGGGCCCGAGCTTAAACAATGGCAGCCAAGTGCCCATGCTTTACACCTTGTCCCATGATGAGCAGCCTTTGCTCATTCAAGCCAGGCTGAGGCAGCTCTATACAGGTGTCGGCGCCGTGGTGCTTCTGTGCATGACTTTACTGGGGGCATTTTTGGCGCGATCCAATCTGCGTCTGGGGGATAAGGCTCATGAGTTGCAACAGAGCAACGCGGCATTGGCACTGACATTGGCTCAACTGAGGGCATCACAGCAGGAACTGGTTCGCACCGAGAAACTATCGTCTCTGGGCTTGATGGTGGCCGGAGTGGCTCATGAACTCAATACGCCTATTGGTGCCGCCATGTTGTGTGTCACTGCGCTGAATGAAAGGGTGGACGAACTCAAGCGTGGGTATCACAGTGGCAATATTAAACGCTCGCAGTTGGAGGAGTTTATTGAATACCAAGCGGAAGGTTTAACCCTGGCCGAGCGCAATCTCAAACGTTCAGCCCTGCTTATTCAACAGTTCCGTCAGGTAGCATCTGACAGGGCCAATGCCGACAGGCAAGCCTTCTGGCTCCACGAGTTGATAGCGGATATCCTGGCACTGAATCATGGCCAGTGGAAACACAGCCATCATAAGTTGACCACGGATATTCCCAGCGATATTCATATGCACAGTTATCCCGGCCCCCTGGGGCAGGTGATCCAGAACCTGGTACACAATGCGCTGATCCATGCCTTTGAAGAACCCGACCGGGGCGAAGTGCATATCTGTGCCCGCAAGCTGCAAAACAAGGTGGAGATCTGCGTGATGGATAACGGCATAGGGATTAAGGAGCAGGATAGTCAAAGGGTGTTTGATCCTTTTTATACCACCAAGCGAGGTAGCGGTGGTACCGGGCTCGGCCTGCATATAGTGCACCATCTGACCACTGAAGTGTTGGGAGGAAGTGTGCGGGTATCTTCGGGAGTCAATGGCATAGGAACGTCGATGATATTGCTGTTGCCGCTGGAGCAAACGGCGGTCAAGCCCGCAGCTAAAGAAGCCGATATGGCACCGGCCTGAAGCCTGCCTTGAGCAAAGCTAAAAGTCCTTACCTGAAATAAAAGCTTATAAAGCTTAACCTCAGCCCCTTGTTATTCTGCGTATTTTTACAATAACCCGACGGTATCTGTCATGTATGAGTGAACTTTTCCCTGGTTGACGGCAAACAACCTTGAGATAGATGCGTTCCATGCATAAAGTATTAACCCTAACTATTTAGAACGAAAAACAGGATGTTATCAATTGGCTACCAATACTAGCAGTACCAGTATCCGAATCGCTAATTCTGCCGATGCCCAGGCTATCAGTGATCTGATTATTCCCCAAACCCGCAAGTTTGTATTGCCCTCCTGTGGTGTTCAGGTTCATGCAATGCTGCTTGATTCCATGTCGCCTGCCAGTGTCAGCGGCTATTTAAACGGAGATTACCGTTATCATCTGGCTGTCAATGATTCAGGTGAGCTCCTGGGGGTAGTAGGCATGAGGGAAAATCGCCATCTGTATCATCTGTTTGTTCGCGAAGATGCTGCAGGTCAGGGGCTGGCACGGCGACTTTGGGATGTGGCCAGAAAGGCATGCCTGGACAAGGGCAATGAAGGCAAATTTACGGTTAATTCAGCCGTCACTGCCGAGAATGTTTACCTGAAATTCGGTTTTAAACGTATAGATGGCGTTCGTGAGCGAGAGGGAATGGTGGATATTCCCATGAGCCTGACGTTATAGCAGCCAAAGAGTCGTTAAGGCCTTTTGGGTGGCTTAAAATATGAAAAAGCGCCCTTTTGGGCGCTTTGTACTTTGATACTCAAGTTTACGCAAAATGAGATAAGGCTCAGTCCGCGAGGGAGTCACCTGTCTTGGCTGCTTGGGGCTTGCTGCTTGGCAGCAGCAGGTTCATCACTATGGCCACAATACCGCAAAGGCTGATACCGGTCAGGCTGAATGAACCGATACCGAAAGCCATGCCGCCGATACCGAATACCAATGTTACCCCAACTATGGAGAGGTTGCGGGGCTCGCTGAGATCCACCTGATGCTTGATCAATGAGTTGAGGCCCACAGCGGCAATAGAGCCGAACAGCAAACACATGATACCGCCCATCACAGGTACTGGAATCGTCTGCATCAGGGCGCCCAGTTTACCAACAAAGGCCAGCAAAATGGCGGTAATGGCAGTCCAGGTCATAATTCTGGGGTCGAAGTTGCGGGTCAGGGTCACAGCGCCCGTCACTTCAGAATAAGTGGTGTTTGGCGGGCCGCCAAAAGCGGTGGCCGCTATGGTGGCGACCCCGTCACCGGCAAGAGTGCGATGCAAACCGGGCTTTTTCAAATAATCTTTACCGGTAACATTGGAGATAGCCAAAATGTCTCCTATGTGTTCCACGGCAGGGGCTATGGCAACCGGGATCATAAAGGCAATGGCATGCCAGTTGAACTCGGGGGCAACGAAGTTGGGCATGGCCAGCCACGCGGCCTCATGTACCACATTGAAATCCACTATGCCGTAATACAGACTCAGGCCGTAACCTACTATGATACCGGCCAGGATCGGCATCAACCTCAACAGTCCCTTGGCAAAGATGGCCACGGCTATGGTGGTCAGTAGTGATGCCAGAGAAACAATAAGGGCGGTATCCTGAGCAACCAGTACCTGACTGCCGTCACCACTCTTGCCGAGCGCCATATTCACGGCAACCGGTGCTAGACCTAAGCCTATGATGATGATCACAGGTCCCACCACCACAGGAGGCAGGAGTCTCATGATTACGCCACCGCCACGCAGTTTAACCACAGAGGCCAGTACCAGATAGACGCATCCTGCAGCCATCAGGCCACCCATGGTCGCGGGGACGCCCCAGGTTTGTACGCCGTACATGACAGGTGGAATAAAAGCAAAGGAGGAAGCAAGGAAAACAGGGATTTGACGTTTGGTGATCAACTGGAACAACAGGGTGCCGAATCCGGCGGTGAACAGGGCTACGCTGGTATCTAGGCCGGTGAGCAGCGGCATTAGCACCAGGGCTCCGAAAGCGACAAATAACATCTGTGCGCCTTGCAGAGGACGGGCAAGGTATTTCATTTTTTTATCCGTATTTAGGTTAAACCGGCCAATATTACCAGTTCACTGTAAATTGTGGGGGACTATTTGCCGTTTTAGATCAAATTTTTCACAAATTCTACCGCTGAACCCGAGATGAACGAAGCGGGAGGTTTTTCATCTCCATCGGCTCGCCAAGTGAGGCATATATGATACACTTTTGCCATTCCGACCATTTTTTACCGTCGCAAAGATGCTGAATTCATTTATAAAGCCAGTCGTTTTTCTCTCCCTGTTCTGTGCCACAACTCTGGCCCAGGCTGTTGAGGTCAAACGTTTGGATGAAGCCACTGTAGCCGTGGAATCCCGAACCAGTGCCGAGAAGAGCAAGGGGCTCAAGAAGGCATTGGAAGATGTTATTTTGAAAAACTCCGGCTCCCGTAGCGCCCTCGAAAGCCCGGAAATTCAGGCCAAGCTCGCCAATGCCGATGCCATGGTCAGTCAGTTTGGCTATCTGGATACCGAAGAGGGGCTAAAGCTGAAGGCGAATTTCGATCACCGCAAGATAATCAGCATGCTGCGCGAAGCCGGCTTGCCGGTCTGGGGCAAACAACGTCCCCTGACTCTGTTTTGGCTCAGCACGGATATCAATAATGAGAGGGTTATCCTCAGTGATGATTCGAGTGCCGAAGAGCGCAAGGCGTTTGCCAATGCCTCGATGGAACGTGGTGTGCCTTTGATGTTTCCTTTGATGGATCTGGACGATCTGATGCGCATCAATGTCAATGATGTGCGCGGTTTGTTTGCAGATACCGTCGCTACCGCTTCAGGGCGTTACCAGGCGGACTTCTTTGCCATGGGCACACTGGAAGCCAGCGGCAGTGAATTCAGCTATCAACTGGTGCTTTATCCCAAGACAGATGTCAGTCAGTCTTTTGGCCAACCTCTGCTCAGCCGTCAGGGGCGGGCCGCCAGTAAGGACGAAGCCGTGGCCGAGATGATGCTGTCACTGTCTGATTACTTCGTTTCCCGGTACGCGATTGCCGATTCCGGCGATGGCCTGCTGAGCAAAGTGCGTTTTACCGGCATCAACCAAATGAAACAGTTGGTTGAGATTGAGGCGTTTCTCAACCAACTCAGTGCGGTGCGTGAAGCCAGCCTCAGTACTCTGCAGGGTGACAGTGCCACTTTCAACGTGCAGCTTTTTGGCTCGGAAGAGGACTTGAAAAACCTGCTGCGTCTGGAACCACGTTTATCTTCGGCCGAGACTGGTTTTCAGAATTTGGCTGGCGGGCAGGGCAACGACGGCATGAATACATTGTCGCAGCCATCCAAGACCACAGAATTCAGCGATACTGTGAACCAGTCCATAGGTCCATACCAATGGCACAGCCGTTGAGGTTTTAACAGCGGCGCCAGTCATGCTAGACTTGGCGCCCGCATTACTTGATTTACTGCGATTTGGAACGATCCTGAGTGACACAAAACTCACCCTTGCAACTTTCACTGCCCGTTCACTTGCCGGACGATGAGACTTTTAACAGTTATTATCCTGCGGCAGGAAACGATGAACTGATCCAGACCTTGAGGGCCTGTGCCGAAGGCCGCAGCCAGGGAGCCGTCTACCTATGGGGACCGGTTAAGTCGGGACGAACCCACTTGATGCACGCCGCCTGCGCTCATGCCAATGAGTTGGGACGCAGCAGCTTCTATATTCCCCTGGGTATTCATGCCAGTATCTCCACCGCTTTGCTTGAAGGCTTGGAGCAGCTCGATCTTGTCTGTATTGATGATGTCGATGCCATTGCCGGCCACCCTTTGTGGGAAGAAGCG